>NZ_JAQZSH010000042.1:0-378298 GCF_053902585.1 Longispora urticae
CCGGCGCCGGAGCCCGCCCCGCGCCGGGGCGCCCCCGCGTTCGTCAGCGCGGGGACGCACCGGCGCCGGGACACCGCCCGGCCCGCCGCCCCGGCGATCCCGCGCCGGGGAGGCGAAGACCTGTCCTAGGCGCGGTACGCCGCCCACTGGGCGCGCATCCGGGAACCCTGGCCGGGGGTGAACTCGTACATGCACGGGTCGTGCGAGTAGTCCATGAAGTTGTGGATCGGGTCCTGGCCGGCGGCGGTGCAGGTGTCGCGGCCCGCCGGGCAACCGCTGGCGGAGCTGGCCTCGGCCGGGGTGTCGCTGACGTAGTCGCCGGGCGAGCACCCGTTGTCGAAGGTGTGGTACAGCCCCATCCAGTGCCCGACCTCGTGGGTGGCGGTGTCACCCTCGTTGAAGTTGGTCTTCGTGCCGCCGGGCAGGCTCTCGTTGAGGATGACGACGCCGTCCATGGCCAGGCTCGGGGCCTCGCCGGGCAGCCAGGCGTAGCCCAGGTTGCGGCTCAGCCCGGTGACGTACAGGTTGAGGGTGCCCATCCCGCCCTCGTGCAGGGCCCGCTTGGCGCCGGACTCGGCACTGGACTTGTCCATGTCGTACCACCTGCTGTTCACGGTGCGGGTCGTCTTCGTCAGGCTGAACTGGAAGCCGTGCGAGGCGAACGCGGCGTTCAGGGTGCTGATCTGCGAGGTGACCAGCGACTGGGGGATATTGCCCCCGGCGCGGGTCTGGTCCTTCATGATCACGTGCACGACGGTCGGCACGGTCACGGTCGCGGCCAGGCCGGCCGTACCCGTCGAGGTCCTGCCGCGCAGCAGCGTCGCGGTCCGGGCCTCGTGGTCGCGGACCTGCGCGGGGGTGAGCTGGCCGCGCTCCGTGCCCTGCGAGCCGGGCAGCTGCCGCAGCGTGGAGGCCGGCTCGCAGGCGCCGGTCG
The DNA here is from genome assembly GCF_053902585.1 of Longispora urticae. Classification (NCBI taxonomy): domain Bacteria; kingdom Bacillati; phylum Actinomycetota; class Actinomycetes; order Micromonosporales; family Micromonosporaceae; genus Longispora; species Longispora urticae. The sequence continues at coordinate 935 of NZ_JAQZSH010000042.1, forward strand.
CCGCCGCGGTGCCGGCCGTCGCGACACTGCCGCCGACACCGGCGAGAGCGAGCACGAGGGTACTGGTGACGGCGGCCAGTCGGGCCGCCCTGAGGGGAAGACGCATGGTGACTCCTGGTGCGTGTGTCCGTGGCTGGAGGGATGACCACGGTCGAGGTACCCACGCTAGGGAACGCAGCCTTTACGGCACCTTATGGAATCCTCAATAGAATGTCAGGGGATTCCCGCCATCCGACGGAAATCCTCTAGTCCTCCGCGAGCCGCGAGACCACGTCCCCGGCATTGTCCAGCGCGCCCTCGACCCACCCGGGGTTCCTGCTGAACGCGCACGTGCTGAGCAGGATCCGCTCCGCGACCCGCACGCACCCGGGCCCGACCGCGGGCGCGCCCCGCCCCAGGTACGTGACGCCCGCCGGCCAGTAGCGGCACACCAGGTCCGTCAGGCCGACCAACTGCGGGAGTCTGCGCCCCACCGCCTGCTCGATCCGCGCGGCCACCTCCCGGTGGAAGGTGCGGGTGTCGGCGGCCCGGAGCCGGTTGAGCAGGTCGGCGTTCGCGCTGTCGCAGTAGAACGAGACGGTCCGGCCCGCCGAGTCGAAGAAGATCTTCTGCAGCTCGTTGTCGGCGACGACACAGACCTGGTCGAGGTCGTACCGGTGCCACCACGCGTCGTGGAACACCAGGTACCCCTTGAACATGGGCACGTCCACCAGGTGCGGGTACCAGTCGAATCCGGCCGGGTCCACGGGCAGCCGGATCGCAGGGACCGCGCCGGGCGGCACCGCCAGGACGAGCTGCTCCACCGCCAGCACCTGCCGGGAGCCGTTCCCCGCCAGGATGTCGAGGTCCAGCCCCCGGGTGCTGTCCCGCACCCCGACGAGCCGCGCCGGCTGCAGGAACCGCACCCCGGCGAGGCGCAGGTACTCCCGGATCCCGCGCACCAGCGCCCCGAGCCCCGCCACCGGCGTCCGCCACGACCTCCGGTACTCCTCGCCGCGGAACACCTCGGGATGGGTCGTGACGATCTCCAGGCCCCACGGCGCGGAGAACCGGTGGTCGCGGAGCAGCCCGTACCCGGTCAGCGCGCAGAACCGGTCGGCCGCCGGGGCCCCGAGCACCTCGGACAGCGCCTCCAGGAAGCTGCCCCCGTGCCCGGCGAGCGCGGACAGGTCCGCCGCCGCGAACCGCGCGACCTCGTCGCCGGGGTGCCGGACCCGGTAGACGTACGGCTTGGTGCGAACGTCGAACCGGCCCAGCAGCTCGTGCAGCAACGGATGGAGCAGCGGGGTGTACCGCGCCGCGCCCAGGTCGCAGACCGCACCCTGCGGGCTGGTGTGGGTCTGGATCCGCCCGCTGCCCGGCTCCGCGTCGAGGACCGTCAGTTCGGGGCCGGCCACCAGCCCCTTGTCCAGCAGTCCGAGGGCCACCCCCAGGCCGCCGATCCCGCCGCCGACGACCGCCGTCCGCCTCGTGTGCAAACCGGAACCGTCCCTGAGTCGGGGCGGCGCCGTTGCCGCCCGTGTCGGTGTCCGCGCGGAGTGGTCGCCGCGACGGCTGTCCGGCCGCCGGTGCGGCGGACAGGTCAGGGGGCCGAGTATCAATTGCCTCGTATTAAGAGCACCGGAGTATTTCCTCAAATTTCGCTCAGGAACGTCCTCAGTGGTACTGATCACCACGGTGCTCCGAGCCGGCCCGGCGGCACGGGCCGGCCCTCGGCACGGACCCGGTCAGCGCTCGGCCGCAACCCTGAGGTTCCCCAGCCAGGCCGTCAGCGAGGCGTCGAGGGCCGCGCGCAGCCCCACGGGGTCGGCGTCGACCGGCGGCCCGGCCCAGGACTCCTCGGTGGTCACCAGCGTCCCGCCGTCGGCCGGCGCGAAGGTCCACACGTGCACCCCGTCGATGCCGTGCGCGGGCCCGCCCCACACGATCCGCGCGCCGGGGACCAGCTCCAGCACGGTGGAGGCGATGTCCAGGCCGTGGGTGTGCCAGTGGAAGGTCGCGCCCTCGGCCAGGGGCCCGGCCAGCCGGGCGGTGGTGATGTCGGTGTTCCAGGCCGGCCAGGCCGCGATGTCGGTGTGCAGCCGCCACACGGCCGCCGGGTCCGCCGCGATCAGGACCTCGTGTCGGACGAGTACGGGCGCGGTGCGGTCGATGTCGGTCATCAGTTCTTCACCTCGTCGGCGATCCAGGAACCGTGGATGCCGGCCGGCACCCGACGGGGCAGTTCCACCACCGCGACCGGCGCGGCGGACAGGTCGCCGGCGTCGAGCACCAGCAGTTCGGAGGTGTCGCGGGCGAGGTCGCTGACGAGGGTGAGCAGGTACCCGTCGTCCTCCGCCGTGGCACCGGCGGCGGGCACGAACACGGCCTCGCCGGGCATCCGGTCCCGCCCGATCGGCAGCAGGTGCCGGGCGCCGGTCTCCAGATCGAACTTCGCGATGTGGTACTCCGTGAGGCCGGCCCCCGGGAAGGCGACCGCGTAGCCGTACCGGTGCGCGTGGCCGAGCAGGCCCTCGTTGATCGCGGGGAACTCGGTGACCAGGTCGTCGGTGGCCTCCTCGCGGACCGTGCCGGCCGTCAGGTCGAACGTCCACCGGTGCCCGACGGAGCCGACCCCGGGCTCCACGCCGTGGCCGGGCGCGCCGACCCACCACTTCCAGGACGTCTCCCACGCCGAGCGGTCGTAGCGCGGCCCGTCCAGGACGATCCGGCCGGCGGCGTCCTCGTAGGCGTTGGCGACGTGCAGCAGCGCCCCGGGCCCCACCTCGAACCACTGGACCCTCGCCGGGCCGGTGCGCGGCATGATCCCGATCCGGGGGGTGTACGAGTCGCTCCACCGGTAGGGGATGCCGGACTGCTCGGCGTGGTCGAACACCACCGGCAGGTCCAGCCAGATCACGTGGTTCGCGGTGAGGCCGAAGTCGTGCATGAGCGAGGGCCCCGCGCCGTCGACCACCTCGGTGCGGATCAGGTTCCCGGCCGCGTCGGCCACGTGGTACGTCAGGTGCGGCGGGAACGGGCCGTACCCGAAGAAGTGCAGTTCCCCGGTGACCGGGTCCTCCTTGGGGTGCGCCGTCATCGCGGTCCGCAGCCGGCCCCCGAAGTCGTAGGCCCCGACGGTGTCCAGCTCGGGGGTGAGCTCGAAGGGCAGGTTGGCCTCCTGGAGCGCCAGGATCCGGCCGCCGTGCCCGATGACGTTGGTGGCTGCCCCGCTGGACGCGAGGTTCGGCACCCCGTCGGCACCGATGTACGGCACGCCGTCCAGGGCCGGGGTGCGCACCCAGCGGTTGCGGTACCACTCGGCGCGCCCGTCGCGCAGCCGCAGGCCGTGCACCATGCCCGAACCCTTGAACCAGTGCGGCGGGACGACGCCGGGCAGCGGGTTGTGCCCGTTGCGGAAGTAGCGGCCGGACAGCTCCGGCGGGAGGGTGCCGCGCACGGTCAGGCCCTGGGCGGTGATCTCGTCGACGACCGGCTCGTAGTGCCCGGTCAGGTACGGCTTGGTGGTCATCGGGTTCTCCTCGTGGTGATGGCGACGGTGAGGCTGGCGACCGCGGCGAGGACCGCCCCGGTCAGGAACGCGGCGGCGTGACCGGCCGCGAGAGTCGATGGGCCCTCGGGCAGCCCGGAGGTGCCGGCCTGGGCGATCGTGGTCATCAGCGCCAGGCCGAGCGCGCCGCCGACCTGCCGGGTGGTGTTGACCAGCCCGCCGGCCGTCGCGGCGTCCGCCGGGGCCGCGTCGCGGGTGGCCAGCCCGGTGAGGCCGGTGAACGCGACCCCGATCCCCGCGCCGAGCAGCAGGGTCGGCCCGAGCAGATCGGCGGCGAACGTACCGGCCACGGGTGCCCGGGACAGCCAGGCCAGGCCGAGCGCGATCGCCGCGAGGGCACCGGTGACGGCGGCCCGGGCGGGCAGCCGGGGGGCCACGGTGGAGCCGACGACGATCATGGCGGCGAGCGGGAGCTGGCCGAGGGCGGCGGTCAGCGGGGTCTGGCCGAGCACCTGCTGCTGGTACAGCGGCAGGAAGTAGAACAGGCCCACCCACACGGCGCCGAGCAGCGTCATCGCCACGTTCGCACGAGTGGTCGCGCCGGTGGCCAGCAGCCGGGGCGGCACGAGCGGGGCCGGGCCGCGCCGTTGCCGCCGGACGAACCAGGCCAACGCGGCCAGACCGAGAACCGCTGATCCGAGGACCGCGGGGGAGCCCCAGCCCCGGGTGCCGCCCGCCGACAGGGCGTAGGTGACGGCGACCAGGCCGGCGGTGACGGCGAACGCGCCGGGCCAGTCGAGGGCCCGCCGGTCGCCGGCACGGTCGGTTCCGGGCCGGGCCGGTGTGCGCGGGTCGCCGGTGGGCTGGCGGGTTCCGGGCCGGTCGGCGGGCAGTGCGAGGGCGCGCCGGGCGGTGGTGGGCCGGTCGGCGGGCAGCAGCAGGAGGGCCGCGACCAGCGGCGGCACCGCGAGCCCCGCCGTGACCAGAAAGATCGACTGCCAGCCGAACGGCCCGGTGAGCAGCCCGCCGAGCAGCACCCCGGCTGCGCCGCCCGCCCCGGAGGCGGCCCCCCACACGCCGAGCGCCCGTCCGCCCCCGCCGGGCGGGAACAGCCCGAGGGCCAGGGCCAGCGCGGCCGGCGCGAGCAGGGCGGCCCCCAGGCCCTGGGCGGCCCGGGCCGCGAGCAGTTGCGTCGGCCCCTCGGCCAGTCCGGCGGCCAGCGAGGCGACCGCGAACCCGGCCAGGCCCAGGGCGAACAGCCTGCGGCGGCCGTACAGGTCGGCCAGCCGTCCGGCGGCCAGCAGCGGCGCCCCGAAGCCCAGGACGTAGGCGGTGACCACCCAGGACAGCGCGGTGGCGTCCAGGCCGAGCCCGGCGCGGAGATCGGGCAGCGCCACGTTGACGCTGGACACGGACAGCACGACCAGGAACTGTGCGGTCGCGAGTGCCGCGAGAGCGGGACCCCGGCGAGTACTCATCACGGACCTTTCTTGTGAGTGGTTGATTACTCACACCATGGGCGAAAGAAAAGGCCGCCCGGAGCGACCTCCTCGAAGACTCAGTAGTGCCGGATGCCGGCGAGCAGGGTGCGCGCCCACGGCGCGTCGACCTCCTCGGCGCCCATCGCCATCGTCATGTTGCACAGGAAACCGGTGGCGAAGAAGCCCTGCACCTCGGTCTCCGAGCCGCCGGACGCCGCCCGGGCGTACTCGACCAGCCGCGCGTACATGTCCCGCACGGCCACCCGGATCGGCGGCTCCGAGGCGGCGCACGTGGCGTGCATCAGCACCATGAGCACATCCCGGTCCACGATGAGCTGCGCGTACGCGTTACCCATCGCGCCGAGCACGGCCCCGGGCGTGCTGCCGGTCGCCCCCGCCGCCCCCTCCGCGAGGCGCTCGCGGATCAGCCGTGAGCAGTGGTCGACCACCGCGACGAACAGCGACTCCTTGTCGGGGAACAGCCGGTAGACGTACGCCTGGGAGATGCCGGCGACCTTGGCCACCTCGGCGGTGGTGGTGCCGTAGTAGCCCCGGGCGGCGAACGCCTGCACGGCGGCGGCCAGGACCTCGGCGCGGCGCTCGTCGGCGGTGGACAACTTCCTCATGGGAGTAATTAACCACTCACACATGCCCCTGTCAAGTCCGCAGCGAATTTGGTGATCTCCGGGCTCAACCTGAAGGTTCGGCTTCGACGACGGCAGCCGACCCCGCTGGTGCGCCTGGCCCATGCGACCGACCGACGCCACCCCGTGGGTCGCGGCGATCGTCTTCTACATCGTCGGGCTGCTCGCGCTGGCGACCACACCGTGGCACCTGAGCGCACTCGGCCGGTCGCGCGCCCGACGCCCGATACCCGAAGCGGGACTCGGCCCGCACGGCGCCGCACCAGAGACACCCGCCGCGCCACACGCACCGACCGCGCCACAGGCACCCGCCGCGGCGGCGGAGGCACCCAGCTCGACCATGCCGTCCGCTCCCCGGCAGGTGCCCACCGAACTGTGACATCCGGGGCCCGGCCGGCGGCCGGTGTCCTAGGCTCGAAGGCGGCCGGGTGACGGCCCGGCCGCCGGACGCTGTCGTGGGGATGGTGCGTATGTTCGACGACCTGACCGCCCTGTTCGTCAACTGCACCTTGAAGCGCTCCCCGGAGCTGAGCCACACCGGCGGCCTGATCGGGATCAGCCGGGCGATCATGGCGAAGCAGGGGGTGGCGGTGTCGGAGATCCGGGCCGTCGACCACGACATCGCCACGGGCGTGTGGCCGGACATGACCGAACACGGTTGGGCCACCGACGAGTGGCCCGCGCTGTACGAGCGGGTGATGGCCGCCGACATCCTCGTGATCGCCGGCCCGATCTGGCTGGGCGACAACAGTTCCGTCACCAAGCGGGTGATCGAACGGCTCTACGCGTGCTCCAGCCTCCTCAACGACGCCGGCCAGTACGCGTACTACGGCCGGGTCGGCGGCTGCCTGATCACCGGCAACGAGGACGGGGTCAAGCACTGCGCGATGAACGTGCTCTACAGCCTCCAGCACCTGGGCTACGCGATCCCGCCGCAGGCCGACGCCGGCTGGATCGGCGAGGCGGGCCCCGGCCCGTCGTACCTGGATCCGGGTTCCGGTGGTCCGGAGAACGACTTCACCAACCGCAACACCACGTTCATGACGTGGAACCTGCTGCACCTGGCCCGGATGCTCAAGGACGCCGGGGGCTTTCCCGCGCACGGCAACCAGCGCTCGGCCTGGGACGCCGGGGCCCGCTTCGACTTCCCGAACCCCGAATACCGCTAGCCTCCGCCCGCCGACCGCGTACCGGTGCACTGTCGGGCTCCTGTCACACCTCCGTCGGACGTCCCCGACCGATCTAGTGTGGAGTCACGCCTCTGTCATCCTGCGGTTACGCGAACGAAGACTGGCGACTAGTGAGGTACGGCTGTGCCTGAGTATGTGCGCGCTTCCCTCGGGGTCAAGGAAAAGCTGCTGTGCGTCGAGGTGGACCTGAGAAGGGACATCATCCAGGATCTGCTGCGCCAGCTCGACTCCGCGCCGGTGCCGGCCGTGACGGTCCCGGGTCAGCCCGGTCTCGGCGTCTACTCGGTGCAGGGCTACACGTTCACGTGTCGCCGGTTGTCCAAGAAGCAGGACAGGCGCGAGCTCGACGAGGTCGGGGCGGATGTCGGCTTCCTCATCGTGGACATGACGGAGCCGGGGGAGCAGCTGCTGCGGGCGCTGGGCGGCTAGCGACCAACCGCACCTCGACCGGATCGTGGGAGGCGGGCGGGCTCGCCGCGTAGGCGAAGACGATGATGCCCGCGATGACGACGGCCGCAGCCCAGGCCAGTCGGGTCCTGAGGCCCTGGAACAGGTACAGCGTGTAGTGGTAGTTGGCGCACTGGACCACCGCGCGGGCCGTCCGGCGCAGCTCGACGGACAGGTCCGTCGCGGCCGACCGCGCCTCGGCGGTGAGGTCCGGCCGGGCGAGTTCCCGGTGCACGTCCGCCAGCCGCCCGTGCAGGTCGGGCACGGAGCGGGCCACGTGCCCGTACAGCTCGTGCCGGGAGAACGCCAGCTTCTCCTCGATCACGCCGAGCTGGTCGCGGGGTTCGCGCTGGCGGGGGTCCGGCAGGCCGAACGTCTTCTCGGTGAAGCTCGCCAGGGTCAGCCACTCGTGGGTCAGCACGGCGGACGCCGACGTGATCAGGTGGGCGATCGTGGCGAGCGTGACGACCGCGGCGCCCAGGGCCACGTACAACCGCCAGGACGTGGCGGGCAACTGGCCGAGGTCGGTGAGCCCGAGCCCCGCCACCATCACGGCGCCGACGCCCGCCGACGCGGTGATCAGCCACTTGACGGCGGAGCGCAACGACTGGAGCTGGGGTTCGTAGCCGCCGACGCCCTCGGGGCCGCCCGGATCGTTGTTCGGCACGTGGCACCACCCCTGTCCGCGATCGTACACACCGTTGACAACGGTTGACAACGGTCTACGGTGGTACTGCGGACCGGAAGGCGGCTTCCGTCCACGAGAGGAGCGCCGCATGCGCAGAGTCAGCGTTCGTGACCTGTCCGGCGAGGTGATCGGCGACATCGGTCCGGGGGAGTTCCTCGGCGTCACGAACAAGGGCGCCCTCGCCGGGGTCCTCGTCCCGCTCAGCACGGAGATCCTGCAACGCCTGACGGACTTCGACGCGGAGGGCACCGCCGCCCGGGTCCACGCCGAGGAGGTCGGGCTCGCCACGGGGCAGCCGGCCACCGACCTGACGGACCTCCTCGACGAACCGCCCGGCGACCGGACCGGACCGGCCCCGTTCTCCCGGGTGAGCATCCGCGACCTGCGGGGCGAACGCCTGGTCGAGGCCGCCCGTACCGGGGAACGCCTGGTCGTCACCCGCGACCGGGTCGCCGTCGCGCTCTTCCTGCCCCTGAGCGACCGCTGGGTGGACAGCCTCGTCGAGTCGAGCGTCGCCCGCTTCCTCGGCGCCGGACCGGCCGCCGGGACGGTGGCGCCGGAACGGCCGGTCCTCGCGCCGCGCCCCGTTCCCCGTGGGCACACCGGCCGCCAGTTCCTCCGCCAGCGCGCGATCGGCATCCGGGTGATCGGCGACGCGCCCGACGCCCGCAAACGGCTGGTCGGCGTGGTCACGGACATGCTGGCCAACATCGTGGCCGGACCGCTCGAACTTCCCCTGGACAGCCTCGACGAGACGCACGTCTTCGCGCAGATCCTCACCCTGGTCGACTCGCTGCGCTCCCACATCGGGGAGGACGAGGACCTGTCCGGCGTCGGGGTGGAGATCGGCGGCCACGTGCACCAGGGCCGGGTGATCCGGTCGGCCAACGCGACCTGGGACCACTTCCCGCTCGCCGAGCTGCTGGCCCAGAGCCTGCGCCTGCCGGTCGCGCTGGAGAACGACGCCAACTCCCTCGCGCTGTACGAGACGAGCTTCCACGGGATCGACGACGACAACTTCGCCGTCGTGCTCGTGACCCACCTCGGGCTGGGGTGCGGCCTGGTCCTCAACGGCCAGGTGTACCGGGGCGGCCGGGGCATGGCCGGCGAGCTCGGGCACACCTCCGTCGAGTTCGAGGAGGCCGACGTCGTCCGCTGCCGGTGCACGAACCCGGGCTGCCTGGAGGGCGTGGCCACCCCGCGGGCGATCGAACTCGCGCTGCGGGAGCGGGACTTCGACGGGGACTTCCAGGCCGCGCTCCGCCGGGGCGACGAGGAACTCGTCCAACAGGTCTTCGCCCGGGCCGGCGCGGGACTCGGCCGGGGCATCGCCACCGTGCTCAACCTGCTCAACCCGACGACCGTGGTCATCTACGCGCCGCCGGAGCTGATCGGCCGGGCCCGGAAGTTCCACATCGACTCGGCGGACTTCGGGACGGGGTTGGCCGCCCGGTACACCGGGGCGATGGTCGAGACGATCCGTACCCACGCCTTCTCCGACGGGGCGGACGAGTGCCAGTTCTGGGTCCGCACCACCGCGGACGAACAGGGCGCGCGGGCCGCCGCCGCGTGCCTCATCCACCAGGTCCTCCAGCAGTCGACGGCCGACCGGACCGGCCAGTCCGCGCGCCGGTAGCAGTCCTACCGCCCGGCACCACCAGAGGTAGGGAGAGGTTCGATGAACCGTTCGAGCGCGCAGCTCGCCGCAGGGAACCGGCCGGACAGGGTCGCGATCGGCCTGGACATCGGCGGTACGAAGATCGCGGGCGGGATCGTCACCGCGGCCGGCACCCTGGTGGAGACGCTCCCACCGGTCCCGACACCCGGCGACCAAGAGGGCACGCTGGACGTGCTGCACCGCACGGTCGCGGAGCTGCGGGACCGCCATCCGGAGGTCGAGGCGATCGGGGTGGGGGCGGCCGGCCTCATCGAGTGGCCCGACGGGCACATCCGCTGGGCCCCGAACAACGCGTACGAGAAGGTGCCGCTGCGGCGGATCCTGGAGGAGGCCAGCGGGCTCCCCGCGACCGTCGACAACGACGCGAACACCGCCGCCTGGGCCGAGGCCCGACTCGGCAGGTCGGCCGACTACATGCTGTTCCTCACCGTGGGCACCGGGGTGGGCGGCGGCGTGGTCCTCGACGGGGAGCTGTTCCGGGGCCGGACCGGGATCGGCACCGAGGTCGGGCACCTGATCGTCGACCCGCACGGCGGGGTGCGCTGCCCGTGCGGGAACATCGGCTGCCTGGAGGCGCTGGCGTCGGGCTCGGCGCTGCGGCGCTACGGCATGGAGGCCGAGCTGGCGCGCCCGGGCGGCCCGCTCGTCACCGGGCCGGCCGTGACCGGCGACGCGATCTTCGCCGCCGCGCGGGCGGGCGACCCCACGGCGCTCGCGTTGTACGCGCGGCTCGGCGACTGGCTCGGGATCGGCCTCGCGTCCCTGGTCACCCTCTTCGACCTGGAGCTGATCGTCATCGGAGGGGGAGTCGCCGCCGCCGGGGAGCTGCTGTTCGCCCCGGCCAGGGAGAGCATGGAACGCTTCCTGTTCGCCCGCGGCCACCGGACCGAGCCCGTCATCGCGCCGGCCACGCTGGGCGTCGAAGCCGGCTGGGTGGGCGCGGGCCTGCTCGCCCTCGACCTGACCGCGTAGCGCTGGGTCCGGAGACCGAGCGGGTTGGCCCTGACCACGGGCGGGGCTTCTCCCGTGGTGCCGACCCGGGCGCCGGCCCGGGCGCCGGCCTGGCCGATCCGGCCGAAGTGGTCAATCTGGAAGAAGAACCGCGGGCCGGGGTTTGGGAGTCTGGGAGAGCTCCGGTACCAGGCGCCCCGCGTCCGGCCGGAGCCGGAGTCGTGTTGCGGGCGGCGTACCCCCGCGCCGGTCGACGCGTTGAGAGCGCGGGGGCCGCTCGCGGTCGCCGCGACCGGAAGACAGGAAATGGCGGAACGAACATGACTGGGAGGACACCATGAGCGACTTGTCCGGCAGGACCACGATCGTCGTCGGTGCGAGCCGCGGCGTGGGCCGTGGGATCGCCACCGCCTTCGCCGAGGCCGGCGCCCCGGTGGTCGCCGTGTCCCGCACGGCGGTGACGTTTCCCGAGCCGTCCAACGGCGCCGGCAGCATCCAGTCGGAGGTCGTCGACGCCGGTCGGGCCACGGTGCCGGCCAGCCTCCTCGACCGGTACGAGCCGCAGGTCGTCGTCATCGTCGCCGGCGCCGTCCCGCACATGCGGCCGTTGCAGGAGCAGACGTGGGAGACGTTCTCGGTCAACTGGGAGACCGACGTGCGGATCACGTTCCACTGGCTGCGCGAGGTCCTGCTGACGCCGCTGCGCCCCGGCAGCAGGGTCATCGTGGTCAGCAGCGGTGCGGCGTTGGCCGGTTCCCCGCTCAGCGGCGGCTACGCCGGGGCCAAGCAGACCCAGCGCTTCATCACGGGGTACGCGCAGGACGAGGCGAACCGTGCCGGCCTGGACATCACGTTCACGACGGTGCTGCCCAGGTTCTCGCCGACGACCGGGGTGGGTGAACCCGCGGTGCGGGCGTACGCGGCCCGGGCCGGCCGGTCGGTGGAGGAGTTCCTCCAGGCGGCGGGCCCGCTGGTGTCCCCGGAGGGCGCCGGCGCGGCGCTGATCGAACTGGTCCAGGCGGACGCGGCGGCGGTGGCTCCCGCGTACATGCTGAGCGGGGCAGGGCTGCAGAAGCTCCCCTGAGCCGGAGGTGGGTACGGGGCGGGCCGCGTCACCGGGTCCGCCCCGTACCCGTGCGCGGGCGGTGTGGCGCCGGGGCAGAGGCCCGACCACCGGCACCGCCGTACCCGTCCGGTGTTCCGCTCTACCCGGCCAGTCGGGCCGCCGGCCGTCAGGTGCCGGAGACCGGGCCGGCTATCGGGCGGTGTGTTTGAGGATCGCCGGCACGACCACGTCCCACTGCGCGCGGGGGAACACCTCGTGACCGGTCCGCGTCAGCTCGATGAGCCGCGCGCCCGGGATCTCCGCGGCCAGGGCCCGGCCGTGCGCGAGGGGGAACAGCGGATCCTCGGTGCCGTGCAGGACCAGGGTCGGCGCCGTGATCGCCCCGAGCCGGTCCCGCCACGGCGCGCCCGCGTCGATCAGGAACGGGTTGGTCAGCTGCGCGGCGATGTCCACGCTGCGGTCGGCGACCCGGGTGGCCTGCTCCCGCACCGCTTCCTCGTCGAACTCGGCCATGAAGGGCCGCTCCGCCTCCACCAGGTACTCGATCACGGCGGTCCGGTCCGTCCAGTCCGGACCGGGCCCGGACCCGGCGGCGAACACGTCCAGCAGCGCCTGGGTGATCCCGGGCAGGTCGGGGCTCTCGTGCCCGGGCCCGCCGGGGGTCGACGAGGCGAGGGTGAGCGACGCGACCAGGTCGGGATGGTCGAGCGCCAGCAGCTGGCTGACCGCCGCGCCCTGCGACATGCCGAGCACGTGCGCGCCGCCGGTCAGGCCGAGCCCCGTGATCAGGCCGGCTGCGTCGGTGACCAGGTCCCCGAGCCCGTAGCCCGGCTCGCCGACCGGGAACGTCGTCGACAGGCCGGTGTCGCGACTGTCGAACCGGGTGACATACCGGCCGCCCGCGACCAGCCGGTCGACGAAGTCGTCCTCCCAGGCCAGCAGCGAGTGGCCGGCCCCGTGCAGCAGCAGGATCGCCGGGTCGGTCGGCGCCCCGAAGGACTCCACGCACAGTTCCACACCGTTGACCTCCACCACGGACCCCTCTCCGTCAGCCGTGCCAAGGACTCTATCCGCGGGGTACGACGCTCCCGCTCAGTCCGCCGGGATCCACCCGCGTTGGACGGCGCGGATGCCGGCCCGGAACCGGGTACCGGCGTCGAGCCGCTCCATCAGTTCGGTGACCCGGCGGCGGACCGTGCGTTCCGTGACGCCGAGGGTGTGCGCGATCGCGTGGTCCCGCATGCCGGCGGCGAGCAGCGACAACAGGTGCCGGTCCCGCTCGGGCAGCTCCTCGCCGGGGCCGGCCGATCCGATCGGGGCGGCGCGTCGCCAGAGGTCCTCGAACGTCGCCACCAGCGCGTCGAGCAGCGGTGAGGGCCGGACCAGCAGTCTGACCTCGGGGTCGGGGTCGCTGGAGGAGGCGAGCAGGATGGCGAGCCGGCGGTCGGCGATGGTCATCTTCGGGCCCGCGTGCCGGTGCAGGCGGGCCTCCTCACCGGCGCGGACACAGTCCCGCATGAACGTTCTGGCCTCGCTCTCGACGAGCGCCGACGGGTGGTAGACCGCCCGGAACTCCACCCCCCGCGCCAGCGCCGACAGTTCGAGGTCGTTGGGCGCGGGATGGGCGTCGATGTAGGGGGCCGAGTCGACCAGCAGGACCTCGGACCGGGCGGTACCCGTCACGAGCGCGAGCGCGCTGAGCACCGCGTCCCGCCCGCGCACGACCTCGACCGGGCTGTCCGCCGTCGACGAGGCCGCAGGGCGCAGGTCGGCCGCCAGGTCCTCGACCTTCAGTTGCAGGTCGAGCAGTTCCCGGCGGCGCTGCTGGATGAGCTGGGTGACGGCGATGTCCGGGTCGACGGGAGCGAAGTCCGGCCGGTCGTACGAGGCCCGTTGGACGAGCCCGTGACCGGACAGCGAGTCGAGCGCCTCCGCCACGGCGTCGAACGGCAACGACATGCCGGCCGCGAGGCCCGCCGCGTCGCCCCGGCGGAGGCGCAGCAACTCCCGGTAGACGGCGTCCTCGACGGCGCCGACCCCGAGTGCTTCCAGCAGGTGTGCCATCGGGCTCCTCCGGACATCGACAGTCATTCCTCCGCCGCTTCCGGACAATGTCCGGAACTCCCCTGCCGCGACCCCCGTTCGCGGCCCTACGCTGCCGCGATCCCCTCAAGCGAAGGAACCGCGAGTATGGCAGACAAACCGCGCCGGAGAATCCTCCTCGCGCTCAGCGCCACGTCGATCGTGATCGCTGCGACCCTGACGAACGCCGTGTCCGCACCGGGCGCGGTCGCCGCACCCCCGCCCGCCGCCGTGGCCGCTGTCGACACGGACGGCGACTCCCTGCCCGACAGTTGGGAGACCAACGGCTACGACGCCAACGGCGACGGCGTCATCGACGTCAACCTGCCGGCGATGGGCGCCAAACCCAACAAGAAGGACATCTTCGTCGAGATGGACTTCATGAGCGGCCGGCTGGCCTCCGCCACCGCGTTGGACCGGATCGTGGCGGTCTTCGCCGCCGCGCCGGTGAGCAACCCGGACGGCACCACCGGCATCAAGCTGCACCTCGACGCGGGTTCCGCGCGCGGCACCGCCTACAACCTCGGCGGCGGCAACCAGGTGCCCTACGACAGCAACCTGCAGCCGGCCGAGTCGCAGACCAAGACCATCAAGACCGCGAACTTCGACGCCAAACGGGCCGCTGTCTTCTACTACATGCTCTGGGCCGACGACTACGACGGCAGTTGCAGCAGCGGCAACGCCTTCGCGATCCCGAACGACACCTTCATCGTCACGATGGGCCCGCGGTGCGACTGGACCGTGACCGAGGACATGAACGTCGGCACGTTCATCCACGAGCTCGGGCACACCCTGGGGCTGATGCACGGCGGCGTCGACCACGTGAACTACAAGCCGAACTACCTGAGCGTCATGAACTACGCCTTCCAGTTCGAGGGTGTGCCGAAGGTGTCCGGAAGCGCCTACTTCGGCTATTCCGACTTCGCCCCGCCGGCCCTGAACGAGACCAGCCTCCGCGAGAGCCTGGGCCTCAACACCCCCGAGGCGTCCGGCTGGCGGACCCAGTGGATCTGCCCGAACGGCACGACCCGGACCAGCGGCGCGGCCAACGGCCCCATCGACTGGAACTGCGACGGTGACACCGCCGACACGGCCCGGACCGACATCAACGACGACAACCGGGTCAGGACCCTCACCGCGCAGGACAACTGGGCGTCGATCGTGTTCGGCGGCGGCGCCGTCGGTGGAGGCGGATCGAGCCAGGGCCTGCGGACCGACGAGGGGTTGCGGGAGATGACCAAGCACGACTGGGCGCGGATGCACGGGCACAGGTGAGTTCGGCCGCCGCGGCTGTCACGTCCCGACGGTCGCGGCGGACCGCACCCGCAGTGGAGGGAGGCCGTACACCGCCAGGCCCTGGTCCAGGCCGAGCAGGCTGGTCTCCTCCTCCCAGCCGGGCCAGCGTAGGTCCGCGTAGAACTCGGTGGTACCACCCGCGGCGATCCGCGACAGCCACTGGCCGTGTGCTCGGACGGGGTCTCACTGCGCGGCCGACGGCGCACTCCCGCCGAATTGGCGTTCGTGGCTACATCGGGGGAGTGTTCGGGTCGTCGTACTCGCGGCGCTCGGTCACCACCGCGCCCCTGCGTCGGTTCCAGAACGCGAAGAAGAAGATCAACCCTGCCGCTCCGGCGGCCATCAGGATCCAGCCGACGAGTCGGATGTCGATCCCGGCGACCTGCCAGTCCACGGCGAACGCGAGAATCGCCCCCACCGCGATCAGAAAAATGCCAGCTCCAATACCCATACCCCAGATGTACCCAGATCCGTGAACCCTGAATCGAACCGACAGGTCGACGGCTGCGACCGACCCCACCTCATCCCGACTGGTCGTGCGCTTCCCTGTCAGCAGATACTTCGCAGGGCTGGACGATCGGCGCGCGGCGCATCGCAGTGATCCGTGAGGGTCCGGTTACACGCCGGCGCCCGCCGCCCCCTCAGGGACGGCGGGCGCCGGCGTCGGCTCTCGGTGCGTGCGGTCAGATGCGGGGCGTGCCGCCGCTGTAGTACCCGCCGAGGTCGTTGCGGTAGGCGTCGGTGTCGCGCTGCTCGGCGACGTAGCCGGGGGCGTTCTTGATCTGGTCCTTGGTCTGGGCGACGTAGACCTTCTCCTCGCCGGCGTCGACGCGCTGGATCACGCCGGCCGGGAGGAGGACCTTGGAGCCGAAGATCCACGGCCCGGTGTCCACCACGACGTAGCTGCCGTCGACCTCGTGGGTCGCTTCGTCGATCTTGCCGATGCTGCCGTCGGTGGCCTCGACGTGGTAGCCGGTCAGGTCGGTGGTGCCCGCCGTGTAGCCGCTGTGCGCGCCGTAGTTCCAGGCGTCGAAGCTGGCGTTCGGATCCATGCTCGTCATGATTCCCCCTCTTGGTTGAACAATCGGATGAGAAGTCCGTACCCGACGAGCCCGGCCCCAAACTCCCCGGGGAACCGGCACCCGGGGCGGTTCCCCGGCTGAGTCCGGCTGCTCGGGAGCGCCTCGGGCCCTGAGCACACAGATGACCGACGAGGGGGTGGTCCGTGTCGGGGGCTGGCGAGGCGGTCCGATCGCCCGCTGGAACGGCAGCGGCCGACCGGAAGCCTCGAAGGTCCGGTCGGCCGCTGCCGTTCCAGGTGACGGTCAGGACATCTTCTTCTTGATGTCCCTGGCGGCGTCGCGGACCTTGTCAGCGCCCTGCTCCACCTTGCCCTTGGCCTCCTGGGCCATGCCCTTGGCCTGCAGGCTCTCGTTGTCGGTCATGTCGCCGATCTTTTCCTTGGCCTTGCCGATGATCTCGTCCTTCTTGCCCTTCATGCTCATGTCCGTGCTTCCTTCCTGTGCTCCGCGGTGCGCTGGCTACCCGTTCACGGATCGCCGTAAACGAGGTCGGGGCAGGTCACAGGTTGGATTCACCCTGGGGGGAGCCTCCGCGGAGGCCGGGCGTGCCGGGCTCACCGGTTCCTGGTCGCTGGCCGGGCCTGTCGGGCTGCTGCGGCCGGCCGGGTTCCTGCCGCCCCGGTTCCCTGCGGGCCGGGTCGTCGCGTCCGGGCTGCTGGCGGTCCGGCTGGGCCGGCCGTGACGGGTCCTCGCGGCGGGGCTGCTCACGCTGCGGGTCGCGCGGATCTTCGCGTTTCGGCGTCGTCATGACGGCCTCCTGTGTTCGCTGGGCTCCTACGTGCCGGGGTCAACGCTAGGAGCTACCCACCGGTCACATCGGGTGAAAAGAGCTAGCTCCCGAAGCCTCACCCTCGTCCCCGGTGCCCCCTCCAGGGCATGGCTGCGGCCAGGGCCCGATCCCGGGAATCCGCGCACCGCCTGTCCCGGGGTCCCACGGACGTTAGATTGCTTCTATGTCGGGCTACTTCCGGTTTCCTACGATTCACGGGGACACCGTGGTGTTCGCCTGTGAGGACGACCTGTGGACGGTGTCCGCCGCCGGTGGCCGGGCGTGGCGCCTGACCGCGGGGATCGCGGAGGCCAACTACCCGAGACTGTCCCCGGACGGCGCGTCCATCGCGTTCGTGGGCAGCGACGAGGGGCCGGCGGAGATCTACGTGATGCCGACGGCCGGCGGTGACGCACGGCGGCTCACCTACCAGGCCGCCCGGTGCTCGGTCACGACCTGGTCCACCGGGGGCGACATCGTCTACGGGTCCACGGCCGGGCAGCCCCACCACCGCGAACGGCTCTTCTCCGTCCCCCCGGGCGGTGGCCTGCCGATCCTGCTCCCGCACGGGCTGGCCAGCACGATCGCCTATGGTCCCGGCGGTGCGGTCGTGCTCGGGCGCAACACGGCCGACCCCGCGCGGTGGAAGCGCTACCGGGGCGGCACGGTCGGCGACCTGTGGATCGATCCGGACGGCGGCGGGGAGTTCCACCGGCTCGTGACGGTCGCCGGCAACCTGGCCGGTCCGTGCTGGCTCGGCGACCGGATCTACTTCCTGTCCGACCACGAGGGCACCGGCAACGTGTACTCGTGTCAGCCGGACGGCGGCGACCTGCTCCGGCACACCGACCACGAAGACTTCTACGCCCGCAACCTCACCGGCGACGGCCACCGGCTCGCGTACCACTGCGGGGCGGCCCTCTACGTCCTCGACCCGGCGGAGGCCTCCCGTCGCATCGACATCCGGGTCGGCAGTTCCCGCACGCAACGGGCGCGCAGGTTCACCGACGCCTCGGTCAACCTGCACAGTGCCAGGCTCAGCCCGGACGGATCCCGGCTGGCCATCACCACGCGGGGCAAGGCGTACTCGTTCGGAAACTGGGAGGGCCCGGTCAGCCAGCACGGCGAGCCCGACGGCGTGCGGTACCGGATGATGACCTGGCTCGCCGACAGCGAACGGCTCGCGGGAGCGGCCAGCGACACCGGCGAGAACGAGCACCTGGTCATCACCGCTGTCTCGGGTGCCAAACCCGTGCGCGTCTTCGACGATCTGGACCTGGGCCGCGTCGTCGAGCTGGCCGCCGCCCCCGTCGGCGCGACGCTCGCGATCACCAACCACCGCAACGAGGTGTGGCTCGTCGACGCCGACGCGGAGCCGCACGCGGCCCGGCGCGTCGACCACAGCCGCTTCGGCCGACCCAAGGATCTCGCCTGGTCCCCGGACGGCGCGTGGCTCGCCTACGCCTTCCCGGTAAGCCCTCAGACGACGATGATCAAGGTGTGCCGGGCGGAGAGCGGCGAGGTGTCGCCCGTGACCCGCCCGGCCCTGCA
This sequence comes from Longispora urticae, assembly GCF_053902585.1. Taxonomy (NCBI): domain Bacteria; kingdom Bacillati; phylum Actinomycetota; class Actinomycetes; order Micromonosporales; family Micromonosporaceae; genus Longispora; species Longispora urticae. The sequence goes on from NZ_JAQZSH010000042.1 coordinate 19,350, forward strand.
CGACTTCTCCCCGAGCTTCGACCCGGCGGGCCGGTATCTGTACTTCGTGGGGGAGCGCGACTTCAACCCCGTGTACGACGAGCTCCAGTTCGACCTCAGCTTCCCGCAGGCCGGACGCGTCTACGCCGTCACCCTCCGCGAGGACGTACCCTCCCCGTTCGCCTCGCGGCCCCGCCCCCTCGACGGTGCGGACAGCACGGCGGACACCGCCAGTGGCCCGCTGGTGATCGATCTCAACGGCATCGAGGGCCGGATGGTGCCCTTCCCGCTCGTCCCGGCCCGGTACGCGGCGGTGCGGGGCGTCGCGGGCAAGATCCTGGTGCTGTCCCACCCGGTCCGCGGCGCGCGCCGCCGGTACCGGCCGGCCGACGGGGTCCTGCAGGTGTTCGACCTGGACACCGGCAAGACCGAGCAGGTCACCGACGAGGTCAGCGACTTCCGGGTCGGACCGGACGACAAGAGTCTCGTGTACCGCTCCGGCTCGCGCCTGCGGGTGATCAAGGCCGGCGAGAAGGCCCCCGACAGCCACGGCACCGACCGCGCGGGCGGCTGGATCGACCTCGACCGGGTCCGGGTCTCCGTCCGGCCCGCCGCGGAATGGTGCCAGATGTTCCGCGAGGCGTGGCGCCTGCAACGCGAACACTTCTGGGCCGACGACATGGCCGGCATCGACTGGAACGGCGTCTACGAACGGTACTTCCCCCTCGTCGAACTCGTCAGCACCCGCTCGGAACTGTCGGACCTGCTGTGGGAGATGCAGGGTGAACTGGGCACCTCCCACGCCTACGAGCTGGGCGGCGCGTACCGGTACCGTCCCCACTACACGCAGGGCTTCCTCGGCGTCGACTGGTCCAGGGAGGGCCACGACTACCACTTCGGCCGGATCCTCGCCGGGGACCCCGCCGACCCGGACACCCGCTCACCGCTCCTGGAACCCGGAGCTCGGATCCGGGAGGGTGACACTCTGCTCGCGGTCAACGGTCAGCCCGTCGGCGACGCCGCCAGCCCCGCTGAGCGCCTCGTCAACCAGGCCGGCATCGAGGTCCAACTGACCGTCCGCTCCGGCAAGGGCGAGCCCCGCACCGTCACGGTGCACACGCTCTCCGACGAGGAACCGCTGCGCTACCGCGACTGGGTCGACACGAACAGGGCACTCGTCGCGGAACGTTCCGCGGGCCGCCTCGGTTACCTGCACATCCCCGACATGGGGCCGGACGGGTTCGCGGAGTTCCACCGGGGCTTCCTCGCCGAGTACGACAAGGAGGGCCTCATCGTCGATGTCCGGTTCAACGGCGGCGGGCACGTCTCCGCCCTCCTCGTGGAGAAGTTGTCCCGCCGGCGGATCGGCTACGACTTCTCCCGGTGGGGCGCCCCCGAGCCCTACCCGCCCGAATCGCCCCGCGGCGTCCTCGTGGCCATCACCAACGAACACGCCGGCTCCGACGGGGACATCTTCAGCCACGCCTTCAAGGCGTACGAACTCGGTCCGTTGATCGGCAAACGCACCTGGGGCGGGGTCATCGGGATCGCACCGTCCCACGAACTGGCCGACGGCACGGTCACCACCCAGCCGGAGTTCTCCTTCGCGTTCGACGACGTGGGTTGGCGGGTGGAGAACTACGGCACCGACCCCGACATCGACGTCGACATCACCCCGCAGGACTACGCGCGCGGCGCCGACGCCCAACTCGACCGCGCCATAGTGGAGGCGCTCCTGCTCCTCGAACGGTTCCCGGCCCACACCCCCAACCCGGCCGACCGACCCCGACTGACCCCTCCGGCATTGCCGCCTCGGTGAGAAGCGGGCTGCACTGTGGACCCTGGTCGACGCCGCACCTCGTGCGATCCTGGGCGAAGCCGGGCCGCAGCACCACGATTGTCCGGAGGTCGACTGGTACCCGGCCCCGGTCAGGTCCGTTCTCGTGGTCAGTCCACCTGGCGGGTCCGCGGCTGTGGGGTCTGCCGGCCGCTGGGAGCCTGGAACCCCGAGACCTTGTGGGTGCCGTCGCAGAACGGCTTGGTGCCCGACTTGCCGCACCTGCACAACGCGTAGGTGACCCGGCCGGGATCGATGTTCCGGCCGTCGACGCTGTGCAGCGGCACGTCCCCACGGACGAGGAGCGGGCCGTCGGTGTACGGCACGATGTCCCCGGCTGGCGGCCGGGAGGCGGGGCGGTCCTCCACCGTCGACGCGAGGCGCCGCAGGCCCCGGGCGGCGGCGTCGCGGATCTGTCCGAAACGGCTCGTGGCCCGGCGCACGAGGCCGAACGCGGCAGGTCGGCGGTTCACGCGGCCGCGCCCAGCAGGTCGTCGGGGCAGGGCGGCAGGGCGTGTCGGAGGGAGGTCCGGCCGGCCTGCCAGTGGTCGAGCATGCGCGTGGTGGTGACGCTTCCGGCGATCTGGGCACAGGCCGCCCCGAAGAGGACGTCGCCGGCCAGGTGCGGTTCCCGTTCGGCGAACGCGACGCACAGGTCGTGCACGGCGATCTGTTCGTGTACCGCGTCGGCCTCGACGTGTTCGTCGTAGAACCGGGTGGCCACGGGGCCGCCGCCGAGCCTGCGTAGCCCGTCGCCGTAGCGCCGGTTGGCCATCGACGACGTCATCTCGAACGCCGCCAGATGCCCCAGCGCCGCGCCCCGCAACCGGCGGTGCAGCCCGAGGAGGGACATGACGTTGCTGTGCGCGAGGGTGGGGGCCGGCGCGGTGTCGACGTAGGCCCCGTAGGTGGAGTCCAGGGCCAGCTCGTTCATGGTGGTACGGAACAGTTCGGAGTGCATCCGTTCGAGCCGTCCGCCGCCGTACTCGTCGGCTTGGATCTCGATGAGCGCGGCTTTGGGGCGGCCGTCGAGCCGGGGGATGGCCCACGAGTGCGGGTCGGCCTCGCGCAGGTGGTAGACGGACCGGTGCGCCACGAACTCCCGGAACTGCTCGAGGGTGGCGTGCCGTCGCATGTGCGCCGCCAGGGATGGACCCCGGGACGTGCCCACTGCGGCGGTGAGCCGTCCGGCGAGTTCCGTCGGTGTGACGGCCGGGATGGTGCCGGCCTCGGCGCGCAGCGCGGCCTCGAAGGGTGCCTCCAGTCGGGCCCGCAGCGTCAGGACGGCCGGGTCCCATTCCCAGTCCTCGGCCACGTCGTCCCAGCCCCGGTAGTGCAGCTCGTAGCAGACGAACAGGGCCAACTGGAGATCCTCGTCCGTCAGGGGATCCGCGCTCCCCACGACTGGCCAGTCGCCCGGGTGCGTGCCCGGAGCGGTCCCCAGGGTGCTGAGGAGCGACTCGGACAGGGGACCCCGTGCGGTCGGCAACCTCATCGCACCCCCGAATGTTTCACGTCATGATCGACAGCTGTTGTTACCCGCGAGAGGGATACGGGAAACGCACCTCGGAGTCCGCCAGACGAGGTTCTGCCCTTGGTCGATCATCGTGGGCACGACAGCGGCGACGAATTCGGCCACCGTGGCGAACATGACCGTGGCGATGAGCCCGACCGCCCAGGGCCGGCCGAGGCCGCGCCGGGTCAGCCACCGCACTGCCGGGTCCAGGCTGACCGCGATGAACAACGCCACCAGGATGAGGGTCAGCAGGCCGACGAGCAGGTACACGGCCCGCACGATGACCAGGACGGTGACGACCGCGACGGTGGCTGTGGCGGTGAGCCAGAGGACGCGGCGGGCCCGGGCCCACAGGGTGCGGGAATGTGGTGCTCCGGTGGGTGGGGCGGGCACTCCGGGGGTGGTGCGGGAGGTGTGGAGGTACTACCCGCCGGGCAGCGATCCATGCCGGGCGCACCGGTCCGCGGGCATGTTCGGCGAGCGGGTTTGAAACAGTCGGTTGCTGGATACGTGTCAGGTGGCCGTGGACATGTCCGGCCGAGAGGTCGCCGGGGCGCCGCTGGTGGTGTGCGGGGCTGCGGGTGGCGCGGTGACCTCGCCGACGGTCCGTGGGGCGACATCTTGGGCGGTGTCGCCCCACGCGACACGTCCAGCAAAGACGCGTCCGGCGAACACGGGAGGCGTGCGATGGCGGGTTGGGTCGGTGTCGCGGCTGCGGGTTGGGGTGTGGTGATGGGCGCCGCGCCGGTGCTGCAGATCCGCAAGATGATCCGCGCGGGCGGCGCCGAGGAGGTGTCCCCGGGCTACTTCGGGCTCCTGATCGTCGGCTTCGTCCTGTGGATCGCCTACGGCGTCAGCCTCGCCGACTGGGCGTTGATCGTGCCCAACAGCGTGGCACTGCTGACCGCGTCGGCGGCACTCGTGGTCAGCCTGTACTACCGCCGTCGGACCCCGCGCGAGAGTGCGCCGCGCTCCCGATAGCGGTCGGCCCGGACCAGGCTGCCGGGCGGGATCGCCGGACGCAACATCGCCGCGCCGCGTCGGGCCGGGATGCGAATCCTGACGGGCACCGACACCGGAAACCCTGGCGTGACCGGCGGCGCCGGCCGCCACGGCCGAACTCGGCCTCCCCCGGCCGACGCACTCACGGCCGCCACCGCCAACCCCGCGACCACATCCGGGCTCGATGGCCGAGGTCGCGTGCTACCCGGACGCCGCGCCGACCTGCTCCTCGTCCGAGGCGAGACGCTCACCGACGTGACCGAGACCCGCGACATCGTCGCGATCTCCTCAGTGACGTTGACCTGATCAGCCGTTGCGGTTGGCCCACGTGTCGCTGTCGGCGTAGTGGTTGTCGTAGAGGTCCTGGGTCGCGCCGACCTCGTCCCAGGTGGCCTCGCCGACATGCACCTTGTCGAGGAGGCGGTAGTAGTCGAAGCGCGGCTTGCCCGGGGTGATGACGACGAGGAAGTCGGCGTCGTGTCCTGCGGTGGGGGCGAAGGCGTGGGTGGTGCCCGGCGGGACGAACATCGTGTCGCCGGCGTGCAGGGTGTGGACCTCGTCGTCGACGAGCATGTCGAGGGCGCCGTCGATGACGAAGAACAGTTCGCCGGAGCCTGTGTGCCGGTGCGGAGGCGCGCCGACGTTGCCGTCCTTGAGCAGGGTGCGGTTGGACGTGAGCGCCCCGCCGGTGTGTTCGGGGTCCAGCAGCAGGGTGATCACGCTGGCCGGGTCGGCGTCGAGGACTTCGGCGTGGGCTGCGCGTACCAGGGTCATGATGGCTCCTTCGTTTCGGTTCTCAGAGTGTGCGAGTTCAGGTGGACTCGAGGTCTAGTGATCATGACGGGCGTCACGGGCGGGGACGTCGGCTCGCGACCGGCGCTAGAACGCGGCGGGCTCGCGGGTCAGGATCGGGCGGACCTTGGTGAGGAGCAGGTCCAGGAACCGGTCGGGATGGCGGAACGCCGCGAAGTGGCTGGCGTCGTCGATGAGGGCGAAGTCCTTGACCGGTGCGGTCACGGCGTCGTGGAACTCCCGGACGGGCCCCGCGGGTGTGATGACGTCGTGTGCGCCCTGGAAGAGGAAGACGGGGATCTGGAAGGTGGTCCCCTCGGCCCACTCGTCCACGTGGACGGCTTCCAGGTGCAGCCGTTCGGAGCAGGCCATGCCCTTCATGAGGGTGCCGATGTCGCGCAGCGAGTGGTTCGGCGAGGTCAGTAGCGAGCCCATGACGACCGTCTTGACGGTGGACAGGGTCAGCGGGTCGGAGCCGACGGTGTGCTTGTTGTTCTGCGAGTGCTGCTCGACCGTCCAGGTCGCGCGGTCGGGACCCATCGCGGTGACCGCCGCCAGTTCCTTGCGCTTGCCGGCGGTGGTGAGGCGTTCGACGAGTGCGTGGTAGGCGGCCTGGTTGCGTCCGCCGGCGTTGATGTTCTGGTCGGTGCCGATGTAGGCGGAGTACAGCCCGGGGTGGCGGCGGGCCAGGCGCAGGCCGATGACGGAGCCGAAGGACATGCCCACCAGGGCGACCTTCGCCACGCCCAGGCGGGCACGGACGTGCTCGGTCACCTCCAGCGCGTCGGCCTCCAGCCGGGCCAGGGTCAGCTCGCCCTGACCGGTCGGACCGCCGTGGCCGAAGGTCCGGCCGGCGCCGCGCTGGTCCCAGCGGACGACGGTGAAGTGGCGTTCCCAGCCGCGGGTGCGCGTGTTGTAGGGCAGGTTCGACGCGCCCGGGCCGCCGTGGATCTCCAGGAGCACCGGGTTGCGCCGGTCGTCGCCGCGGACGGACACCCACTGGTCGATCCCGCCGATCCGCACGAAGCCCGCCTCGTCGATCCCGGGCGGTGTGGTGATGCGCAGGGTGCGGGCGTTGGCGGCGCGCCTGAGGTGGCGGTAGCCGGCGGCTGCGGCGAGCGGGGCCGCCAGGAGGGCGGAGGAGGCGAGGGCGACGGTGGCGATCATGACTGTTTCTTCCTTAAACTGTTTATGGCTAAAGCAGAACTGTTTGAATCATATACAGTTCTCCTCGGACGTCAACCCGGAAGGATCGCCATGCCCAAGACCGCAGGCGGCGCACGCTCGACGGTGGAGCTGCTGTGGGGCGAGCAGGGCCAGCCCACCCGCGGCCCCAAACCCTCGCTGACCCCGGCACGGATCGCCGAGGCGGCCGTCGCCGTGGCCGACGCCGAGGGACTCGATGCCGTCTCGATGGCGAAGGTCGCCACCACCTTCGGCGTGTCAGGGATGGCGCTGTACCGCTACGTCCCCGGCAAGGACGAACTCATCGACCTGATGGTGGAGGTCGTGCTCGCCGAACGCCCCGACCTGACCGACGCAGGCCCGGACTGGCGACCCCGGATCACCGCCTGGGCGCGGGCGATACGCGCGATCTACCAGGCCCATCCCTGGCTCATCAAGGCCACGACGCTGCGCCGACACGTCACCGGACCCCGCCAGTTCGGCTGGATGGACACCGCCCTCGCGGCCCTGGAGCTGACCGGGCTCACCCACGCCCAGCAACACCAGGCCTTCCTCCTGGTCATCGGACACGTCCGGGTGACCATCCAGCAATCCACCGACTTCGACGCCGACTACGCCCGCGAATGGGGCCGGCTGACCGCCGAACGCCTCGACCGCGACGCCGAACGGTTCCCCGCCCTCACCCGGGCCATCGCGGCCGGCGCGTTCGAGCCAGCCGGCGCCGACACCCTGGAGTTCGGCCTCGACCGGATCCTCGACGGGGTCCAGGCGCTCATCGAACGGGCTCCCCACGACTAGACACCCGGGGGAGTGGCCGCGGACACTCCGTGGTCGCAGATCCGGGTTGCCCGATGTCAGGTGTGTGCCAACGCGCCGGCGGGTCGGAACTGCGCGCCGGTCGCGGGTATCGGTGGGGTACCGAGAGTTCGCTACGCGCCATCACCGCCTCGATCCACGAGACAGAACCCAGACTCAGCGGACAAAGCCAGGTTGCCGCGGAGCAGGACGATTACGATCACGGGCCATGGACAACGTGACGCACACGCTGATCAGCATCGTGGTCGGCGAGGCGCTGCACCGGTCCATCAGGCCGTCGACGGTGCTGAGCGACCGAGCCCGCCGGACTGTGGCACTCACGGTCATGGCCGTCGGCGGCAACCTGCCCGACATCGACGTGGCGTACACCGGATGGGCCGGCACGACGATGGACTACCTGCTGCACCATCGCGGGCATACCCACACGATCCTCGGCGCGCTCGGCCTGTCAGCGTTGCTGTTCCTGGCTGTCCGGCTCTGGTGGCGGTTCAGGAAGGTCAAACCGTCGCGGGCGGACCTGCTGTTCGTCGCCGGGGTCGCCGTCCTCGCACCTCTGCTGCACATCGCATTGGACTTCACCAACAGCTACGGCGTACATCCGTTGTGGCCCGTCGACAACCACTGGTACTACGGCGATGCGGTCTTCATCATCGAACCGGCCCTGTGGGCTAGCGCCGCGGTCCTGCTGTTCGTCCTGCCGAGCCGGGTCATCCGTGGGCTGATCGCATTCCTCCTGCTCGCTGGGCTCGCCGCCGCCTGGTTCACCGGCTTCGTTCCGGTCTCGTTCGCCCTGATGCTGACCGCGCTGACGGTGGGACTGGCCGCCGTGAGTCGGTTCTGCCCACCCCGGGTCGCTGTGGCCAGCGGGATCGCGGCCTGGCTGCTGGTGACCGCGGCCTTCGTCGGCACCAGCTGGACCGCGAGGGGTGACATCGAAACCGCGCTCACCCGCAGTTTCCCGACTGCCCGCACCCTCGACACGGTCCTCACCCCGATGCCCGTGAACCCGGTGTGCCGGGAGGTCCTCGCGGTGCAGGTGGAACAGGACCGCTACGTGGTCCGCCGCGTCTTCCACTCCCTCGCCCCTGGCTGGGTTCCCGCCAGCCGGTGCGCGACGTTGGTCCGCCGTGGCACCGAAACCACGGCGCAGCTCACGCCTGTCGCCCGGGCCGACACCGATGAGCTGGTGTGGGCCGGCGAACTATCCATGCCCGCCGGACTCCTGGCCGGCATCGGCGGCGAATCCTGTGCCGCGAAAGCACTGTTGCAGTTCGCTCGCGTGCCGACGGCGACCGCGAAGGGCGACGGCTGGATCATCGGTGACCTGCGCTACGACATGGAACCCGGACTCGGCCTCACCGAGATCGAAACCGGCCAGGGCCACGACCAGTGCCCCCGCCTCACGGCACCGTGGATACCGCCCCGACACGACCTCCTCCACGGCGACTGACCGCTACGACAAGCTGGGCTCACCCTTCCAAGGCACTCCTCGGTCAGCGTTGCCCCCGCATACCGCGGATGCCGTCCGGTTGGACACGACACCGCGTCGGGCGGATCGCCCGGCCCGGCGGTTTGACGCCTCACGGTTCGGGTATCGCTGTGTCACAACACTTTCGGAGGGAGCGCCAGATGGGCCTGGATGACAAGGCGGACGCGATCAAGGACAAGGTCGTCGGCGACGCCAAGGAGAAGATCGGCGATGCGACCGGCAACGAGGACCTTCAGGTCGAGGGCGCCGTCCAGAACGCCAAGGGGCATGTGAAGGAGACGGTCGAGGACGTCAAGGACGCTCTCGACTAGTACCACCTCGTTCGCATGACGTCGACACGATCGGAAGGTGCACCATGACCGTCGCTGGCATCATCTCCGCCCTCATCGTGGGCCTCATCATCGGCGCCCTCGGCAGGCTGGTCCTGCCCGGGAAGCAGAACATCCCGATCTGGCTCACCATGGTCGTCGGTGTCATCGCCGCCCTCGTCGGCACCGCCATCGCCCGCGGCATGGGCATCGCCGACACCCCGGGCGTGGACTGGACCGAGATCCTCATCCAGGTACTGCTCGCCGCCGTCGGCGTCGCGGTCGTCGCCGGGGTCTCCGGCCGACGCGCGGTGCACTGACCGCGCCTCCTCGTAGCGGCTGAGGGCCCGCCGGGTGACCCGGCGGGCCCTCAGCGCTGCCACGGATACCACTCGACCGGTGGCGTATGGGGCGAATGAAAGGAATCGGGCAGGAGTAGGCTCGGGGGACAGTTCGCTCCGGACCCCGGCGATGCACGAGTCACACACCTGCGCCGGGAGGCTCCGTGAAGAACATGTCGGCGGTGACGCCGTAGTGACCAGCGGGCGGACGGCCCGGATCTGGGGCCTGATCGCCGAGGAGTCACTCGGATCCCCGGTGTCGGTCGCGCATGTGTGCGCCGCGGTGGTGGCCGCCGTCGAGGTCGATGGCGCGTCGCTGACCATCATGGTCAGCCCCACCGTCCGCGACGCGGTGCACGTGACCGACAGCGTCGCCGCCGAGCTGGAGGAGTGGCAGCTCACCTTCGGGCAGGGGCCGTGTGTGGACGCGTTCGCCACCGGCGGGCCGGTGCTCGTCGCGGACCTGCACACCCCGGCGCTGGCCGCCCGGTGGCCAGCGTTCACCCCTGCCGCGGCCAGCAGCGGTGCCGGCGCCGTGTTCGCCCTGCCTCTGCAGGTGGGCGCGATCCGCCTCGGCGTGCTGGCCCTGTACCGCAGGCGCCCAGGCGCACTGGATCGTGACGAGGTGGCCGACGCGCTGGCGTTCGCGGACGTGGCGGGCGCTCTCCTGCTGGACCGGTCAGCTGGGAGGGTTCAGCCCGAGGACGCCTGGCAGGATGAGGACCCCACCGCCCACCAGGCCGAGGTGCACCAGGCCACCGGCATGATCCTGGCCCAGTTGGGGGTCAGCGCCGCCGCCGCGTTCGCCCGGCTGCGCGCCCACGCCTACGCCCATGACCGCCGCCTGGGCGATGTCGCCCGGGATGTGGTCGAACGTCGTCTCCGGTTCGAGCCGGAGCCTGTGGCGGGGGATGGAGAATGAGAGTGAGTAACGGATTCAGTCGATGCCCGCGACCTGCGAGCGCTTCCCTCACCCTTCGCGGCGGGGGCTACCCGAGGACGAGGACGAGGCGATCATGACCCAACAACTGCTGGCTGAGGCTTTCGTCGAGCTCGCCGACACCCTGGTCGACGACTTCGACGTGGTGGACTTCCTGCACCAGGTCACGGTGCGCTGTGCCCAGGTCCTCGATGTCACCGCCGCCGGGGTGCTGCTCACCGATCAGCGCGGCGCGCTGCGGGTCGTGGCGGCGTCCACGGAGGCGACCAGGGTCTGGAGCTCCTGCAGGTCCAGACGGACGAAGGGCCCTGTCTGGACTGCTTCCGCACCGGGCACGCCGTCACCGTGGAGGACCTGCCCGCCGAGGCCGCCCGCTGGCCGCGTTTCGCCGAGCAGGCGGCGCTGTGCGGGTTCGTCTCGGTGCACGCCCTGCCGATGCGGCTGCGGTCGGACACCATCGGCACCCTCAACCTCTTCAACACCCAACGCGGGACCCTGGCCACGGAGACACTGTTGTTGGGGCAGGCCCTGGCCGATGTCGCCACGATCGGCATCCTGCAGGCCCGGGCCATCGACCACTACGAGACCCTCGCCGAACAGCTCCAGACGGCTCTGAACAACCGGGTGGTCCTCGAACAGGCCAAGGGCGTCATCTCCGAACGCCGGAAAATCGACATGGACACCTCCTTCGCGCTACTGCGGGACACCGCGCGCGGCAGCAGCCGGCGGCTGTCCGATCTGTGCCGGGCGATCGTCGAAGGGACCGAGACCCTCTGAGCTGCGACCAGCGTCTCTGTGTCGGAGACCGGTTGGCGCCGCGAAGCGGCCACCTCGGCGGGGGCTCGTGCGAGGCCTTGGCGGCGTAGAGTGGTGACCGAGAGACGTATCGCAACGCCGATCCTTCGGGCCGGCGACGGCGCGTGTTCTCGCCGCCCGGACCCCGCGGTTGTCACCTGCCAGTCCCTCGCGTTCAACAGAGCGCAGGGTCCTGCGGGCACACCTGCGGCGTGTCCTGCCCAAGGGCGATGAAACATGCTTCTGCAACCGTTACGGCCCATTTCTTCCGGACTTCCGGCTGCGGCTGATCCGTACCGCTCTCCGAAGCGAGTCATGTCGCCGACCGACCCGACCGGGGATCCTGATGCTCATTCCGGCGGCGGTCCGGCGTTCCATGCCGGTTCCCGAGCTCTCGGAGCCCCCGTGCTGATGCTCCAGTTCGTGCGGGAACCGTTGTCGCTCGCCGTGGCGGCGGCTACCACCGGGCTCGCACGGAAACTCCACCGCACGCCGACGACTGCGGAGATCGCCACCCATCTCGGCGTCGACCCTCACGAACTGGCAACCGCGCTCGGCGCGGCGCAGGCGGCTTTCCTGACGGCGCTCAACGCGCACCACCTGGAGGGCCCCTGGCGGGTCGACCTTCCGGATCCGGGCCCGTTGGGAGTCGGGATCGGGTCGTATCCGGGCCGATTCATCACCCGCCCGACACCTCGGAGCCGGTGGGCCGCGACGATCGCAGGCGGATCCGGGGAACAACGCGATCCCGCCGCCGGGCCGTCCCGAATGGACGTTGTCGAACTCGTGAGGGCCACCGTCGCGCGCCTCGGCAGGGATCTGCACGACGCTACTCAGCCCACGGAGCCGGGTGGTGACGTCCTCTCGAGGGGTGAGGACGTCACCACCCGGCACGCGACACTACCGTCACGAAGGTCGGCGCGGTGACCGGCCTGCTCACCACGGTCGATGCCGGCGTGCAGGTGGAGACGGCACGGCTGGCGGCGGTACACCGCTATGCGATCCTCGACACCCCACCCGAGGGGGCGTTCGACAGGGTGTGCGCGATCGCCGCCCGCGTCATCGGGGTACCCATCGCCACGGTCACGATCGTCGACGAGGACCGCATCTGGTTCAAGGCCGCCGTAGGGCTCCCGGCCGGTACCCACATCGACCGCGACCTCGGCCTGTGTGCCTCGGCGATCCTCACCGACGGACCGTACGTCGTCCGCGACGCCGACCTCGACCCGCGCACCCTGAACCACCCGCTGGTGCGGGGCGGGCTGAAACTGCGCTTCTACGCCGCAGTGCCGCTCGTCACCGCCGACGGGCACCGCCTCGGCACCGTCAACGTCATCGACACCGACCCCCGCAAGATCACCGACCGGGAACTGGCCACCCTGACCGACCTGGCCGCGATCATCATGGACGAGCTCGAACTGCGCCTCGCCGTCCGCGACCAGGCCGCCGTCGAGGCGCGGGCACGCCGACACCTGGAAGCCGAACGGCTCCGGGCCCAGGACATCGCCACCACCCTCGGTCAGAGCCTCGTTCCATCCAAGCTGCCCACCGTGGTGAACCTGCACTCCGAGGCCCACTTCCAACCCTTCTCCGCCGACAACCTGGGCGGGGACTTCTACGACCTGTTCCCGATCGACGACGACGGCCGATGGGGCGTGTTCCTCGGCGACGTGTGCGGCAAGGGAACGCGCGCGGCGGCCGTCACATCGCTGATCCGGTACACACTGCGCGCCGTGTCGATCATCGAACCCGATCCGGCGAGAGTCCTCAGCCACCTGCACAACACCCTGGGGCTGGACCCTGACCTCGATGACCACAGCTACTGCACCGCCGTGTACGCCACACTCCAGCCCCACGGACCGGGCTGGCTCCTGCACGTGGCCGCAGGCGGGCACCCCCAGCCCATACTCATCCGGTCCGACGGCACCGCCGAATCCATCGTGGTCTCCGGGCCCGCGATCGGCCTGCTCCCGACCGTCGAACCCGGCTCGTTCACCACCAGCACCGTGCATCTGGCGCGGGCGGACACGGTCGTGTTCTACACCGACGGCATCACCGACCTCCGCCACCATGACCAGTGGCTCGGCACGGAGAGCCTCCTCGACTGCCTACGCGGCCGCCGTCACACCGCCGGCACCGCCGTCGCCGCCCTGAAGGATGTCGTCCAGGCGATCGGCCCCGCCCGGGACGACATCGCCATCCTGGCCCTGTCCGTACCCGAGCCCGGTGGTGGTCGGTGACGGCGTGGCCGCCGACCTGCCGACGGCCCGGTGCGCGGACACGTCGGGTGGCTGCCCACGGCGTTGCCGACCGCAGCCGCAGGTACACGGCTGCCCTTTCACTCGTTGTGCGCGAGTGTCGCTGGCCCGGCCGGCTGGGTGCCGGCCGGGCCACTTTTCACGACTGGCGTGTACGTCGCAGGTAGAGGGCGATGAGGACGGTCGCACCCACGGTGAGCAGGGCCGTTCCCGTACCCATCAGGATCGGTACCGTCCCGCCGCCGGTGGTCGGCAGCTTCCCGTGTGGGCGGTGGCCGGGCCCGGCACCCGGCGAGGTGTCGTCGGCAGGGCCCGGAACGGGCGTCGCGCTCCTGGTCGGGGTGGCCGACGGTGTCGCGGTGTGCGAGGCGGTGGGTCGTGCCGTCGGGCTCATGGTGGGACCGGGGGTGGGCGTGGAGCTCGGGCTCGTGGTGGGTCCCATGGTCGGACCGGCCGTGGGGGAAGTGGAGGCTGTCGGTGTAGCAGTGGGGCTGGCGGTGGGGCTGCTCGTCGGTGTGAGAGTGGGCGATGGCGTCGGACCCGCGGTGGGCGTCATGGTCGGTCCGGCGGTCGGGGTGACAGTGGGCCCTACGGTCGGGCCCGCAGTGGGTGTCGCGGTCGGTCCGGCCGTCGGTGTTGACGTGGGGCCCGCTGTGGGTGTCACTGTGGGTGTGGCTGTCGGGCCCGTTGTGGGGCTGGGGCTCGGTGTGGGTTGGGCGCACACGGGTGCGGTGATGGTGTTGGTGTCGAGGGTGACTGCTGCGGTCTGGGCCAAGGCGCGGCCCTGCAGGGTGGCGCCGGTCTTCATGGCGATCGAGGCCGAGGCGAGGATGTTGCCGATGAAGGACGTGCCGGTGTCGAGGGTGGCGGAACTGCCGACCTTCCAGTACACGTTGCAGGGCGCGGAGCCGTTGATGAACACGACGCTGCTGTTCGGTGCGGTGATCAGGGTCGAGTCGACCTGGAAGATGAACACGGCCTGCGGGTTGCCTTGGGCGTTGAGGGTCAGCGCCCCGGTGACCTGGGCTTCGGCGATGCGGTAGACGCCGGGGGTGAGGGTGTCGCCGCCGAGCTCGTTGACGTGCCGGATGAACGGGGTACGCCCCGCCGCGTCGTTGTAGGCGGTGGTCAGGTCGTTCTTGGCGACCAGGGCCACGTCGTCGGCCAGGTGCGTCTCCCCGCCGACGACGGGGGAGCCCGTGACCGCGCTGCCGGGATGGATCCCGAGGCTCTGGGCCATGGTCGTCGTGCCGGTGTTGGTGACGGTGGACCCTGCCAGGACGGAGAAGTTCGCGGCGGTCCCGAGGCCCACGGGTGCGTCGGCGGCGCTGGCCCCGTTCGGGTAGGACAGGACCATCGTGGCCGCCACCCCGGCTGCGGCCAGTCCGGCGAGTACCGGCGCGACTGCGCGACGGGCGTGAACGTTGCGGGTCACAGCGCGGCCATCCGTGACGGCATACGACTGAAATGCATGAAAACAGAAGAAAGGCTCATATGGCCAATAAGACTCATTGAACCACAATATGGAGGCTGCCTAACCTCATGATGATTTTTCCCAAAATGCATTCATTCCATTTCGGGATCATCCGGGCCGACGTGCGGCGATCCTCGCGGGCCCGACCGCAGTCCACTTGGTCGGCGGCACGGGTCGTTCGCCGGGCCGCGCCTGACGAAGCGGACTCTTTCGAGGTAGTCGTGGTGTCTGATCCCGCCCCTTCGGGCCCCGACCCCGTCGGTCCCGCAGCCACGACACCTGCGGGACAACCCTCCGCACCGGAATCGACGCCGGCTGTCCCGTCGCGGCGGGCGCTGATCCAGACGCCCAGCCGTGCGGCTCTATGACCGCAGGGACCTGTAGCGGGTGGCAAACCGGCTTTCCGGTGACAATCACCGCGCCGGCCCGGTCGGGGTTCGAGCACTTACTGGGCGGGTAGCTCACGGCGGTCGGGGCCAGGCGTTGAGCCCGGTCCGGCTGCGGCGGCCTGGGCGGTGGCGAGGTCGTTGTGGAGGGCGAAGATCCCGGTGGCGCCGGTGACGGACACCAGCAGCATCGTTCCCGGTCGCAGGCCCGTGAGGTGCAGCAGCTGGCCGTGGTCGGCGAGGCGGCGGGCGGCGCCGACGAACAGGCCCAGTCCCACGGAGTCGCAGAACGTCAGCTCCGACAGATCCAGGACCAGCCGAACCCTGCCCGCGTCGATGAGGTCGGTGAGATGGCGTTGCAGGAGCGGGGCGGTGGCCAGGTCGATCTCCCCAGCCACCGACACCACCGACACCGGCCCGTGCGCTGTGACCGTGACCCGCGCCGGCGACGTCACACGCCCACCGGGGCCCCGGATGCGACAACGCGCACGGCGTTCCCCCGTTCTGCCGGTACGGAAACGAAGCGGTCGCGGTTTCAGGGTGCGCTTCCGTGCTCGGCGTTGATACGCAGGGCCTCGGCGAGCTGGTCCTCGAGGACGATGATCCGACACGCCGCGTCGAGAGCGGTGCCGCTGTCGACGAGTTCGCGGGCACGGGCCGCGAGGCGGAGTTGGTAGCGGGAGTAGCGGCGGTGTCCGCCGCCGGAGCGTTGCGGGGTGATGAGGTTCGCAGTGTCGAGGCTGCGCAGGAACGCCTGCGTCACGCCGAGCATCTCCGCGGCCCGGCCCATCGTGTAGGCGGGGTAGTCGTCGTCGTCGAGCTTGTCATCGGTGCTGGCCCCCTCGGCGGGGGTGTGTGCTGGTTGTCCCACAAATGCCCTTCCAACGCGGCGAGGGGCCCCGGCGCGGTTGCGCCGGGGCCCGGAGTCCGTCCAACACCATCTACCGACAACGAGCACCGGTGTCATCTTGCGTCCCAACCCCGTACCGGCGGCTGGAGCGCGATCGCGTAATCGTGACCGTAGACCACCTTCCTATCCGTGGGACTGCGGTGTCCGTGCGGCGACAGCTCAAGCCGGCACGGGCGATCTGCGATGGCGTCGAAACCCCTTTCCCATTACTACTGGTACTGCGTTTTCCACACGGCCCTACTTCGCTGACCGCCTTGGTCTCGATCGGGACCCTCACGTCGAACTTGGTCCCGAAACGCCTGACCCTCACGAACTGCTACGTGCACTTGCGCGTTCACGGCCCCACACGCTGGCCGCCTTGGCCTCGATCAGAGCCCACACATCGACCTTGGCTCCGACACGCCTGACCTGGATACTTCTGCTTTCTCTACGGGCGGTCTGGAACAACACCGCCCCGGTACCTCACGGCCCTACCTGCTGGCCGCCTTGGTCTCGGCCGGAACCCTCACATCGAACCTGGTCCCGACACGTCCGACCTGTGGATCTCCGCGTGCCTGTCGGGCGGTCCGGAACTTCTCCGCCTCTCACCGGTCAGGACCCTGACATCGAACCCGGCCCTGACACGCGTGCACTACACGCCTGGTCGAACAGTTCCTTGCGCCTCGTGCTGTCTTACGTCGTGCGATACCGCTGTGCCGTACTGCTGATCCGTTCACGGCCCTGGTGGCCGCCGGCAGTGTCACCGCCCGGAGCCCCGTGCACTAACCCGGCCCCAACACGCCTGACCTGCCTATCCACTCGAACGGGCAACTAGTCTCTGTCGCCCCGCATGGACTCTTGCTCGCTTCAACGAGAGCAAAGCTAACACGTACCGGAAGGCATGTCTACCGCAACCCCTACAGATTTTCTTCGGCGTGTTCGTGCGGCCTGTCGCGACAGGCGCGGTGGGAGCGAGCCGGGGAGTGCGAGGGCTTCGCGTTTGCGCGGTCGGAAGCCTGGCGCGTCAGCCAGCCCCGGTCGGGCACCGTGCGCGCTCGGACGTGGTGGTAGCTTCCTGCGGCGGCCAGGGCTGCGCAGGTGCTGAGAGCCCTGCGGCGTCGCTGTCTGCGGTACTTGTCGCCAGAGGCGCCGCGAAGTGGGCGCAGGCATGGTTGCGCGTGATCGACTCAAGTATCTGCCCTCTGGGGCTTCACAAATCTGTAGGCGCTGTTCTAATATTTCTGTCGCCTGATGGCGAGCATCGCCTCGCGCAGGAAGTCCCTGGTCCTCGCCGTCTCCTGGATGGCGGCCGGATGCCTTCGCGCGGGGTGACCTGTTGGTTGTTGGACACGAGTCGTCACGAGGAGAGGATCATGAGCTCGTTGCGGTTTGACCCGTTCCGTGAGCTGGACCGGTTCACGAGTGAGGTGCTGGGCACGGCGCGCACGCCCCGTCCGATGCCCCTGGACGCATTCCGCGAAGGCGAGAACTACGTGCTGCGCTTCGACCTGCCCGGGGTGGACGAGTCCTCCCTGCAGGTGACCGCGGAGAACACCACCCTGACGGTGCGCGCCGAGCGCCGCGCGGAACGCCCCGAGGGCGCCGCGTACCTGGTGGCCGAACGCCCGGTGGGGGTGTTCCAGCGGCAGATCGCCCTGTCCAACGGCCTGGACCTGGCCGCGATCTCCGCCGGCTACACCGACGGTGTCCTGACGGTGACGATCCCGGTGGCCGAGCACGCCAAGCCCCGCCAGATCTCCGTCGAGCGCACCCCCTCCCGGCACGAGGGACACAAGGTGATCAGCGGCGGCACCGCCCACGACCGAAAGGGCCAGCCGGCAGCCGTCGGCGCCTGACCGGCGACGTACGCACGGCCCTCGCCCCCCGAGTCCGGGCCGTCGTGCGCGACGGCGGGGCCCGCCCGACTGCTCCGGGCGGGCCCCGCACCCTCTCGACACTTCGCTCCGCGAGGAGACACCAGGTGAACGATCCGATCCCGAGGGGCGCGTTGGACGACCGCGCGTAACCCGCGTACGCGATGAGCGCCGCCGCCGACCTGGGAGCTTCAGCGTGGCGGTTCAGGCGCAGGAAGAGGTTTCCACGCCCGGTCACGGCAGTCAGGTGGCCTGATGCACGTCCAGGTCCACGGGCCGCAACGCCAAGGCCCCGCCGCACCGGCAGGCGGTCTCCGTACGCAGCCGCATTGTCAGGCTGTCCAGCGCCGGATCATTGCCCGACTCGGCCGCCACGGCGTTGACCGTTGCGCCGTCGAACGCGCTCCTCGCGGATGATCTCGCCCATCTGGGCCAGTTGGGGATCGCCAACGGGGCGATCGGAGAGTGATCTCCCACCGGGGCCACCGCCCAAATGGGCGGTGCCGGGGATCAGTGTGTGGGTCACGTGCCGTGGCTGGGTGGCAATAGCCACCCAAGCACTTAAACACGAATCGCGGCACGAATGCCGCGATCTGGTGTCCGAGGGGGGACTTGAACCCCTACGGCTGGGATCCGCCACATGTGGCGGGTGTTCATGTGGCTTAGAATACGTTACCTGGTAGGGGTTTTCAACGACGCGAACGCTGTCGAGCTAAGTGGCGTCATCCACTGGGAGCCTCGAAAAATTCGTTGTTCTTGGCCGATGCCTACCTTTCTCTGTTCCATCCTGAGTGGTCGAAACCGTAGGGCAAGGGACGTAGGTGCTTGCTGCCTCTCGACGGATGTGGATTCGCGCTCGGTTGCGGGCGTGGCTCTGCGGGCAGGGTTTGCATACGTGGCTGAGTCCCAAAGGCGGACTCTTGACCGATTGAGTCCGTCATCCGCAACCTCTCGCTGCGGAGAAACCTGCACGTTGCCCAGTCCGAGGAGACATCCTGAAATCCTGGGCCGTCCTGGTCGTCGACGACTGGAGCACCGAGTATGGCGAAGTCCCGCTCTTCCTGGCGACCACCGGCGCGCCGCGCACCCTGTCGCTTGGGACACGCGCACCAAGAAAGGACCTCACCGCCACAGAACGGTTCGTCGTCGACCTCGGCGACCGGGCCTTGTCCCATGATGGCGACCCCCAGTTGCGCCGGCACGTCCTCAACGCCCGCAGCCGCACGAACCGCTGGGGTGTCTCGCTCGGCAAAGAGAACCGGTCGAGCGAACGCCGCGTCGACTTGGCCGTCTGCGCAGTCGGATCCTGACTCGCCCGCCGGGAACTGATCGCCTCCGGAACGCTGGACAAGCGCCGCAGCAACCGCACCGGCCAAGTCTGGGCGTTCCAGCGAGGCTACCGGCCACGCCTCAGTTGCCCGTAGCCAAACAGCAGCCCGAGAATGATGATCGGAACGGCGAGCAACTTCTGCGCCCAGGGCGGGGCCGTGAGTGACCACCAACCCACTCCGCAGCACAGTGCCACGACCGATGTGACTACCCCGAGCAGGGCGACGAATCCGAACGCCGTTTTTCCTCGCTCGCTCTTGGGCATCCAGTAGGTCCAAGCCCAGTACCAGGACGACGGCGGGTACGGCTTGTGCGCTTTGCAGCGAGTGCAAACGATGTCGGTCGGGTTGCCCCACCATCGATGCTCGCAGAGATCTTCGTCGGTCATCGCGAGTTCTCGCGGGTGGGATGCACGCCGAAACCATATCGGTTGTTCGCACGCTGAGGCCCTCCCCTGGCCGGGCACTGCCATATCTGCCGACGACATGCGGGGTCCCTGACAGCAAGAGATGACGCCGTGCTTAGAAGCACCGCTGCCGTCGATCTGGTCGTCGAGCTGCTGCCCCGATTTTGGGGCGAGGTTGACCGCCTCGACCGGATCGATCGCTATCCCTGTCGAGGGCGAGCATGCCCCACCGTCATGTCGCCGACCGTGCTGTCGCCGCCCGCACGCGGGTGCAGAGCAACGGGAGGGACTTCTGTACTAGCCCCGAGCCGGCGCCGTTGTCGGCGACGGGTCGGAGCTGGCGGAGGCGACTGCGCTCGATGACTACAGCCGTGCCCTCGGGGCTTAGTCCGCTGAACGTCGAGCCCGTGCGGATCGGCTCGGTTGAGCTGCCCGCGCACTCGCTGGAAAGGACCTCGTTGCCTTGGTACTTGCAGCGCAACGAGACGTGGCTGGTGTGAGCGCGGCCATCGACGTTGGGACAATGACTGATCAGGAACCCTGAAGCTGGCCCCAGATGCCTAGTGCTCCCTGCATGTCACTCAGTTCGTGCGCGCCAAGATCCAATGTGGTGGGTGCGAAATTGGTTCCGATCGCGGACCAAGATGTGCGAACCTGAGCGGGTACAGAGCGTCACCAGTCTCCCCGACAACAACTCAAAGGGTTGGGCATCTCGGCAGCCTGACGCCAGTCTTCGTTGTGTTTGAGTCATGGGTGGTCTTGTCTAGGTATGTAGGAGCTTCGGTGGTAGACGACGCAGGCGGTCTGGACGGCGGAGCGAGCCGTCTCGCCGAGGCTGGGCGCGCGTTCCTGTCGGCGGCGTGGCGTGTTCTGTTGTCTCAGCGGGTTGTTCCACCTCCGAGGTTTCACCCCTACGTTGAGGTCGGCCGAGACTACTTCGGTGCCGATCTTTCGTGGCTGCCGGAGTATCGGGGACTTGAGGAAGTGATCAAGGCTTCCCATCCGAGGTTCGATGATGCAGTGCCCCTGATGAATCGGCGGTTTCCTGCCGGGTACATCTTCAGCTTCCTGGAGACGTTCATCGCGCGTCTGACGATCGATGGCGAGACCTTCTCTTCCGACAGCCGGGTTGTCGATGAGGCGCTGCGTCACCTGGGGGAAGCGATCCATGCGGACTCAGTTGAGGTGGCCTGCAGTCGACTTGTTTCCTACATGACCACCGCCGATGGACAGCCCATTGACTTCACCGACGTTCATGTCGTCCCCGTGATCGCGGAGCCCAGTGAGCACCGGCGTCAGGTGAACAGGATCATCGGGGAGGTGATTCCGGGTGCGGTGAGTGCGTACAGCCGAGCGTACCCGGAGGGGTTTGCTCCGCCGGAGAGTGTGCTCATCGCGAAGGGGCGCGGAGTGGACCCGTTCGGGTTGAGCGAGTCGATCTCGGGGCGGATTGAGCGGTTTCTGCTTCTTGTTCGGCTGCTCCGGTCCGGAACGAGCGAGTCAATGCTGGAGGTTCAGGGCGAGACTCGGCTGGTGCGTCGATTCAATCCGACCTTGGTGCGATTCCGTGGCGAAGGGGCTAGTTCCTTCTCTCCGACTCAGCTCGCTCCGCGGGTAGTCACTCTGTGTACTGGTGACGTCGGTCGCGTCGAAGGCCTGGGGCGACTGCTTGGTGGCGCGCAGCAGGAACGTCCGGGAATGGTTTTCACCTCGTTCGCAATGGCGCAGCAGAAGTTCATTTTGTCATACCACTCTCACGCCTGGTATGAGCAGATTGTCGATCTGGCTACAGCTTTCGAGGCTGCGCTGTCGGGTGCCGGTCGTGACGATGTGACTCTGCGGCTGAAGACGCGCGCGGCAGCTCTTCTTGCTACTGACCGCGACTCCTCTGCCGCGATCTTCAATGACATCGGCCATCTCTATGGCCTGCGATCGACGCTGGTGCACGGTGGTGAGATGACGGCAAAGGCGCTCGGCCGGGCCGTGCGGAAGATTACGACAGTTCCCGACGTCCCGCTCAGTGACCGTGAGCTGGCAGCTCACGCGGTGGAACGTTTGCGTGATCTGGTGCGCCGCAGTCTGCTAGTTCGCATCGGACTTGCTGCCGGCGACGTTCCCCTGTGGTCGCTGGGGGCGGATGGTGAAGTCGATGCGACCCTCGCAGACGATGCCGGTCGTGTGAAGTGGCGCAATGCGTGGCGAGACACCCTTGCTTCTATTGACGCTCATGAGGCAGTCGAGCGCCCAGTGGAGCCGGGCGTGGCGTAGTCGAACTCTGTGAGGATACGGCCACTGTGGTGCGCTGTGCATCGAACGCGACGGTGACCACCGCTGCCTGTCGCCGAGTCGATCTAGGATATTTCAGCCATATCTGGCGGTCGGTGCGGACGGCCTAGCGGCCACGGAGCCTGTGATCGAGACTACCCTCAGGGGATGAATTCGCGAGGTGGCCAAGCCAACGAAGCCGGCAGTGTCTTTCGTGAATCGGTAGCCACTTACCTGGCTGTCCGAGGTCTCCTCGGTCGGGAGGTGCCAGCCTTCGGAGTGGGATGCGATTCCTATCCCGCAGCCTTGGAGTTTGAGACCGATGAGGCTACCGACGACATCACCTGTCGGATGTCTGCGGGTGAGGCGGCATACATATCGGCCAAGTTGGCGGTCGGGAATGATCAACAACTTCGCGACACGGTGAGGGGTTGGGCGCTCCAAGTCGCGCGGTTGAACGATCTAGATCTGCTTGTGCTCGCGTCCAGGGAGTTGAAGGGCGACATCAAGTGGCTTCCGGACGCGCTGGACCGTCGCAGGAGGGGGCTGGGTGGTTCCTCGGCCGGTGAGAGAAGGGCGTTGAAGGCATTCGACGCCCTGCTGGTCGACTTGGATCCGGATGTCCGTGAGCGAGTGCAGGACGCGGCGCGTGTGCTTGTAGTTCCTGCGTCGGCCGCGGGATTGCTTGATCGTGAGCAGTTCATTGGGCAACTCGAGGGGAACCTGGTCTGGTTCGGCTCGGGTGGGTCGGTGCTCGATCTGCTTGCCAAGTCGTTCCACGACCAAGCGGCCACTGCGACCGGGAGCACGTTGCAGGAGTGGGTACGGGCCCTGCGTGCGAAAGGGATTCAGGTTTTCGCCGATCTCAAGGGGCCGATGGGAGCACAGATCGCGGCCCGCCAGCGGGGTCTGGAACAGTACCGCGAGGTTCTGCAGGAGCCTCTGGGATCTTTGGATCTTTCGCTTCTTGCGGCCGATCTACCGGCGCTGACTGTGGTCGACATGCTTGACGGCATTGGCGTACTGGTCAAAGACGATCGATCGTCGTCGGGACAGCCAATCCTTAGCGTTGTTCGGCGGTGGGGGCGTTTGGTTCTCTTCGGGCTTCCGGGTGCCGGGAAGTCGGTGGCGCTGCGCGAGCTCGCAGGAACCTTCGCTGGCGATGAGTTGGCTCCGACCCCGGTTCAGGTTTCACTGCGAACCTTCGCCGACCGGGACCTTGGCAGCCCGCTAGGTCTGCACGACCTGCTGGCCGGAGCCACCGAGCGAGTGTCCTTGGACCAGCGTCCCGCTCTAACTCTGGGGCTCACCGAGCTTGCCGAGGCCGGTGAGGTCGTGTTTCTGTGCGACGGGCTCGATGAGTGCGGTGACCGAGCGGGCTGGGTGAGTGAGCAGCTAAGGCGGGTCCTGTCGGAGCTTCCGGAGGGCGTGGGGCTCGTCTTGGCCACAAGGTCCAGTGCCGCCTTGGCCGCGGCAAAGCTGGGCTTGCCAACCGCGACGCTGAAGACTCCTGGCGACCTACGTTCGACGCTGAAGCTGGTGCTGAAGGCATGTGCCGATCGGCGAGTGCAGTCCGGAGACCGGGCGGCATGGCTCACTGTCCGCGAGAGATGGCTGAGCGATGCCGACAGCGGTCACCGGGCACTGCTGGAGGTGCCGCTCTTGGCCATCCTCCTCGCCCTCGTTGCGGCGGAGGCCAGGGACGATGATCTTCCTCGTGAGCGGGCGATCCTGCTGCATCGGGCAGTGCAAGACTCCGTCCAAACCTGGGAGAGTCAACGAACGTTCGCTGCAGCCCGCTGGCCCAACAAGCGAGCACCCTCTGGAAAAATGCTACTCGACGGGTTCACCGTTATCGGGTCAGAACTTGGCTCCAGAGTCGCCCCATCGAGCATGGAGGCGCTGGCGGCCTTGGTTGAATACTTCTCTGGAGACCGCTGGCGCCAAGCGCCAGCCGAGGCCGAGGAGACGGCCGAGCAGGTACTGGACTTCTGGGACGACCATGTCGGCGTGTTCGTGGTCGGCGTTGATGGAAATCTGAGCAGCCGGAGCCAGATTTTCGTCGAGGTAGCGGAAGCGATGGCAACGTTGAGAATGACGTACCCACAGCTCATCGAATGGGTGCGGGAGCATCTTGCGTTCCTAGAGTCGGAAGGGGCCCTAAGCCTTGCCCTGGGGCTCAACGTGCACGCAGTAGCGGCAATCCTGGAACTCGGCAAGCTTCCCGTGTTCACAAACGCGCCGACAATTCTTGCCGACGTGGTGATCGAGGGAAAGATCATTCTCGACGCCTCGCAATTGGACGAACTGGCCGTCCAGCTCGCCCTTCGTGCGCAAGAAGCGCCCGTTGGCGCAGGGACTCACGCCCGACCTCGGCGCAGGCCCAGTAAGGTCGGCGCATTTTTGGACGCCGCCCTCGGACGGGAAACGGTCCATTCTCCAGCCTGGCCGTTTGTCAGGAGGCTGTCGCAATTGAGCCTTCCTCCAGGGGAGGGAAACGACGCCCGGATTCGCGCACTCACACAAGTGCCCTTGCCTACTGACGTTCTGGCTGTGGCAACGGCGTTAGTCGCAGTTGGACGAGCTCAGAACGAGCAGCGAGCACTGGACGCGGACGAAGTTCGCGCGATCCAGGCTGCGCTGGACCTTCCTCTCCCCGCGGAACCTAGGGGTGTCCGTGAAAATGGACGTCGATTCCGCATGCTTACCGACACGCCCGTTATTTCCGGCCTACCCACGCTAGCAAGACATGCAATTGCCTATCTAGGGCAACTTGAAGAGCGTTCCCCGAAGGCAATTTATGACCTTGGGCGTAAATCCAGCCGTTATGAGTCTGTCCACATCCAGCACGATTTGAAGGTCGCGGGTGTGGACATTTTGCCCTGGAAGCGGGACGAGGGTCTTCACAAGGTGATGGCGGCGCTCAGGGAAGGATTCGACGATACTCGCGAAGAACTGATTCTCTTGGAAGACATTGCGTCGATCAGCAGCGTGGCTGTTGAGCTAGGCAGGGATGATCGGTGGTCTCTCGCCGAAGTCGGAAATCTCGTCGCAGTCACGGGCTACGCCACGATCTCGTATCAGGATTTTCGTGCCGCATTCAGGTACGACACGGAGGAACTGAGGCGGAGATGGCTCAGCGTACTTGCCAAGACCTACAACATCGATCCGGCCGTCGCCGCAGCACAAGCTCGCAGCATCCTAGCCTCACCGAACAATGCGGACCTGTGGCATCTGATAACCATTGACCCCTCAAAGGAAGTCACACTTTGTGAGAACGTCGAGCTACTCGAGGAAGAGCAGGATGCTCTGATCAGTTGCCTGACCGCGCACTCCTGGTGGATCGCGTGGTCAGCCGCCGAGGTCCTCGCCAATAGCCCATTTCCTGCGGCATCCCAGCGCCTGTTGGCCCTTCTGCCCACCGGCCGCCATCGCTCGGACAGGACGATCGCGATGGCTGCGGCTCTCGTTGCCGAAGACGCGGAAGGTGTCACGTCCCTTTTGGTCGCAGCGCCGGAATCCGCAACTCGCGCCGGGGCAGCAGACGCGCTCATCGTAGGCAGTTACTCCACCGGAGTGGAGTTGGAGTTGCTTACCCGCCTTGCCTCCGACGAAGATCTCACGGTGAGAAGAGCCGCTCTCGGAAGGAAAAACAAGGCAGGGATCGTCACCTCAGAGGTATCGGCCAGATTTTGGTCATGTCAGTGGTGTGGCCGCGAAAATGCGCTCACTGAACCTGACTGCGCCGGATGCGAGCTAAGTTCATTCCCTCGTTTCGAGGACGAGTCCGATGTTGACAGCGACTGAAAGCGATGGCGGCTTCCAGTCCGCACATCCGCGGATCTTTTACGGGTGTTCGGGCGGCGCTCTAACCGCCTTGGTGTGCCCTCGGCGCCGACGAGGTGGCGGAGGGCACCGTTCACCGGCACCGCAGCCGAAGCCCAGCCGCATCTCGGTAGCTTTTTAGTGCGTCCCGCGGAAGACTTGGCGATTGAGGAGTTATTGGAGGTGATGCTTGGAATCCCTGTTCGGTAGTCATCGTCGGTGGGACCACTCTCCTGCGCGGCCCAATGAGAGCGTTTATCAATTTCTTGAACGTTCCGCGAGACCGTTCTTCGCTGAGGTCCGGCAAGTGCTGATGGACTGGCTAGATAACGTGCCAACGACCGACCGAAGGTCCCTGCTGGGAAGCATCAAGTCGGGTGACAACCATGCGTTCGACTCGGCGTTCTGGGAGTTGTACCTACATGAGGCCTACCGACGGTCCGGTCATCAGGTATCGATTCACCCAGACTTACCAAATTCGTCATTTCACCCCGATTTCCTTGTTGAAGGAGAAACTGGTCGTTTTTATCTTGAAGCAGTGCGAGTTGGTATAGCTGCGCACAAAGTTGCAGAGACGCGTCGCCTCAACGAGGTCCATGCCGTCCTCGACCAGATGAGCCCCGATCGTTTCATGATCGGTCTCTCGCACTACTCGATCGGGCCGCGCCCCTTGCCAACCACCAAATTGCGAGAGCAAGTCAAGCGATGGCTGGGTTCACTCGACCCTGTCGCTGTCGCAGATGATCTCGCTAAGGGCTTCTATCAGGATTTGCCCAAACTCGTGCACGAGGTCGATGGCTGGAGGCTCGAGATCGAAGCGTTGCCGCTGAAGCCAGAGGCATACGGGAAACCTGGTCGCCTCGTCGGTATGCACGGCGAAGGGGAGGCGCAGATCGTTGACAACGTAACTGGACTTCGTAAGGCCCTGAGTTCGAAGGCGAAGAAGTACGGAGTCCTTGACGCGCCCCTGGTCATCGCGGTCATGTCAAACACCGACTACCCCACAGACGACCGGGAAGTAGAGCAAGCCCTCTTTGGCCTGTCGGCTTGGCGCCCGGCACTGGCCGCGCTGCATGCGGCCCGGCTGCGCGAGGACGGCCATTGGCTTACACGAAAAGGCTGGCGTTGCGGCCACGCCCCACAGGTTATCGCAGTGCAAGACCTCAAACCCTGGTTGGTCAACAGTGTGAAACCAAGACTGTGGAGCACGCTCGAGCCCGGGGTCCCTTTGGCCACGCAACCAACTTGGCTAGCGCAAGTCGAGGTTGACGCGCCGAAGGCGAAGGTGGCGCCCGCACGACAGCCGCCCAGCATGCTGTTCGGACTTCCCGCCGATTGGCGTCCAGCCGAGGCATTCGAGGACGAAGACGGCGAATCCTAGGAGGGGAAGCTCGGCAGGTCAGGCTCGCAGCACGCTAACTTCACCGCGCGCCGTTCGGCGGCCCCTGCTCCGTGAACGCAGCCGATCAGTGCTCCGGTGAGGACGTTTGGACGGGCGCTCACCTGTTCGCGGCTGCGTCGAGGGCGAGACGGAGCTCATCGGCGGACAGGCCGAGCCGAGCGGCCAGGTCAACGGCGGTGGCGTCGCGTTCGGCAGGGTCGATGCGGGCCCTGGTGATCCGCGAAGCCGCGCCAGCTCTTCTGGGCCC
Organism: Longispora urticae; assembly: GCF_053902585.1. Lineage (NCBI taxonomy): Bacteria > Bacillati > Actinomycetota > Actinomycetes > Micromonosporales > Micromonosporaceae > Longispora > Longispora urticae. The sequence goes on from NZ_JAQZSH010000042.1 coordinate 46,705, forward strand.
GAGTTTCAGGCCATGGGGAACTGGTCGGAGAGTCCGTTGAAGTCACTTCGCGGACGGGTCGGCGGCCACTCTGTACGCCAGAAGCAGTAGTCCTGTGCTGAGTTCGGCCTCGTACTCGCAGCGGGCCGTGACCGTATACAGGTCGGACCATCCGATCAGTTTTTTCCCGGGCCGTCTTCGGCAGGCTGAGGACGATGGCGCCATCGAGAGCGAAGTCCTGCCCGGACGTGGTTACCCAATGCAGTGGGTAGCGCTCGCTTACGCGGCGCAGGTACCCGAGCAGTCGGGCTCCGACCAGCTGGACGACCCACCGGTCTGCGGCCTTGACGCGGCTCACCCGATGAAAGTCGTTGAGCAGCTCACCGAGCGTCATCGTGTCGGGTGAGACTGGACCGCGGGCGTCGCGAGGGAACTTGAACTCCAATACAACGTCGCGGTCGTCGTCGAATCGAACGAGGAGGTCGAGTTTTCCGCCGGCCAGGCCGGGCATAGGTACTTCGACCTGGAGTTGTTGCGCGGCAATGCCGTGCTCCTGGAGGGCCAGGACAGTGGCGAATCGGAGCGTGTCCTCGGTGAGAAGGTGGCCCCGGCCGGCCCGCAGGTGTTCATCCATCAGCGCGTCTACCCGCGTCCACACATCATGCCAGGGCACTGGGGGCGCAGTCACCGGCTCACTGTAGCGGTGGCTCGGGATTTGCCCTGGTAAAGCCTGCCGGAAGGCGGTTGGCTGCGATGGCAGATCAACTTTCGGTTCGTTGACTGCTGTACCGGGACCTGGCACTGCCGCGCCGACACTCTCAACCTCGCCTGCGGGTCGGTGTCGCTTGAAGGATTCTTGGGTGCCAACTAGCAGGGGCGATGAACGGAGCCGACTCGCCTGACCTGACGGGGCTGGGCCTACCCCACCTGGCGGCATCCTGAAAAGTGCTGTCGCATCGTTCGGGTTGGAGCGCGGGCGGGGAATGCTGGAGAATCCGATCGTGACCGATGGCGAAGGCAGCGAACACGACCAGGTGCTGGCCAGGCTCGCCGGCCTTCGCCAACACCAGCGGGGCGGTCTGCGGTCTCCGCATAAGCCACTGTTGGTCCTGCTCGCGCTCGGTCGCCTGTCCTCAACTGGCACCAGTCGGATCAGTTGGACCGAGGCGAGGTCGGACCTGGGCAATCTGCTTGCGGAGTTCGGTCCTGCTTCTCATGCCGGGCAGGCTCAGAGCGCGGCCTACCCGTTCACCCGGCTGCGCTCCGACGGGATCTGGGTACTCGATCGCGACGTGCCCATGGACAACGTCGGCCCGCTCAACACCGAGCAGGTCACCGGCCAATTCGCCCCCGCGATGGAAAAGGCTCTCGCGTCCGAGCCCGCGCTGATCGCGTCGGCGGCCCGCGCTCTGGTGGAAAGCCACTTCCCGGATTCGATCGCACCGGACGTGCTCGCCGCGGTCGGCCTCGACGCCGACGCCGTGCTGCACGCGCCGAACACCGTACCGGCCGACGCCACTGCCAAACGCCGGCGTGATCCGCGGTGGCGAGCGGCGGTCATTCAGGCATGGGATCGGCAGTGCGCGTTCTGCGGCTTCGACGGCCAACTGTTCGGCGGGACCGTCGGCATCGACGCCGCCCACGTCCGCTGGTTCGCCTTCGACGGCCCGGACGATCTCGACAACGGACTTGCGCTGTGCACCCTGCATCACAAGCTCTTCGACAGGGGCGTGCTCGGGATCGACACCAACCTGAATATCTGCGTGTCGATGACCTTCACAGCCCGCACTCCAGCAGGAAAGTCCGTCTACGGTCTGCATGGCCAGGCGATCCAGGGCCGCCCAGGAACACCACACCCCGCCGACCCGCATCTCACCTGGCACCGCGAGCAGGTGTTCAAAGGCCAGCCGTTGACCGTCTGACGGATCCACAGCGTCAGGCACCCGACACCGCCCAGCCTGCCGAGAGGATCCATTCTCGCTCCATCGAGCGAGCAATAGTGCGCTCGTGGGAGTCTTCAACTGTTCTGGATGTGCTCGCATGTGTGGCGCTGCCGGTATCCACCTGCCACGCCGGTCCCGGCAGCGGCCCAGAAGTCCCGGGAGTCGCGGAAGTGCCCGCCGAGCGTATGCCAGGACACCCCCGGATGCTCGGCCCGCAGTGCGGCGAGGCCCGCTGAAGCGAGCCCGCAGCGTTGGTACTGCGGGATGGTGTAGGGCTGTTCGACCCAGCCGATCCTGCATCGTCGGCACACCTGGTAGTCCACGGCGAATGCGACGTCGCCTTCGAGGTGAGCGGAACGTTCCCTCCAGCCGGGGCGTTCGCCGGAGAGGGTGTCTTGCCAGGGTGTGCCCAGGTCGGGCGGCACGGGCCGTCCCTGGCGCTTGCCCAGCCGTCCGCGGCTGATCCACTGGAGGACCTCGCGGAGCGGTTCCCTTCCGGAGGAGCGTGCGACGATGTGAGCCTGGCTGGCGAGTTGCCGGGCTGAGCGCATCTCGTCATGAGCAGACATATGTCGATTATGGTCGGCAGGCGCGTGGCAGCGGGCCCTGATCTACGGGTCCGCCCGAACCGCTGTGCGGCAACAGCACTGTCTTTCAGAGGCATCGCCTCCGTCAAGGTTTCACGGGCCTGGCTCTCCGAGTTGTTCGAGGAGAGTGCCGGGTTTGTATGCAGGTTGTACAGCGAGTCGCGACAGGAGAGTACCGGTGTCGGATTGTTGTCGCGGCGGAACCGTCGGTGATGGGCGTCCGTAGCGTCTGCTTCCATGGATAAGACGCAGGCTGCAGAGATTGCCCGGGCAGCCTTCAAGAGCAGGAAGACCGTCGTCATCCTGGCAGCATCCGTAGTAGCCGTTGTGGTCGCGACGACAGTCGCACTCAGTCTCCCCGGCGGAGTGCCTGAGCCTGTCGATGTCGCCCAACCCCTGCCTTTGGTGTCGCCGTCGGTGACTGCCGAGGTGACGTACTCACCGCAACCTCCAACGATCCCGCGCACTGACCTGACGTTCCCGCCCGTCACCACCTACACGCCGCCTCCGCCGACCCAGGTGGAGATGGAACGCAAGTTCCTCACTGAGATCACCAAGGCTGGCCTCGACATCCAGTCCACGGGTGCACGCCTCGATGAGTACTCCTTGCTCGGATCAGCGCGAGGAGTCTGCCGGCACCTCACCGACGGCGGGGTGCCGGCAAATCCGGAGGGCGGATTCCCTGGACGCACTGCCGAGCAGTACCTGGTTGAGAACGAAGAGGTGGGTAAGGGCACGCGCAATGCTCAGATCATCGACCTGACCGTCCAGTACGTCTGCCCGCAGCATGCCCCGATCCTGGCGCGCGCGAAGACCGGTAGCTACCCGACGGCCGGCCCACTGACGTCGTTTCGTGACGGGACGTATGTCGTCGGAAAGATCATCGCCCCGGGAACGTACAAGACCGCACCGGAGGCGAAGGACTGTTACTGGGAGCGGACGACGTCCGGCGGGGGTGTCATCGCTAACGACTTCGTGACTTTCGCGCCCCAAGGCGTCACGGTGACGATCCGTTCCGGCGAGGGGTTTGTCAGCGAAGGATGCGGGGCCTGGACAAAGACCGCCTGACACGCGGGTCGGCATGTACGACTCCGCTGCATGGCTTCCTGCCGGAGGGTGGGTAGCGGTGTCACTCCTTCGGGTACGGCGGAAGGGGCCCCGGAGGCCGAACCGAGGCAAGGGCCAATGTGGTCCTGCAGGAGCGCGCTGAGTGTCACCCCGTGGGTGCGGGCAAGGACGGTGGGGATGTCATGTGGTGGGTCCAGGGGCGAGTTCGAGGTGTCGGCACGCGGTGGCCACCCCTGAGGTGCACTCGGTGAAGTCGGCGCCGCCGAGTTGGGCGTAGACGTGCAGGCCGTCGCTGCACAGGTTGACCGGGTCCACACGCCGCAGGGCCAGCACCACGAACGTGGCGGACATGGCGGTGACGTCCCGGATCTCGGCGATGCGGAACAGCGACCGGGTCTCGGCCATCGCCTCGCTGTCGCCGGCGCGTAGGACGACCCGGACGTGGGGCGCGACGGCGAGCCCGGTCAGGGCGACGGCGATGTTGTCCAGCTCGTCGGAGCCGACGACGGCCAATGCGATGGCCCGGTGCAGGCGGAGGCGGGTCAGTACCCGGCGGTCGCTGCCGTGCGCTACCAGTACCGGGATGCGGCTCTGTTTGGCGATTCTCAGGTTGTCGGCGTCGGGATCGCGTTCCACGGCGACGACGCCGATCCCGAGGTGTTTCAGCGCCAGGCACAGCCGGAGACCGACTTGGCCCATGCCGACTACCACGACGTGCCCGTCGACGGGTGGTGCGCGGTGTCCGATGAGCCCGAAGGTTCTGCCGTTGAGGGCGCGGTGCACGATGCCGGCCGTGAAGACCGCAGTGAAGCCGATCGTGGCCAGCATGGCGGCCGACGCGAAGAGCCGGTAGCGGGTGGAGGCCCCGGGGTCTGAGGCCGGGCCGACGGTTGCCACCACGCGGACGGCCTCGTACAGGGCGGTGACGGGGTCGAGGTGGTGGCGCAGGAGCAGCCAGAGCCAGTCCGCCGACAGCACGCACGCCAGACCGGCGAGGCCGGCGAGCAGCATCCGGGATCCGCTGTCGTGCGGCCGGAGCTGCCCGCGCAGACGGCCCAGCCGGGTACGCCACCGGCCCGGCAGGGGGTAGCCGGTCACGGTGAGCTCGTCGCCGGTCCTGCGCACCCCGGTCGGGCCGGTCTCGGACCCCCACACGGCGAGCAGGTCGGTGTTCAGGCACGCGGCGGCCAGGGTGGGGGCGGCCACGTCGGCGGGGGAGGCGACGACGCAGGCGGGCATGACGCGCCTGAGCTGGTCGGCGACCGTGCGGTCGAAGATCGACACGACGAGTCGGACCTGTGGTCGCATGTGCGCCACGGTCAGGGCGTACCGGAGACACGCGACGTCGTCGTGGACCAGGATCGCTACGCCGCGTGGTCGGCGCGCGGTCGCGGCGCGCAGGTCGTCCTCGGTGGGATCGGCGAGGTGCAGGACCTCCTCGCCCAGGCTCGCGAGGGTGCCGCAGACGCGTTTGGCGACGACCGTCGTGCCGATGACGACGAAGGGGCGGAGGTCGGCGCCGGTCGGTGGGGGCATGCGCGGCTACCGGCCCGGGGCGCTGGGGGACATCCACGCGGTGTGGCGGGCGGCCAGCGCGTCCCGCTGCCCGTGCGTCGGCATGATCACGTCCATCCCCCCGGCGAACGGGTGGTACAGCCAACGAAGTTCGGAGTCCGCCACGAGGACGGTGGCGGACAGGTCGTCGGCGACCTTGCGCAGCAGGGGGTCCAGGCAACCGGGCGACCAGCTGATCCGGCTCGCGTACAGGTGCTGGTGGATCTCGTATCCCGTGCGCCGGTCCGCGAGGAGCACGCTCGTCCAGTACACGCCGTCCGGGTGCAGGGCCTCGATCGCCGGCTCGCGGTCGCCGGGGCGGGGCGGAAGCGTCTCGGAGTAGCCGGCGGTCATCACGAGCACCTGACCGCCCGCAGCCAGGTCGCCCAGCGTGGTGTTGTGCCGGTAGAGGGCCGTCGCGTACTCCTCCTCGGTGTCCGGACAGCGTCGGCCCTCCGGGAGGGTGCGGAACCTGACCCATCGATCCGGGTACGCGGGCCTGAGCCGGGTGGGCACGGGCGCGCACTCCGGCCATCGCGCGGCCCATTGTTCCGTGAGCGTCGCGGGCTCGATGCCCTGGCCGGGGGCCGGTGGCCGTGCCGCTGGTCCCAGGTTCATGGCGTCCCCTAGCTTGTGGCGACTTTCTTGGTTGTCATCCAAGATATAGTGACCGCGATGCCGAGGCAAGGGAGACGCACGATGGTCCAGAACCCGAAGATCACGCCCGCTGAGGCGGGTTTCCGGATGCCACCGGAGTGGGCGCGGCACGCCGCCTGCCTCATGGCCTGGCCGGCCAGACCGGAGCTGTGGGGCGAGAGTCTCGACAAGGTGAAGGGGGACTACGCGGCGGTGGCCCGTGCCATCGCCGACTTCGAGCCCGTCGTGATGGTCTGCCAGCCCGGCACGGCCTCCGAGGTCCGTGACCGGTGCGGAACCGCCGACATCTCTCCGGTGGAGATCCCGATCAACGACTCGTGGAGCCGGGACAGTGGACCCGTGTTCGTGCGCGACCCCGCCGGTGAGGTCGCGGTCGTGCAGTTCGGGTTCAACGCCTGGGGCGGGCGCTGGCACCCCCATGACGACGACGCGCGCCTGGCCACCCGGATCGGCGAACGCCTCGGCCTGCGGGTGTTCCACGCTCCGTTCGTCCTGGAAGGCGGCGCGTTCTACGTCGACGGCGAGGGCACAGTGCTGACGACCGAGCAGTGCCTGCTCAACCCCAACCGCAATCCGGAGCTTGACAGGTACGACATCGAGCGCGGCCTGTGCGACTACCTCGGGGCCAGCACGGTCGTCTGGCTGCCGTTCGGGCACAGTTTCGACGTCGGCCCCGAAGGCACGGACGGCCACATCGACGGGGTGGCGCAACTGGTCGGGCCCGGGCATGTGCTGCTGGAGGCGCCGGCGGCCGTTGAAGCCTCGGAGTACGCCCGTTCGCGGGACAACCTGGCGGCCCTGCGCTCGACGCCGGACGCCGCGGGGCGCACCTTCCGGGTCAGCCTGCTCGACCCGGGCCCCGACGCTTCCGTGTCCTACGCCAACCACTACCTGGCCAACGGCGCGGTGATCGTGCCGGTGAACGGCGACGGCACGGACGAGGCAGCCCTCAAAACCCTCGCCGAGGTGTACCCGGGACGGGAGATCGTCGCGGTGCCCGGGGCGACCATCGCGCTCGGCGGCGGCGGGCCGCACTGCATCACGCAGCAGGTGCCGGAGGGCGTGGACATCTCCGCCCTGCGGTGACGGGTGGCCGGAGCGCGGAGACGTGTGGGTAGGGCCCCGGTGTCGGGTGACCCGCGGTGACGGTCCCGGCGGGCCTGCGGCATCCGGCCGGGCCGGTCCTAGGATGTGAAACTGTCTTGGAGGAGAGGTGCCGGTGACCGCACGACGTTCGAAGGGCAAGGAGCGCGAGGAGCTCGTCATCAGGGCGGCGGCCCAGGTGATCGCCGAGCGGGGCCTGGCCAACGTCCGGGTCGCCGACGTCGCGGAACGGGCCGGGATGAGCCCCGGTCACGTCACCTACTACTTCCCGTCCAAGATCGACATGCTCATGCGGGCGATCCGGGCCAGCGAGGAGGAACTCGCGGCCGAGGCCGCCCGCCAGCTGGCCGACATCAGCGATCCGTGGGACCGGCTCGACCGGCTCGTCGAACTGTCCGCCGCCCAGGGCATCCGCGATCCCGGCTGGGTCCTGTGGCTGCAGGTGTGGCTCGAGGCGGCCCTCGACGGGGAGGTCGCCAAGGTCCTGGACGAGCTGGACGCGCGGTGGCGGGACATCCTGGTGGACGTCATCGGGTACGGGGTCGGGCGCGGAGCCTTCGTCGCCGCGGACCACGTCGCGGTGGCCGTGTCGTTGTCTGCCATGATCGACGGGCTGTCGATCAAGCTCACGCTCGGGGCGCCAGGGTTCACCCGGGTCGACCTGCTCCGACTGGTTCGCGGGGCGGCCCGGACGCTGCTCGGGGTGCGCGCGGAGTAGAGGGCGGCCTCACCTCTGTCGGTGACCCGAGCGCGACGAGGGTCCGGTCCCCGGGTCGTGGCCGTCCGGCCCTGACCCTGTCGGTGGCATGCGCGAACTTCTCCGGCCGTGGCTCGTTCACGACGTCCCGGCGGAACGCGCGCGGATGGGTACCCGTCAGTGCTCTTCCTGGGTCCGCCAGGGCGGCAGGGCTTGATCCTGCGCCCCGGACCCGCCGCACCCACCTGGTTCCCGGACCTCTTCGGTCCGCTGCGGCACCGTACCTCGATCCCAGTTTCTCGAAGGATTCTTACCAGCTTCTGGCTCTCCCCGAAATTCTAGGTTGTCAACCAAGATTGGCATTGACGCAGGCCGGGGCACTCATGATACTCAATCTAGTACGGCGTCCTAGAAGCTACCCCTCAGGCGGAGCGGGACGCCCAAGAGGAGAGACGGATGGTCAACTCAGAACGGGACCCCAGCCCCGGCTTCAGCAGAAGGTCGTTCATGACCGCTGTGGGCGCGACGGCCGCCGCCGGTGTCGTGGCCGGGGTCGCCGGCGACGCACTGTTCTCCGGACGCCCGGCATCCGCGGGTCGGCCGGCGCACTCCGGTCGACTGGCAGCCGCCGGGACGTTCGTCGTCCCCGGAGAACACGCCCCCCACAAGCGCACCTGGATGTCCTGGCCGTCGAGCACCTCGATCTGGGGCAGCACGCTGCTGACCAAGATCCAGGGTGACATCGCGAAGCTCGCCAAGGAGATCGCCAAGTACGAGCCGGTCGTCATGTGCGCCGACGGCACGACGAACGCCTCTAAGGCCCGCAGCGCGTGCGGTTCGACGGTCACCGTGATCAGCTCGATCCCGGTCAACGACTGCTGGATGCGCGACTCCGGCCCGCTGTTCCGGCTCAACGGCGCGGGCGGGCGCGACGCCATCGGCCTGAACTTCAACGGCTGGGGCGGCAAACAGACGGTCACCAAGGACAAGTACGTCGCCCAGCGCGCCGCGTCCTACGCCGGCGTGTCCCCGTTCACCCCGTCGTACGTCACGGGCGAGGGCGGCGGGCTCGAGTACGACGGCGACGGCACGCTCTTCGCCACCGAGACCTGCTGGGTGAACTCCAACCGCAACCCCGGCTGGTCCCGCGCGGAGATCGAGGCCGAACTCCTGTACATGTTCGGCGCCACGAAGATGATCTGGTGCCCGGGCTACCTCGACCCGAACGACATCACCGACGACCACATCGACGCGACGGCCCGGTTCGTCCGGCCCGGCGTCGTCATGGCGCAGCTGCCCGCACCAGGGGCGACCGGCCCGTGGGCCACGAACGCCCGCGCGATCCACAACACCCTCGTCAACGCGACCGACGCGAAGGGCCGCCGCCTCCAGGTACTGACCCTGCAGAACCCGGACACGCTGCCCCGCTGGCCGCGCAGCCGCTGGGACACCTTCCTCAACTCCTACGTCAACTGGGTCGAGACCAACAGCACCGTCATCACGGCCCAGTTCGGCGACACCGCCAAGGACGCGGCGGCGAAGGCCGCGATCGGCGCGGCGTTCCCCGGCAAGACCGTCATCCAGCTCAACCTCGACCAGCTCCACGGCGAGGGCGGCGGCGGCGGGCACTGCGTCACCATGCAGGAGCCGCTGGCGTAGCGAGTGTCCGTCCCTTCGGCGCGGGGCCGCGCGCGGAAGGGACGGACGGACGGCAACGGCACCCGTTCGGTGACCTGTCCGGGCGACCCGGTGCCGAGCCAGCGCCAGGTCTCGCCGAGACGCCGTGCCTCGAGGTACCGTGGCCCGCCTCGGGTCAGTCGGTCAGCCGGCGGCGCGGTAGTAGTCCATCGAGACGGTCACGGGGCCACCGGCGCTCGCCTCGACCACCCGCACCACGACGATGTCGCGGGTGGTCCGCGACCGCACGCAGAACGCCCGACCGGGCGGCAGATCGATGAACGCGAGCGTCGTGACGGGACGCTGCCCGACAGCGGCGGAACACTCCGCGACACTCAACTGGCTATGGCCGGCGATGTACGCGTCGCTGGCGTCAGGGGCCAGGAACTCGCCGCCGGTGTGTCCCAGCGCCCACTGGGTCGACTCCGCGGGGGTCAGCGTGCCGGTCCCGATGTCGAAGTCGTAGGAGTCGTCAGGGGAGGACAGCGTCACACCGGTGTACACGGCGGTGTATCCGGCCGCGGTGGGCGGCGCCGCGGCGGATTCGCCACCCGGTGACGGGGCGCTCCTGGTCGACAGAGGGGCCAACGTATCAGGGGGAGCGGTCGTCCCCGGGCCGTCGAGGAACCGGTCCAGGCTATCGGTCAGTACGACACCGCCGACCGCGCCGACCACGGCGGTGACCGCCGCCACCAGGATCATGGCCTTCCACGAGGAGTTCTTCCGGCGACGGCCGGACCCGGAGGTCATCACTGCCCGGTCCGCCCGGCGCGGCTCCGCAGGTCGCGCACCCCATCGGCCCGCGGGCATCCGGGCGGTCGCGTGCGGCACGGGCACCCTGGTCGGTGCACTCGCGGTCGGCGCGGGTGAGACCACGGTCGGAAGGTGCGGTGGTGGGTCCGCGCGCCGGGTGACGTCGGCGCTGACCCGCGCAGGCAGCCAGTCATCGCCGAACCGCAGGTGTCCGCCCACCTCCGGGTGGCTGCGCGCGATGTCGATGATCTCGGCAGGCGTCGGCCGGTCCCCCGGATGCTTGGCCAGGCACCGTGCCAGCAGCCCGCGCAACGCTCCGGGCACCCGGTGGAGGTCGGGCGGCTCGTGCACCACCCGGTACAGTGCCGCACTGTCCGGTCCACCGGAGAACGGCGGTGTCCCGCCGGCTGCGAACCCGGCCAGCGCGCCGAGGGCGAAGATGTCTGCGGCGGGCGAGACGGGCAGATTGAGGACCTGTTCGGGGGCCATGTACGCGGGAGAGCCGATCAGGAGCCCGGTGCCGGTGAGCGCGACCGTGTCGGCCGCACGGGCGATCCCGAAGTCGATGACGCGCGGGCCGTCGGCGGCGATCAGCACGTTGGCGGGTTTGAGGTCGCGGTGCACCACCCCGGCGCGGTGGACGGCCTGCAAGGCCTCCGCGATGCCGCCCATCAGCAGCAGCACCGTGCGCGTCGGCAGTGCCCCGTGGTCGCGCACGACCTGCTGTACCGACGGGCCAGGCACGTACGCGGTGGCCACCCAGGGCACGTCGGCGTCCGTGCCGGAGTCGAGCACCTGTGCCGTGTAGAGGCCGTGGACGCGTCGGGCGTTGGCGACCTCGTGCGCGAACCGGGCCCGGAAGTCCGGGTCCTCGGCGAACTCCGGGCGCACCGTCTTCAGGGCCACCGGCCGCCCACCCGGGGTGTACGCCAGGTACACCCGCCCCATGCCGCCCGAGCCGATGAGGGCGTGCAGCCGGTAGCCGCCGATCTCGCTCGGGTCGCCGGGCCGCAACGGCGGAAACACCGGTGCGGGGGCGTGGACGGCCCGGGTCGGGTCGCTGGGCATGGCGGATCTCCTGTGGCGAGGTGGCGGAAGGCTGCGGACGCGGGGGTGGGAGGACGCGCCGGCATCGGGCTACCGGGTTCGGACGGCGCCGCCGGCGCACGGTGTGGTCAGGACGGCCCGGCTGTCACGGGTGGCGTGGTGCCGGGTTCGGCCCGCGCGCCGGCGACCACGGTGACGAGCACGCAGACGGCGATGATGGTCTCGACCCAGAGGAACGCGAGGTAGTCCAGCAGTGACCCGATGGGCGGCGAGCCAGGGGCGGTGTTGCGGAACGCGGCGAGGGCGAACAGCGTCGCGGCCATCCAGCCGAGGGCGGGCCAGACCAGCCCCCGGTGCCGGGTGACGAGGAACCAGGTGCCGATGACGACGGCGACGGCGAGCGTCCACATCGCGGCCATCATCAGGACCGCGAAGATGAGTACGCTGCCCGACCTGTCGACGTCCACCACGAACTCGGGCACCCCGCCCTCCTCGCCGGTCCGCACGGTGGGGGTGAACAGCGCGTCGTTGTTGGACAGCGTCATCCTGACGGGTACGTCGTGCCCGCCCTGCCGGCCCGCGAACTCGATGCTGGTCCGGTACCGGTCAAAAGGGTAGTCGGTGATCGCGCCGCCGGTCAGCGCTACGGGCAGGTCGACGGTGGTGATTCGGGTGTGGGCCCGATACGTCAGGTCGCCGCGCACGCTGGAGGAGGTCTGCAGGACCAGATCGTCCGCGGGGGACAGCCCGCCGGACTCGGCGAGCCGTCCGCGCGGGGTGACGAGGACGCGCAGGATGAGTTCGCGCCCGGCGGCGTCCACCCGCTGGATGGAGGCGTCGATGTCCACCCGGTCCGGAGCCGTGTCTTCCCCGGCGGCGTACCGGGTGTCGATGGCCAGTCGTTCACCGACCTGTAGCCAGAGGCCGAGACCGGCGACGGTGACCAGGGCGAGGGCTGCGAGCACGGGACCGAACATTCGCCGGGTGTCACTCCACCGGATCATGACGTCCTCCGCGGATCGGTGACGACCCGGTCATCCGGTTGGACTCACGGCGATCAGGGCGTGGAAGTGGGCGATGTGGCGGCTTCCCGGTCATCCGGTCGGGCTGCCCGGCTGGTCGTGGGTCGCGCAGTGGATGCCGCCGCCGCCGGAGGCGATGGCGTCGATCTTCAGTTGCACGATGGCGCGGTCGGGGAAGTGGTCCTTCAGGATCTGCTTGGCCCGGTCATCGGCGGCGGAGTCACCGAATCCGGGCAGGATGACGGCCTTGTTGGCGACGTAGAAGTTGACGTAGGAGGACACGAACTCCTCGCCCCGGCCGGTGATCCTGTCGGGGTCCGGCTGCGGCAGGTCGATGACCTCGATGGCCTTGCCCCGGGCGTCCGTGGCGTCCTTCAGTACGCCCCTGGCCTGGTCGATGGAGCGGGACCACACGTCCGGGGGCGAGTCGGGCGCCGGCTTGTCCAGGAGCACGACGCCGGGGGCGACGTACCGGACGAGGGTGTCGATGTGCGCGTCGGTGATGTCCTCGCCGCGCACGCCCGCGAACCAGATCACCTTCCGCACGCCCAGGGCGGCGACGAGATCGGCCTCGATCTGCTGGCGTGACCGGCCCCGGTTGCGGTTGTCGTTGACGACCGAGCTCTCGGTGACCAGGAGCGTGCCCTGCCCGTCGGTCTCGAAGGAGCCGCCTTCGGCCACGACGGGTGTCTCGATCCGTCCGATGCCGTATTTGGCGAGTACGCTGCGGGCGACCTTCGCGTCGTTGGCGTGTTGCTGTTTGCCGCCCCAGCCGCTGAAGTTGAAGTCCACGCCCATGACCTTGCCCGCGTCCTCGACGAACACCGGCACGGTGTCGCGGGTCCACAGGTCGTCCACGGGGATCGTGACGACCTCCACGTCCGAGCCGCACGCCCGCCGGGCCTCGTCCTCCTGTCCGGGGCGGGCGAGGAGGACCACCGGCTCGTAGCCGGCGACCGCGCGGGCGATCCCGGCGATGTCCTGGCGCACGGCCCCGAGCTGTCCGCCCCAGATGCCGGTGGACGCCGGCCACGCCATGAACGTGCGCGCGTGGGGTTCCCATTCGGCGCCGAACCGCCGCCCGGACGGGTTCGGTCCCGGGGACCGCGCAGGGTCGGGCTCAGGGGATTCGTCGTCCGGCGACGAGCACGCCGCCACTCCGAGGGCCACCGCGCCGGCTCCGGCCAGTGAGCGCAGCACCGTCCGGCGGGACACCGAAAAACCTGACATATGGGGTACTCCAGGAAAAGGTTTGTCTATCGTTTACCGTACGGAAGAGTTCTCGTGGTCGTGGCCGATCGCGCTAGGCCAGCGGCTCCTGCATCGTCGAGCAGTGGATACCGCCGCCCCCGGTCATCAGGCGGTCCACGTCGAGCTGGACGACCTCCCGCCCGGGGTACGCCGAGGCCAGCGCCACCCTCGCCGCCGCGTCCTTCGCCCGGTCCCCGAACTGGGCGGTGATCACGGCCCCGTTGACGACGTGGAAGTTGAGGTAGGAGTCGACGAAGTCCTTGCTCCGCGACCGCACCTTGTCCGGCCCCTCCACCGTGAGAACACGCAGTCGGCGGCCCCGGGCGTCGGTGGCGGCGGACAGGATCGCGAACTGCTCGCGCGCGTCCTTCGCCCAGATGTCGGTCCGGTCGGGCGCGGGCAGCTGCACCATGACCACACCCGGCCGGATGAACCGGGACGTGACGTCGATGTGGTCATCGGTGATGTCCTTGCCCTTGATGCCGGGCACCCAGATCATCTTGTCCGCGCCATAGGCCGCCAACACCGCCTTCTCGACCTCCGCCCGGCTCATGCCCGGGTTGCGGTTGCCGTTGACGAGGCTGCTCTCGGTCGCCATCACGGTGCCGTCGCCGTCGGTCTCGATCGCGCCGCCCTCACCGACGAACGACGCCGTGCCGAACGCCAGCTCCGCGTACTCCGCGACATACCGGGCGACCCGGGCGTCGTTGGTGTGCCTCTGTTTGCGGCCCCAGCCGTTGAAGTGCAGGCCGAGGGCATCGCGCCCGCCCGCGCCGTCGGTGCGGAACACCGCGCACGAGTCGCGCATCCACAGGTCGTCGGTGGGGATCTCACGGGTCACGGTGACCCCGCCGCCGCACAGGGCCCGGGCGTCGGCGGCGGCGTAGTCGTCCACGGCGCACATCACCACCGGCTCGTACGCCGCGATCGTGCTGGCGATCAGGGCGATGTCGTCCTGGATGCCGTCCAGTTGCCGGCCCCAGATCGACCTGCTGGCTGGCCACGACATCCAGGTGCGCGCGTGCCGGACGTCGTCGGGGGCCACCCGCCAGCGCCGTCCGGTCGGACCTGCCGCGGAGGCCACCGCGCGCGCCGCGTCCGCCGGGGAGGCCGCGGTCAGTGCTCCGCCGGCGAGTCCGGCCGCGCCGACGCCCGCCGCGCCGAGCACGGCCCGGCGGGTGGGCGGCGCCCCGGGACCGTCGAGCGGGCTGGGCGGGTTGTGGGGTCCGGTCATGGCGTCTCCAGGTCAGGTGGCGCGTCTCCCTGGTAGGGGAGCACGGCGTTGAGCAGGGATTACCTGTTCATCGTGGGGGACCGGACCGGTCGGGGAAGCTGTCTTTCGTCTACGGATCGTGGCCGATCGGCACTGATCCACCAAACGACCGGCACCCCGGGCGGTGGGACGACCGGCACCTTCAACAGGTGCCGCCAGGCTGTCCTAGGAGTCGGACAGCAGCCCCGCCTCGTGGGCGAGGACGGCGGCCTGGACCCGGTTGGCGCAGCCGAGCTTGGTGAGGATCCGGCTCACGTGCGCCTTGACCGTGCCCTCGCCCAGGAACATCCGCTGGCCGATCTCGGCGTTGGACGCCCCGGTGCCGAGCAGGATGAGGATGTCGAGTTCCCGCTGGGTGAGGACCGAGAGCCGCTCGCGGTGCGGGTCGGCCTGCGGGGTGCCACTTCCCAGGTACCCGTCGATCAGCTTCCCGGTGATCTCCGGCGACACCACGTGCTTCCCGGCCGCGGCCAACCGCACGGCCCCGATGAGCTCGTCCGGCGTGCTGTCCTTGAGCAGGAAGCCCACGGCCCCGGCCCGCAGCGCCCGGCGCACGTACTCGTCCTCGCCGAACGTGGTGAGCATGACCACCCGGACGGACGGGGCCCGGGCCGCCATCCGTTCGGCGGCGGTGAGCCCGTCGACGGCGGCCATCTGGATGTCGAGCAGGGCGACGTCGACCTTGTGCCGCAGGGCGAGCGCGACGACGTCGGCCCCGCCGGAGGTTTCGGCCACGACCTCGATGTCTTCGGCGTGCCGGAGCACGAGCCGGATGCCGGCGCGGACCAGTTCCTGGTCGTCGGCGAGCAGGACACGGATCATGGGTACCTCACTCGGCGGGCAGGGCGACGGCGAGTTCCTGGATCTCCACGAGCGCGCCGTCGACGAAACAGTACCGGTGCACCACGGCGGTCGCGGCCGTCGACCGGTCGGCGCTGTAGTGGTAGTCGCAGCGTGCTCCCGCTGGCCGGGCCGGTTCGTGCCCGCGTGCCGTGGCCTCCGCGCGCGGGCTGCCGAGCCCGAACCGGTCGGCGAACTCGTCGTGGGACATCCCGTACGCGGCCATCTCCGCCCGGTCGTCGTCGCCCGGGTACGGGACGAACGCGAGCGCCAGGTACTGCAACGCGACGACCCCGACGACCCCGAGCGCGATCGTCATGGCCGTGACGGCGTGGTCCCAGGCGGGCCGGGACCGCGTTTCGGCCGGCGGATCCTCGTCGGGAACCGTGACGGCCTCGACGTGCCCGGCCAGGGGAATGGTCGCGTCGACGCCGAAACCCCCGTCGCCGGTCGGTCCGGCGCTCAGTGTCCCGCCGAGCAGCCGGACCCGCTCCCCGAGCCCGACCAGGCCACGCGCGCTGCCGGGCAGGTCGCGGGTCTGCCGCTCGCTCCGCCCGTTGCGCACCTCGATCCGCACGTCCTGGTCGGCACGCCGGACCGTGACGGTCACCGGGGCGGAGGCGGCGTGCTTGTGCACGTTCGTCAGGGCCTCACGGACGACGCGGTGCACCGCGCGCCGGACGGCGGGGTCCGCGTGTCCCAGGTCCCCACCGGTCCATTCCAGATCCACGGAGACGCCCGCGGCCCTCGACCCGGCGACCAGGTCGGTGACGTCGGCCTTCGTGCCGGTCGTCTCCGTCAACGGTTCGGAGCGCGCCGCCGGGTCGCCCTCGCCGAGGATGCCGAGGACGCCCCGGAGTTCGTGCATCGCCTGCCGTGCCGTGGAGTGCACGAGGACCGAGGTGGACAGCAGCTCGCCGCCGGTCGGGCGGCTGGCCAGTTCGAGGCCGCCGGCGTGCAGGGCTACGAGACTGAGCCGGTGGCCGAGGAGGTCGTGCATCTCGCGCGCGATCCGGGATCGTTCCAGCAGCCGGGACCGCTCCTCGGTGGCCCCGTGCGCCCGTCGCAGGGACGCGTTGCGTTCCCGCAGCGCGGTGAGCAGTCGTTCCCGCTGACCGACAACGATGCCGACCAACCCCGGCACCAGTCCGCAGACGACCATCGTCACGACCAGGGCGTTGATCCGGTACTGGACCAACGGCGCCCTCTCTCCGATCACGGCGAGGGCGGTGACCGCCGCGGGGAGCGCGACACCCGCCACGAGCAGGGCGGAACGGCGGAGCGCGGACATGGGCCGCAGGCCGGCCGTGTAGGCCACGATCGCCCACGCGGCGCCGGTCAGCGGGTCCGCCGCCGCCAGTCCGGCCGTGACCACGAGCGCGGTGGCCGGCAGACGACGGCGGATCAGCACCGCCAGCACCGCGCCACCGGCGACGGCCCACCGTGCGGCGGGCTGGTCGCTCAGCAGGCTGTCGACCAGCCAGTCGTCGGCCCAGCCGAACAGCACCGCCACCGCCCCGGTGGCCACGGCGAGCAGACCCAGGTCGATCAAACCTTGAGATATATGTGTACGAATATCACTATTCGTCACATCTATCCTCCCCTCGTGCGCCCACCCCAAGCATGCACGTGCCGTCACCGGTTGGGACGGCCTAGCCGAGAGCGCGCCGGGCCTCGGCGATCCGGCGCGGATCCCACCCGGGCCGGGGGACGGACTTCAGCAACAGCCGGGTGTAGGGGTGCTCCGGCTCGGCGAGGACCCGTTCGGTCGGCCCGGCCTCGACGATCCGGCCCTGGCGCATCACCACCACATCGTCGGTCACGGTGCGTACCACGCCGAGGTCGTGGGTGATGAACACGTAGCCGACTCCGAGCTGGGCGCGCAGGTCGCCGAGGAGGTTGAGGATCTGGGCCTGGACGGACACGTCCAGCGCCGCCACCGCCTCGTCGAGGACCAGGACGGCGGGCCGCACGGCCAGGGCGCGGGCGATCGTGACCCGCTGGCGCTGCCCGCCGGAGAGCTGGTGCGGCAGCGCGTCGGCCTCGCGCCGGCCGAGGCCCACCTGGTCGAGGAGTTCGGTGGTCCGGGCCCGGCGGTCGGTACCGGGAAAGTGCAGGCGCAGCGTCTCGCCGAGCGCGTCGCCGACGCTGATCCTGGGGTCCAGGGACAGGTACGGGTCCTGGAAGACCATCTGGACCTCGCGGGCCCACCGCAGCCGGGCCCGGCGGCCGACCGGGCGGCCGGCGCGTTCGTGGCCGCCGACGGTCACCGTGCCCGCGTCGGCGCGTTCCAGGCCGACGATGATGCGGGCCGTCGTGGTCTTGCCCGACCCGGACTCGCCCACCACGCCCAGCGAGCCGCCTGCGGGGAGGGTGAACGACACGTCGTCGACGGCGGCTGCCGCCCCGTACGTCTTGCGCAGGCCCGACACCGCGAGCACGGACTCAGCCATGGTGCGTGATCCCTTCCAGGGCCAGCAGCGTGTGGTGGTGACAGGCCACGGTCCCGCCGTCGACCGGCGTACTGACCGGCGCGTCCGTACGGCACAGGTCGGTGGCGTGCAGGCAGCGGGCCGCGAACGGGCAGCCGGCCAGGGCGGTGCGCAGGTCCGGTGGCTGGCCGGAGATCGCGTCGAGCCGTCTGCGCGGCTGGTCGAGCTGCGGGATCGAGGCGAGCAGCGCCGCCGTGTACGGGTGCCGGGGCTTGTCGAACAGCGCGTCCGCGGGGCCGGACTCGACGATCCGGCCGGCGTACATCACGCACACCCGGTCGCTGATCGCGGCGGCGAGGTGCAGGTCGTGGGTGACGAACAGCAGCGCGGTGCCGAACCGGGCGCGCAGGTCGGCCAGCAGAGTGACGATCTCCGCCTGGGTGGTGACGTCCAGGGCGGTGGTCGGTTCGTCGGCGAGCAGCAGCGCCGGGTCGGACATCAGAGCCGCCGCGATGGTGACCCGTTGCAGCATGCCCCCGGACAGCTCGTGCGGGTACTGGAGCAGGACCCGCTCGTCGAGCCCGACGGCTTCGAGGAGTTCCCTCGCCCGGTCGCCGGCCCGCTGGGCGCTCCACCGCAGGTTCGTCCGCAGGCCCTCGGTCAGGAAGTCGCCGATCCGGCGCAGCGGGTTGAGGGCGGTGCGCGGGTCCTGGAAGATCATCGACACGGTGAGGGCCCGCACGCCGCGCAGTTCCTGGGAACCCATCGTGAGGAGGTCCTTCCCTGCGACCCGGACGGCTCCGGTGACCTCGGCGTCGCGAGGCAGGAACCCGAGGGCGGCCCGTGACGTCAGGGTCTTGCCCGATCCGGACTCCCCGACGAGGGCGACCGTCTCGCCGGCCCCGACCGCCAGGGTGACCCCGTCCAGGACGGGCCGGGCCGTGCCGGGGAGGGTGACCCGCAGATCCTCTATCTCCAGAGTGTTCAACGCTGCCTCCGGGCGACCTTGTCGGCCCAGTGTTCGCCGACGACGTTGACGGCGACGACCGTCCCGACGATCGCGAGGCACGGGATGATGGCGGACAACGGTTGTCCCTGGAGTACGGCGCTCTGCCCGGTGTTGACCATCACGCCCCAGTCGGGGGTCAGGGGGGCGACGCCCAGGCCGAGGTAGGACAGTGCGGCGAGGTCCAGCAGGGCGTACCCGAAGTTGAGGGTGCACTGGGCCAGGACCACGGGCGCGATGTTGGGGACGAGGTGCCGCAGGCAGATGGCCAGCCCGGAGAAGCCCTGCACCTGGTAGGCGGCCAGGTACGGGCGTTCGCGTTCGACGATGGTGAGGCTGCGCGCCAGCCTGCTGACGTAGGGCAGGTAGGCCAGGGACAGGGCGAGCACGGGGGCGAGGAGGCCGTCGCCGTACAGCGCGACGAACAGGATCGCCAGCAGCAGGCCGGGGAACGCGAGCAGCAGTTCGCTGCCGCGGGACAGCACGGAGTCCAGCCAACCACCGCGCCACCCGGCGGTGACGCCGACGACGACGCCGAGGACCGTGGAGAAGACGACGACGCCCAGCGGTCCGAACAGGGCGGTGGTGCTGCCGAGCAGGAGGCGGGACAGCACGTCGCGGCCCGCCTCGTCCGCGCCGAGCAGGTGGTCGACGGACGGTCCGGCGAGCGCCGCGCCGAGGTCGGCCGCGTTGGGGTCGGCCAGGGGCAGCCAGGGCGCGGCCACCGCGACCGCGAACGCCAGGCCGGTGAAGGCGAGGCAGGTCAGGTACAGCCACGGTCGGCGGGTGCGCACCCGGCCGAAACCGGGGCGGCGGGTCACGGCCGCGGTCACAGGGTCCTCCTCGTGCCGAGTCGCACTCTCGGGTCGATCAACGGGAACGCGAGGTCCACGACCAGGTTCACCAGCACGAACAACGCGACGATCAACAACGAGATGGCCTGTACGACGGGGAAGTCCTTCACCGCCACGGAGGACTGCAGGAGGTCGCCGATCCCGCCGAGTCCGAACGCGGCCTCCACCAGCACCGTGCTGACCACCAGCCCGGAGACGGTCAGCCCGCTCAGGGTCGCGATGCCGCCGAGGGCGTTGCGGAACACGTGCCGGCGGATCACGGTGCTCTCGGCGAGGCCCCGGCTGCGCGCGACGGTGACGTGGTCGCGGCCCATCTCGTCGAGCATGGTGGTGCGGGTGACCCGAGCCAGGACGCCGACCCAGTACAGCGCCAGCGCTGTGGACGGCAGTGCCAGGTGGTAGACCATGTCGAAGAATCCCTCCCCGCTGCCCGTGGTCGGGAACCAGCCGAGGGTCACCGAGAACAGCCAGATCAGTGCGATCGCGGCGACGAACGACGGCGTGCCCACGGCGACGGACGTGCCGACCAGGATCGCGGAGTCGGTGGCCCCGCCGCGCAGGGCGCTGATCCAGCCGAGTCCGATGCCGAACACCACGACGAGTACCAGCGCCATGGAGATCAGCAGGAGAGTGCTGGGCAGCCGGGCCTCGATGAGCCCCAGTACTGGGCTGCGGTACTGCACCGAGCGGCCGAGGTCCCCGGTGAGCACCTGACCCAGCCACTTGTAGTACTGGACGGGGAACGGGTCGTCGAGGTGGTACTGGGCCCGGATTGCGGCCCGCGCCTCGGGGGTGGCCGAGCGCCCGCCCAGCAGGAAGCTCTCCGGCTTGCCGGGGGCCAGGTAGACCGCGCCGAACACGAGGAACGACGCGGCCACCAGCGTCCCGGTCAACTCGAGAAGTCGACGGATCAGGAACCGGAGGATCATCCCGACGCGCCCACTTGGGCCGCCCACGGGTAGTACATGTAGCAGATGCTGGTCGGGGCGCCCGTGATCCGCTTGTTCAGGAACACCGACGTCGGCCACTCGGCGACGGGGATCCACAGCAGTTCGTCGGTGGCCTTCTTCTGCAGCTGTGCGGACAGGGCGGCCCGCTTCACCGGGTCGTACTCCGCCACCGCCTGGTTGAGCAGCGTGTCGTAGGCGGGGTCGGAGTACCCGCCGTAGTTCTCGAAGTCCCCGGTCTGGAACATCTTGTACATGGCCAGCGGGTCGGTCTTGGACAGGTAGTAGGTGTTGGGGAACGCGTCGATGCCCTCGCGCGCCTGGGGGTCGGAGAACAGCGTGGTGAAGGCATCCGGGGCGATGGTCTTCAGTTCGACGTCCAGCCCGATCGCCGCGCCCGCCGACTGGGCCGCGGTGGCCAGCAGCGACACGTCGGCCCCGATCGCGCTGGTGGCGATGACGACCTTCTTGCCGGTGGCGCCCGCCTCCTCGACCAGCTGTTTGGCCTGGGTCAGGTTCCGGCCGGTCCCGGGCAGGCCGGCGTAGGCCCCGTCGACGACCGGTTGCGGGAGCCCTGACCAGGCGTCGCGGGCTGCCGGTGCGGAGGTGACCGAACCGACCCCTCGCAGGCCCGTCTTGATGAACCCCTCCCGGTCCAGGGCCAGCATCAGGGCCCTGCGGACCCGGACGTCGCCGAGGGTGCCCTTCAGGTTGGTGACGGTCAGGTTGATGGTGGTCAGGGACTTGCCGAAGTACAGCGTGCCCTTGCCGCTGGTCGACAGCTTCTCGTAGCTCTCGGGGGAGACCAGGTAGCCGCCGTCGACCTCGCCGGCGAGCATCGCGTTGGCCCGGGCGGCCGGGTCGGTGAGGAACTTGAAGACCACGGTCTTCGACTGGGCGCGGGCGCCCCAGTAGTTGTCGAAGCGGTCGAGCTGGATGGACTGGCCTTTGGTCCACGTGCCGAGGGCGAACGGTCCTGTGCAGCCCAGCCCGGTACCCGTCCCGTAGTCCTTGCCCTGGCCCCGCACGGCCGTGGCGTGCGTGACCTTGCCGGCGACGCTGGCCATCGCCAGCGGGAACTGCGAGTCGGCCTGCCTGAGCTTGACCGTCACCTGCAGGGGGCCGGTCTCGGTGATCGAGGCGACGTTGGTGAAATCCGACGACCAGAACGATCCGACGTCCGGGTCCAGGTGCCGGTTGAGGCTGTAGGCGACGTCGGTGGCGGTCATCGTGCCACCGTCGTGGAACTTCACCCCCGGCCGAATCGTGTACACCCAGGTCAGCGGGTCCGGGTTGGCCACGGCGGACGCGAGCCCAGGCTCCAGGGTGAGCGCGGGGGTCCAGCGCATCAGGCTCTCGCACACGTTGGACAGGATCATGTTCGGCGCGTAGTCGAACGCGTAGACGTAGTCCAGGGTCGGCGGCTCGGCGTACAGCGACCAGCTGAACGACGCGAGCTCGCCCTTGGCCTCCGGGGTCACGGCCGACAGCCGGTACTCGAAGGCCTTGGACGACGGGCTCGTGCACGCGGCGGTGGCCAGCACGGTGGCGGCGACCGCGATGCCGGCCAGCAATCGGGTTCTCATCGGGTCACTCCCTGGGCGACGGGCAGGGTCAGAGGGGTGTACAGCTCGGGACGGCGGGTGCGCAGCAGCCCGAAGCCCAACCAGTCCTCGCGCTGGGCGAGATCAAGGTCGGCGACCAGCACGGCAGGCCGGTCGCGCGGGGCGCGCACCACGATCCGGCCGTAGGGGTCGGAGATGAACGACGAGCCGTAGAAGGTGATCGGACCCTCCGTGCCGACGCGGTTCGGTACCACCATGAACAGGGCGTTGGCCAGGCCGTTCGCACTGATCGCATGCTCCCACATCGGCCGGGTGTCGAAGTCCGGAAGCTCCGGTTCCGAGCCGATCGCGGTCGGATGCACCAGGATCTGGGCGCCGTGCAGGCTGTAGACCCGGGCGACCTCGGGGAACCACTCGTCCCAGCAGGTCGGGAAGCCGAACCGGGCACCGGCCGCCTCGACGACCGGGAAGCCGGTGTCCCCGGGGCGGAAACACAGGTCCTCGTGGTAGCCGGGAAACTCGGGGATGTGCAGTTTCCGGGTACGGGCGAGCAGTTCGCCGACCGGTCCCACGCAGATCGCGGTGTTGTACCCGAGACCGCCGTCGGTCGCCCGCTCGTACAGCGACGCGTGCACGATGATCCCGAGTTCGCGGGCCAGCTCGGTTGCCAGCCGGGTCGTGGGCCCGTCGGGCAGGTCCTCCAGGTACCGGTCGGCCCCGGCGGCGAGCGCGTGGTCGGCGGCGAAGTACGGGCTGCGGGTCAGTTCGGGCAGGCACACGACCTGTGCGCCCTGGGCGGCGGCGAGCCGGACACCCTCGCGCAGCTTCTCGTCGTGGGTGCGCTCGCCGTCGTACCAGCGCATCTGGACCAGTCCGACGCGCAGCATCGACCCGGTCTCCTGGTCGAGCCGGCCGGGGGAGCCCAGGGGGGAGCCGAACGCGGTCAACAGTGTATAGGTCATGCCGTTACCTCCGGGATCTGCTGGGTGACGCAGTGCACGCCGCCGCCGCCGTACGCGATCGTCGTCGCGGGTACCCCGACGACCTTGTGGTCGGGCAGCGCGGCGGCGATGACGGCCAACGCGTCCTCGTCGGAGGGCAACCCCGCGACGGGTACGACGACGCCGCCGTTGGCGATGTAGAAGTTCAGGTAACCGAGCTCGGTCCGGTGCCCGTCGACCTCCACGAACGCGCTCTGCGGCAGTTCGAGGATCCGGAGCCGGCGGCCCCGGGCGTCGACGCTCGCCTCCAGGTGGGCGCGGTTGGCGCGCATCCGGTCGTGGTCGGGGTGGTCGGGGTCTGCCGGCATCCGGAGCAGCACCGTGCCGGGGGCCACGAACACGCACACCCCGTCGACGTGCCCGTCGGTGATGGTGTCCTCAATCCGGCCGTAGGGCAGCCAGATCACCGTGGTCACGCCGAGCTTGGCGCGCAGTTCGGCTTCCATCTGGGCGCGGGTCAGCAGCGGGTTGCGGGTCGGGTGCAGCAGGCACTGCTCGGTGGTGATCAGCGTGCCCTCGCCGTCGACGGTGATGGCGCCGCCCTCCAGTACCATCGGCGAGTGGACCGCCGTGACGCCGAGCCGCTCCAGCAGTACCCCGCTGATCCGGTCGTCCGCGTCGAACGGGGGGAACTTGCCGCCCCAGCCGTTGAACCGGAAGTCCACCCCGGCGCGTTCGCCGTCGGGGCCGAGGACGAAGACCGGGCCGGAGTCGCGCAGCCAGGAGTCGTCGATCGGCAGTTCGATGACGTCCACGTCCTCGCCGCACGCCTCCCGGGCGCCGGCGCTCTGGCCGGGGGCGGCGATCATCGTCACCGGTTCGAAGGCCGAGATCGCGGTGGCCACGGCGGCGTACTCCGCCCTGGCCCGGGCGAACACGCTGCCCCACATCTCCGGTCGGGTGGGCCAGGCCATGAGGCAACCCTCATGGTGGGCCCACGGCGCCGGCATCCGCATGGTCATGGAACCTTTCCTCCTGCTGCGCAAGCGGTGGACGTGATGGCCTATCGTGCTCCTGACTGAATTTTCAGTCAACCCTTGAACCGGATCAATATCGAGAATGTGCGAGGTGCCGTGTCCAGCCGACAGGTCCAGGTGCTCGAAGCCGCCGCCCGTGTCATCGCGCGCAACGGTGTGCGAGGACTGCGCGTCGAGGAGTTGGCGGCCGAGGCCGGCGTCTCGACCGCGTTGATCTACTACCACTTCAAGGACCGGGCCGGCCTGCTGCGCCGGACCCTGGAGTTCATCAGCGAACGCGCCGACCGCTACACCGCCGACGGGGTGGCCGGCGAGGTCGACCCCCGAGCGGAGCTGGAACAACGCCTGCTCTCGGAGTTGCAGGACGACCCGTCCGTCCGGGAGAACAGCACCGCGTGGGGCGAACTGCGGGCCAGCGCCATCTTCGAACCCGACCTGCGCGCGCCCCTGACCGAGGCGACTGCCAGCTGGGTGCGCGACACCGCCGAGCTGGTCCGGCGGGTCCCGGCCGACGTCGACGCCGAGGAGGTCGCCGAACGGCTCACCGCGCTGGTCGAGGGGTTGAGCGAGCGCTGGCTGAGCGGGTCGGTGACGCTGGAGCGGGCCCGGCGGCTGCTGTGCGGGGCGATCAGCGCGGAACTGGGCGCGCGGACCAGCGCCTGATGGAGGGGCGCGCGGCGGCCCGCACCTGGTCCGGGCCGCCGCGCGCCCCGGGCCACGGCCCCGTCGGGGCCGCC
This sequence comes from Longispora urticae, assembly GCF_053902585.1. Taxonomy (NCBI): domain Bacteria; kingdom Bacillati; phylum Actinomycetota; class Actinomycetes; order Micromonosporales; family Micromonosporaceae; genus Longispora; species Longispora urticae. The sequence goes on from NZ_JAQZSH010000042.1 coordinate 71,676, forward strand.
ACCTCAGGTCGGCCACCGCCCTACGCCGGGCCGCAACCCCTGGATAGGTCGCCGCACCCGGCCGGGGCGCCGCCTCAGAGCGGCAGATCCGTCAGTACCAGCACCCGGGGTTCGGTGTAGTCGTCCATCGCCGAGCGCAGCCCCTCCCGCCCGACCCCGGAGTCCTTCGTGCCCCCGTACGGCATCTGGTCGGCGCGGTACGACGGCACGTCCCCGATGATCACCCCGCCCACGACGAGCTCCCGGTGCGCCCGAAACGCGAGATCCAGCCGCCGGGTGAACACCCCCGCCTGGAGGCCGAACGCCGAGTCGTTGACGGCCGCGAACGCCTCGTCGACCGAGTCGACCGCCGCCAGGACGAGTACCGGGCCGAAGATCTCCTCGCGGTTGACCTTCGCGTCGGTGGGCACGTCGACGAGGACCGTGGGGGCGTAGGAGGAGCCGGACCGGGTGCCGCCGCACAGCACCCGGGCCCCGGCGGCGACGGCCTCGGCCACCCAGGACTCGACCCGCCGGGCCGCGTCCTCGCTGATCAGTGGCCCGACCTCGGTGGCCTCGTCGTTCGGGTCCCCGTCGCACAGCGCGCCGACGGCGTCGACGATCCGGCGGGAGAGGGCCTCGTAGACCGGAGTCTCGGCGTAGACCCGCTGCACCTTGATGCAGCTCTGCCCCGCCTGGTACGTGGCGAAGGTGGCGATCCGGCCGGCCGCCCGGTCGAGGTCCTCCCAGTCGGCGCAGACCACGGCCGCCGCGTTGCCGCCGAGTTCGAGGGTGACGTGCTTGCGCGGCACCGCCTCCCTGATCGCCCAGCCGACCGGCACGGAGCCGGTGAACGACACCACGGGCAGCCGGGGGTCGGCGACCAGCGCGGGCATCCGGTCGTTGGGGACCGTCAGCACCGACCACATGCCGGCGGGCAGGTCGGTCTCGGCCAGCAGTTCGCCGAGCAGCAGGGCCGACAGCGGGGTGGCCGGCGCGGGCTTGACGAGGACCGGGGCTCCGACGGCGAGGGCGGGCGCGAGTTTGTGCGCGACGAGGTTCAGCGGGAAGTTGAACGGGGCGATTCCCAGCACCGGCCCGCGCGGGAACCGGCGGACCAGGCCCAGCCGTCCGGTGGCGGCCGGGTCGGTGTCGAGGCGTTGCAGGTCCCCGGAGTACCGGCGCGCCTCCTCGGCGGCCCACCGGAACGTCGACACCGCCCGACCGACCTCGGCGCGTGCCCACCGGATCGGTTTGCCGTTCTCGGCGGTGATGAGCCGGGCGACCTCCTCGGCGCGCTCGGCCAGCCGGCGGGACAGGTGGTCGAGGGCGGCGGCCCGCGCGTGGGCGGGGAGCGCCGCCGCCTCGGGGGCCGCGGCGGCGGCTGCGGCCACGGCGGCCTCGACGTGTTCGGGGCCGGCCACGGCGACGGTCGCGACCAGCGCCCCGCCGTAGGGGTGGTGGACGTCGAAGGTCTCAGCACTGGTCGATCGGGTGCCGGCGACCCAGAAATCTGTTGTTTCCATATCTGAAGAGCTTGCCAGCAACGGAATCAGTTGACAAGATGAGGTCTAGCTACGGTATACGAGGAGAGCCTGCATGCCTGCCCTACGCAACCACATCGACGGCGGGTACGTGGACCCCGTCGACGGCACGTACGCGGACCTGACCGACCCCACCACTGGGAAGGTGTACGCCAGCGCTCCGGTGTCCGGGGCCGCCGACGTCGACCTGGCCATGGCCGCCGCCGCCCGCGCCTTCGCCACCTGGCGGGACACGACGCCCGCCGACCGCCAGCGCGCGCTGCTGCGGATCGCCGACGCCGTCGAGGCCCGCGCCGACGAGCTGATCGACGCCGAGTGCGCCAACACGGGCAAGCCGCGCGCGGTGACCGCCGCGGAGGAGCTGCCGGCCATGGTCGACCAGCTCCGGTTCTTCGCCGGCGCGGCCCGGATGCTGGAGGGCCGGTCGGCGGGGGAGTACCTGGCCGGACACACGTCCTTCGTCCGCCGGGAGCCGATCGGCGTCTGCGCCCAGGTCACCCCGTGGAACTACCCGATGATGATGGCGGTGTGGAAGCTCGCCCCGGCCATCGCGGCGGGCAACACGGTCGTGCTCAAGCCGTCCGACACCACCCCGGTGTCCACGCTGCTACTCGCGGAGATCGCGGCGGAGTTCCTGCCGCCGGGCGTCCTCAACGTCGTCTGCGGCGACAGGGCCACCGGCCAGGCGCTCGTCGCGCACCCCACCCCGCAGCTGGTGTCGATCACCGGCTCGGTGCGCGCGGGTATGGAGGTGGCGGGGGCGGCGGCCGGCGACCTCAAGCGCGTACACCTCGAACTCGGGGGTAAGGCCCCTGTCCTGGTCTTCGACGACGCCGATGTCACGGCAGCCGCCGCCGGCATCGCGCTGGCCGGCTACTTCAACGCCGGCCAGGACTGCACGGCCGCCACCCGGGTCCTGGTCACCCCCGGCATCCACGACGCCTTGGTCGCCGCGCTGGCGGACCAGGCGAAGGCGACCGAGACGGGTACCGGCCCCGACGCGCTCTACGGGCCGCTCAACAACGCCGCCCAGCTCGCGCACGTCGAGGGCATGGTTGACCGTCGCCCGGCGCACGCCACCCTCGTCGCCGGAGGCCACCGGGTCGGCGACCGGGGCTACTTCTACGCCCCCACCGTCATCGCCGGCCTGCGCCAGGACGACGAACTGTCCCAGCGGGAGATCTTCGGCCCGGTCATCACCGTGCAGCGGGTAGCCGACGAGGACGAGGCGCTGCGGGCGGCCAACGAGGTGCGTTACGCCCTGGCCTCCAGCGTCTGGACCGCCGACCACGGCCGGGCGATGCGCACCGCGCGGGAACTGGACTTCGGCTGCGTCTGGATCAACACGCACATCCCGCTCGTGGCCGAGATGCCGCACGGCGGGTTCAAACACTCGGGCTACGGCAAGGACCTGTCCGGCTACGGCTTCGAGGACTACACGAGGATCAAGCACGTGATGAGCAACAACGATGTCTGAGTCCGCCAAGCTCCACGCGCGCCGGATGCGCGCCGTCGCCCAGGGCGTCGGCAGCGTCACCAGTTCCTACGTCTCGCACGGGCGGGGCGCCACCGTGGTCGACGTCGACGGCCGGGAGTGGATCGACTTCGCCTCCGGGATCGCCGTCACCTCCGTCGGGCACGCCGACCCGAGGGTGGTGACGGTGGTCCAGGAGCAGATCGCCCGGTTCGCGCACACCTGCTTCATGGTCGCGCCCTACGAGTCCTACGTGGCCGTCTGCGAGCAGCTCAACGCGCTGACCCCGGGCACCTTCGAGAAGCGGTCGGCCCTGTTCAACTCCGGCGCCGAGGCGGTGGAGAACGCGGTGAAGATCGCCCGGCACGTGACCGGACGGCCGGCCGTCGTGGTGTTCGACCACGCCTACCACGGCCGGACGAACCTGACCATGGCGCTCACCTCGAAGGCGATGCCGTACAAGCACCGCTTCGGCCCGTTCGCCCCGGAGGTGTACCGGATCCCGATGTCCTACCCCTTCCGCGACGGCCTCGACGGCCCGGCGGCAGCGGCCAGGGCCATCGACGTGATCTGTAAGCAGGTCGGCGCCGACAATGTCGCGGCGGTCCTGATCGAACCGGTCCAGGGCGAGGGCGGGTTCATCGTGCCCGCCCCCGGGTTCCTGCCGGCCGTCGCGGACTGGTGCCGGGGCAACGGAGCGTTGTTCGTCGCCGACGAGATCCAGACCGGCTTCTGCCGTACCGGTGACTGGTTCGCCTGCCACGACGAGGGCGTCGAACCGGACCTGGTCACCACAGCCAAGGGCATCGCCGGCGGGATGCCGCTGGCGGCGGTGACCGGCCGCGCCGAGTACATGGACGCCGTGCACCCGGGCGGGCTCGGCGGCACGTACGGTGGCAACCCGGTCGCCTGTGCCGCGGCGCTGGCCACCCTGGAGACGATGCGCGCCCTGGACTTGCCGGCCGCGGCGCGCCGGATCGGGGAGGTGCTGACTTCCCGGCTCGGGGCGCTCGGGCTGCCCGGGGAGGTCCGGGGTCGCGGGGCGATGGTCGCGGTGGAGCTGGTGCTGCCCGGCTCGCTCGTGCCGGACCCCGGCCGCACACAGGCCGTCGCGCGCGCGTGCCTGCGGGAGGGGCTGCTGGTCCTGACGTGCGGCACCTACGGCAATGTCCTGCGGCTGCTGCCGCCGCTGGTGATCTCCGACGAGCTGCTCGACCGGGGGCTGGGAGTCCTGGAGGACGCGCTGAGGGCGACGGCGGAACCTGCGGCCTGACGCGTGGGGCGGGGTGCGAGACTGCTCGCGGGGTCCGTCATCGCGACCCTCAAGGGATCAGTTTTCCGCAGTAGATTCGAAGATGAGCTACGGAATCCCTTGCCATAACCGCAGTATTGAATAGGATTCAGTTGTGACCGAGAACCTCGTACTCGACGATGTGAACAAGCGCCTCGTCGAGCTCCTCCAGCAGGACGGCCGCACGTCGTACGCGGCGCTCGCCAAACTGGTCGGCCTGTCCGAGGCGGCGGTCCGCCAACGTGTGCAGCGGATGCTCGACACCAACGTCATGCAGATCGTCGCCGTCACCGATCCGCTGACCCTGGGCTTCGCCCGCCAGGTGATGATCGGCATCAAGGTCACCGGCGACCTGAAGGCCGCCGCCGACACCATCGCGCTGATCCCCGAAGTGGACTACGTCGTCATCTGTGCCGGCGGCTACGACCTGCTGGTCGAACTCGTCTGCGCCGACGACGAGCACCTGTTGACGCTGCTCAACGACGCGATCCGCACTGTGCCGGGCGTCACCGCCACCGAAACGTTCGTCTATCTCAAGTTGACCAAACAGACCTATGCGTGGGGTACCCGATGACCGCTGACAACCTCTGGATGCACTTCACCCGCCGATCGTCGTACGTCGACTCGCCCGTGCCCACGATGGTGCGCGGCGAGGGCGCCTACGTCTTCGACGACAAGGGCCGGCGCTACCTCGACGGCCTCGCCGGCCTGTTCACCGTCCAGCTCGGCCACGGCCGACAGGAACTCGTCGACGCCGCCGCCAAACAGATGGCTGAGCTGGCGTACTTCCCGATCTGGTCCTACGCGCACCCGATGGCCCTGCGGCTCGCGGAGAAGATCGCGTCCCTGGCGCCCGGCGACCTGAACCAGGTCTTCTTCACCACCAGCGGCTCCGAGGCCGTGGAGTCCGCGTGGAAGCTGGCCCGCGCCTACTACAAGAAGACCGGCCGGCCCAACAAGCACAAGGTCGTCAGCCGCTACATCGCCTACCACGGCACCTCGATGGGCGCGCTGTCCATCACTGGCCTGCCCGGGATCAAGAGCGACTTCGAGCCGTTGGTACCCGGCGCGATCAAGGCCCCCAACGCCAACTACTACCGCGCGCCCGTGCACGGCGACGACCCGGTCGCGTTCGGCCGGTGGGCCGCCGAGGAGATCGGCCGGGCCATCGAACGCGAGGGCGCCGACACGGTCGCGGCGGTGTTCGTCGAGCCGGTGCAGAACTCCGGCGGCTGCTACCCGCCGCCGCCCGGCTACTTCGCCCGGCTCCGCGAGATCTGCGACGAACACGACGTGCTGCTCGTGTCCGACGAGGTGATCTGCGCATTCGGCCGGCTGGGGGAGTACTTCGGCGCCACGCGCTACGGGTACCAGCCCGACATCATCACGTGCGCCAAGGGCATGACCTCCGGGTACTCCCCGCTCGGCGCGATGATCGCCTCGGACCGGCTGGCCGAGCCGTTCCTGAAGGGCGACGCGACCTTCTACCACGGCATCACCTTCGGCGGGCACCCCGTGTCCTCGGCGGTCGCACTGGCCAACCTGGAGATTTTCGAACGCGAGGACGTCCTCGGGCACGTCCGCCGCAACGAGGGTGCGTTCCGGTCCACACTGGAGAAGCTCAACGACCTGCCGATCGTCGGCGAGGTCCGCGGCGACGGCTACTTCTACGGCATCGAACTAGTCAAGGACAAGGTCACCCGAGAGACCTTCGACGACGACGAGTCCGAGCGGCTGCTGCGCGGCTTCCTGTCCAAGGCGCTGTTCGACGCGGGGCTCTACTGCCGTGCCGACGACCGGGGCGACCCGGTGATCCAGCTGTCCCCGCCGCTGATCTGCGACCAGACCCACTTCGATGAGATCGAAGGCATCCTGAGGTCCGTCCTGACCGAAGCCGGCAACATGATCTGACCCAGCGCCCAACGCTTGACCGGCGGTGACGGTTGGGGGTGGGGACGGCGGGCAGCGGGGTGCTCGAAGCGGAAGTGGTGGAACGAGGCCCGGGTGCCGGATGCCGGGCATGCGTCGAGTCAGGCGACCGCACCGGGACCCGGACCACTCGTGCCGGGGGAACCGCCACGGATCGGCTCAGCCGGGAATTGGGTCCTCGTCCTCGTCGACGGGGACGTGGACGTCGGGCCGTCCGTGGACCCCGATCCTGCCTTCGGCCCTGCCTGTGAGAGACGTGGCCCAGGTCCGGTCCGGCCCGGACCGGCCACTGGGGCCGTGATGACCGGTCCGGCAAACGACGACGCCCATCCGGACGCCGAAGCCTGCATGCCCGACGCGTTCGCGGTGCTCCCGGCGGTGACCGTTTTCCTCGGCGCGGCCGTCGCCGGCGGGCTCACCGTGAGGTGACATCCGCGATAGTGAATTGACGTCGATCTGGTTTCCCAACAAGAAAGTCCCCACACTGGCCGCCGGCCCCGCCCACGGGTACGGCGGCCAGACCACACCGACCACAAATCGCCGCGTTCGCGATCAACTAGACCGCCGGCTACGGCGGTGGCCGGACCTCAACGTCCCATGACGTACGCGCCCGCCGACCCGGGACCGCCAACGGGCGTGAGTATGACCACCCCATCCGGCGCGTCACCCATCGACGGAACCGCCGGTTGTGCCACACGGCTGACCTATTCGTGTCCGACGATGATTGGTGCTGGTGTGCATGACTGCGACAGGCGATATCGATGCGTTGGCGGGTTGGATCGGGCGCCAGCGTCAGCCCACGTTCTCCCGACGCTCGAAGTCGAAACCCGAGCCGAGGCTACGGTTCGCTTTCTATGGCCGGGTGTCGACCCGCGAATATCAGGATCCGGCGTCCTCGCTGGGCTGGCAGCGCCACAGCGCCGAGGCGTTGATCGCAGGCCGCGGCGAGATCGTGTTGGAGTACTTCGACGTCGGGTACACCCGCCGCCTCGGATGGAGCCGGCGACCACGATCCGCCGCCCTGCTGGAAGCGATCGCTGACCCGAACCGTGCTTTCGACGCCATCGTCGTGGGAGAGGCCGAACGCGCCTTCTACCGTGACCAACTGATCGACCTGATCCCCCTTCTACGGCAGCACGGCATCGGGATGTGGCTCCCGGACACCTTCGGCCCCGTCGACTTCGACAACCCCGTCCACCTCGCGGTCATCACCCAACTCGGCGGCCAGTCTCGCCGCGAGGTCGAACGCTCCCGGTTCCGTACCACCGCCGCGATGAGTGCCCAGGTCCGCACCCAAGGGCGGTACCTCGGCGGCCGGCCACCCTACGGCTACCGGCTGGTGGACGCCGGCCCGCACCCGAATACCGCGCACGCCCGCTGGGGTCGCCGCCTCCAGCAACTCGACCCCGACCCGCTGACCGCGCCACACGTGACGTGGATGTTCCAGCACCGGCTCGCCGGATGGAGCCTGGCCGCCGTCACGCGAGCGCTCAACGACGCCGGTGTGCCTAGTCCCGCCGCCGCTGACCCTGACCGCAACGCCCACCGCGCTGGCACCAAATGGATCCTGCGGACAGTCGCGTTGATCCTGGCGAACCCCCGCTACACCGGCAGGCAGGTCTGGAACAGGCAGGCCGCCGCCCGGACCGAGACGGGCGGCGAATCAGCCGATGGCGCTGACACGCGCTGCTGGAACCCGTCGGAATCCTGGATCGTCTCCCAGCGGATCGCACATCCGCCTCTGGTCTCCGAAGCCGACTTCATCGCGGTCCAGGCCGTCCGCGTGGTCCCGAACCAGACAGGGCGCAACGCGAGGACGTATCTCCTGTCGGGGCTGGTGATCTGCGCCCTGTGCGGACGGCGAATGACGGCGCACTGGGGAGGCAACCGGCCCGCCTATCGGTGCCGGCATGGACACAACAGCGCCCAGAGATCCGGCCCTGACCATCAGCGCAATTTATACGTCCGCAAGGATGTGATCGTTGACACGGTCCGGGTCATTCTTCCGGGCCTGGTGAAGCATCGGCCCGACGAAGTGGCCTCGTACCTGCGCCGCCATGCCAGGACCATCACCTGCGACCGCGGGGCCGTCGCCCTGACCGCGCCATCCAGCTCGGATAACGAAGAAGCCGAACAGGTTACCCTGCCCGGCCTCTAACGAAGATCATTTTGGGGTTTTTGTGTGTCCGAGGGGGGACTTGAACCCCCACGTCCGATAAAGGACACTAGCACCTCAAGCTAGCGCGTCTGCCATTCCGCCACTCGGACTTGCACATGTAGTTATCCGGCGATCCCTGGAGGTTCCCCCCGCCGTGATCACCGTACGGGCAGTAACTGTACACGGAACCTTCCCGCACACGTAATCGGCTACCGTCGCTGCATGCGCCGCCCCCTTCTGGCAACCCTCCTGCCCCTGCTCCTGGCCGGTTTCACCACCTCCTGCACCACCTCTCCGGCCACCTCGGAACCGACCCGCGAGGCCACCGCGACGGCCGCACCCCTCCCCACCGTCCCGCCGAAGATCCCCGGCCCCGTCGTGGCCCTGGGTGACTCGATCACCCGCGGCGTCAACGCGTGCGCCGACAGGTTCGGCGACTGCCCGGAGGCGTCCTGGTCCACGGGTACCACCCTCGACAGCCACGCGCACAAAGTTGGCCAGACGGGGACGAATCTGGCGAACTCCGGCGCCAGGGTGAGCGATCTCCCAGGCCAGGCCGAGAGCGCCGTGGCCGCCCGCCCCGCCTATGTCACCGTGCTCGTCGGCGCCAACGACGCCTGCCGGCAGAGTGTCGACCGGATGACCACGGTCTCCGCCTTCCGCGCCGACCTGACCAGGGCGCTGAAGACCATCAAGCAGGGGGTACCGGACGCCAAGCTCCTCCTCGCCAGCGTCCCCGACCTCTACCAGCTGTGGAACGTCGGTCACTCCGACCCGAAGGCCACCGGACGCTGGGACCTGGGGATCTGCCCCTCGATGCTGGCCAACCCGGCGTCGACGGCCGCCGCGGACGAGCAGCGCCGGCAGAGTGTCCGCAACCGGGTGGTCGCGTACAACGACGTGATCAGTCGGGCGTGCGCGGACTACGGGCCGAACTGCAGGACGGACGGCGGGGCGGTGTTCCGGTTCCAGTTCCGGGCCGAGCACGTCAGCGCGATCGACTTCTTCCACCCGAGCGCCCTGGGGCAGGCGGAGCTCGCACGCGTCACCAACGAGGCCGCGTACAGGTGGTAGAAAGTGGTATGAGCTCCCATCCCCTCGCGGTCGACGAGGTCGTCGACATCTGCCGTGACCTGATCCGGATCGACACCACCAACACGGGTGACAACGACACGAGCGCGGGGGAGCGGGCGGCGGCGGAGTACGTCGCCGGGCTGCTGGCCGAGGTGGGCCTCGAACCCCGGATCATCGAGAGCGCGCCGGGCCGGGCGAGCGTCGTGGCCCGCTACGAGGGCTCCGACAGGTCACGGCCGGCGCTGCTGGTGCACGCGCACCTGGACGTGGTGCCCGCCGACGCCAGCGAGTGGTCGGTGCACCCGTTCAGCGGCGAGATCAAGGACGGGTACGTCTGGGGCCGCGGCGCCGTGGACATGAAGGACTTCAACGCGATGCTGCTGGCCGTGGTGCGGCAGTGGAAGCGCGAGGGCGTGGTGCCGCCCCGGGACCTGGTGCTCGCGTTCCTCGCCGACGAGGAGGCCGGCTCGATGTACGGGTCGCAGTTCCTCGTGGACAACCACGCGGACCTGTTCGAGGGGTGCACGGAGGCGGTCGGCGAGGTCGGCGGCTTCTCGGTGGACGCGGGCAACGACCTGCGGCTGTACCTGATCGAGACCGCCGAGAAGGGGCTCGACTGGCTGAAGATCACGGCGTCGGGGCGGCCCGGGCACGGCTCGATGATCCACCACGACAACGCCGTGACGGCCCTCACGGAGGCCGTGTCGCGGATCGGGCGGCACGAGTTCCCGGTCACGCTGACCCCGACCGTGCGGGACTTCCTGGAGCGGTCCAGCGAGGTGCTCGGGTTCGACTTCGACCCGGAGGACCCGGAGGCGGCGGTCGCCAAGCTCGGGCCCGTCGCCCGGCTGATCGGCGCGACGCTGCGCAACACGGCCAACCCGACCCGGCTGGAGGCCGGCTACAAGGACAACGTGATCCCGGGGAAGGCGACCGCGACGATCGACTGCCGCAGCCTGCCGGGCCGCTCGGAGGAGCTGGAGGCCCAGCTGCGCACGATCGTGGGGCCGGACATCGAGATCGAGTACATCCACCGGCAGCCGGGGCTGGAGACCTCCTTCGACGGGGATCTGGTGGAGGCCATGGGTGCGGCGCTGCGCGCGGTGGACCCGGGGGCGCGGCCGGTGCCGTACATGCTGTCGGGCGGCACGGACGCCAAGGCCTTCGCACGGCTCGGGATCCGGTGCTTCGGCTTCGCGCCGCTGCGGCTCCCGGCCGACCTGGACTTCACGGCGCTGTTCCACGGCATCGACGAGCGGGTCCCGGTCGACGGCCTGAAGTTCGGCGTGGACGTCCTGGACCGGTTCCTGCGCGCCAGCTGACGCGCCCGTCGTTGGCCCGCACCCGGGACACAGCCCCCCGGGCGCGGGCCTCACAATCTAAGAGCACCGCTTCTCCGGGTACCCGTCGAGTCTCGTCTCTTCGGGGTTGCCGCCCGGGACCGGCTACCCGAACCGCTGACCTGAAGGAACTCCGATGACCGACGACCGGCACACCGAGCTCGAAGCCGCCCTGGAGTCCGTGATCGCGGCGGCCCGCGTGCACCTGGACGCGGTCAAGGCCGCCGACGGCCGGCCCGACGACGACGCGGTGTGGGCGGCGTACGTGGCGCTGAACAACGCCGCGGTCGCCTACGACGACGAGATGCTGTCCAGCTTCGGCGAGGTCACGCCGTGGGACGTGCAGCCGATCGACCCGGACGCCGCGGACGTGGAGTTCGCGTCGGTGGCCACGGAGCGCGACGCGGAGCCGCTGCTGATCGCGGTCCGCCAGCGCCGGGACTACCTGGTGCCGAACGCGGCGGCCCTGCTGCGGGTGGCCCAGCGGTTGCGCGCGGAGGCCGACGACGACACCGTGGTCGCGAACGTGGGCGAGGCGGTGCTGGAGCTGCTGCAGGCCGGTGACGGTTCGCTGGCGCCGCTGGACATCCCGGAGCTGGAGCCGCTCGACGGGGTGGTGACGGTCAGCGAGGTGGAGAGTTCCCTCGACCCGGACGCGGCGGCGGAGGACGACGTGAACGCCGTGTTCGCCGTGGGCGTGGGGGAGAAGCTCGTCGGTCGGTTCGACGAGCACCCCTTCGAAGATGACGACGCGGAAGACGCGTAGTCGCCGAAGAGAGTCAGCTGGACAGTGCGGGCAGCGCGGCGCCGGTGATCCGGCGCCGCAGCACGACCTGCCGGGTACCGTCGCCGAACAGCAGGACCCGGGCGAGTTCCCAGCCGCCGTACTCGGCCTGGATGGTCAACTGGGCCTGTGCCGCTTTCCGGTCCGTGCCCGGTGGGATCCGGAGCGGCACATATTCGTAGTCGGACATCGTTACATTCTGCCTAACGGTCGGTGACATTTCCAGGGTAGTCAGGACTGCCTTTCCGGGTACCCGAACCGCACGGCGGACACGTCGTCGAGCGCCCGGCGGATCTGCGCGGGCAGGGTGACCTTCTCCACGGCGAGCGCGCCGAGCAGCTGGGCGGTGGTCCGGGCCCCGATCAGCGGGGCGGTCACGCCGGGCCGGTCCCGGATCCAGGCAAGCGCCACGACGAGCGGCGAGCAGCCCAGCCCGTCGGCGGCGGTGGCCACGGCCTCGACGATCCCGGCGCCGCGCTTGTCCAGGTACGGGGCCACGAACCGTTCGAGGTGCTCCGAGGCGCCGCGCGAGTCCGAGGGCACCCCGTGCCGGTACTTGCCGGTCAGGACGCCCCGGCCGAGCGGGGACCAGGCGAGCAGGCCGAGCCCGAGGGCGGAGCACGCGCCGAGCACCTCGCGTTCGACCCCGCGTTCCAGCAGCGAGTACTCCACCTGGGCGGAGATGACCGGCGTCGGGCTCAGCGCGGCGGCCTGGGCGGTCTGCCAGCCGTTGAAGTTGGACACCCCCGCGTACCGGACCCTGCCGGTGGACACCGCCGTGTCGAGGGCCGCGAGGGTCTCCGCGATCGGGGTGGCGTGGTCGTGGCCGTGCACGTGCCAGACGTCCACGTAGTCGGTGCCGAGCCGACGCAGGGAGGCGTCCAGGGCGCGCAGCAGGTGCAGCCGGGAGTTGTCGTGCCGGCGCGGCGTACCGGGGCGCAGGCCGGCCTTGGTGGAGATGACCAGCTCGTCGCGTTCGACGACCCCGTCGAGCAGCGCTCCGATCACGGCCTCGCTGTCCCCGTCGCCGAACACGTCGGCGGTGTCGAGCAGGTTGCCCCCGGCGTCCAGGTAGGTGCGGAGCTGGTCGGCGGCCTCGTCGGCGTCGGTGTCCCGGCCCCAGGTCATGGTGCCGAGACCGAGGCGGGACACGTGGAGCCCGCTTCGGCCGAGGGGTCGTTGCTGCATGTCTCGCGACGGTACCGGCTCGCCACGCCGAGTGGAATCCCAGTCCGGTCCATCCGCCGTCGGCTACCCAACACACGCTACGATATTCGTACCTACTCATGAGTAATATGCGGAGGCTTCGATGCGGCTCGGACTCAACCTCGGCTACTGGGCGAACGCCGACCAGGCGAAGCGCAACCTGGCGCTCGTCCAGGAGGCCGAGCGGCTCGGCTTCTCGGTCGCCTGGGCCGCCGAGGCGTACGGGTCGGACAATCCGACGACCCTGGCGTGGCTCGCCGCGCAGACCAGCACGATCGAGCTCGGCAGCGCCATCATGCAGATCCCGGCCCGCCAGCCGGCCATGACCGCGATGACGGCGGCCACCCTGGACACCCTGTCGGAGGGCCGGTTCCGGCTCGGGCTGGGCGTCTCGGGCCCCCAGGTCTCCGAGGGCTGGTACGGCGTCGCGTTCGACAAGCCGCTCGCCCGGACCCGCGAGTACGTCGACGTGGTGCGCAAGGTGCTGTCCCGCAAGACGGTCGAGCACTCCGGCCCCACGTACCAGCTCCCGCTGCCCGGCGGCCCCGGCAAGGCGCTGAAGCTGTCCCTGCACCCGTACCGCACCGACATCCCGATCTACCTCGCCTCGATCGGCCCGAAGAACCTGGAGCTGACCGGCGAACTCGCCGACGGCTGGCTGGCCATCTTCCTGGAGCCGGAGAGCGCGCACGAGCACCTCGACCTGATCGCGAAGGGCAGGGCGAAGGTCGGCAGGACCCTCGACGGCTTCGACGTCGCGCCGACCGTGCCCCTGGTGATCGGCGAGGACCCGGAGACGTGCGCCGAACTCGTCCGCGGCTACGCGTCCCTCTACATCGGAGGGATGGGCAGCAAGGAGCAGAACTTCTACAACCGGCTCGCCACCCGGATGGGCTACGGCGAGGCCGCCGACGCGATCCAGGACCACTTCCTGAACAGGCGCTACCGCGAGGCGATGGCCGCCGTGCCGTACGAGTTCGTCGACCGCACCTCCCTCCTCGGCCCGGTGGAACGCGTCGCCGAACGGATGAAGGCGTACGCCGGGGCGGGCGTGACCACCCTCTCGCTCAGCGTCTTCGACTCCGACATCGAGGACGGCGTCCGGACGCTGCGCTCGGCCGCCAAGGCGCTCGAACTGGCGGGGCTCGCGGAGTAGGTGGGCGCGGGCCGCCCCCGACGACGCTGCCGTTCCGGTTGCCCGCCGACGCCGGGGTGCCCGTCGCGGCGCGCAGCCGTGCGGAGCTCACCGAGCCGGACGTTGCGATCTGCTCTACGGCCTCCACGACCGGCTGTACCGGGCGGAGCGCTCGAAGCGGGGCCTTCCCGACTTCTGACAGTGGCCAGCGCACGACCGCGACCAGGGAGTTCGACCCGTTCCGCCGGGTAGTGTGCGGTGGTATGGGCGCGCATCTGGAGGGCGTGGCCGCCGAGGCCGCGACGATGCCGGAGCTCGGCGCGGCACTGTCCGGGGCGCTGCGGGACCTCGTACCCCACGACGGGTTTCTGCTCGTCGGTTTCGATCCGGTCTCCGGGGCGGGCTGCCTGCTGGCCCGGCGCGACTGCTACGCCCCCGACACCCGGCACCGGATCGAGGTCGCCGACCCGCACCGGATCGGCGAGCTGTTCGACGGCCGCCGCCCGGTCGCGGTGACCGGCTCGGGCTTCGTCGACGAGCGGCGGGACGGCTACCTGCACGGGCTGATGGCGGCCGAGGGCTTCGGCGCGGAGCTGCGGCTGGCGCTGGTGGAACGCGGGGTGCCGCGCGGCGCGCTGCTGCTGCTCCGCGAGCGCGGCCGGCCGCCGTTCTCCGAGCGGGACGCCGACCTCGCGGTGCGGCTCTCCAGCGGGCTCGCCGCCGCGCTGCGCCGCTTCGTCACCCGCAGGCTGCTGCGCCCGACCGGACCCGCGGGCCCGCCGGGGGTGGTCCTCGTCGGCCCGGGGCACCGGATCAGCGCGGCCACCCCGGCCGGCCGGGACTGGCTCGGGCTGCTGCGACGGGAACTGGCGCTCGGCGAGGACGAACTCGACAGCGCGGTGCTCAACGTCGCGCTGCACGCCCGGGGCCGGGGGGCCGTCAGCCGGGTGCCCACGTCGGCCGGCTGGCTGGCCATGAGCGCCGAGGTCGTCGACGGCACCGGGGAGGTCGCGGTCACGATCGGACCCGCCGGCGGCTCGCTGCTGCTGCCGGCGCTGGCGGGCTGGTACCGGATCACCGCCCGGGAGCGCGCCGTCGTCGAACAGGCGCTGCTCGGCCTGCCGGTCAGGCAGATCGCCCGGCGGTTGGACCTGTCCCCGTACACCGTCAACGACCACTTCCGGGCCCTCTACCGCAAGATGGCGGTGACCAGCCGCGAGGAGCTGGTCACCGCCCTGTCCTGCTGACTAGTGGCTCCACCGCTGGCTGGTGCCGCCGTGGCACGGCCACTGGATCACCTGTTCGCCGACGTTGTAGGTCTTGATGTCCATGCAGAACCCGTTCCCGTCGTTCTTGACCAGGTCGCCGTGGAACCGCCACTTCTGGCTCGTGCCGCCGTGGCAGGGCCACTGGATGAGCCGCTCGCCCACGTTGTTCGTCGTCATGTCCAGACAGAACCCGTTGCCCGCGTTGCGGACCGTGCCGTCGCCCTTGGCCGACCACTGCTGGCTCGTCCCGCCGTGGCACGGCCACAGGATGATCGGCTCGCCGACGTTGTTGGTCTTCATGTCCAGGCAGAACCCGTTGCCGGCGTTGCTGATCGTGCCGGCCGGCCCCGCGTTGACCGGCGCCGCGCCGGCCGCACCGCCGGGCACGAGCAGTGCCGCCCCGACCAGCACCGACAGTACCGCTGTGTGAGCTCGCATCTGACAGCTCCCTTCTCCGGCCCCGCGCCCCGTCGCGCGGAAGCCCTCGATCACCATCCCGAATCGGCGGAAATGCCAATAGCCCCAAACATTTGGGGGGTACGCCCCGCACAGTGCCTCTCAGTTGGCGCCCAGGCCGGGGTGACTACGCTGTCCGTCAGCGTGCTCGACTCGGACATCGAGGACAGCGTGGCCGCCCGCGCGGGCCGGCCGGCGCGTGGGAACGATCGGGAGTTGGGGAGTAGTTAGTGGAGATCTGGCAGGCCATTGTCCTCGGGATCATCGAGGGGTTCACGGAGTTCCTGCCGGTGTCCTCCACGGGGCACCTCACCATCGCCGAGAAGCTGATGGGCATGCAGGTCGACGACCCGGCGGTCACGGCGTACACGGCGGTCATCCAGATCGGCGCGATCGCGGCCGCGATCCTGTACTTCCGCAAGGACATTGCGCGGATCGTCGTCGGGCTGGCCAAGGGGATCGCGAACAAGGACGAGCGCGGCTTCGACTACCGCTTCGGCTGGTACGTCATCGCCGGCTCGCTGCCGATCGCCGTCGTCGGACTGCTCGGCAAGCCGCTGATCAAGGGCCCGCTGCGCAGCCTGTGGTTCGTGGCCGGCGCGCTGATCGTGTGGAGCGCGGTGATGTGGTTCGCCGAACGGGTCGGGCCGCAGCAGCGCGGCGAGCGGGAGGTCACCCTCAAGGACGTGCTGGTGATCGGGTTCATGCAGTGCATCGCCCTGGTGCCCGGGGTGTCGCGGTCGGGGGCCACGATCTCCGCCGGCCTGCTGCGCGACCTCGACCGGGTCACGGCCACCCGGCTGTCGTTCTTCCTGGGCATCCCGGCCCTCACCGCCGCCGGGCTCTACGAACTCAAGGACGCCCTCGACGGCAGCATCGGGGCGGTGCCGCTGATCGTGGGCACCGTGGTCAGCTTCATCGTCGGGTACGCGTCGATCGCCTGGCTGCTCAAGTTCGTGGCCAAGCACTCGATCACCACCTTCGTCGGGTACCGGGTGCTGCTCGGCCTCGGCATCATCGGTCTGCTGGTCGCGGGCACGATCACGGCGACCTGACCGGGCGCGGGGCTGTCCGCTTCGCGTACCCATCGGGTGGTTTGTCGTTTGTGAGGGATGGTGGAAAACACTCCCTCCGGCACGGGGCCCCGAGCCACACTGGGCCGGGGTCAGTGTGCCCGGCGTGGTCCCCAAAGTGCGCCGGCCGCTGCGTTGTCAGGCGCGGGTGGGTGACGGCGGGGGTGTGACGGCTCGTCCGGCCGTCACACCCGCCCGCGTTAGAATTCCGTTTCGTGCCCACAGTCCTGCTTCTCCGCCACGGGCGGAGCACCGCCAACACCGCTGGCATCCTCGCGGGTGACCTGCCGGTGCCGCTCGACGAGCTCGGCGAGCGGCAGGTCGCGGCCGTCGCCGCCCGGCTCGCCGCCGTGCCCCTCGCCGCGGTCGTCACCAGTCCCGTCCGGCGCTGCCGGCAGACCGCCGAGGCGGTGCTCGCCGCGCGCGACGCCGAGGGCGAGAAACCGCTGATCGACGCCCGGTTCGCCGAGGCCGGCTACGGCGACTGGACCGGCCGGCCCATCAGCGAACTCGCCGAGGACCCGATGTGGCGGGTGGTGCAGCGGCACCCGAGCGCGGCGGTGTTCCCCGGAGGGGAGTCCATGGCCGCCATGGCCGCCCGGTGCGTGGCCGCCACCCGGGACTGGGACGCCAAGATCGGCGCGGAGCACGGCCCCGACGCGGTGTGGGTCGCGTGCAGCCACGCCGACGTGATCAAGGCGGTGACGGCGGACGCGCTGGGCCTGCACCTCGACCAGTTCCAGCGGATCGTGGTCGAGCCGGCGTCGCTGACGGTCATCCGGTACACGGAGACCCGGCCCTTTCTGCTGAGGGTGAACGACGTCGGGGGCGACCTGTCCGGATTGGTGCCGACCGACCCGGCCGAGGCGACAACCTCAGACGCCGTCGTGGGCGGCGGCGCGGGTAGGGTCACTACATGAGCGAGCGCAACGACCGCGGTGAGGTGGCGCCGTGACCCACCAGGTGTACGCCTTCGAACCCCCGGACCGGTTCGTCGCCGGCACGGTCGGGGTCCCCGGCGACCGGACGTTCTTCCTCCAGGCCCGCGGCGGCGGACGCCTCGTCAGCGTCGCGCTGGAGAAGATGCAGGTCTCCCTGCTCGCCGACAAGCTCGAGGAGCTGCTCGACGAGGTCCGGCTGCGGTTCGGCGTGGAGGCCCCCACCGGCCAGCCCACCGACAACGGCCCGCTCGACACCCCCGTGGACGAGGAGTTCCGGGTCGGCACCCTCGGCCTGGCCTGGGACACCGACTCGACCACAGTGGTCATCGAGGCCGTGGAGGCCAGCGAGGCGGAGACGGAGGAGACCGAGGAGGGCGAGCCCGACGCGACCCTCGACCGGCTCCGGGTCCGGATCAGCCCGGCCGCCACCCGGCAGTTCATCGACCGGGCCCGCAGGCTCGTCGCCGCCGGCCGGCCGCCGTGCCCGCTGTGCGGCCAGCCCCTCGACCCCGCCGGCCACCTGTGCCCCCGGCACAACGGCTACCACCGCACCTCTTGAGCCTCGACCCCGACGCCGCCCTCGAGCTCCTCACCCACGGGGAACTGGAACTCGAGGGCCGCCTCGTCGACGCCTCCAACGCCACCCTGCGCGCGTTCGTCACGCACGCCGGGGTGACCGCGCGGTGCGTGTACAAGCCGGTGAAGGGCGAGCGGCCGCTGTGGGACTTCCCCGACGGCACCCTGGCCGGGCGCGAGGTCGCGGCGTACCTGGTCAGCGAGGCCACCGGCTGGGGCAGCGTGCCGCCCACGGTGCTGCGCGACGGGCCGTACGGGGCCGGTTCCTGCCAGCTGTGGATCGACGCCGTCGAACCGCCCCTCGTCGACTTCGCCCGCGAGCTCCCCGAGGGCTGGCACGCGATCGCCGCCGCCGAGGGCGGGCTCCTCGGGCACGCCGACGAGGCGGGGCTGGCCCGGATCGCCGCGTACGACGGGATCGTCAACAACGCCGACCGCAAGGGCAGCCACCTGCTCCGCGACGCCGACCAGCACGTCTACGGCATCGACCACGGGGTGTGCTTCCACGCCGAGGACAAGCTGCGCACCGTGCTGTGGGGCTGGGCCGGCCAGGACCTGCCGGGCGAGGTGACCGGGGTGCTCGGGCACCTGAAGGTGGCCCTCGACCGGGAGCTGGGGGCGGCGCTCGCCGGGCACCTGACCCGGGCCGAGGTGGAGGCGGTCGGGTTCCGGATCGACCGGCTGCTGGCGACCGGGGCGTTCCCGGAACCGAGTGACCGGTGGCCGCCGCTGCCGTTCCCGGCGCTGTAGCGCTGCGGGCCAGCTGCCCGGCGAGATGTTCCCAGCGCCAGCCCCCTGACCTGTGATCCACCCGACCCCGCCGTCCCCTCCGTCGATCACCGCGACCCGACCCCGGCTGGATAGGCTGGCGGGATGGAATCCTGGTTGGCACCCTCCCTGCCCACGCTTCCCGGCTCGGGCCGCCCCGTCGCGCTGTACGACTCGTCGACGGGCGCCGTACGTCCCACCTCCCCGACCGGGGCGGCGAAGATGTACGTGTGCGGCATCACCCCGTACGACGCGGCCCACCTCGGCCACGCCGCCACCATGATCAGTTTCGACCTGATCAACCGGCTGTGGCGCGACGCCGGTCACGAGGTGCACTACGTCTCGAACGTGACCGACATCGACGATCCCCTCCTGGAGCGGGCCACCCGCGACCAGCAGGACTGGATCGTGCTCGGCATGCTGGAGACGGCCCTGTTCCGCGAGGACATGGAAGCGCTGCGGATCCTCCCGCCCGACCACTACGTCGGCGCGGTCGAGTCGATCCCCGAGATCGTCAGCCACATCGAGCGCCTGGTCGCCTCGGGCGCCGGCTACGTGCTCGACGACGGCACCGGCGACGTGTACTTCGACATCACCAAGGCCCCCGCCTTCGGCTACGAGTCCCGGCTGGACCGCGAGGCCATGCTCGGCTTCTTCGCCGAGCGCGGCGGCGACCCGGACCGGGCCGGCAAGCGGGACGCCCTCGACGCGCTGCTGTGGCGCGGCGCGCGCGAGGGCGAGCCGTCCTGGGACGGGCACTCCCTTGGCGCCGGCCGCCCCGGCTGGCACATCGAGTGCGCCGTGATCGCCCTCGGCCTGCTGGGCGAGCGGATCGACGTGCAGGGCGGCGGCAACGACCTGCTGTTCCCGCACCACGAGATGTCCAGCGCGCACGCCGAGTGTCTGACCGGCGCGCACCCGTTCGCCGGGCACTACACGCACGCGGGCATGATCGGCCTCGACGGCGAGAAGATGAGCAAGAGCAAGGGCAACCTGGTGTTCGTGTCCAAGCTGCGCGGCACCGGCGTCGACCCGATGGCGATCCGCCTGGCGCTGCTCGCCGAGCACTACCGCACCGACCGGCAGTGGACCGACGAGGTCGGCAAGGCCGGCCAGCTCCGGCTCGACCGGTGGCGCGAGGCAGCGGCCCGCCCGGCGGCGCTGTCCGGCCAGGCCCTGGTGGCGACGCTCCGCGACCGGCTGACCGACGACCTGGACACCCCGGGCGCGCTGGCGGCGGTGGACGCGTGGGCGGAGGCGACCCTGGCGGGCGAGGGCAACGACCCGGCGGCCCCGGCCCTGGTCAAGGCCGCCGTCGACGCGCTGCTGGGCATCGAGCTGTAGGTACCCCCGGAAGATGCGTTTGATCTTGGAAGTTCAAGGTCAGACGCATTTTCTGTGTACGCCGGGCTACTCCACGCCCCACAGCCAGCCGCGCCCGTTGCAGGCCCGGCAGCGGGCCGGACGGAGCACCGTGGTCAGCTCGCCGGGGGCCAGGGGCGTGCCCAGCACGGGCCCGACGATCGCCCGGGGGATGTCGACCAGGCCGTCGTCGCAACCGGCGGTGCAGCGCACGGGCTGGCAGCCGTTCGGCGGTCGGGTGATGTCGTGATCATCCTGGAGGGCGCCCATGGTTCTGGAGCCTACCCCCGATCGGCCGTCCGTCCGTTACACCCGCGACGCCCGGAAAGTCTGGTGGCGGATCGGGGATCCGCTCCGGCATTGTTGCGGACATGTGGCGGAACCTGAGACGTGTGGTGACCCCGAAGCGGCTGCTCGTGCTGGCGCTCGCGGGGCTGGTCGGCGGCGGTGCGACGGTCGGCGGCGCGGTCGCCGTGGTGTCGCTGGCGGCCGGCGGCCAGGTCTACGACGCGGCGGCGGTGCCGGTCCGGCCGGTCGCGATCGTGCTCGGCGCGCAGGTCAACCCGGACGGCCAGCCCTCCGACTTCCTCCGGGCCCGGCTCCAGCTGGCCCTCGACCTGTTCCGGGCCGGCAAGGTGCGCGCGATCCTGGTGTCCGGCGACGACGGGCAGCCCGAGTACAACGAGGTCGACCCGATGCGCGCCTGGCTCATCGAGCACGGGGTGCCGCAGGCCAAGGTGAACGGCGACCACGCCGGCTTCGACACGTACCAGTCGTGTGTCCGGGCCAGAAAGGTCTTCGGGGTGACGTCGGCGACCGTGGTCACCCAGGGCTTCCACGTGACCCGCGCGGTGGCGCTGTGCCGCCAGCAGGGCATCGACGCGGTCGGGGTCGGCGACGACTCGATGCGCAAGTGGCCGAAGCCCTGGTACACGGGCGCGGCCCGCGACAAGGTGGCCTGCGTGAAGGCCGTGCTGGAGATCGTCGGCCGGCCCGATCCGCGTTTCCTCGGCAAGCACGAGACAGCGGTGGAGGACTCCCTCCGGCTAGATTGACCGGATGGCTGGCTACCTGAGATTCCCGACGCTGCACGACGACACCCTCATCTTCGTCTGCGAGGACGACCTGTGGACGGTCCCCGCCGGTGGTGGCAGAGCCGCCCGGCTCACGGCGGGCGTGGCGGAGGCCAGCCAGCCCCGGCTGTCCCCGGACGGGACGCTGATCGCGTTCGCCGGCAGCGACGAGGGCCCCGGCGAGGTGTGCGTGATGCCGGCGGCCGGCGGTGAGCTGCGCCGGCTGACCCACCACGGCCTGCTGGTCGGGATCGCCGGCTGGGCCCCGGACGGCCGGATCGTCTACGCCTCCAACGCCGACCTGCCGCACAACCGCCGCCAGCTGCGCACCGTGGCCGCGACCGGCGGACTGTCCGAGGTGGTGCCGTACGGCGGCCTGGCCCGCAGCGTGGCGTACGGGCCCGGCGGCGCGGTCGTCCTCGGCCGCAACACCCACGACCCGGCCATCTGGAAGCGGTACCGGGGCGGCACCGCCGGCACACTGTGGATCGACCCCGACGGCGGCGGCGAGTTCCACGGGCTGGTCACGCTGGACGGCAACCTGGCCGCCCCGTGCTGGATCGGCGACCGGGTGTTCTTCCTGTCCGACCACGAGGGGGTCGGCAACGTCTACTCGTGCGCCGCGTCGGGCGAGGACCTGCGCCGGCACACCGACCACGAGGACTTCTACGCCCGCAACCTGACGGGCGACGGCCGCCGGCTCACGTACCACCTGGGCGGCGATCTCTACGTCCTCGACGGCGAGGACACCCGGAAGGTCGACATCGAGCTGGGCAGCTCGCGGACGCAGCGGTCCCGGAAGTTCGTCAGCACGACCCGGCACCTGCACAGCGCCACCCTGCACCCCGACGGTTCGGGCCTGGCGGTGACGGTCCGGGGGAAGGCGTTCTCCCTGGGGCACTGGGAGGGGCCGGTCCGCCAGCACGGCGAGCCCGACGGCGTCCGGTACCGGGAGCTGACCTGGCTGGCCGACGGGCACCGGCTCGTCGCCGCGGCGGCGGGGGACAGCGACCGGGAGGACCTGGTGGTTCTCGCCGCCGACGGCGGTCCGACCACCACGATCGCGGAGGACCTGGGCCGGATCGTGGCCCTCGCCCCGGCCCCGAAGGGCACCACGGTCGCGGTCGCCAACCACCGGTGCGAGCTGTGGCTCGTCGACACGGAGAGCGGCTCGGCCCGGCAGGTGGACCGCAGCGGGCACGGCAAGGTCTCCGACCTGGCGTGGTCGGCGGGCGGCGGCTGGCTGGCGTACACGCTGGCGGTCAGCGCCGAGTCGAGCGAGATCCGGGTCTGCCGCCGCGAGACCGGCGAGACCCGGGCCGTGACCCGCCCGGTGCTGCACGACTCGTCCCCGGTGTTCGACCCCAAGGGGGAGTACCTGTACTTCCTCGGTCAGCGCGAGTTCAACCCGGTGTACGACGAGCTCCAGTTCGACCTGGGCTTCCCGTTCGGCGGCCGGCCGTACGCGGTGGCCCTGCGCGCGGACCTGCCGTCCCCGTTCGTGCTCACCCCGAAGCCGCTGGTCGAGGGGGACAAGGACAAGAAGGACGACGCCGCCGGGGACGAGCCGAAGGACGAGGTGATCGACTTCGAGGGCATCGAGCGCCGGGTACTGGCGTTCCCGGTGCCCGAGGCCCGGTACCGCTCGGTGGCCGCCGTGGCCGGCAAGCTCCTGATGCTGTCCGAGCCGGTGCACGGCAGCCGCAAGCACCGCTGGTTCGAGGCCGACGGCGAGGCGACCGGCATCCTGGAGTCCTACGAGTTCGAGACCGGCAAGACCGAACGGGTCGCCGACGCGGTCACCGACTTCCAGGTCGGCCCGGACGGCAGGACCCTGCTGTACCGGTCCGCCAGCCGGCTCCGGGTCATCAAGGCCGGCGACAAGGCCCCCGACGAGGACGGCGAGGACCGCGCGGGCGGCTGGATCGACCTCGACCGGGTGAAGGTGTCGGTGCGCCCGGAGGCCGAGTGGCGGCAGATGTTCCGCGAGGCGTGGCGGTTGCAGCGCGAGCACTTCTGGATCGCGGACATGGCCGGCATCGACTGGCCGGCCACCTACGAGCGGTACGCGCCCCTGGTCGACCGGGTCACCACCCGCTCCGAGCTGTCCGACCTGCTCCAGGAGGTGCAGGGCGAGCTGGGCACGTCGCACGCGTACGAGTTCGGCGGCGAGTACCGGTCCCGGCCCTACTACCGGCAGGGCCACCTGGGCGCGGACTTCACGGCTGTCGACGGCGGGTACCGGATCGACCGGATCGTGGCCGGCGACCCGTGGGACCCGGACGCGACGTCCCCGCTGAACCGGCCCGGCGTCAACGTGGCGCCCGGCGACGTGCTGGTCGCGGTCAACGGGCGGAAGTTCGGCACCGCCACCCCGGCGGAGCTGCTGGTCAACCTCGCCGAGACCGAGGTCGAGCTGACCGTGCACCGGCCCAACGGCGAGCCGCGCACGGTGTCGGTGCGCACCGTGGCCGACGAGCGGCCGGGTCGCTACCGGGACTGGGTGGCGGCCAACCGCGCCGTGGTCCGGGAGCGCTCGGACGGCCGGCTCGGTTACCTGCACATCCCCGACATGGGACCCGACGGGTACGCGGAGTTCCAGCGCGGCTACCTGACCGAGTACGACCGCGACGGGCTGATCATCGACGTCCGGTTCAACGGCGGCGGGCACGTGTCGGCGCTCGTCATCGGGCGCCTGGTCCGCCGCCGGATCGCGTACGACTTCCCGCGGTGGGCGGCCCCGGAGCCGTACCCGATCCAGTCCCCGCGCGGCCCGATGGTGGCGCTCACCAACGAGCACGCGGGCTCCGACGGCGACATCTTCAGCCACGCCTTCAAGGTGTACGGCCTGGGCCCGCTCGTCGGCCGCCGCACCTGGGGCGGGGTCGTCGGCATCACCCTCAACCACGAACTGGCCGACGGCACGGTCACCACCCAGCCGGAGTACTCGTTCGGCTTCGACGACGTCGGCTGGCGGGTGGAGAACTACGGCACCGACCCCGACATCGACGTGGACATCGCGCCGCAGGACTTCGCGCGCGGGGTGGACCCGCAGCTGGACAAGGCGATCGAGGTGGCCCTGGCCGAGTTGGAGAAGCGGCCGCCGCACAGCCCGAAGCCGGTGGACCTGCCGCGGCTGGGCCGGCCGCCGCTGCCGCCCCGGGGGCCGCTGCCGAAGCCGGAGGCCGGCTCCGGGTCCGCGTCGAAGGCCGCGCCGAAGAAGAAGTAGCGCGCCGGGGACCCGCGCGGGTCCCCGGGGGAACCCGCTCAGGCGGAAGCCGGCACCTTCGCCGGCTTCCGCCGCACGTACACCTGCTTGCGCACCCGCGCCACCACGGTCCCGTCGGCCGCCACCACCTCGGTGTCGAACCACGGCAGCACCTTCGACCCGTCCTCGGCCGCCGCCCGGATCTCCGCGACCCGCTCGTCGGTCAGCTCGAACCGGGCGAACACGTCGCCCCGCCCGGGGGAGACGAACTCGATCTCCCCGGCCCGGTCCCACACCACGTGGCCGGGGCCGAGCCGGCGGAGCAGGAGCAGCATCCAGAACGGGTCGGTCATGGCGAACAGGCTGCCGCCGAAGTGCGTACCCACGTAGTTGCTGTTCCATTTCCGCTGGCGGAGCCGGACCTCGACGTGCCGGTAGTCGTCGGACAGCCGGAGGACCCGGATGCCGGCGAAGAGGAACGGGGGCCACAGGTTCATGCCCCGGCGCAGGGTGTTGGCTCGCATACCCTCAAGTTACCACCCGGTAACATGCCGCCGCCACGCGAGGATGATCACGATCGGCCGTCCTGCGACCTGCGGATGACCCGGTGACCAGCCCGTGGACAGACGCGACGGCGGAGGATGCTCCGTAGCGTCGGAGGCATGATCGTCGCAGAGCACCTCACCAAGCGGTACGGCCCGAAAGTCGTGGTGGACGACCTGTCGTTCACCGTCGAGCCGGGCCGGGTCACCGGCTTCCTCGGCCCGAACGGGGCGGGCAAGTCCACCACCATGCGCATGGTCCTCGGCCTCGACCGGCCCACCGGCGGGCGGGTCACCGTCGAGGGCAAGCCCTTCGCGGAGGCCGCCGTCCCGCTGAACACGGTCGGCGCGCTGCTCGACGCCAAGGCCGTGCACGGCGGGCGCACCGCCCGCAACCACCTGCGGATCCTGGCCCGGGCCAACGGCATCCCCCGGTCGCGGGTCGAGGAGGTGCTCGACATGGTCGGCATGGCCGACACGGCGAAGAAGCGGGTCAAGGGCTTCTCGCTGGGGATGGGCCAGCGGCTCGGGATCGCGGCGGCGCTGCTCGGCGACCCGCGCACCCTGATGTTCGACGAGCCGGTCAACGGCCTGGACCCGGAGGGCATCCGGTGGATCCGGGACTTCCTGCGGGCCCGGGCCGCCGAGGGCCGCGCCGTGTTCGTGTCCAGCCACCTGATGAGCGAGATGCAGGACACCGCCGACCACCTGATCGTCATCGGCCGGGGCAAGCTCGTCGCGGACTGTTCGATGGCCGAGTTCATCGAGCGCAGCTCGCGAAACCACATCCGGGTGCGTACCCCCGAGTACGTGCGGTTCGCCCAGGTGCTGCAGAACACCGGCGCGACCGTGGAGCCCGACGGCGAGGCGCTCGCGGTCACCCAGCTGCCCATCGAGATCATCGGCGAACTGGCCGCCCGGCACGGCGTCACCCTGCACGAACTGGCCCCCCGGTCGGCCTCCCTGGAGCAGGCGTTCATGGAACTGACCCACGACGCGGTGGAGTACCGCGCGACTGTTGGAGGCACGGCATGACCGACGCGATCGCCAGCGAATGGCTGAAGATCCGCACCATCCGCTCGACGTTCTGGGCGCTGCTGGCCGCCGCCGTGCTCACGGTCGGGGTCGGCATGCTGGCCTCCTCGGGCACCATGCCGGGCACGCCGGTCGACGTCGTCGTGTCCGACAACCTGGCAGGCATCATCCTGGGCCAGCTCGCGATCTGCGTGTTCGGCGCGCTGGCCGCCACCTCGGAGTACGCCACCGGGATGATCCGCACCTCCCTGTCGGTGCTGCCGGTCCGGGGCCGGATGATGACGGCCAAGGCCATCGTGGTCACGGCCGTGGGCCTGGTCGCCGGCATGGTGATCAGCTTCCTGTCCTACGGCGCCGGCCAGGCCGTCAGTCAGGCGCCGGCCGGGCTCGGCGAGCCGGGCGTGCTGCGCGCCGTCCTCGGCGGCGGCCTCTACCTGGGCATGCTCGGCCTGTTCGTGTTCGGGATCGGCATGATCGTGCGGCACTCCGCCGCCGCGATCACGACCGCGATCGGCGCGATCATGATCCTGCCGATCGCCACCTACGCGCTCGGCGAGAACGGGGTCACCTTCCGCAAGTGGTGGCCGAGCCAGGCCGGCCAGAGCATCATGCAGGTCTCCGCGCAGCAGGGTTCCCTGTCGCCGTGGGTCGGGTACGGGGTGTTCGCGGTCGGCACGGCGGCGGTGCTGACGGCGGCGTGGCTGTTCTTCTCGCGCCGCGACGCCTGATCCGGGGCCGGGACGCCTGATCCGGGTGGGGTGTCCGGTTCCGGGCGCCCCACCGGAGGTAACGCACTCTTGACGAAAGCCGCGAGTCGGATTATTCTGATAGGTGAAGCTCGACCCTGAGAGATCGCGATTTCTGCGAAATCTAAGAGCCGGGCTTCTGCGTGTACTGGTTCAGCCGGTGACGTACTGCCCCGCGAATTCCGCGGTGGGGGCGATGGGCGTGATCACGTCGATCAGGACGCCGTTCGGGTCGGCCACGATGAAGTGCCGCTGGCCGAAGTCCTCGCTGCGCAGGGTGAGCACGGGGTGCAGCCCCTCGTCGGTGACGAGCCGGTCCCACTCCGCGTCCACGTCCTCCACCTCCACGTTGAGCAGCAGGCCCCGGGCGGGGACCCGGTAGCCCTCCGGGACGGTCGGGTGGGTGTGGTCGAGGAGGGCGAGCTCGTACCCCGGGTCGCCGGGGCGGCGCAGGCTGACGTACCAGTCGGATTCGAAGGTCGTCCCGAACCCCAGCAGCCGGGTGTAGAAGTCGCGGGACTCCCGCAGTCTCGCCGTGCCGATCACGGGATAGAAGTCGGTCAGCTTCATGCCGGCGCTCCTTTCGCATACCATCAGTATGTGAGTGACGCTATTCGCGTACCGTCGGTATGTCAATGAGGAGTGCGATGCGGCAGGACGGCATCCGGGCGCAACAGCGGGACCAGACCCGGCAGGCGCTGCTCCGGGAGGGCCGGCGGCTGTTCTCCGGCAGCGGCTACGCCGCCGTGGGCCTGGCGGAGATCGTCCAGGCGGCCGGGGTGACCAAGGGGGCGCTCTACCACCACTTCAGCGGCAAGGCGGACCTCTTCCGCGCCGTCCTGGAGGAGGTGCAGCAGGAGGTGGGCCGACGGGTCGCCGCGGCCGCCGACGCGCACGAGGATCCCTGGGCCCAGCTGACCGCCGGCTGCGAGGAGTTCCTCACCGCGACCACCGATCCGGACATCCAACGGGTCATGCTGGTCGACGGGCCCGCCGTGCTGGGCTGGGCCGAATGGCGGGCGATGGACGAGGCCGCCTCGGCCCGGCACCTCGCCGACGCGCTGACCGGGCTCGTCGACGCGGGGGTCATCGCGCCGCAGCCGGTCGCGCCGCTGGTCCACCTGCTGTCGGGGGCGATGAACGAGGCGGCGCTGTGGCTGGCGTCCTCCGCCGGTCCCGGGGACCTGGCGGACACCAGGGCCGCGCTGGGGCGTCTGCTCCAGGCACTGCGCACCGGCTGACCGGGTGGCCTTCACGTCTGGCGCCGGCACTGGAGGCGGTCCGTGCCCTGGTCGGAGCAGCGCGGATGGTCGGGCCGGCCCGCTCCGCACCGATGGTCCCGGCCCGACTCACGCATGCCGGCTGGGAGCGTCAGGTCCGGCCTGACTCCGACCCCGGCAGTGGGCGGCCGAATTTTGCCCGGACGCCCGGCGACCACAACACACTCACCGGCGGCCCCGACGGCCCGGGCAACCCGGCCGCCGCCACCAGCCCGTCGTCGAGTTCCAGCAGCTCCGCCCGGTGCAGCGGCCACTCCTCGTGCGCGTTCGGCAGGTACAGGGTCCGGCCGTGCCAGTCCACGTGCAGCCCCCAGCGCGCCGTCAGGAACTCCTCCACCGCGCTCGGCTCCGCGATCCGGGCCCCGATCCGCACCCGGACCCGGCCACCGGCCCCCACCGGCCCGGGCCACCGCCGCCGGGTCTCGTACGCCACCGTGTCCCCGGCCCTCGTGATCCGCATCCGCGCCCACATGTACGGCAGCCGGAACAGCCAGCGGGCCGCCAGCACCGGGGCCAGCCGGGCCGCCTCCAGGGAGCGGAAGACGACGCCGCGCCGGCCGGCGGTGTCCACCGAGTACAGCCGGACGTTGGTCTCCGCGAACGTGCCCAGGTAGGGCAGCGGCGGCCACGGGCCCAGGCTCACCCCGACCATCCGGAACGGCACCAGACCGACGTACGTCACCCCGTCGAGGGTGTCGGGCACGGTGCCCCGGGGGAGCAGCGGCGCGACGAGCGCGGGGTCGACCGGCCAGTGCAGCAGGGTGAGGTCCCGCCAGCCCTGGGCGAGGATCGTGCCGCGCAGGGGGCGGGGCGCGAGACGCGTGACGGGCTCGACCATGCCCCCACGCTATCCCGGGCAGCGCGCGCCGACCCCGCCCCGGCGCGGATCGGACCACCCCGGCGCAGGGGAGCCGACCCGGCGCGCTCCGACGCGTACCCGGATGGCGGGGTTTCTCCGGTGACCGCCCGGGGTTCTGTGCCCTAGTCCCGGGCCCGGCGGGCGTGTTCGTCCGCCACGGCCTTCGCGATCTCCGCCAGCGACGGCACGGCCGGCAACCGGGGCGCGATCGCGGCGGCCAGGGCGGCGATGTCGATCCCCCCGGTCCGCAGCGCGGCGATCTCCGCCCGGGCGGCCTTCAGCTCGGCGAGGGCCTGGTCGCACTTCGCCTCGATCCGGCGCTCGCGGAGCACGCGCGGGCTCGGGTTGCCCGCGATGAACGGGCTGTCGTCGCGCAGCTCCTGGAACCAGAGGTCCGCGAGCAGCACGGAGTCCCCCCGGTCACCCACGGCGGCGGGCCGCCCCAACGGCGTGTAGTCGGACATGGTGGTACCTCCCGGGCTGGGTGCGGGGCCGAAACCTTCGGAGATGTCGCGGAAGCGGTACGCCTTCCAGGGGCCGCCCGAGCCGTCGTACGGCCAGCGGATGACGCGGTGCAGGGGGCCGTCGGAGCCGCCGGCCTGCTCGTACCCGAAATAGCGGTCGTCGGTGTCGATGTCGTTGAGCCACCGTTCGAAGAGGACGATGTGCCCGTCGTCGCCGCCGGTGCCGGGCCCGCAGATGCCGACCGCGTCGCCCGGCAGCAGGTCGGCGGCGGGGATCTCGCGCATCCAGCCCGCCGTGACCAGGCTGACCGTGTTCATGCCGCCGAAGCTGCCGTGGGAGTCGACGGGGATCGCCCAGCACATCGACACGAACCCGGAGCAGTCCTGCCGGTAGCCGGTCGGGCCGTGGATCCGGTCCTGCGCGTAGGGGACGGTGCCCGTGGGCCAGAGGCGGGCGGCTCTGCTGAGGATCTCCGCTCGGGTGACGGACATGTGCACCTCCCCTTCCAGGGGACCTCTCGTCGCCGCCGTCCATAAGGCACGAACGGCCAAGCATTGGGGCATCGGCCGGCCGACTTGTCGGTACCCGCTGTCGAGTTCCGGCTTGTTGGGGCCGGTACCCGCCGCTACGCTGTCGATCGATTCCAGCGGATGGGTGGTGCGATGGGCGTGGAGCTGCGGTTGCTCGGCCCGATCGAGGCCGTCGGCCCGGCCGGTCCCGCGGTCCTGAGCAGCGCCCGGCAACGCGCCCTCGTCGGCCTGCTGGCGCTGAACCCCGGCACCCCGGTCCCCGCGCCCCGGCTCGTCCAGGCGCTGTGGGGCCAGGACGCGCCGCGCACCGCCGTCCGGACCCTCCAGAGCCACCTGACCCGGGCCCGCCAGGCCCTCGCCGCCTGCGGGCTCCCGGGCCTGCTGACCAGCGGCCGGGTCGGCTACGCGCTGGCCGCCGGCCCCGAGTCCGTCGACGCCTGCCGGTTCGAGTCCCTGGTCGCCGCCGCCCGGGCCGGGTCCGCCGCCGGCCGGGTCGCCGAGTCCGTGGCCGGCCTGCGCACCGCCCTGGACCTGTGGCGGGGCGGGGCCCTCGCGGACGCCGAGCTGTACGGCTGGGGCGCCGCCGAGGTGGCCCGGCTGCACAACGTCCGGCTGGCCGCGCTCGGCGACCTGTGGGACGGCGAACTCCAGCTGGGCGGCCACGCCGACGCGGTGCCGGCGCTGGAGCGGCTGCTGGTGGCCGATCCGGGGGAGGAGCGGCTCGTCGGGCTGCTGATGCTGGCCCAGTACCGGTCAGGGCGGCATTCCGAGGGGTTGACCTGCTACCAGCGGCTCCGCGAGCACCTGTCCGACACGCTGGGCGTGGACCCGGGCCCCGAGCTGCAACGCCTGCACACCGCGATCCTGCGCCGCGACCCGGCCCTGGAACTGCCCGACGCCCCCGGCCAGGTGCCGGCCCAGCTGCCGTCGCGCCCCGGGCACTTCACCGGCCGGCCCGCCGAACTCGCCGCCCTCGACGAGGCCCTGGCGGCCGGCGGGGACGTCCCCCTCGTGCTGGTGTCCGGGCCGGCGGGCATGGGCAAGACCGCGCTCGTCGTCGAGTGGACCCAGCGGGTCACCGACCGGTTCGCACACGGCCAGATCTTCTGCGACCTGCTCGGGCACGACGAGGCCACGGCGCTCACCGCCGACGAGGTGCTCGGCCACGCTTTGCGCGGGCTCGGGGTGCCCGCCGGCCGGGTGCCGACCGGGCCCGGCGACCAGCTCGGCCTGTACCGGTCCCTGCTGCACGACCGCCGCGTCCTGCTGGTCTGCGACAACGTCGGCTCGGCCGAACAGATCCTGCCGCTGGTGCCGCCGACCGCCGGCAGCCTGCTCGTCGCCACCAGCCGGCACCAGCTGCCCACCCTCGACGTGCACGCCGCCGTCCGCCGGGTCGAACTCGACGCCCTCAGCCCCCGGGAGTCCCTGACCCTGCTCGAACGGGTCCTCGGGCCCGCCCGGATCAGCGCCGAGCCGGAGTCGGCCGGCGAGCTCGTCGAGGCCTGCGACCGGATGCCGCTGGCGCTGCGGATCGCGGCGGCCAAGCTCAACGCCCGCCCCCGGCTCGCCGTCGCGGACCTGGTCGCCGAGCTGGCCACGGAGAACCGGCTCGACGCGCTGTCCGTGCCCGGCGACTCCCGCAGCATCCGCACCGTGTTCGCCAGCGCCTACCACGCCCTGACCCCGGGGGCCGCCGCCGCGTTCCGGCTGCTCGGGCTGCACCCCGGGCCGAACTTCGCCGTCGGGCTGGTCGCGGCCGTCACCGGGTCCCCGGTCGCCGCCGCCCGCCGGGCCACCGAGGAACTCGCGGCGGCGCACCTGGTCACGGAGATCGCCAGCGGCCGGTTCCGCTTCCACGACCTGATCCGGTGGTACGCCCGCGAGTGCGCCCTCGCCGAGGAGCCTCTTCCGGTGCGGGAGCAGAGCGAAGAGCGACTTCTCGACTGGTACCTGGCGGTCGCCGACGCCGCGAACCGCACCCTCACCCCGGGCCGCGACCGGGCCCAGGTCACGGCGCGGCACCCGGTGCCCGGGCCGCCGTTCCCGGCCCGGCACGCCGAGACGCTGTCCTTCCTGGACGGCGAACGCGCCAACCTGTCCGCCGTGTCCCGGCACGCCGTCGAGCGCGGGGAGGACACGGCCGCCTGGCAGCTCGCGTACCTGCTGATGGGCTTCTACTACTCCCGCGGGCACTGGGCCCCGATGCTGGAGATCTGCCGCACCGGGCTCGCGGCGGCCCGCCGGCTGGCCGACCGGGGCACCGAGGGCCTGATGCGCGGCCAGGTCGGGGTCGCCTGCATCCAGCTGCAACGGTTCGACGAGGCCCTCGAAGCGCTCCGGCACGCCCTGCCGCTGATGCGCGCGGCCGGCGACGCCTGGGGCGAGGGCAGCGTCCGCAACAACACGGCCGTGGCCCTCGCCGCGCTCCGCCGGTTCGACGAGGCCGTGGGGGAGTACGAGGCCGCCCTGGCCATGCACACCGCCAACGGCCTGTCCCGCGACGTCGCCTACGCGCTGAACAACCTCGGCGACGCGCACACCCGGATGGGCCAGACGGACGTGGCCCTCGACTACCTCGACCGGGCGCTCGCCCTGGTCCGCACGCTCGGCGACGAGCGCCTCGAAGCGGTGGTCCTGCACGGCACGGGCGCCGCGCACCTGGGCGAGGGCCGCCACCGCCAGGCGATGGACCTGTTCGACCGGGCCCGGGCGATCCAGGACCGGATCGGGGACCGCCGCGCCGAGGTGGACACCCTGCACGACACCGGTCTGGCCCGGCTGGGGCTCGGCGAGCCGGAGGTGGCCTCGGAGCTGTTCGACCAGGCCCGCCGGCTGAGCCGCGCGCTGGCGGACCCGCACCTGGAGGCCGTGGCGATGACCGGGCTGGGGCTGGCGGACTTCCGGGCGGGGGCGGTGGAGGCGGCCGAGGGGTGGTACCTGCGGGCCCTGGCCGTGCGCGGGCGGGTGCCGGCCGTGTTCGAGGAGGCGGAGCTGCACCGGCATCTCGGGGACCTGGCGCGGTTCCGGGGGGATCCGGTCGCGGCCCGGACGCACGGGGAGACGGCGGTGCGGTTGTACGAGAAGGCGAATGCGACGGCCGAGGCGGCGGCGTTGACCGCGGTGCTCGACGGAGGCCGGGGCGGCGAGGGTCAGGTCGCGCCGCCCCCCACCCGTCAGTTGTAGCGGAACGACGTCAGCCAGCGCGTCGTCCCCCCGGTGACGTACGGCGTCACGAACAGCGGCCGGTCCGCGGGCGCGTTGACGGCGTAGTTGACCAGGTCGGTCGGTGTCGCGAAGTCCTTCACCCGGCCGTCGGGCGTGCTCTGCGCCACGGACGCCACGTTGAACGTGCCGTCGGGATTCTGGCTCACGTCGAGCACGGACTGCCCCGAGCACACGTTGTTCAGCGCGGCCCGGCTCACCCCGGCGAACCAGCACCAGCCGTACCCCTCGACGTTCTTCACGACGATCACCACGAACTTGTTCGCGCCGTACGCCTCGATGTTCGTCAGCCGGTACGTGCTCCCCAGGCACGTGCCCACCCCGGCGAAGTCGGTGTCGCACCAGTCCCAGGCCTTGTAGTTGGCCCCGTAGTTGGGGACCATGACGACCGCGTACACGTTGCCGTACCGCACCGCGCTGGTCAGCCGCGCGTTGTTCTGCGCCGCGAACGTGTTCACCTGGGCCTTGGACACGCCGTAGTACCACCACCAGGCACTGGAGTACGACGCCCCGCTGTTGCGCACCATCGTGACCGAGAACCGCAGCGGCGACGTGCTGAGCACCCGCAGGTCGGTCGGCCGGGCGTCGTTCGCGTTCAACAGGCTCGACACCTGCGCGGCGTCCACGTTCAGATAGGTCCACCAGCCGGTCGGGTTCGAGATCTCCCGGTCGTCGACCAGGTTCGCCGTCGGCAGCGAGCCGCCCGGCCAACAGCCGGCCCCCATCGAGTTCGTCACGAACGTGCACTGCGCGGTCGCGACGGCCGGCGTGGCCACCAGCGTCGCCGCCACCCCCAGGCAGACGACGCCCACCAGGACGAGCCGCCGCACGAGCTTCTTGATCACTGTCTTCCCCCAAACTGCCGGACGGTGGGCGGCGATGCGGGTGCCGCCCGGGGTCCAGGATGGGCGGTGGATGTTGTGGCGGCGTTGTGGCGCGGGAATCCGACCGCGCGACGCCGATACCCGACAGTTCCGGGCTCCCTGGGGCGGTTGCCCCGGGAGCCCGGAACGGAGAGCTACGAGTTGTGCCGGAACGAGGTCAGCCAGCGCGTGGTCCCCCCGGTGACGTACGGCGTCACGAACAGCGCCCGGTCCGGCGGCGACAGCTGCGCGTAGTTCACCAGGTCGGTCGGCGTCGCGAAGTCCTTCACCCGGCCGTCCGGCGTGCTCTGCGCCACGGAGGCCACGTTGAACGTGCCGTCCGGGTTCTGGCTCACGTCGAGCACGGACTGCCCGCCGCACACGTTGTTGAGCGCCGCCCGGCTGATCCCGGCGTACCAGCACCAGCCCAGGCCCTCGCTGTTGTTCACGAAGATGACGACGAACTTGTTCGCCCCGTACGTCTCGATGTTCGTCAGCCGGCTGGTGGTCCCCAGGCACGAGCTGATCCCGGCGTAGGTCGTGTCGCACCAGCCCCAGGCCTTGGCGTTCGCCCCGGTGTTGGGCACCATGACGACGGCGTAGGAGTTCCCGTACCGCACGGCGCTGATCAGCCGCGCGTTGTTCGTACCCAGATAGGAGTTGACCTGCGCCATCGACACCCCGTAGTACCACCACCAGCCGCTGGCGTAGCTGCCCGTGTTCTTGACCATCGTCACCGAGAACCGCAGCGGCGACGCGTCGACCACCCGCAGGTCGGTGATCCGCGCCCCGTTGGCGTTGACGAGGTTGCCGACCTGCGTGGCGTCCACGTTCTGATAGGTCCACCACCCGGTCGGCGCGGACGTCATCCGGTCGTCGGCCGAACCCGGGTACGCGTGGGCCGTCCCCGCCATCCCCATCATCAGGGCCACACCGGCGGCGGCCGCGACGAGGAGCCGGGCCATCCGCCGCATCGGAGTAGTCATGTCGAACCTCCACTTGTCGTTGTCGGCGACGTCCCCGTCGCTGCCGACAACTCTCGACACCCCCTGTTGTGCCGCGGTTGTGCGCCGGATGTGCCCAGCCCACAACCCACGACAACCCCTCGACGGGTACCGGAGCGGAGCGGCTTCCCCGGAGTACCCGTCATCGGTGTCCGCCCGGTCCCTGGCCCGCACCCGCCGGTGCGGTGTCTCCGGGCCGGAACCGGTGCGCACCGCCCGTCTCGGACGGTAGGCCGATGCCCGGGCGCTCCTCACGGGTCCACGATGGTGAGCAGCGATCCGTTCCGCGTGCCCCGGCCGCCGGCGGGGATGCCGACGACACAGGAGAACCGTGGCGAAATACGATCCGTTGCGGGACCACCTCGCGGGCTCCCGGGTGGCCGCCGACGAGCTGCTGATGACCTTCGCGGAGATCGAGAAACTGGTCGGTCGGCTGCCGCCGTCCGCGTGGCAGCACCCGGCGTGGTGGGCCAACGACTCGAAGGTCGAGGCCCAGGCGTGGCGGGCGGCCGGTTGGCACGTGCGGTCGGTCGACCAGCGCGCGGGCCGCGTCGTCTTCGCCCGGGGCACCCGTGGCGGTACCTATCGGGAGGCCCGGACCGCGGGCCGGCCCCAGACGCTCAGGTCTCCCGCGACCAGGCTGGTCACGGCCGACCAGGGCGTGTCCGAGGAGGTCACCCAGAATCGCCTCGTCGCCTTTCTCCGGCGCCAGGGTTGGCTGATCGAGCGGACGGCGAACCCCGCGACCCGGGAGCACGGCGTCGACGTCGTGGCCCGTCAGGACGGACGGCGTCTGGCCGTGGAGGTGAAGGGCTACCCGGGCCGGCGCTACGCGGACGCGGCGCGCGCCGACAAGGTCAAAGCGAGCACACCGTCGACCCAGGCCAGGCACTGGTACGCCGAGGTGCTCCTCTCCACGATGCTGAACCGGGCGAAACACCCGGACCACGAACTGGCGATCGCCCTGCCCCACCGGCCCACGTACGTCTCGCTCGTGTCCAGGACCTGGGGGAGTCTCGCCAGCCTGGACGTCGCGGTACTCCTCGTCGCGGACGACGGCGACGTGCTCACCTTCGACCCCTTGCGCGCGGAGGACGCGTAGCACCGGGCCGCCCCGGCACCTCACCGTGCCGGAGCGAGAGCAGACACGCCCAGATCCCGCCTCCGGAGGTCGCGAAGTGAAGCGGCCACCGGCCCCTCTTCGACGAGGAGCGCGTCACGTACGGCCCGACCCGTCGCCCTGCCGCGGGCCCGTGGGGTCAGCGGGCGGCCGGGGCGTAGACCAGGTGCAGGACACCCGACTTGAACGTGGTGGACCGGACGAGGCTCAGCGGCACCTTCGCCCCGTCGGCGAACAACTTCTTCCCGCCCCCGACCACCACGGGGTGCACGAGCAGGTGCAGCTCGTCGACCAGCCCCTTCTCCAGCATCCACCGGACCAGGGTGGCGCTCCCGGTCGTACCCAGATGGGTGTCCTTCTTGAGCTCCGTCAGCTCCGCCTCGACGTCCCCGCCGATCACGCTCGAGTTCTCCCAGCCCGCCTCGGTGAGCGTGTGCGACACGACGTACTTGCGGGCCCCGTTCATCTGGGCCGTGAACGGGTCGGCCGGGTCGGCGTTCGGCCAGAAGGCGGCGAACTCGTCGTACGTCTGCCGGCCGAGGAGCGTCGCGTCGTTCCCGCTCATCAGCGCGCCGACCGCCGCGCCCATCTCGTCGTCGAAGTAGTCGAAGTGCCAGGTCTCCGGGGCCTCGATGACGCCGTCGAGCGAGATGAAGAGTCCGGACTTGATCGATCCCATGGTCGTCTCCTAGGTCTGGTGGGCCCCTGCGGCCCGGCGCCTGTCTCCGGCACCTTCGAACCTAGGTCGAACGGCCGCACCGGGAATCGACAAGCCGCCAAAAAATCTTTGCCGCCCGCCGCCCGCCGCCCGCCGCCCGCCGCCCGCCGCCCCGGGCCCGAGTCCGCGACGCCGGGGCGGCCGGCACGACGTCACGCCGCCTACTTGCCCCACCCACCCCTGTGCACGACGTCCTGGAGACCCCGCCGCCGGGCGGTCAACTCGGGGCTCTGGGGCGGCAGGTCCGTGGCGCGGTAGCCGATCGCGACGGCGCCGATCGGTGTGTACTCCGCCGGCACCCCGAACTCGTCCCGGAACCCCTGAAGGTGCGCTGCCACCGCGGCGCCCACGGGCAGGTCCTCGCCCTCCCCGACCGCCGGGACCAACCAGCAGAGCAGCCCGTCGAGTCCCTCGTCCACCGCCGACAGCAGCATCATCAGCGCGGCCATGCCGGTGTCGATGTACCAGTACGGCACGGGCCAGTTGCCCTCGACGCCGTACCGCCCGGCCTTGTCCGGTTCGCTGTAGCGCTCCAGGTAGGCCTCCTTGCGAGCCAGGGGCACCACCACCAGAGGTGCGTTGCGCAGCTCGGGGGTGTGGTTCACCTGGTTCGGCACGAACGGCCAGAACCGCTC
Organism: Longispora urticae; assembly: GCF_053902585.1. Lineage (NCBI taxonomy): Bacteria > Bacillati > Actinomycetota > Actinomycetes > Micromonosporales > Micromonosporaceae > Longispora > Longispora urticae. The sequence goes on from NZ_JAQZSH010000042.1 coordinate 109,337, forward strand.
CCTGTCCGCCTCCTCGGTGAGTACCAGGAACGCCCAGCCCTGCGCGAAACCGGCGGACGGCGCCCGCAGCGCGCTGGCCACGATCCGCTCGACGACCGCGGGTTCCAGCGGGCGGTCGTCGAACCGGCGGACCATGCGACGTCGACGGATCAGCTCAATGAACTCCATCGCTGAATTCTTCCAGCCACCGCCCGATCCCGCTGCCCTCGCCGACCAGGGTCGGGCGTCGCCGTGGGTAGGATCCCCCGGCGAGGATGGGGGTTGGATGTCCGAAGTGGTGAACCTGACCGCGGTCGACGCCGCGGGTGCGCTCTGTCCGGTCGTGCTGCGCCTGGGTGAGCCGTCCGTCGCGCGCGTCGAGTGGGTGGACCAAGGGGTCGTGTTCGGAACGGTCGACGACGACTACCTGAGCTGCCTGGTCGCGCTCCGGGAGGTACTGGAAGCGCGGGGGCTGTTGCTGTGTTGTCAGGGCGCGCGGCCGGACGTGTGGCCGTCGGGGATGCTGCGCCAGTTCGAGAACGGTCGACGGGCCTATGTTCTCGATCCCGAGCGACGCGGCGAGGAGTTGGAGATGGTGGACATCTTCGCGCCGGCTCCGGCGGAGTTCGTGGTGGGTGTGCTGGCCCAGGGCAAGGCCGTGTTCGCGTTCCACGGCCTGCCCTGGCCCGGGGAGTGATGCCCCGCTACTCGAGCGGCAGGCCCGCCTCGGCCCAGTCCTCGATGCCCTCCCGGTACTTGCGGACGTTGGTGTAGCCGAGCGCCGTCAGCCGGTCGGCGACCTGGCCGCTGTTCGGGCAGGACGGGTTGGAGCAGTAGGTGACGATCGCGGCGTCGAGGTCGGGGAGCAGGTCGGCGGCGCGGGTCGCCACGTCGCCGGGGGCGAGCGGCAGCGCGCCGGGCAGGTGGCGTCGCGCGTGGTACTCGGCGCCGAGCGCGTCGAGCACCGTGACCGTGCGGGCCTCGATGGCGGCGGCGAGGTCGTGGCGGGTGATCAGGGTGGTCATGGTGAACCTCCGACAGATATGGACTACAGTCCGGTTATGGCCTCCGACGTTAACGGACCGCAGTCCGGTTATCAAGAGCTGCTCCAGTTGCGCACGTCACCCCCGACCGAACGCGCCGACGCCGCCCGCAACCGCGCCACGGTCCTCGACGCGGCCGCCCGCCTCTTCGCCGAACACGGGGCCGACAACGTCTCGATGGACGCCGTGGCGGCGGCGGCCGGGGTCGGCAAGGGCACCCTGTTCCGCCGGTTCGGGGACCGGGCCGGGCTCGCCGCCGCCCTCCTCGACGCGCGCGAACGCGAGCTCCAGCAGCAGATCCTCAGCGGACCGGCGCCGCTCGGGCCGGACGGCGCACCCGGCGAGCGGCTCGTGGCGTTCGTGGCCGCGTACCTCGACTACCTGCTCGGGCACCTCGACCTGGTCCGGATGTCGGAGACGGCCGCGCCCGGGGCCCGGTACCGGATCGGGGCCTACCGGTTCTGGCACCGGCACGTCGCGCTGCTGCTGACCGGTGCCGCCGAGGATCCGGAGTACGCGGCGCACGCGCTGCTGGCGGGCCTCGGCGCGGAACACGTGACGGCGGTGCTGCCGGTGCTCGGGGAGGACCGGCTGCGCGCCGGGGTGCTCGCGGAGGCGGCCCGCGCCCGCCGTTGACCCTCGGCGGTGGTGCCGGCCTCCCCGTGGGCGTCGGCCGTCCCCGCGACGCACGGTGGCCCGCCCCGGAACCCCGGGACGGGCCACCACGGAGGGGAAACTAGAAGGTCAACGACCAGGAGTTGATGTACCCGGTGTCGGCGTTCGCGACATCCTTGACCCGCAACTTCCAGGTACCGCTGGCCGCCTCGGAGGACGCGTTCACGGTGTACGTCTTCTTCACGTTGGCCACACTGTCGTTGTTGGCGAAGTCCTCCAACAGGTAGACGGTGCCGTCCGGCGCCACCAGCGAGACCACCAGGTCACCCCGGTAGCTGTGCACGATGTCCACGGCCACCTTCAGGGTCGACGGCGCGTTGCCCGCCCGGTTCACCGCGAGCGGCGAGTCCGACGTCTGGAGGTCCTTGATCGCGACGTCGTTGGCGTTGGTGTAGACGTTCCCGCTCGGCGAGCCGGTCGGCGACGCGGTCGGGGTCGGCGTGGGCGTGGTGCCGCCGATGCCGGCCAGCTGCCACGCGGCGTACGCGGCGACGTCGGCGATGTTGTCGAGCACCGAGTCGTTGAGGTTCGACAGCGTGTCGCACGACTGGTGGTAGCACGGGTCGTAGGCGGCGCCCGCCGTGCCGCCCCACTTCGCGGCCTGCGCGGCGCTCTTCGAGGGGTCGAGGCTCAGCGACGCGATGCCCCCGCTCGGGATGGACGCGCTGATGAACGCGGCGTGGTCCGAACGGCTGTTCAGGTTCGCGTCGTCGGGGTCGATGTTCTTCGCGGTGAAGCCCGACTCGATCGTGGACTTGATCGTCGCGCCCCGGGTCGGGTCCTCGCTGTAGACGAAGTACCCGCCGTTGGGGGAGCCGACCATGTCGAAGTTCAGGTACGACTTGATCTTCGTACGCTCGGCGGTCGGCAGGTTCGCCACGTAGTACTTGGAGCCGATCAGCCCCAGCTCCTCCGCGCCCCACCACCCGAACCGCATCGACTTGGCCCCGGCGTCGCCACTGGCGGCGTACCGCAGCGCGATCTCCAGGATCGTCGCCGAGCCGGAGCCGTTGTCGTTGATGCCCGCGCCGCTGGTGACGGAGTCGAGGTGCGCGCCGAGCATGACGACCTGGTTGGCGTCCCCGCGACCCGGGAGGTTCGCGATCAGGTTGTACCCGGTCTTGCCGTTGTGCGTGAAGCTCTGCGTCGACGTCGTGAACCCGGCCGCGTCCAGCTTGCCCTTCACGTAGTCGATGGAGGCCTGGTAGCCGGTGGTGCCGTGCGCGCGGTTACCACCGTTCGCGGCCGCCACATCGGAGAGTTTCTGCAGGTGGGTCTTGATGTTGGCGACGCTGACGTCCGGCGCCGCGGCGGCGGTGGCCGACGTCGGCGTGGGGGTCGCCATGGTGGGTTGCGCCGAGGCGAGCACTGCTACGGCCACCGCGGCACCGACGCCGACGGCGATCGCGGCGCGGGTCCTGTGGGTGACACGTTGTGGAACGAGGGGTGTCATGAGCATCTCCGGAAGGTTGACTACCGCTGTAGCGGTATGCCGGAGTATGGACATCAATGGATGAGGGGGAACTCAAGGGGGCAATAAGCCCTCCTTAAATAACGCGACCTGTTAACGCGACCCAACCAGAACCAACGCGCAGAGGGGTACGGCCGGGCCCGGCCGGACACCAGCCGCACGGGCGCGACCGGCGTGGGCGCGCGGACAGGTGCCGGGGTGCCTTGGGTGTCCGGGTGTCCGGGTGTCCGGGGCTCCGGCGGGCCGCGACGCTACGTGGCCGCGCCGAGGAGGAGGAACGCGGCGAACCCCAGGGCCGCCAGCGGCAGCGCGCAGGCCAGCGCGAGCAGCCGTCCCCGGGCGCTGCGGCCGGCCAGCCAGACGATCAGCGCCGCCAGGGCCACGTCGATGGCGACGTTCCAGGCCACCGCGCGGGAGTAGTCCGGGTCACCGAGCCGCAGGGCGAACCGGGCGGCCTCCTCCAGGAACGCCGCGGCTGGCAGCGCCGGACCGACCACCGCCGGCCAGCCCGCGCCGCGCGCCCACACCCCGGCCCCGCCGAACACGACACCGGCCAGCACGCCCATCAGCATCCAGACCAGCGACGTCGGCGCCCACAGCACCGACACGTCGTCCCCGTTGACCAGCGTCGCCGTCACGTAGTAGGCGGGCACCGCGAGAACCAGCAGGACACTGGCCCCGATCGCGGCCCGCGACCAGCCGGACCGCACCCACCAGCCGAAAAAGAACGCCGCCGCCGCCCAGGTCGCCGTCGAGTTCCCCAGCTCGGCCAGCGGGAAGGGCACGAACCGGATCCACAGGAAGTCCACGGCACCCAGCACGAGCCCACCGACCGCGCCGGCCAGCAGCACCCAACGGTTCGCAGGTCGCATGGCAGACGAGCCTAGCCCGTCAACGATCTTGACTCGGAGTCAGGCCGGGAACGGCCCGGACACCGGAAAGGTCATCCGCAGCCGTGACCTGGACTCCGAGGAGTGGGGCGGAGCCGCGGTGCGGGGCCGCGCGATGGTCTGTGCGCGTCGCTACGCGGAGGTCCTCAGGGGTTCGAGGGCGGCCAGGATGAGATCGAGGCCGAAGAGGAACTCCTCCGCCGGGTCGTAGCCGGCGGCGACGAGCGCCGCGGCGGACTCGTTGAGGTAGGGGAACTCGTCCGGAGGAAGCTGGGGCAGGAAGACGTCCTCGGCCATGTCCGCGAACTCGTCGGCGGTGTCGAACGGCAGGCTCGTCTCCTGCAGGGCGAACCCGTAGAGGTAGACGTCGAGCAACCAGTTGGCGTGCGTCGCCATCAGGACCGAGAAGCCAGCCCTCCGCAGGCAGGCGGTGACCGCTTCGCGGTGGCGGAGGTGCGCGGGCCCCGGCGAGGTCCGCGACTCCATCAGGCCGATCGCCCACGGGTGGCGGGCGAGAACCTGTCGGGCGGATGCCGTCCGCCGTCGCATCGCCGACTGCCAGTCGGTCCCCTCGGGCGGGAGCTCGATCTCTGCGAACACGACGTCGATCATGGCGTCGAGCAACTCCTCCTTGTTCGCCACGTAGTGGTAGAGCGACATCGCGCCCGCGTCGAGCGCGCCCGCCAGCCGTCGCATGCTCAGCCCGGTGACCCCCTCGCGGTCGGCGAGCCGGATCGCCTCGACCACCAGCCGCTCCTTGCTCAGTCCCGCGTCTGACGCGACCTGGCGTTGCTTCCTCGCAGACACGGGTCTCCTCGCTCCCTCGAACGGCTTGACGATCGTACAGCGTACGGTCATAGTACGGTGTACGACGTACGGTGTACGAACAAGCGAGGGTCGTAGCTCGGACGTGAGGAGGACTCTGTGGGAACCGAACAGCGGTCGAATACGGGAGCACGCCCGGTGCCGGGGGCCGGTCCGGCCGGGGCTGCGACGATGCGGGCCGCCGTCCAGCACCGCTACGGCCCGCCCTCGGTGCTCGAGTCGCGCGAGGTCGGGCTACCGGTGCCCGGTCGAGGCGAGGTGCTCGTCCGGGTGGGCGCGGCCTCGGTACATCCCGGCGACTACTTCGTCCTGACCGGTGAGCCGTACGTGGTGCGCCTGGTGTTCGGGCTCCGCCGGCCGCGCCACGGCATCCCCGGCAGGGACCTCGCCGGCGTGGTGGCGGCGGTCGGAAAGGATGTCACCGCGCTCCGCCCCGGCGACGAGGTGTTCGGCTGGAGCACCACGGGAACGCTCGCGGAGTACGCCCGCGTCCCGGCGGACAACCTCGTGCCCGTGCCCGCCAACCTGTCGGTCGCCGACGCGGCAACGGTCCCCACGTCGGCCATGACGGCGTTGCAGGCCCTGCGCACGATCGCGAACGTGGGACCGGGCCAGACGGTGCTGATCACGGGCGCGTCGGGCGGCGTGGGCTCCTTCGCCGTACAGATCGCCAAGGCGTTCGGCGCCGAGGTGACGGGCGTGTGCGGCACCCGCAACGTCGACCTGGTCCGTTCGCTCGGTGCCGACCACGTCGTCGACTACACGAGGACCGACTTCACCAGCGCCGGGAAGCGCTACGACGTCATCCTCGACAACGTGGAGGCCCAGCCCCTGGCGGCCGTCCGCCGGGCGCTGACCCCCACCGGCACGCTCATCCCCAACAGCGGACGCGGCGGCCGCTGGCTCGGCCCCATCGGCCGGGTCGTCAGGGCGCGCGTGCTGTCCGGGTTCACCCGTCAGCGCCTGAGGCCCTTCACGTCGACCGGGAAGCGCCAGGACCTGCTCACCCTGGCCGACCTGCTCGCGACCGGGCAGGTCACGCCCGTCATCGACCGCACCTACCCCCTCGACGAAGCAGCCGACGCCCTCCGCTACATCGCGGCCGGCCACACCCGGGGAAAGGTCGTGATCACCGTCTGACGACCCGCGGCCCCCGTCGCGGCCCCGGGGCGGCCCCGGGCTGACCCGACCCGTGCGGGTACACGCCCAGCCCTGCCGCCAGTTCGGGGGGCGAACCGCGCCCCCTCGAAAGAGGAACCGACGACCGTCCCCGAGCCTGCTCGACAACCCGCCGGTCGTCCGACCGCAACGAAGGAGCAAGAGATGAGTTCACCGAAGGACACCGCCACCACGCCAGCCCGAGGTCGGTCCGTCCGGGGCCGGTTCGTCGGTGCCGCGGCGATCGCGTTCGCGGTGTTGGTGCTGATCGAGAACGTCCTGTTCGCGGCGACGGGCGCGCCGGGCTACGACTCTCCGATCGGGGACGTGCTCGCCTACTACGCGGCCAACCGCGACGCGGTCACGATCGTGTCCGGCCTGGTGGCGCTGTACCTGCCGCTGCTGCTCGTGTTCGGGACGGGCCTGCACGGCCTCGTGGAGCGGCGCGGCGGAGCGGGCGCCGACTGGTCGCGCCTCGCGGTGGCGGCCGGCGCGACGCTGTCGGCAGTCTTCGTACTCGTCAACGTCCTGCAGATCGGGCTCGTGCTCGCCGCCGGCGGGCTCGCCGAGCCGACACCCGCGTTCGGGCTCGTCTGGCAGATGCACGCGGCGGCGTTCGCGCTGGTACTGCCGATGCTCGGCACCACCTGCCTCGGCTCGGTCCTCGCCGCGCACGCGAGCGGGCTGACCCCGGCGTGGCAGCGCGTGCTGGGCCTGGTGGGCGGGATCCTGCTGCTCGCCGCGGGGCTGGGCAACCTTGCGATCGCCGACGGCTCGCCGCTGATCTTCGTCGGGCTGCTGGGGTTCGTCGCCTGGCTCGTCTGGCTGCTCACGACCGGCGTGCGCCTCATCCGGTCGTAGCCGAGTTGGGGGCGGCGCCAAGATGCGGTTGACTGCGGACCGCGTCCGGCCGGGTGCGTTGCTACCTCGCTGCTGTACTCCAGCTACCGGTAGCAGCGCATCTCCTCGCTGCCGCTGCGCGTGAGAGTGGACCCGTCTGGCCGCTGGACGTAGAGCTGGTTGTCGCGAACACCCCAGGTGTCGCCGGCCCTGATCAGTACTGCCTGCTGGAGCGCGAGGCTCAATCGGCAGTTTCCGTCGGACTCGATGTCGGACACGAGGACCGCGCGGTCGGCCGTGACGGGATCGAGGTTCATCCACAGAGGGTACCTCCGGTGGGGGGCCTTCCCCAGCACGGCGGCCGCAGACCGTCCGGGCCGCCCCGACCGCCGCCTACATCTGGCGCGCCCCGCGTGGGCGCTGGCCCCGCCGCCCGCCGGTCGTCCCCGTGGCCCGGTCCGGGCCGCTACGCCACCGCACTGCCGATCGGCAGCATTCTCGGTGTCGACAGAGCGGCGTGTGGCGCGGCCGACCCCGAACACGGACGGCCAAGGGCGCCTCGAACGGTGCTGGGGGGAGCCGGGCCGCGGCTGTCCCCACCTGTGGCACACGGGGGCAGCGGAAAGGCCGTCTCCGACGAGCGGAAACGGCCTCCGATGTGCGGTGGGCGTAGCAGGGTTTGAACCTGCGACCCCTTCGGTGTGAACGACAGACCGGCGCTAGCTGATCTCCCGTAACGTGCAGCGGGGCCTATGGGCGTAGTCCGCAGATGTCCGTGGGTGTCGGTGGTTGTACGGCCCGATCGGCACTCAGTTGGATACTCACCTCGTGCACGCGAGGACCGTAGCGCCTGTCGCGACAGGACAAGCACGGGGTCGGGGTGTTGGAGAGGGACAGAAATTGTCGGCCGGTCGGCCTACGCTCGTCTGCGTGACGTTTGCCGATGTGACTGCGCCCGACGTGTTGGAAGCCATCTCCGAGTTCGATCGGCTCGGGCGGGCAGAGTTCCTCGCCTCGACTGGGTTCGGGACGGCCCGGGAGTACTTCATCGTCCATGGTGGCGAGCGGTATGACTCCAAAGCCATCGTCGGCTACGCGCACCAGGTTGCGCACGGTGTCCCACTGGGCCCGAAGGACTTCTCTGGCGGAGACAAGACCGTCGCGAAGCTGCTGCGCGACCTCGGTTGGCGGCAGCTCGGAGACACCGACCCGCGGGTCGTAACGCTGCCTGCGCTGTTGCAGTCACCGGTGTTCCACCCGATCGACGGGCGCAGCGAGAAGTTCCGCAACCCAGCTGGAGTTGCCCGCAAGACCGCGGACATCGCCACCCGCCACCCCGAGTACCCCGGTAAGGCGACCAACGGCAACCGACTCGACAAAGTGATCCTGGACGAGTTTCGGGACCACCCGGAGGAGATGCGAGCACACGCCGCCGCGGTCCGAATCCTTCTGAAGTCTGGCGAAGCCGCGGAGCTGCCACCCATCACCGACCCGGACCTGGAAGACCACTCCGCGGAGGAAGGCCGGCTACTCCTGCGTCAGCATCTGCGCCGCGAGCGAGACCCTAAGCTCAAGCGCTCAAAGATCGCCGATGCCAAGCGCCGCGGACAGGCCATCACCTGCGAGGTGTGCGACTTCGACTTCCACCGCACCTACGGTGTCCACGGCAAGGACTACATCGAGTGCCACCACCGCACGCCGCTGTTCGTCACAGGGCAGACCACCGCCAGACTCGCCGACCTAGCCCTAATCTGCTCTAACTGCCACCGCATGATCCACCGCCGGGCTAACGCATGGCTGACGATAGAGCAGCTATCGGAGCTTGTTTCCCAACACCGACTGGGCAACTGATAGAACTAGTAGCATACGCGCTCAGGCTAGATTGAGTCATAGGTCGCATCTGTAGATTTTCTGATCAAGTGGACAAGGTGGATAGATGTCTGAAGGGGATTCGCTAGGTTCAGACAAGGTGAAGCACCTTGAGTTTATTCAGGCTATTGTCGCGCGCCTGGGGAATAGCTCTTTTTTGATCAAGGGATGGGCTCTGACCGTCTCGGCCGCCTTCTTTGCAGTACTGGCCTCGAGGTTGAGTTGGAAGATTGCTGCCACTGGCTTCATTCCTCTGGTGGCGTTTTGGCTGCTGGATGCGTACTACTTGCGCCAAGAACGACTCTTCAGGTTGCTCTACAATGACGTTTGCGTGCCTGACGGTGGAGTAAAGCCATTTTCAATGGACATTGGCCCATACCTAAAGCGGGTCCGTGCCCACAAGGTAATTTTCTCTCTCACCTTAAGATATTTCTACGGGGCGCTCGTTTTGGTTAACCTTGCATTTCTTGCTGGGGCAATTCTTCATGCAGTTTACTAAGCGCCTCCCGAATTCCTTCAGCCAAATCAGATCTTAGCTCTTCACCCAATGGCCGATCTGGGGGCCAAATGCGACCGAGTCGATCGTTGTCCCACCTGGGGACGACATGCAGGTGCAGGTGAAATATGGACTGGGTTGCAGCTTCACCTGCGGAGCTAATTAGGTTCATGCCGTCGGGTGTAAGGAACTTCTGGATCCCTTTGCCAACCCGAATAACAGCCTCAAGGAGGGGGCCTGCAAGCCTAGGGTCCAGTTGCCAGAGATCGGAAACGTGCCTCTTGGGAATGACAAGTGTGTGGCCTAAGGTTGCTGGATTGAGTGGCAAAAACGCCATGATCTTGGGAGTGTCGAGCACAATGTCGGCTTTTTCTACCCTGGAGACTATCCTGCAAAATTCGCAGTCACTGATTGCCGTTTTGTTGAGCGCGGTCATGAAGCCTCCTGAGTGATCATGGTTCGATTTCAATCTAGGATATGCGTGCGAGTAGCCCTTCAACCCTAACATGGAAGATCGCGAATGTGGAAGATCAATATCGGGTGTCGATTGTGATCTAGGGATTCAAGGTCTAGAGTGATGGCCTCTTGGTGTTAAGTTAGGGTGGTGACATGGCTCGCAAAGCCTTCTACAGCTTTCACTACGTGCCCGACAATTGGCGTGCCGCAAAAGTTCGTAACTCGCACGTGCTCGAGGGAAATGCTCCCGTATCTGACAATGATTGGGAGTCCGTAAAAAAGGCGGGCGATTCGGCCATCAAGTCCTGGATTGATGGCCAGCTCGCAGGGAAGTCGTGTGTGATTGTGCTCGTCGGGAGTCAAACCGCGGGCAGGAAGTGGATCAACTACGAGATCGAGCAGGGTTGGGCGCTGGGCAAAGGGGTCGTTGGCGTAAATATCCACAACCTGCTAGACAAGGAGTTGAAGCAGTCTTCGAAAGGTGCGAACCCTTTCGGGGGCCTCAGAGTCGGAGGCCAAGCGCTCTCCAGCGTGCTCAAGGTTTACGACCCTCCTTTCGTGACGAGCTCATTTGTCTATGACCACATCAAGACCAACCTCGCGGGCTGGGTTGAAGAAGCGATCTCCATCCGGGCCGCGCACTAGCTACGGTCTGCTGGTCGTGGCCCCCAAATGATCCATTTTTCCGCGGTTCAGCGGCACGAGGGGGCCACGGGCGGCGTGCTCCGGCACGCTATTTATTGACTTCGGCCTCCGCAAGAAGTGCGGTCGCAACATCTCGCATCGTAGTTACTACCGAAGCAGCTCCGGCACGGCGAAGCTCGGCCACCTTGCGGGACATGTTTGCGTACCCGACTACTGGTAGGCCGGCCGAGATGCCCGCCGCGACATCGGTTACCGTGTCGCCGATCAACGTGCACGTTGCCGGGTCGGCACGCAGAGCGGCTACCGCGCGAAGCAATGGCTCCGGGTTCGGTTTCATTCTGCTGGGATCTGCGTAGGCGCGTCCGACAACCGTGGCGAAGTGCCTCGCAAGCCTGTGGGCCGTGAGGTAAGCAGACACCGCTGCCTCCGAGTTGTTGCTGACAACCGCGACCGGTCGACCAGCCTGGCGGGCCGCAACGATAACCTCACGTCCGTACGGAGTAGGCTCCGCCGACCGCGCGGCCACCAGTTCCGCGGCGCACAGCGCGTCCTCAACTGCGCGGGTGAGCTTTGGCAGCCCCTGACGGTCGGTCCACCGCAATACCTCCAGCGGGTCCGATTCATCTTCGATCTCCGCCAGGTCGAGGCGCTCAGACCGCAGCACCTGCCTCAGAGCCTCGGCCACATTGGGCGCGGAGTACCCGGCGAAGATGCTGCACACTGGTCCGTCGAAGTCGAGGAGCAGCGGGCCGTGTCCGGCCAGTAGTGCGGCGAGTGCGGGCGCGTCGGTCATGCCTCGTACTCGCGGGTGATCGTGTCCCATACCGAGTCAAACCACTGCGCCGCGCCCTCGACGAACTGGGTGCCGTGCGAGGCGCTGTCGTCGCTGACCGTGTAGTGGAACAGCGGGACGTCCTTGCCCAGTAGGTCATAGATCGCGGTCGGCTCACCCTTGATCGACACGGTGCGCTCAATGACTGGGTAGAACCCGAACCAGGCTTCGCCTCCGTGACGGTCGGGTACACCCCGGCAGGGAAGCGCATCATGCGCCGGGGGAGCGGCAAGACCAAGACCGAGGCGCGCGACAAGCTCAAAGAGATCCTCCGCGACTACGAAGACGGACTCGCGATCGCCTCGCACAACCTGACCGTCGCCGACGCCGTCACGGACTGGCTCAACTTTGGCCTCAACGGTCGGGCTCAGAGCACCGTCGAAAAGTGCACCTACCTGTGTGAGGGGCACGTGATCCCGGCGCTCGGTGCGCGCAAGCTCCGGGACCTCAGCGCCACCGACGTTGACCGGTGGCTCACGGACAAGGCCAAGACGCTGAGTACCCGCACGCTCGGGGATCTCTACTCCTGTCTCAACCGGTCGGTCAACCGAGCGATGGCCCGGGACCAGGTCAAGCGCAACGTTGTCGGGCTGTGCAGCATCCCCAAGGGGCAGCTCACTGCTCACCGGAGCACGTACCGAGGAGCTGCGCGCCCTCACATGGGATCACGTCGACCTCGACGGCCAGCCCACGGCTGACCCGCCGCTACCGGCATCTCTCCAGGTGTGGCACTCGGTGCGCGCCGGGGGAGACACCAAGACCAAGAAGTCACGGCGCACCCTGGCCCTGCCCCTGCGCTGCGTCGCTGCGCTCCGGTCGCACGCGGAGCGGCAGGCCCAGGACCGGGCCGACGCCGGCAAGAACTGGAAGGAGGGCCGATTCGTGTTCGCGACGAAGCTAGGCACGCCCCTCGACGCCGCGAACGTGCGCCGCGCCTTCCGCCGCGTGACCAAGCTGGCTGGGCTGGACAAGGGGGAGTGGACGCCGCGCGAACTGCGGCACAGCTTCGTGTCCCTGCTGTCCAGCTCCGGGGTACGGATCGAGGACATCGCGGAGCTGTGCGGCCACGCCGGGACGACCGTCACAGAGAAGGTCTACCGCCATCAGCTCCGGCCGGTGCTGCTCAACGGGGCGGTCGCGATGGACGAGATCTTTGACCCGACGCCCGCAGATTCGGAGGCGTAGACACTCAATTAGGTACTCAGCGCATGCAGAGAGGCCCTTTCCGTTCCCGGAAAGGGCCTCTGAGCTGCGGTGGGCGTAGCAGGGTTTGAACCTGCGACCCCTTCGGTGTGAACGAAGTGCTCTCCCACTGAGCTATACGCCCGCAACGAGTGGTTACATTACCCGACGCCCACCCCGCCCGGCGAATCCGGGGTCACCACCCCGTCAGATCCCGCGCCTCCTGCCACAGATCCACCCCGAGGCTGTACTTCACCGACGCCCAGACGACCGCGGCCACGAAGACGAGGCCGAGGACGCCGATCACGGCGCGTACCAGGAGACTCTGGCGTTTGATCCAGCCCGTCCAGCGGTCGAGCTGGTGGCGGGCGAAGGCCAGGAGGCGGCGCGCCCAGTGGAATTCCAGTGCCAGGATGGCCAGGCCCGCGAGGACGATGAGCCAGCCGGGGCCGGGGAGCGGGATGAGGAAAGCGCCCAGGATGATCACCGCGACGCCGAGGACCGTGACCGTGATCTTGACGGCCAGTCTGCCGCCCGGCTTCTCCCGGATCCGGTCGAGCCAGTGTCGTTCGCTTGTCTGATCTTTCACGCCTGTCACACCCCGGAACGTACCTCATAAGTTTTGGTCTTTGAGGCCCCGCTGGGGCTCCGGAGGCGCTACTTTCAGAACCGGACTCCACTACGGGTCGAGACCAGCGTATGACGGGGCGTGACGGGGGGTATCACCCGAGTGTGAGAATGCGGGACGCGCGGGGCGTCTCGTCGCCGTTGCCTGGGGGTGAGGTCGATGGGGGTACTACGTCCCGCGACCGTGGAGGTCGAGACGTCTCTGCGGCTGGTCGCGCCTGACGCGACCGCGCTGCCGGTCCGCGCGAGTTTGCGCTACGACCCGCTCGATCCGTACGCGGTCCATGTCCTGTTCCACGCGGAGACGGTGGGCGGTGAGCCTGTGAGCTGGTCCTTCGCCCGCGACCTGTTGGTCAAGGGGTTGGACGAGCCGGCGGGCATCGGAGATGTGCGCGTCTGGCCGTGGTCGACACCGAGGGGCGAGTTCGTCGCCCTGGCGCTGTCGTCCCCGGACGGGAACGCCCTTTTCGAGGTACCGCGCAGCGTGCTCGTCCGGTTCCTGCGCCGGACGTACGTGGTGGTGCCGAGGGGTAAGGAGAGCGACCATCTGGATGTGGACGCCGCCGTCGTCCGGTTGCTGTCGGCACGCTGAGTAACAGCCGAATGGGGGCCCCTCCGAGTCTGGAGGGGCCCCTTTCGCGCGCTCTGGGTGGGACACATCGGGGGAGCGTGGACTCACGCCGTCGGGCGGCCCCGTGGGTACCCGTCGCCTGGTGTTGCCCGTGCTCTCTAGGACGCGGTGACGCTCGACTGCCACATCAGGAACTTGCCCTCGGGGCTGAAGTCCACCTTCGCGCTGCTCCCGTCGCCCAGGTCCACCCGCAACCCGTTGTACGTGTCGGTGTACGGGATCCCGTGGTGCTCCAGGTACCGGGTCACGGTCAGCCGGTGGTCGCCCGGGAACACCCCGACGGCGGACACCAGGCGGCGCGCGGCGCTGATCGGGTCGAACCGGCCCATCGGGATCCGGGCGTCGTCGAACACCACGAAGAACTTGCCGCCCTCGTACGGCAGCCCCAGATAGCCGCGGCACTCCAGCAGCGCCGTGGCCGCCATCACCAGGCGCTCGGCGGACATCACCGGGTCCTTGCGCCGGCTGAGGTCCAGGGTGTTCTGCATGATCTCCGGGATCTCCCAGATCCGACCGATGTCGGTGAGTCGCAGCACCGCCTGGGTGGCGACGTGGTCCAGTCCGTAGCCCGGGTTGCCCCAGGACCACAGGAAGGTGCCGTTGTGGGTCGCGTAGCTGGCCAGGAGGCTGCACCGCAGCTCGGCGGCCCCCATCGTGAACGTGCACGTCTCCAGGTCGACGGTCCAGTCGCCCCCGGGCAGGTACGCGTTCAGGGTCTCCAACTGCTCCATCATGATCGCGGAGCGGGCCGCGGCCAACCGTTCGAGCTCGGGGCTGAAAAGTTCCATGATGGGCTTAACGGTGTACTTCGGCATCCGACACGGTGGGGTCGACGCGGCGGGCCCCGGGCGGCCGGCGCGTCGGCGCGGTTCCGGCTGATCCGGCGAGGCGGAGGTGGCCGGACGGCGCGGTGGGCGTGGCCGCTCGGCGGGAGGGGGCGCGGACACGATGGGTACCCCCGGTTTGCGGGTCCGAGGTCCCTCGGCTAAAGTTTCTCCAGTCAGCGAGGAACGCCGCAAGGCGGACAAGCGGACAGAAACAACAAAAGCAACAAAGTGCGGATGTAGCGCAGCTGGTAGCGCATCACCTTGCCAAGGTGAGGGTCGCGAGTTCGAATCTCGTCATCCGCTCGACAGAGGTATCACTCGGTGGAGTGGCCGAGAGGCGAGGCAACGGCCTGCAAAGCCGTGTACACGGGTTCAAATCCCGTCTCCACCTCTGTTAGCAAGGGCGTATAGCTCAGCGGGAGAGCACTTCCCTGACACGGAAGGGGTCACAGGTTCAATCCCTGTTACGCCCACCAGCACGACGCACGTCTGAGGCCAGTTTCCGGGAATCGGAAACTGGCCTCAAGTTCGTCCGCCCGTGTCGGCCCGCAGGAATCGGCGGTTCCAGGCGTACTTTCGCGCATTCCTCCTCACCCTGAGTCCGCGTCGGCTGATCCGGCCGCGGGCTGGTCGGTGGAGTGATCACCGTTTTGAGATTGACGCGACTGGAGCACTCCCCGGATGAAGGCGCACCGCTCCCGAACCTTGGGGTTGGCGTGGCGTTCTGCGGCGTGCAGGTACGGCTCGGCGTCGTCAGGCTCGACGCGTTCCCAGAACAGGAGTTGGTCGAGTACGCCGATACCCCATAGTTGGACGCCTGGATCGGGGTCGGTGAGGAATTCGGTGACCAGTGGCATGTCATCGCCGGTGGCGAGAACGCGTAGCAGTTCGACCGCCGTGGCCCGCCGGCCATTGACCGGATCGGTGCGGTAGATCTCCACACACCGGGCCCGGGCGGCGTCTGGTCGCAGGAGGGAAAGGACGCTGCGGGCGTACACGGGCGCAGCTGGCTCCGGGGCCCGCGGTCGCGGTGGTTCAGATCAGCGGTTCGAAGAAGGCCCGGAGCTGAGCCGCCAGGTAGTCGGGTTCCTCATGGGACATGAAGTGTCCGCCGCTGTCGGGACGCGCGAAGTGCCGCAGGTTCGGGAAGGCGCGTTCGGCCAGGCTCCGGGGGAAGCCCGCCATCAGGGGTTCGTGGCTCAGGGTGATCGCGGTCGGCACCGTGACCGGTGGTCGGGGGTCGGCGTGCGGGTGGTCGTAGTACGGGCGGAACGAGGAGCCGATGCTGCCGGTGACCCAGTACAGGGTGGCCACGGTCAGGAGGTCGTCGGGGCTCCACCGGGTCGCGAGGTCGCCGGCGCAGTCGCTCCAGTCGCGGTACTTGTCGGCGATCCAGGCCAGGAGTCCGGCCGGTGAGTCCGTCAGCGCGGCGGCGATGGTGTCCGGGCGGGTGCGTATGATCTCGGAGTACCCGCCGTCCTGGGCGTCGTAGGCCCGTTCGGCGTCCAGGTAGGCCCGCTCGGCCGGGTCGAGCGCCGCCGGGTCGATGCCGGCGGTGAGGCTGCCGGAGGTCATGTGCACCCCGACCACACTCTCCGGGTACAGGGCGCCGAGCCACTGGGTGACGCTGCCGCCGATGTCCCCGCCGAACGCGCCGTAGCGGCGGTACCCGAGGGTCGTGGTCATCAGGTGGTGCCAGGTTCCGGCGACCTGCCGCCCGGTGAAGGGCCGGTCCGGCGCCTCGGAGTACCCGAATCCGGGCAGTGAGGGGATGATGACGTCGAAGTCGGCGGCCAGCCGGTCGGCGACGGCCAGCATCTCCACGAAGCAGCTCGGCCACCCGTGCGTCAGCACCAGGGGCAACGCGCCGGGCCGGGTCGACCGCACGTGGACGAGGTGCACCTGCTGCCCGTCGACGTCGGCGACGTACTGCGGGTAGCCGTTCAGGCCGGCCTCGACCCGCCGCCAGTCGAAGCCGTCCGCCCAGTGCTCCACCAACGCGCGCAGATCCGTCGGGTCGGTCCCGGCGTTCCACGGTGTGCGGTCCGAGGCCACGGTGAACCGGGTACGCGCCAGGCGCTCCCGCAGGTCGGCGAGCACGGGCTCGGGCACATCGATCCGGAAGGGCTGCATGATCATCATGATCGCCGGTCCGGGACGGAAACGGGAGCCCCACAGCGGTGTGGCCCCACATTTCCCGCACGGCCGCCCCCGCCAACTCGCCCTCATCGGGGTCGAGAAGGCTCTCGACCGGGGCCCCTCGGCCGCCCCGTCCACTCCGTGGGAGGAGCCGACGGGTCCCTGGCGTCCGCCGACCGGGGCGTGTTAGCGTCGGCCCGTGATGCGTCGTGAGAGTCGATGGTTTGGTTGGCCGGCCTGCGGGCTCGGCGACTCGGTCATGACCTGACGTCACCATCACGCGAGCCGGCAGAGGCAGGGACACGATGTCCCTGCCTTTTTGTATGCGCAGAGCATGCCGGCTCGGTCGCGGGGACGCCGGCCCCGTTCCGCCGGCGGAGGTACCACCATGGCCACGGCCACCACACTCAACACGGGCATGAACGACCCGCGCGTCGACCGGATGACGCCCCTGGCACCACCGGAGCTGCTGCACCGCGAACTACCGCTCGACGAGGCCCGACGCCAAGCGGTCGCTGACGCCAGGGCGTCGGTGGCCGCCGTGCTCGACGGCCGCGACGACCGGCTGCTCGTGGTGGTCGGGCCGTGTTCGGTGCACGACCCCCTGGCCGCCGTGGACTACGCGGGCCGGCTCGCGGGACTGGCCGCCACGCTCGGCGACGACCTCCTCGTGCTGATGCGGGTGTACTTCGAAAAGCCGCGGACCGTCGTGGGCTGGAAGGGCCTGATCAACGATCCGGGCCTCGACGGGTCCGGGGACATCGACCTCGGCCTGCGCACGGCCCGCGCGCTCCTCCTGCGGGTGCTCGACCTGGGGCTGCCGGTGGCCTGCGAGTTCCTCGATCCGGTCCTGGCCCGGTACACCGCCGACACCGTGTCCTGGGGCGCGATCGGGGCCCGGACGGTGGAGAGCCAGACCCACCGGCAGCTCGCCTCGGGCCTGCCCATGCCGATCGGGATGAAGAACCGCCCGGACGGCAGCGTGACCACGGCGGTGGAGGCCGTCCTCGCCGCGGGCGCACCGCACGTCTACGCCGGCACCGACGCCACCGGCAGGCCGGCGGTCACCCACACCAAGGGCAACACCGACTGTCATCTGGTACTCCGCGGCGGCAGCCACAGCGGGCCGAACTTCGGACCGGTGGCCGTCGGGGACGCCCTGCGACAACTGCGCGCCGCGGGGCTGCCGGAACGGGTCGTCGTCGACGTCAGCCACGCCAACAGCGGCAAGGACCACCACCGCCAGGCCGGGGTCGTCGAGGAGGTGGCCCAGCAGGTCGAGTCCGGGCAGCGCGGCATCGTCGGACTGATGGTGGAGTCCTTCCTCGTGGCCGGTCGCCAGGACCTGCTGCCCGGCAGGCCGTTGACGTACGGCCAGTCGGTCACGGACGCGTGCCTGGGCTGGGAGTCCACGGTCGCGACCCTGGACAGGCTCGCGCTGGCGGCCCGGCGTCGGCGCGGGGCCCGGCCGGTCGGCGCGGGGCGCGCGGTCCCGGAGGCCCGTCATGCCTGAACCCAGGATCCCGGACCACCTCGGCGGCATGCCTGTAGCCCGGATCCCCGACCACCCCGGCAGCGGGAGCCAGCGGCCCGAGGGCGCCTCCGGCCGTAGCCGGATGCCCGACGGCTCCTCCGGCGGTGGTAGCCGGATGTCTGACGGGTCCGGCGGCGGGAGTGGGGCGCCGGGCGGTGCCGTTGTCGTCGTGCCCGGTTCGAAGTCGGTGACCAACCGCGCGCTGTTCCTCGCCGCCGCCGCCGACGGCACCACCACCCTGCGCGGCGCCCTCCGCTCCGACGACACCGACGCGTTCGTCGACGGCCTGCGCCACCTGGGCTACGACGTCGACCGCACCCACGACGCCTGGCGGGTCACCGGCCGCCCGTCGGGCCCGTCCGCCACCGACGCCGACGTCTACTGCCGCGACGGCGCCACCGTCGCCCGCTTCCTGCCGATGCTGGCCGCGACCGGCCACGGCACGTACCGGTTCGACGCCTCCCCGCAGATGCGCCGCCGGCCGCTCGGCCCCCTGACCACGGCGATGCGCGACCTCGGGGTCGAGCTGCGGCACGGGGAGCGCGACGGGCACCACCCGCTCACCGTCGTCGGTCGGGGCGTCCGGGGCGGGACCGTCCGCCTCGACGCGAGCGTGTCCTCGCAGTTCCTCAGCGCGTTGCTGCTGGCCGGGCCGCTGATGGCGGAGGGACTGCGGGTGGAGGTGACCGACCTGGTGTCCGCGCCGTACGTCGAGATCACGATCGCGATGATGCGGTCCTTCGGCGTGGAGGTCGTCCGCGACGGCGACGCCTACCTCGTGCCCGCCGGGGGCTACCGGGCCACCGACTACGCCATCGAACCCGACGCCTCGACCGCCAGCTACTTCTTCGCCGCCGCCGCGCTCACCGGCCGCCAGGTCACCGTTCCGGGGCTGGGCTCCGGCGCGCTGCAGGGTGATCTGCGGTTCGTGGAGATCCTGGAGCGGATGGGCGCCAGCGTGCGGATCGCCGCCGGCGCCACGACCGTCACCGGCACGGGCCGGCTGTCCGGGGTCACGGCCAACATGCGTGACATCTCCGACACGATGCCCACCCTGGCGGCGATCGCGCCGTTCGCCGAGGGGCCGGTGCGGATCACGGACGTGTACAACACCCGGGTCAAGGAGTGCGACCGGATCGAGGCGTGCGCCGTGAACCTGCGCCGGCTGGGGGTGCGGGTGGAGACCGGGCGGGACTGGATCGGGATCTGGCCGGGCGTACCCGTCGGGGCCGAGATCGACTGCCACGGTGACCACCGGATCGCGATGAGCTTCGCGGTCACCGGTCTGCGCACGCCGGACCTGACGCTCGACGAGCCGGGAGCCGTGCGCAAGACGTTCCCGGAGTTCCACGAGGTGTTCGGGGGGCTGTGGCGCTGAGGACCGGCGGCCCAGCGCCGACTGACCCGGTGTGCAGACGCTAGTGGGGACGCTGTTTGTGCCCGTTCTCCAACAGCGAGACCATGTCGGCGATCCGCCGTGCCCGCTCCTCGGGGCGCCGCCGGGTGCCGTCGATCCAGCGCAGATAGGCCTTGCGGTAGAACTGGGCCAGCCCGTCGAAGAAGGCACCGGCACGCGGGCAGGCGACCAGTGCGGCGGCGACATCGGCGTCGAGGTCGGTCCGCTGCGGCCCTTCGGGTGTCAGCTCGACGTCGACCTCATCCCCGACGCCGACCGCGCGGTCGCGCAGCCACGCCGCTCCGACGGGGAACCCGCGGACGCCTTCGGCATCGGTGGCGATCACGCCGCGAAACCCGTACCCGTTGACGGTGCCGGTCACCGGATGGCGGGGTTTGGCGCCCCACACGGCATCCGGATCGAAGGGGACGGCGACGAAGCCACCGCCGGGCCCCCGGCCCGACAGGACCCCGGTGAACCGCTGCGCCCGCATTCCCGCATCCTCCCATCACCGGCGTGGGGATTCGGAGCGGGTCTTTCCGGGTACGCGGGGGAGAGCCGGTCGTCGGGGTCGGCGTGCGGGAAGGGGAAGATCATGACCGGGGCACACCGCCAGCAGGGTGACGAGAACACGCCGTTGGCCGACGGTTCGGTACCCGCCGAGGACGACGCGCGCCTGCGCCGTGCCGACGAGGAGCAGAGTGGCGGCGCCGAGGTGAGCGCCGAGGACGCGCGGCTGGACGCGGAGGCCCGGGCGGCGACGCTGTACCCGCACCGCCCGGAGTGAGGTCCCCGCACCGCCCGGCGTGAGGTGATCCGTCGGGAGAGAGGCGCCGAAGAGGCGTGCCGCAGGCCGGATTCCCCAGGGGGAGTCCGGCCTGACGCGGGGAGCGTGCGGGACCATGGCCGGCCCGGCGACTGAGCAATTCCCGAGAAGAACTGGGAGTTCACCGATGTGACAATCCATGAACTTCTATCGACTCGACGGAACGAGTGGCCATGAGTAACGGTGCATTAGTTGTACTTTTCCCGATAGCGGTCGCCATCATCATGCTCGGACTGGGCCTGACCCTGACCCTCGAGGACTTCCGCCGCGTCGTGCGGTACCCCAAGGCGATGGTCGTCTGCCTCGTGTCCCAGATGCTGATCCTGCCCGCGATCTGCCTGGGGCTGGTGGTCGTCTTCAACCTGCGCCCCGAGCTGGCGATCGGCATGATGCTGCTCGCGGCCTCGCCGGGCGGTAGCACGGCCAGTCTGTACAGCCACCTGTTCAAGGGCGACCTGGCGCTCAACATCTCGTTGACCGCGGTGAACTCGGTGCTGGCGCTGTTCACGCTGCCGGTGATCGTCAACCTGGCGGTGGCCGGTTTCCTGGGCTCGGACAGCTCGCTCGGGCTCCAGTTCGACAAGGTGATCCAGGTGTTCGCCGTCGTGCTGATCCCGATCGCGATCGGGATGGCGATCCGTGCGCGGTTCACCGGGTTCGCCACCCGGATGGAGCGGCCGGTCAAGATCCTGTCGGTGGTGGTGCTGCTCCTGCTGATCGGCAGCGTGATCAGCGGCCTCGGCAAGGAGATCATCGACATGCTGCCCGAGATCATCGTCGTGGTGGTGGCGTTCAACCTGTTCAGCATGCTGATCGGGTACTTCGGCCCGCGCCTGCTGCGGATCGGCGAGCGGGAGTCGATCGCGTCGGCGTTCGAGATCGGGCTGCACAACGCCTCGCTGACCATCGCCATCGCGATGAGCCCGGCGCTGCTGAACAACCCGAAGATGGCGATCCCGTCGGTGACCTACGGCTTCGTCATGTTCTTCACCGCCGCCGTGTTCGGTCTCCTCGTCTCCCGCAGGGTGCGGGCGGCGTCAGAGCCCGCCGGGCGGACGGTCGCCGCCAACCGGGCCTGACCCCCGAAGACCATCAGAGGGGTACTGGCCCCGCCGTCAGCGCGCCACCGGCGGGGCCAGTACCCCGTCGGCGGGCAGGCCGAGCGCCGTCATCGCCGTCGCGTACCGGCTGAACGCCCGGCCCGCCTCGCCGTAGCGCCCCACGCCGGTCAGCAGTCCGATGTGCAGCTCGTGGGCGGCGGAGTCGTACGGATCGGCCTCCAGGAGGCGCAGCAGGGCCCGGACCGCGCCGTCGGTGTCCCCGCTGGTCCGCGCCGCCCCGGCCAGTGCCCGTTCGACCTGGATGAACAGGGAGCGGGCGTAGTCGCGCAGCGGGGCCGACCAGTCGTCGTAGGGCTCGTCGGCGAGGAAGTCCCCGGGGTAGGACCGCTCGGCGTTGGCCAGCAGTTCCAGACCGGCCGGGTCGGCGGGGTCGCGGGTGGTCAGGCGCAGGCCGTGCTCGGCGGTGTCCACGAAGCCCTCCACGTCGATGTCGAGGTGCGACAGGTCGAGCGCGACGCCGCCGGAGTCGCCCCGCACGTACCAGTCGGGGCCGACCCGTTTGCGCGGGTCCAGGACGGTGCGCAGGATGGACAGGGCCACGGTGAGCCGGTGGGCCCGCCTGTCCCCGTCGTCCGCGCCGGGCCAGAGGAGTTCGGCGAGCTCGTCGCGGGGGACCGCGCGGCCCCGGCGGGCCACGAGCAGCCGGAGCAGGTCCCGGGCCTTGCGGGACTGCCAACCGGAGACGGGTACGGGTTCGCCGTCGACCAGGACCTCGAAGTAGCCGAGGGTCCGCACCGCCACCGGGTCGTCGCCGCGCCCGCCCGACCAGCGGGCCGCCGACACCCCGAGGGCGGCCAGCCGGCCCGCGGCGACCCGGCCCTCGGTGCGGGCCGTGGCGTCCACGCCGGGGAGCTGGCCCAGGACGGCGGTGACCCGGTCGGTGTCCATGCTGGCTCCGGCGTCGCGCCAGGTGCGCTGCGCCTCGCCGTAGGACCGGCGCGCGGCGGCCGGGGTGGCGCCCGCGTCGCCGGCCAGTTCGAGCGCCTCGGCCAGCGCGGCGATGTCGCTGTGCCGGCGGGCGTGCTCGGCGGCGGTCCGGGCCGCCTCGGCCGCCGCCGTCCGGTCCCCGGCGGCCAGGGCCACCTCGCCGACCGCCAGGTACGCCATCGCCGCCCCGGGCCCCGCGCCCGCCTCCTCCAGCGCGCGCCGGGCCGCCGCCGAGGCCCCCGCCGGGTCGTCCGCCGCCGCCGTGCGGGCCAGCCCCACGAGGGCCGGGAGCAGCCCCTGGAGGTCCGCGTCGGCGCCGGCGATCCGGGCGGCCTCCTCGTACGCGGCCCGGGCCACCGCCGTGCGGCCCCGGAGCCGGTGCAGGTTCGCGGTACCCGTCAACGCGTAGGCGACCTTGCGGGAGCCCATCCGCTGGTACAGGGCCGCCGCGCGGGTGTAGTCGCCGTCCGCCTCGTCCAGGTAGCCGAGGCGCACCAGGATCTCGCCCCGGTTGCACAGCGCGAGGGCCAGCATCGCCGCGTACCCGGTCCGCTCGGCGAGCCGGACGGCCGGGCGCACCTCGGCCAGCGCGTCGGCGTACCGGCCCTCCTGGTGCAGCGAGCCCGCGATGTTGGCCCGGACCCGGGTCACCTGCACCACGTCGCCGGCCGCCTCGGCGTGCCGCAGCGCCCGGTCGTAGTGCCGCTGCCGGGCCGTCCGGTCCCCGGTGAGCGTGCAGTGCAGCGCCTGGGCGATGTGCGCGGCGGCCAGCGCGGCGTCGTCGCCGAGGGCCGTCGCGGTGGCCATGGCCTCGTCGGCGAGCCGCCCGCAGCCGGCCGGGTCGCCGAGCATCCAGCGGGCCGCGGCGGTCCAGCCCAGCAGGACGGCGCCGTCGGAGTCCGGTCCCGGGGTGCCGCGTTCGAAGTAGTCGAGGGCCGCGCGCGGCTTGCCCCGCAGGTACTCGACGACCCCGGCCCGCCAGGCCAGCCGGGCCGGCAGCGTCTCCGCGGAGCCGGCGAGCGTCCGGTAGACGGCCGAGGCGGCGTCGCTGTCCCCGGTGACCTGCAGCGCCTCCCCGAGCAGGAGCGACAACCCGCCGTCGGGTACGCCGGACCCGCCGCCCGGGGCGGAACGCGCCTCCGCCGCGTCCCCGGGAGTGTCCAGCCCGTCCCCCGGCGCGGCCGGCCCGTTCCCGGTCGCGGGCAGCGCGCGGAGTGCCTCGACGACCAGGTCCGCGTACCCCGCTGCTATCAGTCCTTCGCCGTGGGCCGCGAGCAGCCGGCCCGCGTCGCCGGCCGCACCCGCGTCGAGCAGGCAGCGCACGGCCGCCCGGTGGTCCCCGGCGGCCTCGTAGCCGGCCGCGGCGGCCACCAGGGTCTCCCGCAGCACCGGGCCGGCCAGGGGCCGCCACGCGCGCACGGCCCCGGCGACGGCGGGCACGAGCTCCTCGCCCCGGACCAGGCCGAGCGCGGTGAGCTGCTCCACGAAGCCGGCGGGCATCCCGTCGAGGGTCGGCAGGTACGCGGCGGTCCGCAGCAGCCGCCGGACCGTACCCGGCAGCGCCGCCAGCACCTCCGCCACGAGGTACTCGGTCACCGCCCGCCGTGGGTCGTCCCCGGTGGCGCGCGCCGTCCCCGCCAGGTGCAGCAGCGCCGGCCAGCCCCCGGTGTACCCGACCAGGTCGTCGGGGGCGACCCCGTGCCGTTCGCGGAGCAGCCGCTCGGCCCGGGGTCCGTTCAGGGCGAGGTGCGCGGGGCCGATCTCGCCGACCACGCCCCGCCCGCGCCACCGGGCCGGCACGGCGATCCGGTGCCGGCCCGTCAGGACCAGGCGCGCGGCCGTCCACAGCTCCGCCCGGGCGAGCACCGGTTCGGGCAGCCGGAGCCCGGCCGGCGCGTCCTCCAGCACGTACAGCACCCGGTCGTCCGCGAGGTCCGCCAGGTCCCCGACCGCGACCGGCCGGACGGGCAGTGTGCGGCCCCAGCGGGCGACCAGGGTCGACTTCCCGTATCCGGCGGCGGCCACGAGCACTGTCACCGGCGCGGTGGGCGCGGTCCCGAATGCGTTCATGCCCGCATTGCACCATGTCCGGGGCCCGACAGCCCACTGTGACCGGACCGTGAGTCCACTGTGAGGTCGCCGAGGAGGCTCGTACCCATGAGAATCTCCAAGGTCTTCGCCGGCCTCGCCCTCGCCGCCGCCGGCCTCACCGCGACCGTCCTGCCCGCCGCCCCCGCCCAGGCCACCTCCCTGAACAACTGCACCTACTGGGCTCTGCCCTCCAACACGAACCTGAGCCTGAAGGTGTGCGCCACGGGTGGCCAGGACACCCTGGACAGCACGGTGTGGGTCACGAACAAGTCCGCGAAGGACCCCCAGTTCGTCCAGCGGCTGGAGGTGTCCAACGACCTGGGCGCGTTCAACTCCTGCTTCATCAACGCGTGGATCCCGGTGGGCGCGTCGCGGTTCTGCACGGCCTTCGCGGTGTACCCGACGCTGCCGTCGAACCGGTTCACCTGGGGAAAGATCCACTACTGGTCGGAGCAGCAGAAGCAGTACATCGTCGCGGAGCACTGGACGACGGCGTACGTCCTCTAGAGCCGGCGCTGATCCGAACCGGTGAGCCGGGCGAACTCGCCCCGGCTCACCGGTTCGGCCCCTGACCAGCCGGCGGTCGCCCCAGCCAGCCATTCCGCCGCGTCGCTGTCGCCTTCCCCGGCGGCGATCCGGGCCGCGGCCCCGCCCTCGCGCGCGCTGGCGGCGACCCGCGCCGCCGCGACGAACACCGCCGCGACCGTGTCCAGGTCGAGCTCGGGAAGGCCGGTCACGGTCTCCCCGACAACAACCAACGCTGACCGGTACCGCGACACCGCGCACCCCGCCACCCGCGCCGCCGCCACGCCCCGGTCCCGCGCGGCCGCCCGGTCGCGGACGGTGGGCCCGGGCGGGCCGAACACCCAGTAGAGCTGCTTGTGCGGCGTGCCGGACTCCAGCTCCAGGGTCCGGGCGAGCGCGGCGACCCGGTCGTCGAACGCCCCGATCCGGTACCGGTTCCCGTTGTCGTCCTGCCGCCACGCCTCCCAGCCGGTCACGTCGGGGCCTGGAGCAGCGGCGCCACCAGGCGGGCCGGGTCCACTCCCGCCGGCAGGTCACTGACCTGACCGTCGCCCACCTCGATCAGCCGCCACCCGCCGTCGGCCCGCTGGGCCAGGTCGGTCGTGACGAACCGGGCCCCGAACCCCGCGACCAGCGGGGCGATCGCGCCCAGGTCGGGGCTGACCGCTTGGTCCGGGGTGTCGGGATGCGGCCCGCACAGGACGGGCCCGCCGTCGAGCCACCACACCCGGGCCTCCGCCGCCCGCCCGCCGGGACCGTGGTCTTTGGGGCCGCGCAGGTCCTCGAACGCGCGCAGCACGATGCCGCCCGCCAGGTCCGCCTCCTGGAGCTCCACGAACCGCGCCACCACCCGGTGCGCCGCGGCCGTGTCCGCGAGGTCGGGGATGTGGCAGGCCGTCGCCCACTCGTGCTTGCGGGACTTCACGTAGTCCTTGACCAGGCCGGGACCGGCGGGCAGCCGGGCCGCGAGCGCCGCGACGTCCTCGACGGTGACCGCCGCGCCCGGGGCGAGGGGCCGCCAGGCGCTGGCGGGCGTGACCGCGGCGAACGCGTCGAACCAGCCGGGGAGTTCATGGGCCGACCGATAGCGGTCCGCGCCGGTGAGCAGAACCGTGCCCCGGGCCGCGAGCGCGGTCTCCCACGCCGGGTAGTGCCGGGTGGGGACCATCCAGCCCCGGTACCAGGCGGGGCCCAGGTCGCGGGGTACCCGGCGGGTCGCCGCCCCGGGGTCGCCCGCGAGCAGCGCGTCATGGTCGATGAGCGCGACGGTGCCGCCCAGTGCGCGGACGGTGTCCGCCTCGGCGGCGAAGTGCGGGTCGACGCGGCGCGGGTGGAGGGGGTCGGCGCAGTACAGCAGGGCGGCGGGCATGCGACCCAGCCTAGACAGGGCGACACGGCTCGGCGGGGTAGTTTTCGGGCGGTGCTCAGTGCGGGTTGGCCGGGCGGACGTCGCGTCACCCGCCGGGGCCTCGACCTCGTCGTCCGGCGCCTGTGCAGGGGCGGTGCCCGAGCCCCGGCGGTGCCGGTCGCCGTCGTCCTCCCCCGAGCCTGCGCAGGGGCGGCGGACGGGTGGTTCGGGAACGGGCTTTCCGGGTAGGCGGCGGGGGAGCCGGCCATCCGTCCGGTTCCAGGGAAGGGGCAGGTCATGTCACACCGTCAGCAGGGTGACAAGAACGAGCCGCTGGTCGACGGTTCGATACCCGCCGAGGACGACGCGCGCCTGCGCCACCCCGGCGACGACGCGATCGACGGGATGGACGACGGGTACGGGGCCGAGGTGAGCGCGGAGGACGTCCGGGTGGACGCGGAGACCCGGGCGGCGACGCTGTTCCCGCACCGGCCGATGTGAGGCGCGCCGCCCGGTTCGGCGTACTAGTTGAAATGAAAATCGTTTCCATATAGCGTGGGCCGGGTGACGCCTGAAACCGACAGCCATCGCGCCCCGGTCACGCTGCTGGCCGGCCTGCGCTCCCGTGCCACCGTCGCCGTGTCCGCGCTGCTCACCGACGCGGACCCGACGCTGCTCGTCGTCGCCCACGACCTCACGGATGTCGAGGCGGGCGTCGTGCGCCGGATCGTGTACGACGCCGCCGGGATCGTGGAGGTCGAGTCCGTGCCGCTGCGGTACGGGTGCTCCGCGTGCACCGTGCGGGACGCCACCCCGGCCGCGCTGGTCCGACTCGCGGGCGCGTACCCGGGCCGGCCGCTGCTCCTCGCCCTCCCGGAGGCCGTCGAACCGGAACCGGTCGCCGAGGCCATCGCCCGCTGGCGCCCCGCGCCGTCGGCCATGCCCGTGCCGCCGGCCGCGCCCGCGATACCGCCCCCGGCGGGGACGCGGTCCGCGCCCGGTACCCCGCAGGCACCCGGCACGCCACCGGCCGACGGGGCCGCGGCCACGTCACCGGACCGCGCCGGGCCCGTGCTGCACGCGATCGCGTCCGAGCCGCCCTCCGGCACCGCACCGCCGCGCCCCGACTCCGGGCCCGCGGCTCCGACGGCCGGCTCCGACCCGGGCGCGCCCGAGCCTCCCGCCGTCACCGTCCGCTCCGTCATCACCGCCGTCGACCCCGAGCTGCTGCTCGCCGACCTCGGCACCACCGACGACCTCGCCGACCACGGCCTCGCCGCCGGCCCGGGCGACCACCGCACCCTCGCGGAGGTGATCTCCCGCCAGGTCGAGTACGCGGACACCGTCGTCCTCTGCGCCGCCCCGGACGCCCCCGACGACCTGGTCCTCACCGCCGCCGCCGTCCTGCGCGGGCTCGCCCCGTGGGCCCGCCTCCTCCAGGAACCCACAGGAGCGGGCCTGCTCGGGACCGGCCGGCACGACCGGTCCGCCCCGGGCACCGCCGCACGCGGGCTGGAGGGACTGCCGGTCGGGGCCGACTACACCGAACACGGGGTGACGGGCACCGTGTTTCGTACCCGGCGGCCGTTCCATCCCGACCGGCTCAACGACGCGCTCGGGCCGGTGACCGACCAGGCGCTGCGGACCCGGGGGCACTGCTGGATCGCCACCCGGCCCGACCTGGCCCTGGTCTGGGAGTCGGCGGGCGGCGGGCTGTCGATCGGCGCGCACGGCCCGTGGCTCGACGCGCTGCCCGACGACCGGTGGTCCCGGGTCAGCCCGCAGCGCCGAGCGCTCGCCGCCGCCGACTGGAACCCGTACTACGGCGACCGGCGCACCGAACTCGCCTTCGTCGGCCTCGGGCTCGACGTCGCCGCCCTGCACCGCACGCTCGCGTCGTGCCTGCTCACCGACGCGGAACTCTCCGAGGGGGAGGACGGCTGGCGGGTACTCGTGGACCCGTTCGCGGAGTGCTTCGAGTACGCGGTACCCGACGAGTCCTGAGGGGTTCGAACCCCGCGGCCGGACATGGCGGAGGGCCCCTCCGGAGAGGGGCCCTCCGCGTCGGGACCTACGCCAGGCCGACGGACTTCAGCCACTCCTTGGCGACCTTGTCCGGGTCCTGCTTGTCGACCGACACCTTGCGCATCAGCTGGGTGAGGGTCGTGGTGTCGAGCTTCGGCGCGATCGCGTTCAGGGTGGTGCGGGCCTTCTCGCCCACGGCCTTGTTCACGATCGGCGTGACGTTCTGCGCGCCGAACAGCGCCTTCGGGTCGTCCAGCGCGACGAAGTCGTTGACCTCGAGCGCCGGGTCGGTGCTGAACAGGTTCGCCGCCTGGATGTCGCCCTTCTTCAGGGCGGAGACGGTGATCGGGCCGGCGACGTCGAGCGACCGGAAGTCCTTGAACTCCAGGCCGTAGACCTCCTTGAGGCCGACGATGCCCTGCCGGCGGGTCTTGAACTCCGGCGGGCCGCCGATCACGAGGTCCTTGGCCACCGGGCCCAGGTCCGCGATCGACTTCAGGTTGTACTTGGTGGCCGTCTCCTTCGTGACCGTCACCGAGTCCTTGTCCTCGGCCTTGGCCGAGTCGAGGAGCTCGACGGCCGCCGGGAGCTTGGCCTTCAGCGCCGTGTTCACCTCGGCGGTGGTGGCCGCCGCGTTGGTCTTGTCGAGGTAGGACAGCAGCGCCCCGTTATACTCCGGCAGCACCGACAGCCCACCGGACTCGAGCTGCTTGTAGATGACCTCGCGGCTGCCGATGTTGAGCTTGCGCTCGACCTTGACGCCCTTGGCCTCCAGCGCGGCCGCGTAGATCTCTG
This sequence comes from Longispora urticae, assembly GCF_053902585.1. Lineage (NCBI taxonomy): Bacteria > Bacillati > Actinomycetota > Actinomycetes > Micromonosporales > Micromonosporaceae > Longispora > Longispora urticae. The sequence goes on from NZ_JAQZSH010000042.1 coordinate 138,510, forward strand.
CGAGCAGGACGTTCTCCGTGAAGTTCGCCGAGCCGACGATCACGGTGCCGTTGTCAGCCGGCTTGCCGCTGTCGACCGGATTCTCGGTGTTCCCGCCGCAGGCGGCGAGCGCGAAGAGTGCGAGCAGCGTCAGGACGGCGCCGCGCATGTTGCGGACCATTACTCTCCTAGTGTTCTTTTCGCGATGAGACTTCTCATCCCGACGAAGGCCGCCTCGGTACCGAGGGCGAGCCCCACGACGATCACGGCGCCGCCGACCAGGGCGGGGAAGTCGCGGCGCGCGAGACCGTCGAAGATGAAGCGGCCGAGCCCGCCGAGCCCCACGTAGGCGGCGACGGTGGCCGTGGACACGATCTGGATGGCCGCGGTGCGCAGGCCGGTCACGATCAGGGGCATCGCCAGCGGCGTCTCCACCTGCCACAACACCTGGCCGCCGCGCATGCCCATGCCCCGGGCCGCGTCGACGGTCTCGCGGGGCACCTGGCGCACCCCCGCGTACGTGTTCACCAGGATCGACGGGATCGCCAGCGCCACCAGGGCAACCAGCACCGGGAACAGGCCGATCCCGCTCATCGTCACGACGAGCGCCAGGACCCCGGCGGTGGGCAGCGCGCGGGCCGCGTTCGACAGGTTCACCACGAGGAAGGCGCCCCGTTGGGTGTGCCCGATCAGCAGGCCGAGGGGGATGGCCACGGCGGCGGCGATCAGCAGGGACAGCGACGTGTAGTAGAGGTGTTCGAGGAGCCGGTTCGGGATGCCGTCCGAGCCGGTCCACTGCTCGGGCTGCTGGAACCAGTGCCAGGCGACACTGAAGATCCTCATCGACGGCTCCACGGGGTCAGCAACCGCTGGGTCAGGACCAGCAGCGAGTCCGCGACCAGCGCCAGCACGACGGTCAGCACGATGCCGACGACGATCGGGGTGAGGAAGTCGCGTTGCAGGCCGTCGGTGAACAGCTTGCCCAGCCCGCCGAACCCGATCAGCGCGCCCACCGACACCAGGCTGATGTTGGACACCGTCGCCACCCGCAGGCCGGCGAACACGACCGGGAGCGCGATCGGCAGCTCGATCTGGAGCAGCCGGCGCACCGCGCCGAAGCCCATCGCCACCGCCGACTGGCGCACCGACTCGGGCACGCCGCGCAGGCCGTCAACCACGTTGCGGACCAGCACCGACAGCGTGTACACGGTCAGGGGGGCGATCACCGTGGCGATGTTGAGGCCGGTGAAGTCGAGCATGAAGATGAACAGCGCCAGGGACGGCAGCGCGTACAGCGCGCTGGTGGCGGCGAGGACCACCCCGTACAACCGGGGCCAGCGGGCGCACGCCACGCCCAGCGGCAGCGCGATCAGCAGGCCGTAGAGCACGGGAGGGACGGCCATCGAGAGGTGCTCGAGGAGCAGGTCGCGGAAGTAGCCGAGGTGGTCGCCGACCCAGGGCCAGTTCACGGGGTACTCGCGTGGATCGTCGCCAGCGGGACCGTCCCCACCAGCCGGCCGTCGGCGTCCACGGCGACCGCGAGGCCCGCCGGGGACATGACGGCGCTGTCCAGGGCGCCGCGCATCGAGTCCCCGTCCAGCCGGAACACCCGGCCGACCGGCGTCACCGCCGCCCCCGACACGTCACCGGTCTCCGGCAGGTCCGCCGCCCTCGCCCAGCCGAGCGGGTGGGTGTGCGGGTCGCAGACGAGCAGCCACGCCGAGTCGTGTTGGGCGGCGAGCTGCCGGGCCCGGTCCACCGGGGTGTGTTCCGTCACAGCCGGGCCGTCGGAGGGGGTCAACCCGGCCGCGGACACCGTGGACAGCCGGCGCAGGCCCCGGTCGGTGCCGAGGAAGTCGTCCACGTACGCGTCCTTGGGAGCGGCGAGCAGGCGCTCCGGCGTGTCGTACTGCACGAGGCCGCCGCCCGGCCGGAACACCCCCACCTTGTCGCCCAGCCGGATCGCCTCGTCGATGTCGTGCGTGACGAACACGATCGTCTTGCGCAGGTGCGTCTGCAGGGCCAGCAGCTCGTCCTGCAGGGCCGCGCGCACCACCGGGTCCACGGCGCTGAACGGCTCGTCCATCAGCAGCACCGGCGGGTCGGCGGCCAGCGCCCGGGCCACCCCGACCCGCTGCTGCTGCCCGCCGGAAAGCTGGTGCGGATACCGGTCGGCGTGCCCGGCCGGCAGCCCGACCAGCTCCAACAGCTCCAGCGCCCGGGCCTTCGCCTTCTTCCGCGACCAGCCCAGCAGCAGCGGGACCGTCGCGATGTTGCGGGCCACCGTGCGGTGCGGGAACAGGCCGGCCTGCTGGATCACATACCCGATCTGGCGGCGCAGGGTCGGCGGGTCCGAGTCCTGCACGTCCTTGCCGTCGATCAGGATCCGGCCGCCGGTCGGCTCGATCATCCGGTTGATCATGCGCAGGGTGGTGGTCTTGCCACAGCCGGACGCGCCGACCAGCACGGTGATCCGGCCGGTGTCGATATCGAGGTCGAGGTTGGACACGGCGACCGTACCGTCGGGGAAACGCTTCGTGACCTGCTCGAATCGGATCAAGACCCGCCCCCCGGGACCGTGAACAAGACGATTCATCGTATTCGGAGGGTGTGACAAGACCAAGCAGGTTCCGTATGTAGATCAGGTATGCGCGTGCGGTGTCCGGTTTTGCGCCTGTTCGACGCGGGTCTCCAGCTCGGAGAGCCGGCTGTGGAACTCCGTCAGCCAGTTCTCGGTCTCGGCCCGCATCGTGTCGTTCACCCCGGCGACGAAGCCCCGGACCACCCCGATCAGGCGAACCGTGTCCTCGTGGCCGGGCTCGCGACCGGCGAGACCGACCATCTCCTCGGCCCAGCTGAGCTGGTAGTCGGCCAGGAGGCCCCGGAGGCTGGTGGCGGCGGTGAGGTGCCGGACCCACGCGGCCGAGTACCCGAAGAAGCGGTCGAAGCCCATGCAGCCCGCCGCCAGCGCCAGGGCGACGAAGCCCCAGTTGGCGAGGTCGGGGCGGTTCGCGGCGAGGGCGGTGACCGGGATCGCGCCGCCCATCGTGGCGAGTGTGATGGCGGAGGCGCGAAGGATGCGGGAGGTGCGGGCCTTCCTCGGCTTGCGGTGCATGTACCAGCCGATGGCGTCGAGGGCGGTGCGTTCGCCCCAGGAGTAGAGGAGGTCGAGGTTGGCCCGCGAGCTCCCGTCCTCCCAGGTCAGCACGGGAAAATCACTGAGCCCGAGATCCTTGTTCACCGGGTCCACCTCTCACCGTTCTTCTTGAATTCCCTGACGTAGGCGTTCGGAGGTGGTTCCAGGTCGGGGTGGATACGCGCGACCCGGTCGAGAACTGCGTTGATCTCCTCGGGAGGACTCTCTGCGATCAGGAGCGACAGCAGTTGTTGAAAGATCGCAGGAAGAGTCTCGATCAACCACACTGTCGAGTCGATCAGCCAGGTTGCTAGGGGATTGCATAGATTCGTCGGATGGTCCGGCCTGTTCAATAGCTCCACCGGCCCGGCATAAGGCACAAAAAACAGCGGCGGATAGTGGAGCAATTCCGGTCGCACGGGAGGCGGGGTGGCGGAGGTGACACGCAGACGAGGATTGGGGTCTCCCGCTAGCGGCTTGAGCGCCTCGACCTCGAACTCCGTTTGGATCAACGCGCGGTTGAGCAAGTCATGCACGCCGTTGAAGATCGGAGGAAGTGATTCACCGGATGCCTCATAGCTGGAGTTGCGTATTTCTGTGAGCCTGAGCTCCACGTCGTTGTGGATCTGGAAGTGATGCCGCACTTCGTCCACGCAAGCCGGCCCGAAGGAAGTCAACAGCACCGGCTCGGCGTGCCAAGCCCGATCGACTACAAGTGGATCTTCCAGAATATCTTTCAGCGTTCCAGGCTCGCCCCACGAGGCGAACACCTCCCGCGAGCCAAGGGAATGGACGACTGCGGCTCCGAGCACAGACTCCCAGCGGCCGACCGCTCGACGCACCGCGAGTTGGACAGCCGATCGCACGGTGAAAGGGGTGCCTAGGATCTGATCCCGAGCAACGTCGAGGTCTGGACGCAGTTGGTCGCTGAACCGGATGGCGCCGAGCAGAATCCATGGTGACCTGTTGTTATGACTCATGGCCGAGCGTGGTCCCGAAGACGTTTCTGGGGTGGGAATGATGATCCCGTTGTGCGACCAAGCCGTGAGTTCGCCCCATGAGAAGAGCTTAGTGAATTCATCTTTGACAGTATGGGATCCGACGTACAAACGCCATTCGTCGTCTGTGTTCAACAGGCGCTCGCGGAGCGTAAAGAGCCAGTACCGCTGCCACGGGGTTCGCTGAATTTTTGGTTCGCTAGTCTCCTTGGTGGACAGCCAAGTGACGACGACATCGCGGTCGTCTTGGCTGCACTTCTCGTCGACCAATTCGATCGCCGCCCGGACCATTTCTGGGTCCAACCGTCGGGCGACCGATATGCGGAGACGTCTTTCCTCGCTTTCCTGTTCTACCTGCCAATGCAGAGACAGGGAAACTGCGCAGGAGTAGTCAACGACGCATCGTCCCAGAATCGCCCGCACGGCCGGATCGATTTCGTTGATCAGGTCGGACGGCCAGCCGAGCAAAAGATCACTCCAGTCTGACGAACCGCGCTCCACTGGCACTCGGGGCACGACCGCCACAAGTTGCCCCTGCAGCTGAGGGGCTGCGCTCGCGCTGGTGAGGTCCAAGGGGAGGACAAGGATCTCGATGGGGCCGAGGTAGCACAGGGACCTTTCATCCGGAGAATCAGCGATGGCTGTCCAGGGCATCTGGGGTTCGCCGAGCCAGGGGACCGCTATGGGATCTACCGACGATCCACGAAGAATCGTCGCGTTGACCCGGACCATCACAGGCGAGGCCAGTAGGAGACTGTCGATCTCCGCTGCGATGTCAATGGGCTGAACTTCAACGCGTCCGGGGTCCACTCGGACGGCGATGCTCGTGCCAGGCTTCCTCCGGTACCCGTGTTCAGGTCCTTTCTTGGATGGCATCTTCGCCGGCTTCATGTCGCCCTTCTGGAGGACGAAAAACTCCTCGCTCCGTCCGATCGACAACCGGACCGGCTCGGCGAGGGTTCCGTCACCCAGCACTCGGCGGGTGGTCATCTCGACGGTGTCCCCGGCGAGGAAGCACGACAGCACCCCGATCCCGAATCTGCTGATTGGCGTGAAATCCAGGCCGGTACGGTCAGCGCGCAGCAGTTCCGCCCGGAACTCCGGCGAGCGGTAGTAGGACCGGCCGACCTTGAGGAAGAACCGCCGCACGGAGTCCTCGTCCATGCCGATGCCCGAGTCGTCGAAGCGGATCCACAGGTAGCCCGCCTCGTCCTCCCAGTAGGTGACGTCCACGGCCGGTTCCTCGCCGGGCAGGCCGAGTTCGGTGCGTAGCCGGACGGCGTCGATGCCGTTCTGTAACAGCTCGCGGAGGAACGCGTAGGGGTTCTGGTAGAGGTTCTTGCCCATGAACAGTTCGAGCACGTTCTGCCGGTCCAGGTCGAACCGGAATTCGCCGTAGACATAGCCCTCGCCCCGGATCTTGGTGCGTTCGATCCCGGCGGGCAGTCCGAGATCCTGCCAGTCGGGACAGAACGTCAGCAGAGCCCGGCACTGCTTGATCTCTTCCTCGATCACATCAAGGAAGGCGCGGACCGCGTGTTCGATGGCCGGGCTGGTCGGCCGTGCGGTGAAGCCGAGCAGGTAGTTGGGGGTGCGAGGCTCGGGGAATGAGAACCCGCCTGAGGACAGGTGCTTCCGCCACTCGTCGTCGCTCACGGTTCGCGCCGGCGTGTCTCGAGAGGCCAGTCCGAGGTGCTGGTAGATGCCGCGCGGTGTGCGGGTGGCATCGAAGTCCAGGATGTCCGCGAGTCGCAGCAGCACCGCACAGAACCGCAGGTCGCAACGGTCGTTGATTGGAACGTCCTCGAACTCGCCGGAGCGTAGCGCCGCCGCGTCCTGGTTGTGGCTGCGGCAGAGCACGATCAACGGGTCGCGCAGGCTGAAGCCGTGCCAGCGCAGCTTCTCGTCCGGGATCAGGTCGAGGTGTTCGCGGATCCGGTCGGCGTGGCGCCATCGGCAGTACCACTCGCGGAGGTTGGGGGTGACGCCCTTTTCGCGGAACTCGACGTAGGCCGCCGGGTGCGCCGTGAGGAAGTCCTGGAACTCGTCCTCGTCGGCGATGCCCGCCAGTTCGTCAGCCGTGTAGACCATGCCCAAGTCGTGCATGTACGCCGACAGGATCAGGAGCGCGGCTTCCAGCGGGGACACCCGGTCGAGCTGCGGGCCGAGGAGTTTCTCCATCAGGGTGAGTACGTTCTCGGAGTGCTGGCGGTCGTGCAGGGTGTAGGTGGGGAACGTCTGCACCACCAGTTTGAGCAGCCCCGCCGCGTGCTCGATCAGGTACTCCACATTGGCCTGGTTCTCCGTCGAACTCCTGGCCACGATGTCCCGCAGTTTCACCCTACGGACTGTAGTCACCTCCCCGGTTCCGCCCAGTCATGTATCTGACCGGCCCCGGTGACCGGAGCGGATCACAGGTCGGCGCCAGGGGGGCGGGTCCGGCACGCTCCGGTCCGCCGTGGACGGACCCGGGTCTTCGTGAGTGAAAAGGGCTGGCCCCTGGCGTTTTCGCAGGCCGCATCGTTCGGCTCCGGTCCGCCATGGATGGACGGCGCTCGGCTTTCGGGGGGATTCCTCCCGGGCGTGCCGAACGGGTCGATCCTTGGGTAAGTTAGCTGTCTCCGACCGCTTTCCGTGATCGACCGGACCACGACCCCTGGAGAGAGCGTGCCTGAGTTGAACGAGTCCGCAGTGGAGCCGGTCTCCGACGAGGGGCGGGCCCCGGAGTCCGCGACCGTGCGGCCGGCTTCCGACGGCCGGGTCGCCGAGCCGGTCGCCGCCCCGGACCCGCTCGACCTCCGCCTGGGCCGGATCGAGGCCGCCCTCGGTGACGTCGCCGCCGCCCGGGAGCGCACCATCGACCGCCTGCACGAGGAGAACCAGCGGCTCCGGGTCGGCGAGCGCCAACTGCTGCTCCGCCCCCTGGTCACCGACCTGCACCGGCTCCGCGACGACCTGCTCCGCCAGGCCGGCGCCCTGCCCGGGGAGATCACCCGGGAGCAGACCGCCGCGCTGCTGGCCTCCTATGTGGTGAGCGTCGAGCAGACCCTGGAGCGGTGCGGGGTGCGGGTGCTGACGGTGGCGCCGGGGGACCCGTACGACCCGTACCGGCACCGGGCCGTCGGGACCGTGCCGGCCGCGGGGCCCGAGGGGGACGGGCTGGTCGCGGAGGTGCTCGGCGACGGGTACCACGACGCGGTGTCCGACCGGGTCGTCGCGCCGGCCGCCGTGCGGGTCGCCCGCTGGACCCCGCCGGCCGAGCCGGAACCGACCCCGCAGGCGTAGCCCGACCCGTGGGCGTAACCCGACCCGCGGGCGTAGCCCGACCGGACCCCGACCGCCGCCGACCGGCCCAGACGAGCCCCTGACCGGCAAGGAGAAGGACCATGACCGACGAGACCGACGTGTACTGCGGCATCGACCTCGGCACCACGTACTCCGCCATCGCCTACGTCGACGAGACGGCGCGCCCGACCATGGTGCGCAGCCTGATGGAGAGCGAGGAGACCACCCCCTCCGTCGTGTACTTCGAGAGCGGTAGCGACGTCGTGGTCGGCCGCACCGCGAAGGAGTACGCCCGGGTGTACCCGGACCGGGTGGTCTCCCTGGTCAAGCGCTCGATGGGCCAGGAGCGGCACTGGATCATCGACGACGTCGAGCACACCCCGGAGTCGATCTCGGCGCTGATCCTCAAGCAGCTGGTCCAGGACGCCCGCGCGCACACCGGCCGCGAGGTCCGCAAGGTGGTCATCACCGTCCCGGCGTACTTCGGCATGCTGGAGCGCGACGCGACCCGCAAGGCCGGCGAGATCGCGGGGCTGGACGTGATCGGCATCGTCCCCGAGCCGGTGGCCGCCGCGCTCCAGTACGAGGTGGCGACGGGTGCCGAGCGCACCGTGCTCGTCTACGACCTGGGCGGCGGCACCTTCGACACCACGGTCATCCGGATCACCTCCGACGCGATCGAGGTGCTCTGCACGGACGGCGACCAGCAGCTCGGCGGCGCGGACTGGGACGCCCGCCTGGTCCGGTACCTGCTGGGCGAGTTCACCGCCCGGGCCGGGGTGGACGAGGACCTGGCGGAGGACGACCAGTTCATGCAGGAGCTGGTCAACACCGCCGAGAACGCCAAGAAGCGGCTGTCGCAGTCGAGGTCCGCGCCGATCCCGCTGCGGGCCGGCGGGGTGCCGGTGACCGTCGAGCTGACCCGGGAGATCTTCGAGGAGCAGACCCGGGACCTGCTGGACCGGACCATCGAGTACACGAAGAGGACGCTCGTGAAGCTCGCGGAGAAGGCCCCCGGCGTCACGGTGGACGAGGTGCTGCTGGTCGGCGGCTCGACGAAGATGCCGGCCGTCGCCGAGCGGCTGCGCGCCGAGTTCGGCTGGGAGCCCCGGCTGCACGACCCGGACCTGGCGGTGGCCAAGGGCGCGGCCCGGTTCGCGCTGAACCGCTCGGTGTGGGAGTGGGACACCACGAAGGGAGCCCAGACCCCCGCCCAGCGCGAGGAGCGGATCGCGGACCTGGCCCGGCGCACCGGCCTGTCGGCGGAGGCCATCGCGTCCGTCGCGGCGAAGCGGATCACGAACGTGCTGCCCAAGGCGTTCGGCGTGAAGCTCGTGGACACCGGGGTGCCGCGCTGGGAGGACGACATCGAGGGCGCCTCCTACATCAACCACATGGTGCACGCCGACGAGGCGCTGCCCCGGACCGCCCGGCTGGACTCGTCCACCATCGTGCCGAACCAGACCGAGGTCCTGGTCGAGCTGTACGAGCAGGCCGGCTCCGAGGAGAGCCGCGACCTGGCCGCCAACAAGCCGGTCGACCACGGCTCCGGCCTGATCTCGGGCCTGCCGCCGATGCCGGTCGGCTCGCCGCTGGACATCGCGATGACCGTGGACGACGAGGGCCTGCTCACGGTCACCGCCGTCGAGCCGAGCTCCGGCAAGGACCTGACCATCGAGGTCCGGGTCAGCGTGCTCAGCGAGGAGGAGGTCGACCAGGCCAAGCGGACGGTCGCGGCGATCTCGGTCCGGGGCTGACCCGTGCCGTTCGATCCGGTCGGCTACGAGAGGGAGGTGCTCCGGCCGCTGCGCAAGCTGCTCGGGGCGCTCCCCGGCGACCTGGTCACCCGGTACGCGGTGGAGCCCGGCATGGACTCCGCGCAGCTGGAGAAGCACCTGCGCGCCGTCCGGGCCCTGTGGAACCGCAAGCAGGCCAACGGGCAGACCAGCCTGGGCCGGGTCTGCCAGCAGATGATCAGCGCCGACGAGGAGCTGAAGCGGACGGCCGGCGCGCGGATGACCGACCCGGCGTGGTGGCGCGAGCAGGCCCGCGACTACGAGGGCCGGCTCAAGCCGCAGCACGACCAGCTGGTGACCGACATGCGCGCCTCGTACGGCGGCTCCGGCCGGATCACCCGCACCCAGCTCGACATGATCGCCGGCACCCGCGCCGAGCTGGGCGTCGACCGGGTGCGCCGGGCCGCCGTCGACGCGGGCCTGACCGTGGTCGACGGGGTGGACCTGCCGGCGGAGCCCGGCCTGGACCGCACGGCATGGGCCGACCTGCGCGAACAGCTGCGCACCGCGCACGCCCGGACCGTGGTGCACCTGCTGCACCCGGGGCTGACCAGGCCGTTCGCGCTGGTCCGCCGGTTCGAGGTGCCCGGCCAGCCGAGTCTGCGGCTGGACGAGGCGACCCTGCGGCGGCGGGCCCAGGACTCCGAGCGCACCGCCGACTCCCCGGCGGTCCGGGCGGCCAAGGCGGCGCTGGCGATCCTGCGCACCGCAGTGGACCGGGGCCTGGACCTGCGGACCCTCGCGCTGTACCACGTGGTCGAGGTCGTCCGGTCGATGCGCGACGAGGGCATGCCGGAGGCGCTGCTGGTCACCGAGGCCGCCGGCCTGGGCCTCACCAAGGACGACGCCGGCCTGCTCGTGGCCAGCCTGCCCCCGGGCCGGGGCGCGCCGGCCCGCCCCGCCGACCGGGTCCGCGAACTCCTGGCCGCCGGTGAACTCGCCGCCGCCCGGTCCGCGCTCGCCGCGCTGGCGACCACCGACCCGGACCACGAGGCGGTCACCGCCCAGGTCCGGGCCGCCACCGACCGGCTGGTCGCCCTGCTGCACGAGGCCGCGGCGGCGGCGACGGCCGGCAGGGAGGGCGAGGCCGAACGGCTGCTCCGCGAGGCGGCCGCCATCGACGCGGCCGACAGTGCCCTGGCGCTCCAGCTCCGCCGGCTGCCGGTCGCCGCCGCGCTCGACGTCACCGCGATCCCGGCCGGCGGTGTCGTCCGGCTCGCCTGGCGCGCGCCGCTGTCGGGGTCCACGGACCTGCGGTACCGGGTGCTGCGCGCCGAGGGCCGGCCGCCGGAGCACGAACGCGACGGGGTGGTGGTCGCGGACACGGCCGCCGCCCGCGCCGAGGACGTGCCGCCGGTGGCCCGCCGGTTCCGTTACGCGGTGTTCGTGGCCGCGCCCGACCGCGCCTGGTCCCGGCCGGCCGGCTCCGCGGAGCTGGAGCTGCTGCCCCCGGTCGTGGACGTGCGGCTCCTCGCGCACGCCGACCACGTGGTCGGCTCCTGGCAGGCGCATCCCGGCGCGGTCCGGATCGCGGTCACCCGCACCGTCGGCCGCCCGCCCGCCGGGCCCGCGGACGGCACCCCCGTCCCGGTCACCGGCTCGTCCTTCGTGGACCCGGACGTCACCGAGGGCGTGGAACACTTCTACGGCCTCACCGCCGTGTACCGGGCCGCCGACGGCACCGAACGCCCCGCCCCGACCGTGGTGGAGTCCGCGGTGCCCCGGGGCGCGGCGACCGCCGTGGCGGACCTGGACGCCGTTCCCGTGACGGTCGCCGGCCGGGTCGTGCTCCGGCTGTCGTGGTCCGGCGACGGGGAGGTGGTGCTCCGGCGGTCCGGGGCCGCCCCCGGCTGGCCGGTCGGCGAGACCGTCGAGATCACCACCATGCGGGGGTACGGGCAGCCGGTCACCGGCCACCGCCGGCACGACGGGGGCCGATCGGTCCTGGACACCGAGGCGCCCAACGGCCACCACTTCTACGTGCCGTTCGCGGTGGGCGGCACGGGCGCGGTCGTCGGCCGGCCGGTGGCGGTGGGCCTGAGCACGCCGGTCCGGGGCCTGAGCGCCCGCCGGTCCGGGGACAGGGTGGTGGTGTCCTGGGAGTGGCCGGAGGACGTCGGGCTCGCCGAGGTCACCTGGACGACCCCGGAGGGTACGACGACCCGGCAGGTCAGCCGGGCGCAGTACGCGGACGGGTGCGTGCTGCCCGTCGGGGCCGGGGGCGGCACCGCCGAGGTGCGGGGCATCGCGGTCGGGCCGCACGGGCAGGCGGTGTCCCTGCCGGTCGCCGTGGCCGTGTCCGGACTACCGGCCCGACTGTCGTACACGATCGCGCGCCGGCCCGGCCTGCGGCACAGGCTGTCCCGGGAGCGGATCGTCACGGTCCGCGCGGACCGGGCCTGCGCAGGGCTGGAACTCGTCGTCGTGCTCGCCCCGGGCATCGTGCTGCCGTCGACCCCCGAGCAGGGCATGCCGCTGGCGCACTGGACCGGCGAGCTGGCCCCGGGCGGGACGGCGGAGTTCGCGTTCGAGCTGCCGGCGTCGGCCCGGGCCCCGTACTGGCTGCGGTGCTTCGTCACCCGGCCCGCCGACGTCCTGGCCGTCGACCCGCCGCTCGCAGAACTCAAGGTGACTCGATGAGCCGCACCGCCTGCCCGTACTGCTACCACCGGATCGCCTCGCACCGCCTCTGGTACCAGTGCACGGGTCGCGGGGTCCCCGGCCGGCAGGGCTGTGCCTCCGATGTGGACACAGCCCGACAGGCCGAGACCGGGTTCCAGGGCCGCACCCGGCCGGCGTACGGCCCGTCGCTGCCCGTCGGGCCGGCCCCCGCGAAGGCCCCGTGCCCCGCGTGCGGGGGCGAGTCGGGGATCCGGGTCTGTCCGTGCTGCCACACCCCGCTGTCGCCCAACTTCGCCGGCTCGCGCAGCCCGCTGATCGCTATGGTCGGCGCGAAGGGCACCGGCAAAACCGTGTACCTGACCGTGCTCGCCCACGAGCTGCGGGCCGGCCTGCGCCGCCGGTTCGGGGCCGACGTGCGGCTGTCGGGCGACCGGCAGGGCGACGCGGCCTCCCCGCTGGTGTGGCTGCAACAGAACGTCGACGCCGTGTACGACGACCGCCGGCTGTTCGCCCAGACCGCCCAGGCCCAGGCGGGCCGGCGCGAGCCCCTCGTGTTCGAGTGGCGGCAGGAACACCGCCGGCTCGGCCGTACCAGTCTGCGAACGTCCTATCTGTCCTTCTACGACACGGCCGGCGAGGACCTGACCACCCAGAGCAACGCCGTGGAGCTGGCCTACCTCGGGGCCGCCGACGCGCTGATCCTGCTGCTCGACCCGTTCATGCTGCCCCAGGCCCGCCAACGCCTCGGCCTGCCGCGGGCCGCGATGACCTCGGAGGAGGCCACCCTCGACGTCGTCGGCCGGGTGACCGACGCGCTGCGGGTCAGCCACGGCGTCAAGCCCCGCAAACGGATCCCGATCCCGGTGTCCGTGGCGTTCGCGAAGATCGACGGGCTGTTCGACCTGCTCGGCCCCGACCACCCGCTGCTGGCCACCCCGCCGCCCGTGCCCTACTACGACGAGCCCGCCGGCCAGGACACCCACGAACGGATCCGCGCCCTGCTCGACGAACTCGGCGCGGACAACGTCGACGCGCACCTGCGCCTCAACTACGACAACTTCCGGTACTTCGGGGTCTCGGCCCTCGGCGCGCCCCCCGACTACGAGGCCGGCGTCGTCGACCCGGGCGGGGTCCGGCCGCACCGGGTCGACGAGCCGCTGGTCTGGCTGCTCGGCGGGTTCGGGGTCGTCCCGGTCGGGAGGAAGTGATGGACACCCTCGTCTACACCGACTGCCGGCCAGGTCAGGGGCTGCGCGGCACCGCCGGGCTCCAGTTCCAGGCGAAGTCGCCCGGCGCGGACTCCGAGGCGATGGCCCTCGTCCAACGCGCCCTGCTCTACGAGCCCCCGCCCGCCTGGATGCGCGAACGCCGTCCCGTCGCCGACTACCCGACCTCCCTCGCGCACGTCTCCGACGGCATCCTGGCCACCGCCAGCGGCGTCTACCTGGGCCGCGAGGCCAACGGCACCCGCGAGGGCAACCAGCTCACCCACGCGATCGTCACCCGCGACCCCGCCGACTACGGGCCGGTCCGCCCCGCGCAGCTGTTCGGCGCCCCGTTCTGGCGCACCTCGCCGATGGACGGCACCGCCAGCCCCGTCGTCGAAGCCGGGCCGGGGCCGCTGGACGCCGAGACGGTGCGGGACTTCGTCCAGAGCCAGTCCGACGGGGTACGCCGGCTCGGCACCCTGCTCGCGGCCCTGCGCGCGCTCGGTACGCCGGGCGCGCGCCGGGTGCTGTTCGTCGCCGACCGGCCCGGCCCGGTGCTCACCTGGCTCGCCGCCGGCACCCTGCTGCTGCCCCAACGGGTCGCCCTCGGGATCGGGTTCAAGGTGTTCACCACCAACCCGGCGTACGCCGAACAGCCCGTCCTCGCCGTGCACCCCGACGCCGGCCCGGTGCCCGCCGACGACTACCTCGTGTTCGACCTGGTCCGCGACGCGTGGGCCGACGGGCCCGTCGACCCGGTCGCCCTGGACTGGGCGGGGCTGTTCGCGGCCGGGGACCCGTACGACGTGACCGACGCGGTGGAGATCGCCGCCGGGTCGGGGCTCGCGGACGGGGCGGCGCTGGCGCTGGGGGCGGCGGCGGTGCTCGGGGCGCGTCCCGCCGGGGAGCACCTGCCGGCCGTGGTGCGGTGGCTGACGGACGGCGCGCCCGCGCTGGTGGAGGCGTACGGGGCGGCGGTCGTGGACACCGTCGCCGCCGATGTGACCGGGTGGGCCGTCGCCGTGCTCCGGGATCTGGACCGGGTCACCCGGGACGGGCGGTTCCCGGGGCGGGCGGCGGATGTGCGGATCGCGCTGCTGGAGGCCGAGGCGCGGGAGGCGGCGGCCACGGTGTCCGACGGGCCCGCCGGGCGGCCGGGCGCCGGCAGCGGTTCGCTGGCCGATGGCTCCCCGGGACCCGGCGCTGCCCCGCCGCCCGCGTCCGGGGACGCGGACCCGCTGGCCCCGCTGGCCCGCCACGAGTGGACCCCCCGCGACGACGGCCGCGCCGCCGACGTCCTCGCCCGTGCCCTCGCCGGAGCCCACGGCCCCGCGTTCGACGCGGTGCTCCGGGTCGCGAGCCGGTTCGGACTACCCGCGCCGATCGACCGGGTACCCGCCGACGTGGCCCGGTTCGTGACCCACTGGGACCAGGCCGGCGACGTGTACGACCCGGGGCGGTGGCCCGACGGCGCGCACCTCACCGACCTGCTGTGCGACCGGCTGCTCGCCGTCCTCGACCGCGCCCCGGACCGCGCCGACGCCCTGGGCGACCGGTGGTGGCGGCGGCTGATCGGCCGGGTCGTGGATCCCGCGAGCCCGCTGGACCGGGCCGTGATGGGCGCGGCGATGGCGGGCGGCTCCGAGCGGTACCGGCTGGAACTGCTCGGTTTCGACCTGGACAAGGCCCGGGGCGACCGGGACGCGGCGGGGGCGGCGTGCGCGGCCCTGTGGCGGCGGGTCACGCCCACCGCCGCCGAACTGGAACTCGTCCGCGACCGGGCCCCCGTCGGTACCCGGATCGGTCCGTCCGCCGTCGACCGGCACATCCGCGCGGCCCGGGTCACCCCCGCCGGACTGCGGGCCGCCATCGTCCTCGGCCACGCGCTCGTCGACCGGTCCCTGGTCCCCGAACCGGGCCAGGACCTCGACGGACTCCTCGCCGACGAGGCCACCCTGCGCGGCGTCACCGACGGGATGGCCGCCCCGGAACTGCGCACCGACGACATCCTCGGCCGGCTGCGGTCCGTGGCCGTCGACGTCGTCGCCGCGCACGGGAGCGAACTGGTCGCCGCGATGCTCGACTGTGGCCGGCCGGCGCTGGTCACCCACCTGCTGCTCGACGTGCCGACCGGCGTCCGCGCGCACTACTACCAGGAACTCGCCGCCCGGGTCACCGCCGACGGTTCCCCGGGGGACGTGCTGATGGCGGCCCTGCTGCGCGGCGGCCGGCCCACCGTCCTCGACCAGGCGCTGGCGCACTGGCTGGCCCGCGCCGACGAGTCCGCCGTGTCCGCCGTCGCCGGGGAACTGGCCGACCTCGGCGACCAGCACCGCGCGGCCGACTGGGCGACCTGGGCCGCCGGGACCCGCCGGAGCCGCGGCATCAAGCGGTTCCTGCCCCGGAGGAGGTGACGCGTGCCCGCCATCGTCGTGATCGTCATCGGGGGACTCGCCCTCGTGGCCTACGCCTGGGCCTGCCTCCTGGCGCTGGTCTGGGTCGCGTTCCCCGGGTCGTACCTGCTCGGGGTCGCCGGGCTGCTCCTCGGGGCCGGGCTCGCCGTCGCGCTCGCCGGCCGGGTGCTCCTCGGCCACGGGCCACGCCCCGGCTCCCCGGCCGTCGTCGGCCCGGCGTCGACTGGCGACCCGGCCTGGCCCGGCTACTTCACGGCCCAGGTGTACCGCGACCTCCGGGCGTCCGCCGCCTGGACCGCCCGCGTCGTGTACCGGGCCTGGGCCTGGGCCATCGACCACAGCTTCGGCCGGTTCGGCGCGCACACCCTGTGGGCCTGGCCGCTGCTCCTGCCGCTGCTCGTCCTCCTGTTCGCGGTCACGGCCGGCGCGACCGCCGGTGTCCTGCTCGCGACGGCCCTCACCGCCCTGGTCACCGTGCTCGCGGTCGGCGGCGGCCTGGCCACGGCCGTCGTCCTGCGCGCCGCGGACCGGCTCTGGCAGCGGGTGTTCCACGCGGCGGCCAGCTGCCCGCGCCCCGGCTGCTACCACGTGACCCGGCTGCCCGCGTACCGCTGCCCCGGCTGCGACCGGCTGCACCGCGACCTGCGCCCCGGCCGGCTCGGCGTCCTGTGGCGGCACTGCGGCTGCGGGGCGACCCTGCCCACCACGGTGCTCCGGGCGGGCCGCGCACTGGAGACGGTCTGCCAGAGGTGCGAATCGCCCCTGCACTCCGACGCGGCCCTGGCCACCGACGTGCGGATCCCCGTGTTCGGCGCGCCGATGGCCGGCAAGACCCGGTTCATCATGGCCGGCCTCGTCGGGCTCAGCGCGCGACCCGGGATCCGGATCGCCCCGGCCGACCCGGAGAGCGGCAGGGCCTTCGCGGAGTACGAGGCCACGATCGGCGGCGGCGACTCGACGGCCCAGACGGGGAAGGCGCTGCCCTCCGCCGTGACGCTCCGGGTCGCGGGCGGCCGGCGGACCGCGTTGCTGCACGTGTTCGACGCGGCGGGGGAGCGGTTCACCGAGCGGTCCCAGAACGAGGAGCTCGCGTACCTCGACCACGCCCGGGGGCTGGTGTTCGTCCTCGACCCGTTCTCGATCCCGGAGGTCCGGGCCCGGTTGCGCGGACTGGCCGGCCCGGGCGGGGTCCCCGTCGGCGCGGCCCTGTACGACCCCGACGAGTCCTACCAGGTCACGGTGCGCCGGCTGCGGGACTACGGGGTGGACCTGCGGCGGCAGCGGCTCGCGTTCGTGGTGTCCAAGGCGGACCTGCTGCTGGCGGGGCCGGCCGGTGCGGACCTGGCGCTCCCGGATTCCACGCCGCCGGGCCCGGACCCCGCGCCGGAACGGTCGCGGGAGGGGGCTCCGGCGCCCGACCCCCGGGGCCGGTCGCGCGCCGCCAGCGCGGCCTCCGACGCCATCCGGTCCTGGCTCGACGACGCCGGCCTGGACAACCTCCTCCTCGCCGCCGGCCGCGACTTCGCCGAGGTCCGCTACTTCCTCGTCTCCTCGATGGCCGCCGACCCGAACGGGGACGTGGCCGCCACCGCCCCGCTCGACTGGCTGCTGTCCGCCGAGCCGGTCCCCACCGGAGCCGCCCCGTGACCGCCCTGCCGCCCGGACACGTCCGCAGCCGGTGGCTGCTCCTGGCCGTCCTGCTGGGGGCGTGCGCCGTGCTCGTCGCGTGGGCGGTGCACGCGGGCGTCCCGGGCGCGCTGCTCGACGGGTGGCGCGTGGTGTGGTCCGAGGTCGAGACGGGGACGTCGGACCTGAACTGACCGACCCCGGGGCGGCGGCCCGGCCGTGGGGACGCCGGTCTCCGGACCCCTGTTCCCCCGTGGAGCAGGGGTCCGTGCCCGTGCCCGGGCTCCAGCCAACGGCAAGAACCGCCATCCCTCCACAGATTCGGCGACCGTCAAATCCTCGACTAGGGTGCGGGCGTGTCCCAGATCAGATTCGGAGCCCGCGACGTCGCCGCGATCCGGTTCTGCGTCTCCCCGATCTGGGAGACCGTCACCAGCCTGTGGGCACTGGCGGACCCCGGCCGGTACGCGCACCACCTGCCCTGGATCGGGCTGGCCCGCTCCGCGGTCGCCCGCCGTGACGTCGCCCCGCACGCGGACCTGCTCCGGGCGTTCGTCCGCCCGCGGGTCTGGCTCCCGGACTTCCTCACCCCGGTGCCCCGTGGCCCGTTCGACACGATCGAGGAGGACCTCCGCCAACTGCGGGCGACACCCGCGGACCGGGTGCGGCAGGACATCGCCGACATCGACCGGCCCCGGGCTCCGGCGCATCCGCTGGTCCGCGAGGTGGCCGACGATCCGGCGCGGATGTTGCCGAAGGTGGCCGACGCGGTGGAGGTGTGGTGGCGGGTGGCGCTCCTGCCGCACTGGCCCCGGATGCGGGCGCTGCTGGAGGCGGACATCGCCTACCGGGCCCGGCAGTTCACCGTCGGCGGCGCGCGGCTGCTGTTCGACACGCTGAGCCCGGCGACCCGGTGGGAGGGCGACCGGCTCGTGGTCGATCACGGGGCGGGCATCGACATCGAGGTGGCGGGTGCGGGCTTCCCACTCATTCCGAGTCTGTTCTTCCAGGACACGATCGCGCTGAGCGTGTCACCCGGGTCCGAGCCGTCAGCGGTGTACCCGGCGCGAGGGGTAGGCACGCTGTGGGAGCCCCCCGCCGGTGCCCCCGGGGCACTGGGCCGGCTGCTCGGCCACAGTCGCGCGGGTCTGCTGGCACTGGTGGTGGCGCCGGCCACCACGAAGGCACTGGCCGCGCTGAGCGGGCTGAGCCCGGGGACGGTGTCGCAGCACCTGGCCGTCCTGCGCGACGCCGGCCTGGTGGAGAGCCGCAGGCAGGGCCGCGAGGTGGTCTACGCGGTCACCGACCGGGGCCGGAGCCTGCTCGGCGACGGAACCGAACGGCCCCGCCCCCCGGCAGGGGGAACGGGGCCGCTGGGGCGTGCGGACTAGCTGCCCGAAGGCTCCTTGGCCAGGCCCAGGTACATCGTGCCCGGGTAGGTCGGGTTGAACGCGAGCGACGTGATCCCGTGCTCGGCGTTGTGCGTCTTGGTCACCAGTCCGGTGGTGGCCGAGTACTTGAACAGGTCGGTGCCGTAGTTCTGGAAGTTCGAGCCGTACTCGAACCACAGCTCGTTGGCGTTGACCGGGCTGGGCCACAGGGACACGCCGTTGGTCAGCACGATGGCGGAGCTGCCGGTCACGATCGGCGCGAAGGTCAGGCCGCCGTCGGTGGACCGGTACAGGTGCCGGCCGTTGCCGGGGACGTGCGCGTCGGCCTCGTCGATGTCGAGGCCCATGGCGTACACGACGCTGCTGTTGGCGGGGGAGACCGCGAGGGTGAACACGTTGGCGCCGAGGCCGCCCGGGGTCAGGTCGAGGCCGGTGGACGCGGTCCAGCTGCCGCCGCCGTCGAAGGTGACGAAGCTGCCCTTGCCCGAGGTGCCGACGACGGCGTGGGTGGGGTTCTTCGGGTCGATCGCGGTGTCGTACACGTCGTAGGCGTTCACGCCGGGCGGGGTGCTGCCCGTGGTGGTCCAGGTCGAGCCGCCGTTGTACGACTCGAACAGCTGGCCGGCGTTGTCGGCGAGCTCGACGTGCAGCCCGTCGAACGGGTCGACGTTGAGGCCGGTGATGCCGTCGGTGGTCGGGTCGGTGATCGCGGTGACCGTGGTGCCGGTGACCCGGTAGATGCCGTGGGTGCCGGAGTCCGACCACAGGTACGCCCGGCCGCCCTTCGCGGCGGTGGCCCGGAGGAACCAGCCGGTCGGCAGGGTGGCGATCGTGGACCAGGAGCAGCCGGCGTTGGTGGACCGCAGCACGGTGTTGGTCTGCGCCAGGGTGGCCGGGTCGGTGTACTCCCGGGTCGCGATCAGCGTGTTCGCCGTGTCCAGGGCCGCGAGCCCGAACGTGTAGGTGATCGGGATCGAGGTGGCGGCGGTGGGCGTCAGGGTCGCGCCGGCGTTCTTGGTGTAGGTGACGCCGGACGCGCCGGTGACCGTGGCGCAGGTCGGGTTGGTCCAGGCGGGCGCGGCGGTGGCCACGGAGGACTGGGCCAGGGCGGCCGCGGTCACGGTCAGTGCCGCGGCGAACCCGGTGATGAGCTTGCGCATGTTTGTGCGTACCCCCAGTAGGTGGTCGGTGACGCACTTAGTATCAGCTGGTGTGAACGTGCAGGCCTAGCTCGCAAGCTGTGAAGAATCTTATGTGGACGATCGGGAACCGGATCCGGACATGGCGGACGGTCGATCATCCGGCGTCAGGAGGGCAGCTTGTGGCGCTGGTAGTACCGCGCGACCCGCACCCGGTTGCCGCAGACGGCCGGGGAGCACCACCGTCGCCGCGGGTTCGCGGGGATGAACAACAGGGTGCAGTCGGGCCCCTCGCACCGGTGCAGCCGGCTCAGCGCCGGGCTGGACAGCAGCTCGCCGGCCGCCGCGGCGAGGATCGCCATCACCTGGGCGATGTACGGCCCGGAGCGGCGGGGCGTGACCGTCACCCGGGTGCCGTCCCAGCCCAGCTCGCCGTACTCCGGGGAGTCCTGCTGGATCAGCGTCAGCGAGGCGAGCGCGGACCGCGCGGGCTGCTCGCCCGCATGGGCCGTGAGCAGCACCCTGTCCACGTAGGCCCGGACGGCCTTGAGGCTGGCCAGGTCCGTGTCCGACAGCGGCCCGGTGGGCTGGGGCAGGCGGTCGGCCTGGGCGGCCAGCCAGGCCCGGGTGTCCTCGGCGTCGGCGAACACGTCATAGCCGGCGGGCCGGGTGTTCACCAGGTCGAGGGCGAGGTGCTCGCCGGTCAACGGCGCGGGGCGATCCATCTCACTAATGCTACAGCACGGGGTTGACACGTTAGTCATGATCGACTAGAAACTAATGGGTCAACAAGTTCTGGAGGCATGTGATGATCGCTCACCGCTTCGTCGAGGTCGACGGGGTCCGCGTGTTCTACCGGGAGACCGGCCCCGCCGACGCCCCGGTGCTCCTGCTCCTGCACGGGTTCCCGTCCGCGTCGCACCAGTTCCGGGGGCTGCTCGGAGCGCTGGGGGACCGGTACCGGATGATCGCCCCTGATCTGCCGGGTTTCGGGCGCACCGAGACCCCCGAGGGCTTCGCGTTCACCTTCGAGCGGCTCGCCGACATCACCGAGGGCTTCGTCAAGGAACTCGGCCTGGAGCGGTTCTTCGTCTACGGCTTCGACTACGGCCTGCCCACCGCGCTCCGGCTCGCCGGCCGGCTGCCCGAGCGGATCGCCGGCCTGATCGCCCAGAACGGCAACGCCTACGCCGAGGGCCTCAGTGAGATGGCGCACGGCCTGCTCACCGCCACCCCCGACCAGATCCGGCCGGTACTGGAACCCGAAGGCACCCGGGGGCAGTACCTCGCCGGGGCCGCCGACCCCGACCGGATCGACCCGGACAGCTGGCTGCTCGACCAGCACTACCTCGACCTGCCCGGCCGCAAGGACATCCAGGTCGAACTGGCCCTGGACTACCCGAGCAACGTCGCGCTGTACCCCACCTGGCAGGCCTGGCTCCGCGCCCACCAGCCGCCCACGCTCGTCGTGTGGGGCACCGGGGACCCCTTCTTCCTGGTACCGGGCGCGCGGGCCTACCTCCGCGACCTCCCCGACGCCGAACTGCACCTGCTGCCCACCGGACATTTCGCACTCGTTGAGTGCCTGTCCGAGATCTCCGCCCTGATCACCCGCTTCATCGAGAGGACCACGTCATGAGGATCGCCGTCATCGGAGCCACCGGTTTCATCGGCAAGGCCATCGCCCACGAGGTCGCCGCGCGCGGCCACCAGCTGACCGCGCTCACCCGGTCCGGCGGGTTCGACGCCACGGACCCGGGCGACCAGCTCGCCGGCCACGACGCCGTGATCGCGGCCGTCAAGGGCGACGCGACCGCCGCCGCCCACGCCCTGCTCGCCGCCGCGCCGGAGCGGCTCGTGTTCGTCGGGGGCGGCGGCAGCCTGACCACCCCGGACGGCACCCGGCTGGTGGACCTGCCGGGCTTCCCGGAGCAGTACCGGAAGGAGGCGCTCGACGCCGCGGAGGCGCTCGACGTGTTCCGCGCCGCCGACACCACGGTGCACTGGTCGTTCGTCAGCCCGCCGCCCGCGCACCTGGTCCCCGGCGACAAGACCGGCGTGTACCGGGCCGAGGCCACCGACACCCCGCTCGTCGGTGCGGACGGGGACAGCCGGATCACGACCGGGGACCTGGCCTCGGCGATCGTGGACGCGGTGGAGCAGGGCTCGTTCCACCAGCAGCGCTTCTCCGCCGCCTACTGACGGTCGCGGCGCCGGCCGGCGCCCGGAGCGCCCCGGGTAGTGATGTCCCCGACAGAGGGTGGTGTCGGGGACCCGGGGCCGGAAGGATCGCGGCCATATGGACACCGCCGCGATCCTCCTGCTGCTCGCCGCCGCGCTGGCCGCCGGCTGGGTGGACGCGGTGGTCGGCGGCGGCGGACTCCTCCAGCTCCCGGCCCTGCTGCTCGCCGCCCCGGGCACGCCGGTGGCCACCCTGCTCGGTACCAACAAACTGTCCTCGGTCTTCGGCACCACCACGGCCGCGATCACCTACGCCCGGCGCACCAAGCTCGACCGGCGGGTGATCTGGCCCGCCGCCGGCCTGGCCGTCCTCGGCTCGGCCGGCGGGGCGCTGCTGGCCGGTTCGCTGTCCTCGGACGTGCTCAAGCCGGTGATCCTGGCGATCCTGGTCGGCGTGGCCCTGTTCATCACGTTCCGGCCCAGCGTCGGCCTCGTCGTCGTCGCCGAACGCGACACCCGCCCGCGCCGCCTGACCGCCGTCGCGCTCGCGGGCGTCGGCATCGCCACCTACGACGGCCTGATCGGCCCCGGCACCGGCACGTTCCTGATCATCTCGTTCGCGACGGTGCTCGGCTCCGACTTCGTGCACGCCTCGGCGATGGCGAAGATCGTGAACGTGGGCACCAACCTCGGGGCGCTCGCGGTGTTCGTGCCCCGGGGCCACGTGCTGTGGGGGCTCGGGCTGGGCATGGCCGCGTGCAACATCGTCGGGGCCCGGCTCGGGGCCGGCACGGCACTGAAGCGGGGCGCCGGGTTCGTGCGGATCGTGCTGCTGGTCGTCGTGGTCGCGCTCGTCCTCAAACTGGGCTACGACCAGTTCTCCTGACCGCACGGCGCGCAAATCCAGATCAAGGGCATCAGAGGGTTACGGGGGCGCCTGGTCCGGTGTCCGAAGGTGCTGCCCGGGTGGTCGGCTCGGAGCGGCCGGATCCTCCCGGTCTGGGATCCAGGTCCGCAGTGGACGGACCCGGTCGGCGTCCGAGACATCGCGGTACCCGCGCAGGCTCGCGAACACCACCACGTTGCCCGTGTAGTGCCCCCGCCCCGCGTCGAACGCGCCCCCGCACGTGACCAGGCGCAGGTACGCCCCGTCGTCGCGGCCGTACACCTCCGCCGCGGGGAACCGGTCGCCCGGGTACGAGGCCACCCCGTCGACGCCGAACACCGCGACCGTCCCGTCCCGGCGGGTCACCTCGACCTGCTCGCCGGGGCGGAGCGCGCCGAGCCGGTGGAACACGGCCGGTCCGGTCCGCCGGCTGTCCACGTGGCCGAGGAGCACGGCGCTGCCGCGTTCGCCCGGGGTGACGCCCTCGCGGTACCAGCCGGCCAGGTGTGCCTGGTCCAGCGCCGGCGTCTCCACCTCGCCGTCCGGGCGGAGCCCCACCGGGCGCACCGGGGCGCGCAGGTCGATCGGCGCCGCGTCCACCCGGACCGGCTCGGACGGGGTCATCCGGGGCGCGGTCGGGTCGAAGGGGCGCGGCTCCGGCACGTACCCGTCGGAGGGTTGCGGGGGTGGTTCGGGTGCGGCGGCGAAGCCGGCCCCGACCAGGCCGCCGCCCGCGACCGTGAGCGCCACGACCACCAGCCACGGCCAACGGCTCGCCACGGGTCAGGCGGTCCGGCGGCGGCGGAGCAGGAGGAGGCCGCCGGCCGCCGCGAGGGCCAGCGCGCCGCCCCCGGCCGTGACCAGCCCCGGGTCGGGTCCGCCGGCCGTCGCGCCGTCCCCGGTGGCCGGCCGCCCCGCCGGGCTGACCACGAACGCGGTCCTCGGCGTCAGGTCGTCCTCGCAGAACACCCACACCGACCAGGTGCCCGACCGCCCGGTGCGCGGCACGGTGACCGCGCCCCGGCCGCCCGGCCCGAGCTTGCTGACCACGTCGGGGCGGGTGGTGGAGCCGGGGCCGGCGATGTTGATGTCGCTGCCCTCGCGGCAGCCGCCGGTGACGGTCACGGTGATCGTGCCGCCGGGCGGGACCGTGCCGGGGGAGACCGTCACCGTGGCGGCCAGGGGCTGTGCCGGGTGTGGCGAGGAGCAGGGCGGCGGTGCCGAGGCCGAGGGTGGCGGCGATCCGGGCGGCGGCGACTAGGGCGGGCCGGGTGGCTGTGGCGTCGGCACGGGCACCGGCGGTGGGCTGTCCGGTGTGCTGCATGGTCGCGGCTCCTTCGGCGGGGAGTGAGCTCTCGTGGCCTAAGTAGTTAATTACGCCCTATGCTCCTTTTGCGCAATAGATCCGGGGCCGCGACGGCCCGCACCCGCTAACGACCTGCGCGGCGGGCTTTGTCCGGTCTAGCATCATTCGCTATGGCGAATGATCTCGATCAGCCCGTGGTCACAGCCACCGCGCCCGCCCCGCCGGAACCGGTCCCGCACTGGACCGCCCCGCCCCGGAGCTGGCGGCGGTACGTGCCGAAGGTGTTCGCCGCCCTGCTCACCCTGGTGGCGGTGCTCTCCGCGCTGTCCGCGATCAGCTCGGGGCTCGGCCGGGGCGTGCACCCGGTCCGCTGGTTCGTGGACAACCTGCTGCTGCCGGCCCCGGCCAACCTCGGCTACGCGGTCCTGGTCGCGATCCTCGCCGCCGCCATCGCCCGCCGCAAACGGGTCGCGTGGTGGGGGCTGCTGATCCTGCTCGTGGTGCAGCTGCTCGCCCTGCTGCTGGTCGGGCTGCTCGTCCTCCTGTACTTCACCGACGCCGACATCCGGGCCGAGATCGAGGCCGACGCGCCGATCCGGACGTGGGAGGTCTGGACGCTGGGCATCAGCTCCGTCCTCACCCTGATCATGATCGTCGCGCTGCTGCTGGCCCGCCGCGAGTTCTACGCCCGCGCCCGGCCCGCGAGCCTGGCCCGGGCGGTCGGCGCGTTCCTCGCCCTGCAGGCCGTCTTCATCGGGATCGGGTTCTCGCTGGTCTCGGCGTTCCCCGGCGACCTGGTCGGCACGGTGCCCAAACTCGGCTACACCGTCGGACGGGTACTGCTCGGCGGCGTGTTCGACCTGCGCCGCGCGGGCCGGGCCCCCGGCTGGGTCAACCTGGTCCTCGGCCTGATGGGCGCCATCTCCCTCGTCGTGGCCGTCGTGCTGCTGTTCCGTTCACAGCGGGCCCGGTCGGCGCTGCCCGTCGAGGACGAGGCGCGGATCCGGGGCCTGCTCGCTGAGTACGGGGACGCCGACTCGCTCGGCTACTTCGCCACCCGGCGCGACAAGGCCGCCGTGTTCGCGCCCAACGGCCGGGCCGCCGTCACCTACCGGGTCGAGTTCGGCGTGTCGCTGGCCAGCGCCGACCCGGTCGGGGACCCGGCGGCGCACGACGCGGCCATCCAGGCGTGGCTGGACCGGTCGCGCTCCTTCGGCTGGGTGCCGGCCGTGATGGGCGCCTCGGAGGAGGGCGCCACCGCGTACGACCGGTGCGGGCTCAAGGTCATGCAGCTCGGCGACGAGGCGATCCTGAGGCCGCGCGAGTTCGCCCTGGAGGGCCGCGACATGCGCCCCGTCCGGCAGGCCGTGAACCGGATCGAGCGCGCCGGGTACACCTGCCGGGTCCGCCGGCACCGCGACATCCCCGCCGACGAGCTGACCCGGGCCGCCGAGCTCGCGGTCGCCTGGCGGGACACCGACGCCGAGCGGGGCTTCTCCATGGCCCTCGGCCGGCTCGGCGACACCGCCGACGGGGACTGCGTGCTGGTCGAGGCGGTGGACGCGGAGGGTCGTACCGTGTCGCTGCTGTCGTTCTCGCCCTGGGGTTCGCACGGCATCTCCCTGGACCTGATGCGCCGGGACCGCACGGCCGACAACGGGCTGATGGAGTTCATGGTCGCGACCCTGATGCGCGAGTGCGGCCGGCTCGGCGTGGACCGGGTGTCGCTGAACTTCGCCGTGTTCCGCGCCGTGTTCGAGGAGGGCGCGCGGATCGGCGCCGGCCCGATCCTGCGGCTGTGGCGGCGGATCCTGGTCTTCTTCTCCCGCTGGTGGCAGCTGGAGACCCTCTACCGGTCCAACGCGAAATACCATCCCGAATGGGTACCGCGGTTCCTGTGCTACGGCGAGCGCCGCGAACTCGCGAAGATCGGGATCGCCGCCGCCATCGCCGAGGGCTTCCTGCCCGTGGCCGGCGCGCACTCCTCCACCCTGCACACCACCAGCCCCGAGGGCCTGACCGCCGAGGTCGCCCGGTTCACGCCCCTGGTCAGCCGCGCCGAACCCGGGGCCCGGGTCGGGTCGGAACAGATGCGGGTCCGGCTGGCCAAGCTCGACGCGATCCGGGCGGCGGGCGGCGACCCGTACCCGATCGGCTTCCCCGTCACGACCTCCTGCGCGGCCGTGGCCGCCGAGCACGGCCACCTCGAACCCGGCACCATGACCGGCCAGCGGGTGTCCCTCGCCGGCAGGGTCGTCCTGGTCCGCGACCACGGGAGGATCGGGTTCGCCACGATCCGGGACTGGACCGGCGACCTGCAACTGTTCCTGCGCGGCGAACCCCTGGCCAGTTTCAAGTCCGATGTGGACCTCGGCGACCACGTCGGCGTCACCGGCGAGGTCGGCATGTCCAAGCGCGGCGAACTGTCCGTGTTCGTCGACGAGTGGACCCTGACCGCCAAGTGCCTGCACCCGCTGCCCGACAAGCACCTCGGGCTCGCCGACAACGAGGCCAAGGTCCGGCAGCGCTACGTCGACCTGATCGTCAACCCGGAGGCGCGCGCGACCCTGAAGGCACGCAGCGCCGTGGTCCGTTCCCTGCGCAACACCCTCGACGACCACGGCTTCATCGAGGTCGAGACGCCCATGCTCCAGGCCATCCACGGCGGGGCCAACGCGCGCCCGTTCGTCACGCACATCAACGCCTACGACATGCGGCTGTACCTGCGGATCGCCCCCGAGCTGTACCTCAAGCGGCTCGCCGTCGGCGGCGTGGAACGCGTCTTCGAACTCGGCCGCACCTTCCGCAACGAGGGCGTGTCCTTCAAGCACAACCCCGAGTTCACGATGCTGGAGGCCTACCAGGCGTACGCCGACTACATGGTCATGCTCGACCTCACCCGCACCCTGATCCAGTCGGCGGCCCGCGCGGCGCTCGGCACGACCGTGATCACCCACGAGGGCACCGCCTACGACCTGGCCGGCGACTGGCCCGTGATCGCCATCAACGACGCCATCTCGGCGGCCCTGGGGGAGCCGGTCGGCCCGGACACGACCGTCGAGCGGCTGCGGGAACTGTGCGAGTCCCGGGAGATCCCCTACGACCCCAAGTGGGGCCACGGCCAGCTGATCCTCGAACTGTACGAGCGCCTCGTCGAGCACCACACCCTCGCGCCCACCTTCTACAAGGACTTCCCGACCGACGTGTCCCCGCTGACCCGCCAGCACCGCGACGACCCGCGCCTCGCCGAGCGCTGGGACCTCGTCGCCTTCGGCACCGAGTTGGGCACCGCGTACTCCGAGCTGATCGACCCCGTGGAGCAGCGCCGACGGCTGACCGAACAGTCGCTGCTGGCGGCCGGGGGCGACCCGGAGGCGATGGAACTCGACGAGGACTTCCTGACCGCGCTGGAGTACGCGATGCCGCCGACCGGGGGGCTGGGGATCGGGGTGGACCGGGTGGTGATGCTCCTGACCGGGGGGACGATCCGGGAGACGCTGCCGTTCCCGCTGGTCAGGCCCCGCTGAGCCCCCGCCCCGGTGGCGGCCGGGCCGGCCCGCTCCGCGACCCGGCCCGGCCTGGGCCCCCGCCCACCCCGGTCGTCGGCAGCGACCACTAGCGCCGGACCGCGCGGTACGTCGTGCGGCACTCGCCGTCGACACCGTGCCCGCACGGGCAGGCGGGGACGAGGACGTCGCAACCCGCCCGGGAGAACCCTGTGCTGTCGAGCAACGCCTCGACCAGCTCGGGCGCGAAGACGCGGCTGCGCAGGTTCTGGTCCACCCGCCGCATCGTGTCCCCGGCGCCGAACGCGCCGCTCACCCGCAGCATGCCGAACCCGCCGTCCTCGTCCCAGATGCCGCGCTTGACGATGATCGCATCAGGTTCGTCCATCACGCCGATGTGGTGCCAGTGCCGGAAGTGCGGCGGCTCGTACAGATCGAAGACGAAGGACGCGCCCGGACGCAGCGCGGCGTGCACGGCGGCGAAGGCGCCCCGCAACTGCTCGACCGAGAGCAGGTGGTTGAGCGCGCCGTCCAGGCAGATCGCCGCGTCGGTCGGACTCGGCAGCGTGAACCCGACCGCGTCCGCGTGCGTGAGGGACACCCGGCCCGCCGCGATCGGGTCCGCCAGGTGCGACCGGGCCTGGGCGAGCATCCCCGTCGACAGGTCGACCCCGGCGACCTCCCAGCCGGCCCGCGCGAAGACGGCGATGGACTCCCCGGTGCCGCAGCACAGGTCGAGCAGGCGGGTCGCATGTGGATCGAGCTCGCGCAGGTAGTCGGCGAGCAGCGGGGACAGCGCCCGCACCCAACGGGTGTAGTACCGGCGGTAGAAGGCCGAGAAGCCGTCGCTGTAGTGCACCGCGTCGGCGGAGGGCGCGTACCTCGAATCCTCGGTTAGCATGGTCCCTGCTCTCTCGGTTGTGGTGATCGCGTGCCGGTAGACTAACCGGACATCCGTCCTCTGTGGTGCCCGAAAGGTCGACCGCGTACCCGGCCGCCCACGCCGCACCGCGAACGGATCCAATACGGGGGATCGACATGTCCGAAGTGGGAGCGGTCGTCGACGTGTGTCGCGACATCGACGAGTACATCGCGCGGGCCGGGGTCTGGCGGCCCGGGTCGCCGTTTCCGGTCCTCGACGGACCGCAGCTCGACCGGTATCGATCGGTGTTCCCGGCCGGTGGACTGCCGCGGGTCGCCGTCACCCCCCGCCCGGGTGTGGTTCTCTCCGTCGGGCCCCCGGTCAGCGCCGCGGCGGGTCGGCTGCTGGCCCTGGCGACCGCCCGCCCGCACAGCCACGTTCCGCCCAGCGAGTTGTCCGAGGCCCTCGACCGGGCCCGGGGCGGCTTGGTCGCCGTCGTCGGCACGGTCGAGGCGTTGACCGCGGCCGGAGACTGGCCGGGGGCGCGGGCCGACCTGGTGGGTGTCCTGACCGGCCGCAGCGAGGCCGCGCTGAGCTGTCTGGTGTTCCGGACCGTCACCGTCGACGCGATCCCGTCGGATCAGGTGTTCACGGTCTCGCACCCGCTGATGGAGGGCGCGGACCGCGCCGACGCGGCCAGCCTCGCCGAGCTGGAGACCGTCCGCCGGGAGCACGTCAAGGTGCTGGTGCTGCGCGGTCAGGGGCGGGAATGCTGCTTCGGCCTGATGGACAGCATGGTGTGTGGCCGCGAGGATTCGATGTACCTGCCCGTCCTGCCGGCGGACCCGGACCAGCGGGCCACGCCGTGCATGTCGGGCAGGGGCTGCTTCCGCACCGACCTGACCCAGGACGAACTCGTGCCGGCCGCGGATCTGCGGGCCACCCTCGTCCTCGCCCACAGCTGCTCGTCGATCGCGGTGGGCGCGAACGCCTACCCGCACCGGATCGCCCTGGCCCTGGGCCTGCTCGAGGGCACGGCGGTGGCGGTGGTCGGCGCGCTCGGCGTGCACGTCGCGCAGCTGGGCACCGCCTCGGACTTCGTGGCGGCGATCGACGCGGACCTGCCACTCGGCGAGATCACCCGCCAGCTGGCGGTACGCAGCCAACCGCTCGGCGGCGCGCTGGTCCGGTTCGGCCTCCTGGGCGATCCCGGCCTCACCATGCCGTGGCGCGACCGGACGGCGATCACCGCGCTCGGTGCGCGGGCCCGCCTGGAGCCCCCGGACCACCGCGACCTCGACCGGTTGGCGGCGATCGAGCAGGTCATGGCCCGGTTGGAGAGGCTGCGCTGGCTCGACATCGCCCTGCCCGAACAGGAACTGCTCGGCCTGCGCGAGCGTCTCCGCGCGACCTGTGCCGAACCGAACGACCCGCGCGCGGGCGAGCGGGCCGGCGAGATCGAGACCGACCTGGCGGAACTCCAGCGGCAGATGGTCGCATCGCTCACGGAGCACATCTACACCACCGGGTGGAACTTCGGCGGCTCCGCGTTCGCCACTCTGCGGCAGCACTCGGAGTCCCCGACCGACTGCCCGAACTGCGGTACGGCCAGGGCGACGCTGATCGAGCTGCGCCACCGGATCGAGCCGGAGCTGAGGGTGAGTACCCTGCAGTGCCGGCGGTGCGGCGACATCTGGTGGAGCACGGGACCGGTCGACACGGCTCTGCGGTGGGAGGGGCCGGTGGACGTGACCGCCGTGCCCGAGGAGCCCGTGGCCGTGGAGCGCACGCTCGTCAACGACTCCGACCGCGTGGTCCGCGGCGCGATCGGGTACGCGTTCCGCAGCCGGCGCTACCTCGGCCTGCCGCCCGGCTGGTCGGAGCCGCTCCTCCTGAAGCCCGGCGGACGCCACCTCTTCCGGCACGACGTGGACCTGGTCTCGTACAGTCCGCAGCCGGACACCCACACGACACCGGTCGTCGCCATCGCCGACGGGATCTACGCGGCGTCGATGGTGATGCTCCGACTCGGCTAGGCGGCCAGGTCGGTGAACCATCCGGCCAGGTCGCGGACGATTCCCCGTCCGGCCTCCTCATTGACGCCGTCGCGGCGCCACCGGGCCCGCAGCAGCCAGGAGTGGTCGGCCTGCGGAATGGCCTCGATGATCAGGTCGGACTGGATCCGCGGCGTCCGCAGCTGCACCGTCGTCAGGGTCACGCCGGAGCCGAAGTCGACCAGGCCGGGGAACTCGTGGAGCACGACGACGACCTGGAACCAGGGCCGCTGGCGCTGCGACCAGCCGAGGATCCGGGACACCTCGTCGGTCGGGGTCCGGGAGTGCCGGAGGCAGTCGAGCACCGAACGCGCGGTCCTCTTCAGCTCCGTCAACCGGTCGGCCCCCGGGACGATGTCGACCGGCACCGGCAGCTGGTTGACGAAGCAGCCGACCACCGGGTGGAACTCGGCGTCGAAACGGCCGCTGACGACGGTGCCGAGGCACAACCGGCTCTGGCCGAACCTCGCGCCGAGGACCGCCGCCGTGCCGTACAGCAGCAGGGGCAACGACAGCGCCCCGGCCCGCCGGCCGTAGGCCACCGCGTCCCGCACCACGTCGGCGGGCACGACCGTCGAGTACTCCACGGACTCCACCTGGCTGAGTGCGGAGGTCGCCGGCAGGAGCCGCTCCGGCTGGACGCTGAGCGCCTCCCGCCA
Organism: Longispora urticae; assembly: GCF_053902585.1. Classification (NCBI taxonomy): domain Bacteria; kingdom Bacillati; phylum Actinomycetota; class Actinomycetes; order Micromonosporales; family Micromonosporaceae; genus Longispora; species Longispora urticae. Next base: position 169,558 of record NZ_JAQZSH010000042.1, read on the forward strand.
GAACGGCACGTCGCGTTCGACCCAGCGGTCGAGCTGGTCCCGCTCCCAGGCGATGTAGTCCTGATAGGACGGTACGGGCTCCCACTCCGGAGCCGTCCGGGTCAGTCGTGCCCGGTAGGCGATCCCGAGGTCGTTGAGGATCAGTGCCGAGGACCAGCCGTCGATCGAGATGTGGTGCACCGCGATGCACAGCAGATGGCGGTCCGCGCCGAGGTCGACCAGGCGGACCCGTGCCGGTGGACCGTTCTCCAGGTCGAAGGGGGCGTCCCACCAGTCGGCGCAGAGGGCCTCGGCCACCGCCTGCACCCCCTCCGGGGGCGTCACGCCGTCGAAGGTCGACAACTCCGTCACGACGCCGGCCCCGGCCGCGGACAGCTCGACCTGGACCGGCGCCATCGCGTCGTCGAACGTGTAGATGGTCCGCAGTACCGCGTGCCGGTCCACGACGTCCGCCACGGCCGACGCGAGCACATCCGGCCGCAGCGCGCCGGTCAGCAGCGATACGGAGATCACGGTGTTGTCGTCGAGGTCCGGATCGAACTGGTGCGACAGGAACAGGCGCTCCTGCGCGTGCGAGAGCGGCCCGCCCCGTGCGGAAACCGATTCCTCGTGCACCACGGCCCCCCGGCGTCGAATCTGATGTGGACGGACAGTCTCGCACAGTCCGGCGGCGCGAACGGGACCACCGACGCGCGCCCGGCGCACTATAGTCGCCACCATCAGGGTCCATTCCCGGATGCCCGATTGCTGCGCCAGTACGTCAGTCGGAGGAACAGTTGACCCAGGTCCGCGCCGCCGCCTTGCACGATCCAACGCTTCCGGCACACGGCATCGACGTCTTCGCCGCGGCCGACGACCTGCTCGGTCACGCGGTGCGCACGCCGGTCCGCCGACTGTCCTGGTTGGAGCGGATTGTGGGAGTCCCCGTCTGGGCGAAACTCGAGTCGCAGCAGCACACGGGTTCGTTCAAGTACCGGGGCGCCTACCTCGCCGTCCTACGTGGACCACAGCGCCCGGTGATCGCCGCCTCCGCCGGCAACCACGGCCTGGCGGTCGCCGAGGTGGCCCGGCTGCTCGGCAGGGAGGTGAACATCTGCGTGCCGGTGACGTCGAGCCGGCTCAAGCGCGAGCGGATCCTGGCGACCGGAGCGGGACTCGTCGAGTACGGCAACGCCCTGGACGAGGCGACGGCGCACGCCCGGGGCCTCGCGGAGGCGCACGACCTGCATTTCATCTCCCCGTACAACAACGCCGACGTGATCGCCGGTGCGTCCACCATCGCCCTGGAGTTCCTCGACGAGGTGGGCGACCTGGCCACCCTCGTCGCGCCGATGGGTGGCGGGGGCCTGGTCTCGGGACTGGCCCTGGGCGCGGCCGCTGCCGGAGCCCCGGTCCGCCTGTTCGGATGCGAGCCGGAGCGGTACGCGTCGGTGACCGCGAGCCTCGCCGCTGACGAGGTCACGCAGGTGCTGCACCAGCCGACGTTCGCCGACGGTCTCGCGGTGAACCTGGATCCGGGGTCGATCACCTTCCCGATCCTGCGCGAGTACCTCGCCGACACGGTGGTGCTCAGCGAGGAGGAGCTGGCCGCGGCGACGTACGCGCTGCTGGTGCACGAGAGCATCCTGGTCGAGCCGGCCGGTGCGGCGGCGGTGATCGCGTGCCTGCGGTTGGCGGCCCAGGGCCGGCTGACCGGCCCGGTCGGGATTCCGCTGTGCGGCGGCAACCTGCACCACAGCACCCTGTCCCGCATCCACCGCTTCCCGTTCACCGACCCGGACCTGATTCGGCTCCTGGACCTGCGCGGCCGTGCGGTGGCGGACCTGCCGGTCCGGATCACCCGGCCGATGCGGGAGGCACCCGACCCCGTCGAGGCCCCGGGCAGCGCGCTCGCCGCGCAGCGGACCGACCTCCTGACGCAGCTGGGCACCGTCCGGCTGGACCTCCTGTCGGCCAGGCAGGAGATCGACGAGCACACGGAGTACTGCGCGCAGAACCTCCTCGCCGTCGAGGGTTCGGTCGTGGCCCGGCTCCGCGAGGCCACCGACGCGACGGTCCAGCGGATCACGGCGGAGCGGGTGGCCGTCGAGGCCGGGGCCGACCGGGACCCGGCGGACACGCTGGCCGGTGGCGAGGTGATCCTCCGGTACGGCCTGGCGACGCTCTCCTACGTCCGGGGCGCGATGGAGTGGTGCTCGCCGTCGTACGCGCAGTCCAGGGCGGTCCAGTTCTTCGACACCGGCGCGCAGGACTCCCCGGGCGTCAACTACGAACGCTACGAGCACGCCAGCTGCCACGGCATCGAGACCCAACTCCTGGAGGTGCTCGGCCTGGCACCCGACCAGCGGGGGCTGAGCGTCACCTCCTCGGGCATGGCCGCGTACTCGCTGATCGAGGCGTTCCTGCTCCGGGCCCGACTGCGGCCGGGCGACACGGTGCTGCTCGCCCCGTACATCTACTTCGAGGCCGCCGAGCAGCTGACCGCCCTGCCGTCGGTCCGGATCGCGCACGCGCCCGGGTACTCGGTCGAGGAGATCCTGGCGGGCGTCCGGGAGCACCGTCCGAGGTGTCTCTTCGTAGACCCCGTCGCCAACACGGCGCAGCAGCGGATGATCGACATTCCCCGGCTCCTGGCCGAGTTGAGGTCGGTGGTCACCCACCGCACCACGGTCGTCATCGACGGCACGATGGTGTCGGGCGCGCTGCCCGACGCGGCGCTCGCCAGCGACGACCTGGTGGAGGTGCTGTACTACGAGAGCTGCTCGAAGTACCTCCAGCTCGGTCTCGACGCCGGGATGGCGGGCCTGGTCGCGTACCCGGTGCGGCTGCGCCCCCATTTCGAGCGGCTGCGACGCAATCTCGGCGCGATCCTCTACCGCCACCACGCCCAGCTGTTCCCCCGGTTCGACCGGGCCTTCTTCCAACGACGCATGCGCCGGATCAGCGCGAACGCGCTGTACGTGGCGGAGACGCTGCACGCCGACGAACGCGTCCGCGAACTCGGCCAGGTCTGCTACCCGGGGCTCGGGGACCATCCGGACCTGGCGATCGCCCGCACGCTGCCCTACGCGGGCGGCTGCGTGACGTTCTCCTTCCACGAGGCCGGGCGCAACCACCGCGACGAGCTGGAGCCGCTCATCGACCACATGCTCGCCACCGCGCGGCGGAGCCACCTGCACCTCACCAAGGGGGTCAGCTTCGGCTTCTCCGTGCCGAGGGTCTCCGCCGCGTCGAGCATGGCGGAGACCGAACCGCCGTTCCTCCGGTTGTACACCGGGGACCGGGGCGGCGAACAGGTCGCCCTGTTGGCCGCGGCGGTCAGCCGCGCGCTGGTCGGCTAGGAATGCCGGCCCCCGCACCCACCGATGCCCGAAGCTTGCCGACCGTCGCGGTCTGCTACGACCTGGGCGCCGCGAGTCCGGTCGACGTACTGGCCGCGAGCGCCGACCTGTGCCGGCCGGTGTTCCTGTGCGACCTCGGACTGCCACACGTCGCGGCGAACCGCCGGCTGATCGGTTCCTGCGGGACGCTCGTCGACATCACGGGTCGGTCGGCGCGGTCGGTCGCCGACCACCTGGCGGAGGCGGGGATCCGGCACCTGACGACGTTCAGCGAGGGGCGCCTCCCGTTCACGGCGGCCGTGGCGGCGTCCGCCGGCCTGGAGTACCACTCGGTGGAGACCGCACGGCGCTGCGTGGACAAGGCGGCCCAGCGCGCGGCCCTGGCCGGGGCCGGGGTGGACACCGTCCGCTCGGCGACCATCACCCGGCCCGACCAGTTGTCCGGCGCCCTCGCCCAGGTCGGCGTGCCGGCGGTGCTCAAGCCACGGGTCGGCGTCGGCAGCGCGCGGACGGTCGCGGTCGACGACGCCGGTCACGCCGCGGCGGTCCTCGCGGAACTCGGCGTGGTCGACGGTGACCTGTTGACGTACCCGTTCGTCGTCGAGGAGATGCTGCTCGGGGACCGGTCGGTCGCCGGGCCGGACTGGGGCGACTACCTGTCCGTGGAGTCGGTCGTGCGGGGCGACGCGGTCGAGCACCTGTTCGTCACCGGACGCTTCCCGCTCTGCCCGCCGTTCCGGGAGACGGGCGCCGTCCTCCCGTCCACCGTCCCGCCGGAGGTCCAACGGTCGGCCTGTCAGCTCGCGGAGCGGGCCGTGCGGACACTGGGCATCAGACACGGGGTCACCCATACCGAGGTGAAGCTGACGGCGTCGGGGCCCCGCCTGATCGAGGTGAACGGGCGGCTCGGCGGCGCGCTGTCCGCCACCGTGCGGCGGGCGGCCGGGTTCGACGTCGTGCGCGCCGCGCTGCGGAACGCGCTGGGACTTCCCACCGGGTCGGTCCCGTTGACCTTCCGGCGGGTGGCGTTCCAGTACTTCGTCCAGCCGCCGACCGACGCCCTGCACGTCGCCGCCCTGGCGCCGCCCGCCGCGGCCCTGAACCTGCCGGGCGTGCGCCGGGTGGATCTGCGGCGCGGGGCGGGCGATCCGGTCGACTGGCGGAACGGCACCGACGGCCACGTCGCGGTGCTGCACGGCGACGCGGACGACCACGAGGCGGCCCGGAGTACCGTGCGCGCGGCGGTCGAGGCCCTGGCCGTCCGCTACCGCTGACCGGCCAGCACGCGGAACTCGTGCGTGGTGCTGCTGCGGTGGACCGAACCCGGGTCCAGGCGCACCGACGGGAAGTCCGGCCGGTTGGGCGCGTCGGGCCACGCCCCCGTTTCGAGGCAGATGCCCGACCGCGGTGCGGCGTAGCTGTCGGCGGTGTAGACACCGAGGCCCGGGGCGTCGGTCCGCACCAGCATGCGCCGGCCGCTCTCCGGGTCGGACAGGTCCGCGGCCCAGTCGGTCCCGTCGAGCACGAAGAAGTTGTCCACCGGCTGACGCCCGAGCACCCTGGCGCGGGTGAAGTCCAGTGGGGTGCCGCGCACGGGCCGGGGCGGCTCCGCCGTGGGCAGGAGTTCGGCGTCGAACCCCAGGTACCTCCCGGCGTTCAGCGCCAGTTCGTGCCGGTCGACGACGCCACCCCCGGAGAGGTTCCAGTAGGCGTGGTTGGTCAGGCCGACGATCGTCGACGCCGTGGTGGTGGCCTCGTACTCCATGGTCAGTCGGTTCCGGACGTCGATCAGGTAGCTGCTGCGCACGGACAGGGTTCCCGGGTAGCCCTGGTCGCCGTCCGGGCTGACCAGGTACAGGTGCACGGCCGCGTGTTCCTTCCCCTGTTCGGTCTCGGCCCGCCAGACCCGGCGGTCGAAGCCGTGGCCGCCGCCGTGGATGTGGTGCCGCCCGGCGTTGCGGTCGAGGAGGTGTGGCGTGCCGTCGAGGGCGAAGGTCGCGTCGCGTACCGACCGGCAGTACCGTCCGACGGTCGCTCCGACGTAGCCCGTGTTGGCCAGGTAGGCGGGCAGGTCGTCGAGCCGGCCGACGACGTTGGCCATCCGACCGGTGCGGTCGGTGACCCGCACCTCGACCAGGGTCGCCCCGTACGTCCAGACCACGATCCGCATGCCCCGCCCCGAGTCGAGGACGTACGCGTCCACCGGCTCGTCGAGGATCCGCCCCACGCTGTGTCGTTCCACCCGCACCGCGGTCACCTCACCGTTCGTCGCGGAGCAGGGCCGACAGCTGGAGATAGTCGGTCTTGCCGTTCGGGTTGAGGGGCAGGTCGGCAAGGTGTCGCGGCTCCGCCGGCACCATGTACGCCGGGAGTCGCGCCGCCAGGCCGGCGACCAGCACCGTGCCGTCCAGTTCCCGGCCGGTGTAGAAGGCGTGCAGGCGCTGCCCGGTCGGGTCGCACAGTACGGCGGCGTCGTCCACCCCGTCCTGTTGGCGGAGCGCCGCCTCGATCTCGCCGAGTTCGACCCGGTAGCCGCGCAGCTTGATCTGCCGGTCCAGCCGGCCGAGGTGAACCAGTTCGCCGTCCTCCGACCGCACCCGGTCGCCGGTGCGGTACCAGTGGTCCGGGCCGACCGGACCACCGGCGTGCACCCGCACCTGCCCGTCGACGACCCGCAGAAAGCGCTCGGCGTTGTCGGCCGGATCGAGGTAGCCGGGGAACCGCTGGGTCCCCCGGACGCAGAGCTCCCCCTCGTCCGGGGTGACCGCACCGTCCCGGACCAGGATCCATTCCAGGCCCGGCAGTACCGCGCCGATCGGAACGGTGCGGTTGCTCGTCACCGGCGCGGTGGCCGGCAGCCGGTACTCCGTGCAGCTGACCGTCAGCTCCGTCGGGCCGTAGACGTTCTCCAGCTGGCTCCCCGGGGCGGACGTCCGCCACGCCTCGGCCTGTTCCAGGGTCAGCGGCTCACCGATGAAGATGCTCCACCGCAGGCCGGACATCGCCGCCGGGGCCAGGGTCCGGGCGCGGCGCGCGTAGGAGACGGTGGACGGCACGGAGAACCAGTGGGTGATCGCGCGCCGGTTGACGTACCGGGTGGGCAACAGGACCTCGGCGGGCTCGGGCGCCACCAGCGTCGCGCCGCTGACCCACGAACCGAACAGGTCGAAGACGGACGGGTCGAACGTCAGGTCGAAGTTCTGGGTCAGCCGGCACCCCGGGCCCAGGCCGTACCGGGCGGTGATGTGCCGCACGTAGCTCAGCACGCTCGCGTGCGTGATCGGAACGCCCTTCGGTGTTCCGGTGGAGCCGGAGGTGAACAGGATGTAGGCCACCGCCGCCCCGTCGACCTCGGCGCAGGTGCCGTCCGCGATGGCCGGCCCGTCGAGGCGCGGCAGCAGCACGGGGGCCGGGCCCTCGGCGACCGCCGGGTCGACGGTGTCGTCGACGAGGATCAGGTCCACCCCGGCGGCGGAGGCGACCGCCACGGTGCGGGCGGCGGGGAACTGCGGATTCATCGGTACCACCGTCGCGCCCAGCCGGAGGGCCGCCAGGTACCCGGCGTAGCTGATCAGCGAGCGTCCGCCCAGCAGTCCGACCCGGCGGGGCGCCGGCACGAGGTCCGCCATCTCCCGCGCCAGCTGGCCGGACGCGTGCCAGAGCTGCGTGTAGGTGAGCTGAGCGCCGCGCACCTCCAGTGCCGGTTCCTCGGGGTGCCGCCGGACAGCGGACGCGACGGCCCGGGCGAGACTCACCCCGCCGCCGCCGCGTACCGGGACTCGCACTCCGAGACGACCTCGCCGAGCACCCCGGTCAGCAGGGTCTCCAGCGGAAACTCGATGCCCAGCGCCGACTCCACCTCCTCCATGATCCAGATGGCGCGCATCGAGTCGCCGCCGACGGCCAGGAAGTTCGACGCCGTGTCCACCGCGCCGCCGAGGTGGGTCCGCCACGCCCCGCACACGACCGCGTGGACATGTTCACTGCTGGCCATCCGGCCCTCCGATGGTCGTGGCCGCGGCGAACGCCGTCACGTCGGTGACCGTCGCCCCCCGCTTCCGTTTCGTTGTGGTCGCCGCCAGCCCCAGTGCCACGTCGGCGCACCCGTGGGCGTACGCGTAGCGGAGCGGCGCGTGGATCGTCGCCTCCAGGTAGGCGGACAGGCGTCCCGGTGACTCCGGGCCGGCCATGCCCAGCTCGTGCACTTCGAGCCGGTCGCCGAAGTGGCAGCAGACGGTGGCCGCCACCACCGCGTCGGCGTCGCGGACGACGAAGGCGGGATACCGGCCGGCCCCAGCGGCGATCCAGCGCCGGAGCCGGAGCGCCACGAACCGCGGGTGTTCCGCCAGCCCGTACTTCGCCTTCACCGCGGTGACCATGGGCGCGATCTCGTCCACGACCGTGCCGGCGTCCACCGTCGCGCTGGACAACGAGCACCGGGCGAACCGCCGGTCGTCACTGGCGAGCGTCTGCCGCTGGTCGCGACGGAGCCGCGCGCGGTAGTCGTCCGGCCCGGTGCCCCGCAGGCGCAGCGCGCTCGCGGACCCGATCACCTCCCGGCTGGCCCCGGAACCGAAGCCGGCCTGGAAGGCGGCGCCGGTGTCGGCCTGGACGTACGGCGCGATGGCCAGCCGCCCGGCCTCCGTGGCCATCGCCACGCCCCGGGACACCAGCGCCGCACAGGCCCGCTCGGCCTTGGCGGGGGACAGTTCGGTGGACACCAGCACGCCGCTGACCAGGCCCTGGCGCCCGCCGAGATATGCCAGCGACGTCAGGCGGGCGGGAGCGGACCAGCGCGCCGAGATCACCGCGAGGTCGTAGGCGGCGTCGGCGATGGTGTCGGACAACGGGATGTCCACGGGGAGGACACCCACCGTCGCGGCCCCTTGGCGCGCCACCAGGTAGTGCCGTCGCCACCGCGGATCGGCCGCGCTCAGTCGCAGCGCACCGGGCGAGAGCGACACAGCCGGGTACCGCCAGCCGGTGGGCCCCACGTCGGGCGGCAGCTCGGCGACGGCCTCCACGCGCAGCGCCCGGGGCTCAGCCGCCATCGGGCGACTCCCTGGGCACGACCGGCCGGCAGGCGGCGATCAGCGCCGCGATCTGCGAGTTCGCGCCGAACTGGCGCGGACTCAACTCGAGGCCGTACTGCCGGCGCAGCCGTTGGATCACGCGCACGATCAGCAGCGAGTGCCCACCGACGAAGTAGAAGTCGTCCGCCGGTGAGATGTCCGTCGTGCCGATCGCGTCCCGCAGGACCTCCAGGACCGCGTCGGTCGGATCTGTCGGAACTCCCTGGTCAGTCATGCTCGCCACCCCGTCCGTCCGCGCTGTCGAGCGTGGCCAGCAGCCTGGCCCGGTCCACTTTTCCGTTGCTGGTCATCGGCATCCGGCCCGCGTCGACCCACCGCGCGGGCACCATGTACCCGGGCAGGTGCCGGGCCACCGCGGCGGAGAGCTCGACGGTGAACGCGCCCGGTGCCGGTTCGGTGGCGGCCGTGTAGAAGCACACCAGGTGGGCCGGCCGTCCGCGCTCCACCCGCTCCACCACCGCCGCCCGGACCAGGCCGGTCGCGAGCACGCCCTGTTCGACTTCTTCGAGCTCCACCCGGTACCCCCGAATCTTGATCTGTCGATCTGCCCGGCTCACGAACCGCAACGACCCGTCCGGCAGGTGAACGGCGAGGTCACCGGACCGGTAGACCGCGGCCGGCGGCAGGGCGACCGCGGGGACGCCGGGCAGCGTGACGAACTGCCGGGCGGACAGCTCGGGCCGACCGAGGTACCCGTTGCCGACCCCGGGGCCGCCGACGCAGATCTCCCCGGTCTCCCCGGGGCCCACGTCCCGGCCCTCCGCGTCGAGCAGGTAGATCTCGTAGTTCGCCAGCGGATCGCCGAGCGGGATCCGGTCGCGCCCGGCCAGCGACTCCGTGGTGCACTCGAAGCGGGTCGCGAACACCGTGCACTCCGTCGGCCCGTAGCCGAGCACGAGGCGCCGTGGCGGCGAACTCCGACAGACCCGCAGGACGGTCGCCAGGTTGGGCGCCTCGCCGCCGAAGATGACGGTGTCCAGGGCGGCGAACGCGGCCGGGTCCTCCTGGGCGATCAGGTTGAACAGCGGCGTCATCAGGAACATCACGCTCACCCGCTCGCGCCGCAGCACCGCCAGCCAGTCACCGAGGTCCAGTTCCCCGATCCCGGGCAGCACCACGATCGTGGCGCCCGCCGCGAGCGTGCTCCACACCTCGAACGTCGTGGCGTCCGACGCGGGGCTGGACAGCGACGCCACCCGGTCCGTGCCGGTGACGCGGCACAGGTCGTGGGCGGCGAGGAAGTTCACGACGGCGCGGTGCGGGGCGACGACCCCCTTGGGGTGCCCGGTCGAACCCGACGTGTAGGCGACGTAGAGCGCGTCCTCGCCGTTCGTCACCGCGTGTGGTGCCGGCGTGGGGTCGTCCGGATCCGCCGGCAGGGGCAGGACCACGCGTCCCGGCAGCTCCGGCATCGCCCAGTCCGGCTGGTCGGCCGCCTCGACCACCGCCCGCGCGCCGATCTCGTCCGCGATCAGGCGGTTGCGGGCGGCCGGGGCATACGGGTCCAGCAGCACGTACCAGGCTCCGACGCGGGCCACGGCCAGCATCGAGACGACCATCTCCACCGAGCGGTCCATCGCGATGACCACCGGATCGGCCGCGCCGACCCCGTTTCGGACCAGTGCCCGGGCGACCCGGCCCGACTCCGCCCACAGCTCCGCGTAGGTGAGCTGCCGGCCGCGGTGGCACCGGACGGCGCACGCGTCCGGCCGGCTGTCCCGCTGCGCCTCGACGAGGTGGTGCACCCCCCGGGCCGCGACCTCGCCCACCGCGGGCACGGCCCGCGCGGGTGTGCTGCCGTCCCGCCGGGAGATCAGCACGTGGGCCCCAGTGCGGTGACGGCGTCCACAATGGAACGCAGGGTGCGGAACGTGTCAGCGGTGATCAGGTGCGGGGGAAACGAGATCTCGAAGGCCTCTTCGACGTCCACCATGAAGGCGACGGTCCTCAGGGACCCGAATCCGAGCCCGACCAGCTCCACGTCGAGATCGTGCACGGAGAGCGTTCCGCCGCCGGGGATGTGCCGGTTGGCCAGAGCGATCACCCGCGTCACTGTTTCGGTCATAGCTGCAATCTAGTCAACGCGGCGCCGCCCCGCTGTCCACAATCGCCATGGGGGCGATCACGCCGCGCCGCGGGACGCCAGGGCGCGCAACGCCGGGGAGACCTCCCGCGCGAAGAGCTCGATCGTCGCCCAGTCGAGGGGCGGGCGCACCGCCAGGATCAGGTCGCCCACGCCGTCCCGGACGAACGGTGCCAGCGCCTCGACGCACTGCCGGGGAGTGCCGCACATCAGGTACTCGGCCAGGTCGGGCGAGTCGGCGGGGAGGAGGGCGACGCGTTCGGCCATCCGGGCCCGCGCGGTCGCCTCGTCCGCGCCGAGCACGACCCGGAAGGTGACCGAACGCCGGATGTCGGCGGCGGGTCTGCCCAGCTCGCGGCAGTGCCGCTCCAGCACGGCGACCCTTGCCCGGTACCGCGTCAGGTCGCCCGCGAGGGTGTTCCAGATGTCCGCGTGCTCGGCGGCGATCCCGAGCAGGCGCCGACCTGAGCCGCCGATCACCAACGGCACCCGGGCCTGCACCGGCTTCGGTTCGAGGTAGGCGTCCCGAAGCTGGAAGTGCGCGCCGTCGAACGTGGTGACCGGCTCGGTCCACAGGCGACGGACGATCCGGCACGCCTCGTCGAGCATCCCCAACCGGGTGGCCACGTCGGGGAACGGGATGCCGTACTGGGCGTACCCGTGATCGGCGCTCCCCGCACCGAGCCCGAACTCGAGCCGGCCGCCGCTGACGTGGTCGAGGGTGGCGGCGATGGCCGCGGCGATGGCCGGCGGCCGCCAGGTGACGGCGGAGACCAGCATCGCGCACCGGATCCGACCGGTACGCGCCGCGAGCGCCGCCAGCAGGCTGGGGCCGTCCAGACAGGGACCGCCAGGACCGTCGATCGGGGGCCGGTAGTGGTCGAACAGGGAGATCCAGTCGTAGCCGAGCTCCTCGGCCCGCCGCCAGAGGAGCAGCGGTTCGTCGAAGTCGCGGTACTGCTGGCCGGAGTGCAGGCCGAGGCGCAGCGCCGGCCCGTGGACGCGCATGCCGGCCGCTACCGGTTCGCTGGTTCCTGGTCCTGCTCGGCGAGCAGGGCCAGTCGCCGGTCCCGGGCCGGACCCGACACCAGGTACAGCACGGCGACCGCGGCCCCGACGCCCAGGCAGGACACCCACAGGACCTTGGCCCCGAGATGGTCGAGGACGAAGCCGCCGGTCACCGGGGCCGCGAACGCGGCGATGGCCAGGGCGAAGGAGTACACCCCCTGGTACCGGCCGCGGGAGTGCTCGGGCGACAGCTCCGCCAGCACGGTCGAGCCGGCGGGGGACTGGATCATCTCGCCGACGGTCCAGACCGCCACGGTCAGGGCGAACATCCAGACGTTGTGGGCCAGCGCGGTGAGGCCGAAGCCGGCGCCCACGACCAGCGCGGCCACCGCGAGGATCCGGGTCCGGTCCCGGCCCTCCAGGAGCCGTGGCACGAAGGGCTGGCCGGCGACGATCATGACCGCGTTGAGGGCGATCACCGCGCCGTAGGTCTTGGCGCCCAGCCCCTCCCCGGCCATCACCAGCGGCAGGCTCGTCGCGTACTGCATGAACACCAGCGACATCAGGAACGTCAGGCCGCAGATCACGAGGAACGCCGGGTCGCGCAGCGGGGACCCGGAGGCCACGACCTCGCCGGTCTTCTCCTTCGGCTTCGGGCGTGACTCCGGGACCTTGGAGAGAATGATCAGGGCCGCCACGATCGTGGTCACGGCGTCCACCACGAAGATGGTCAGGTAGTTCATGTCGGCGACGAAGCCGCCCAGCAGCGCCGCGATCGAGAACGCGAGGTTGTTGGCCCAGTAGTTCAGGCTGAACGCGCGCATCCGCGCCTCCGCCGGCACGACGTCGATCATCATGGCCGAGAACGCCGGCCGGGCCATGCTCTGGCTGAGGCCGAGCAGGAAGCCCACCCCGATGATCGCGATCTTCTGGTGCACCAGGCCGAGCAGGAGGAGGCTGGCGGCGGTGCTCAGTTGGGCGACCAGCAGCGTGCTACGCCGGCCCCACCGGTCGGCGAGCTGACCGCCGATGATCACGCCCAGGGTGCCGCCGGCGCCGATCAGGCCGATGATCAGGCCCACCAGGGTGGCGTCGAAGTGCCGCTCGCGGTTCAGGTAGAAGGTCAGCAGGATCGCGACGAACCCGCCGGACCGGTTGATGAGGTTGCCCACCCACAGGTACCAGTACGCCTCGGGAAGGCCACCGGCCGTGTTCTGCCACCAACGACGCACTCACGGCCTCCAGGAGTCGTCACAACGTGCGATGTCCATCGCGGCGAGCGGTGAGCGATCTCGACCCCGAGCTCGGCTGTGAGAGTGTTTACATTCGCCGAATCGGGTCGGCGTTGTCAACCCCGGAACGCCCCCCACGCCGACGTTCCACTATGTACGATCGATTGATGCTGTTGGTTGCGCGGGAGAGGATCTGCCTGGTGTCGGGCAGGACGGGACGGGCGGGGGCGCCGTGACCGCCGGGACGCCCGCCTGGCGCTGGGAGCGCGCCTCGGACGCCCCGGTCGTCCACGAGCTGCTGTGCGCGAGCGACGCCCACCACGCGGCGGCCACCGGGACGGCGGCACCGGTGCGGCGGCCCGGGACGACCGCCGGACTCGTCGCGGCCCGCTCCGTCTGGCTGCTGCTCCGCGACGACCACCCCGTGGGGATGTTCACCCTCACCGACACGCCGCCCGAGGACGTCGACCGGGCGTGTTTCCCCCCTGCCGCCCGGCCCCGGTACCTCCGGAGACTGGTCGTGGCCCCCGGCGAGATCGTCGCGGGTTCGCTGGTGGGCGTGTCGTGTCTGCGGATGGCGCTGCAGGTCGCGGCCGAGCAGGGCGCGGACGCGGTCCGGGCCGAGGCGCACCCCGACCTCACCGGGTCCGTCGAACTGCTGACCCGGCATCGGTTCGTGCGGTGCGGCCAGGTCCACGGCGACGACACCGGGCGGCGCTGGATCCACCTCCAACGGTCGCTGTGACCCGGAGCTAGAGCCCGTCCGCCTCCACCCGGGCGGTGAGCTGGGGGCGCAGCAGCTTGCCCGTGGCGGTCCGGGGAATGTCGGTGACGGGGACGATCCGGCTGGGGAGCGACGTCTCGGCGAAGTGCGCGCGCAGCCGGGCCCACAGGATCCCGTCCGGGCCGGTCGTGCCGTTCCGCCAGGCGACGACGGCCACCACCCGTTCGCCGAGGAAGCGGTCCGGGACGGCGACACACGCGGCGTCGCGTAGTTCCCCGACGGTGCGCAGGACGCGCTCCATCTCGTCCAGGGAGACCGCCTCCCCGCGTACCTTCGCGATGTTCTTCTGTCTTCCGGTGATCACCAGGTAGCTCCGGCCGGTGCCGGGGTCGGTCCGCTCGGCACCCAGGTCCTGCGAGTGGAACCAGCCGTGCCGGAAGGCGGCCTCCGTCGCCTCGGCGTTGTTCACGTACCGCGACATCACGTTGTGGCCCCGCATGCAGATCTCGCCCACCTCTCCCGGGTCGGCCCGGGTCCCGTCCCCGCGCAGCACCGCGACCTCGTTGCCGAGGACGGCGGTGCCGACGGTCGGGATCTCCACGTCCACCATGAGCCGCCGGTACTCGTCGCCGTCGACGTCGGTCGGAAGGGTCGTGGAGAAGTTGGTGGTCTCCGTCAGCCCGTAGCCCTGTACCACCCTGGTGCCGATTCTGCCGAGCACGGCACCGGCCGTGGCGGCCGCCAGCGGGGCGGCGGCGGAGACGAAGTAGTCCAGACCCGGGGGCGGGGTGCGCAGCCGCCAGGAGGCGGCCAGCGCCTCGAGGATGCTGGGCACCACGCTCGCGATCCGGGGCTGGAAGATCTCCAGGACGCCCCCGTAGCCGAACGGGTCGAACCCGTCCAGGAGCAGGACGTGCGTCCCGGCCGCCGCGGCCGCGAACACGGTGAAGTGCAGGCCGTTGACGTGGTGGATGGGCAGGCACGCCAACAGACGGTCGCCGGGCCGGAGCCGGTGGTGCCGGATCACCGCCGCCGCGTTCGCCGCCGCGTTGACGTGGGACTGGGCGACCAGCTTCGAGGCGGCCGTCGAGCCCGAGGTGCCGAAGTAGAGCGCGTCGGAGAACGGATCCAGTGCGGGAAGGGGGTACCCGCGGTCGGCGGGCGCCGCGTCCGGCACGGTGATGTCGGTACCGATCCCGGTCGGTGCCGCCCCGGTGTGCCGCACCCAGGCCGTGACCCCGATCTGGGTGGCCTGCTGCTCGACCCGGGCCGGCGGGTCGGCCGGATTGACCAGCAGGATCCGGCAGCCCGCGCGCAGCAACGCGAGGATCGCCACGACCGAGCGGCTGTCGTTGCGCGGGGCGAACCCCACGGCCAGGTCGGGGTGCAGTCCGGCCTCGGTCAGGAGCCAGCCGGCCAGCGCCCGGCTCGCCCGGTCGACCTCGCCGTACGAGAGGGTGGTCCGTCCGCCGTCCGGAGAGACAGTGGTCAGGAACGGGGCCGCCGCCTGACACCGGACCTGGTGGTCGAGGCACTCGAGGACGGTTCCCCGTCCACCGAACGGCGGCGACGGCGGCTGGCCGAGGTAGTGGTGGACGGGGTCGAAGCTGCGCGTCATCGGCTGCCTCACGGGTTCTCGGGTCGACGGGCGGCGTGCACCTGGAACGGTCTACGGCCCATGGCCTGCGCCACCCGGGCCGCCAGCCGGCCGGCGAACAGGTGGTAGGCCAGCGGGGAGAACTCCTCCCGCACGTGGCCGACCACGGGGAGTACGACGGTCGCGTGCTCGGTGAGCGACCGGTGCGCGGGGTCGACCACCACGCAGACACTCCGGCCCAGGTCGGAGGCCCGGCGGACGAGCTCGGCGACCTCCTGCTCGGCCCGTCCCGGCGGCGCGACGAACACGAGCGGCGGACTGGCGGAACTGGCGAACCGCTCCACGTGCCACCACTGGTCGGTCTCCTGCCCCCAGGCGAGGAGGCCGGCCGCCTCGATGAACTTGGCCGCCGCGTACAGCGCCGTGCCGTGCCCCGGGCCGCTGCCGAGCGTGATCAGGGCCCCCGCCGCGGCGATCAGGTCGAGGGCCGGCCCCTCCGTGGCGGCGAGCGCGGCGGAGGTCGCGTCCACCACCGCCGCGGCGGCCGCCAGTTCGCTGGTCAGGCCCGGCACGTCGGCGGTGCCCCGGGCGCCGCCCAGGTGGATGGCGGCGGTGAGCAACGCCAGCAGGGAGGCCTGGTACGTCCGGATGCCCGGGGACGCCTCCTTGCCCGGCAGCCGGTACCACACGGCACCGTCCGCGACCTGGCTGATCGGGCTGTCCGGAGCGCCGGACACGGCGAGGGTCCTCGCCCCGGCCGCACGGGCGGCGTGCAGGGCGGCCACGACGCGGGGTGTCGCACCGGACGCGCTGACGCCGATCACCAGCGTGGTGCCGGCCGCGTGCCGGCGGAGCCGGTCGGCGCCGTACCGCAGCAGGGGCAGCGCGGTCGTCGGTGTGGCGTCGAGGCCGGCGAACGTCCGGAACGCCAGCGTCGTGGCGAGCGCGGCGTGGTGGCTGTCGCCGTCGCCGACGACGACCACCCGCTGGATGTCCGCGAGGACCCGCACCGGAACGGCCGCCGTCAGTTCCCCGGCGAGCTCGGCGGGGAGCGTCGCCAGGTCGGCGGGGAGCCGGTGGATCTCCCGGAGCATCTCCTCGGCCATCAGCCCGTCTCCCCGATGTCGTCGACGATCGCCATCAGCGCGCGCACCCGGTCCACCTCGATGGCGCCACCCCACCCGTCGCGCTCCAGGCAGGTACCGACGAAGGCGCCGTCGGCGACGGAGAGCAGCCGGGCCGCGTTGTCGTGGTTGACGTGCCCGGCGAGGAGGACGGGCAGCCGGGGAGCGGATCGCCGGACGGCCGCGACGAGGGCGACGGCCTCCTCCTCGACCGGGTGGGAGACCGCGACGGCGTCGGCTCCGACGAGTTGGGCGCCCCGTGCCACCTCACCGGGGCCGCGCTCCGTGCCGCGCCAGCTGTAGTGCATGGTGGCGACCTCGGCGATCATCGTGATCCCCATGGCGTCGATCCCGCGCCGGTACTCCATGATGGCGTGCGGGTCGGGGCTGACCAGCCCGTGCACCGACATGGTCTGGCCGACCAGCGCCGTGACACGCACGAATCCGCCGCCCGCGACCTTCGCGACCGCCAGCGCCGGCCGCACGCCGTTCTGCATCATCTGGACCCCGACGTGGAACCCGTCGCCGGTGGCGTCCGCTATCGCCCGGACGATCAGCGCGAGCGCGGCCGTCCTGGCCGGGTCGGCGGTGTCGGCCACCGGATACACCCGGTCCACCGTCTGGACCAGGCAGCCGGTCGCGCCGCCGTCGTACAGCGCGCGGGCGGAGCGCACCGCGGTCTCCAGGGTCCGCCCGAACGACCCCTCCTCGTGGAACGGCGTTCCCGGCAGCGGCGCCAGGTGGACCATTCCCAGGACCACCTTTCCGGTACCGAATCGTAGGCTCATCCGCGATCCCTAGCCGAGCCCGGCGAGCTCGACCGGGCCGACCGGCGCGAGATAGCTCCCGATCCGGTCGACGGCCGTGGACAGATCCTCCCAGCGGCGGGCCGAGGTGACCCGCATGAAGCTGCCGGAGAAGCAGAACGTGATGATGCCGGGCAGTACCGACACCCCGGTCTCCCGCAGCAGGTCACGGAAGCACAGGTACGAGTCGTCCCAGCCCGACAACTGGACCGCCATGTTGATCGAGTAGTGCGGGCGGACGATCCCCGCCGACGCCTCGACGAACCGGGCACAGGCCGCGTCCCGGAAGGTCAGCAAACCCGACTCGCGTTCCCTCCGCTCCCGGCGGTAGGAGTCGTAGGCCCGTTGGAGCAGGTCGTGCCGGATGTTGTAGCCGGCCTCGAACTCGTGGAGGTGGGAGAGGCCGAGGCGGTCGACGCCGTCGAGCATCCACCGCTCCATCCGGGCGAGGACCTCGACGAGCGTGTAGAAGAACGACGGCGGCCCGCCGAACGTGGTCGACGCGTACTCGTAGTACTCCGCGACGAAGCCGGTGTCCGCGAGCAGCCAGCCCGTCTTGATGCCGGGCGCGGACCAGTTCTTGGACAGGCTCGACACACGGACCACGTTGGCCGCGGTGCGGCTCGCGGTGAGCCGCGGTGGCGGGCCGAGCCATTCGTGACACTCGTCGAGAACGATCAGCGTCCGGGGCCCGCACGCGTCGATCAGGGTGGCCAGTTCCGCCTCCGACACGGCCGCTCCGGTGGGGTTGCCCACCGTCTGCAACAGCACCATCGGCGTGTCCGGGGTCAGCGCCGCCAGCAACGGGGCGAGGGAGGTCCGGCCGTCCTCCGAGCCGACGGGTACCAGGCGCACGTCGTGCCGGCGGGCCACCGCCTCCACGAGGGGCGGATAGTTCGGGGTGGCGCACAGCACGGGACCGGACGGCACCGAGCCGCCCTGGAGGACGAAGTCCGCGATGGAGCTGATCGCCGCCGTACCGCCCATCGTGATGGCCACGTTCTCCGGGCCGTACGCGTCCCCGGCGATGCGGGCGTTCTCGTACGCGGCGATGGCCTCGCGGGCGGGCAGCCGTCCCCGGGAGTCGGAGTACCCGTACCAGTCCCGTTCCAGCGCGAACCGGATGCACTCCTTCAGGGTCTCCGGCAGGCCCCACTCCTGCTCGTCGACCGCGCCGCCCGAGAGCACGATCTGGGCCTGGGGCCGCAGTTCGCCGTAGAGGTCGTCACGGAAGTAGGAGTTGAACAGTTCCTTGACGAACCTGGCCGTGGCGCGGGATCGCAGCACGTCGGCGGGCTCCACGTTCCGGCGGACGCGGCTGGAACGCCACAGTTCGGCGAGCTCGGACCGCCGGCTGTGCGGACCGAGCTCGTGCTCCACCCGCCCCAGCCAGAGGTCGCGAAGCTCGAAGGGGTCGTCCGGGTCCGTGGCCCGCCGGTAGACCTCCAGCATCCGCTCGTCGACGTCCGACATGAAGTCGACCGGCCCGTGCGGGAGTACCGCGAGACGTTCCGCGGCGTCGACGGCGGCGGGGGGCACCGTGAAGGACCGGGGCCGGTGCTCAGATCCGAACAGCTGCATGGACTCCCTGACACCCTTTCGATGAGACGATCCGCAGTCGCTTGAGATGCCGCTGGGTCCGCGCCGGATCGGCGGTGGCGGCGGTCCTGCCGTGGAAGTGTCGGGTGTTGTCGATGACGGCCAGCAGGCCCCGGCTCCACCGCACTCCGACGGAGCCGGCCCGGTGGTACATGGCGTCGAGGAGAGCCAGCAGCGCCGCGTTGACGTCGTCAGGTCCGGCGTCCTCTCCGTCGTAGGTCCAGTCGAGCGGCTGCGCCATGAAGTCGCGGAACGAGTACCGGTCCACGCCGGCGATGGTGCGGAGCACGTACGGACTGCCCGCCCCGTGCCGGTACCGGGTGCGCGAGAGGAGGGCGCGGTGGTGGTCGGCGAGCCGGTCGGAGACACCGGCCATGGAGGTCAGGACCGTCTGGGCGCCGCCCTCGCCGCCGGGCTCGTGGCACAGCAGCGCGATGTACCGCGGCTGTCCGTCGGCGGGCCGGCCGCTGCCCTCGCTGTGCAGCGACAGGTAGCTGGTCGTGAACGGGGCCAGGTCCGCGTCGGCGGTCCCCGGCCCCGTCGTCACCAGATTCAGGATCACGCCGTCCGTGACGAAGGGCTGCACCGCCGGGTCGAGCTCCGGCATCGCCGATCCGAGCCGTTCTCCGAACGCGCGGAAGGCGTCGTCCGTCAGGGGCTCGTCCAGGCGCGTCAGCACGACACCGCGGTCAGCGAGCGTCGCCAGCGTCGCGGCGTCGCCTCCGTCGAGAAAGGACTCAGCTCTCGCCGCCACCGGGGTCCACGCCGGCGGGGGGAGCGGCTCCCCGGCGAGCAGATCTGTCCGGGCGGCCACGTGGGCGTTGGTTTCCTGTTCCCTGAACACGCCGTGCATCGCCTTCGCCACCCTCCGAGTGAGCCGCGCCGTCAGAGTCCTGGACGTCTCGTCGGGCTCACACTAGCGGGAAGCGCGTCGCCCGTCTGACCCGTTTCGGACCCGCGGCCCGGTCATTAGTGCACAGTGGACGGACGGCTCGTGGAGTCTTTCATGGAGAGTCGGCCATCGGCCTCTGTGCGGGCACACGGCGGACGCCGATCGTGGCACGATGTATCACGTCCCGGGCAGGGTTGGCGCCGCCAACACGTCGCCGTCAGTTACCGAGAGGTTCTCAGTGGACGAAGGGGGTCTCAGTACATGGGCCGAATGAAGTCGGAACCGGACAGCCAGAACGAGCTCATGAGTATCCGTGACCACTCGGATCCGCAGGGCAACCGCCTGACGCCGGTCCTGCGGCTACCGCCGGAGGCGGCGATGACGGTGGTGACGGGCCTCGCGGAGCTCGTCCGCGAGGCGCACCGGCAGGAGGCCGCGCGGCCCACGCCGGCCGGCGAGATCAGGCGGGCCCAGGCGTTCGAGGAGGGCGACGTCTACATGTTGGAGGCGCCCTTCGACGGGTTCTTCGCGGACCGGTACCTGATGGACTTCTACGACGCGCGCGGCCGCGACCTGTGCTCGCGGATGCACATGCACACCGGCCTGCGGTTCGTCCGGATGATGACCGGCGGTGCGACGTCGATCCGGGTCTCGAGCCTCACGGCGTTCACGGTGTCGCCGTCGGTGGGGTGGCGGGGCGGGAGCCTCCACGAGTTCACCGACGAGTTCCCGGCGGAGGACGGCGGCCCTCCGCTGACCCGGCACAACGTGATCGTGCCGGAGAACTCCTGGGTCGACATGCAGGTGCCACGAGGGGTGTCGCACCAGTTCAACGCCGACGGGCCCAACGCCGTGATCGACTCCGTGCATCCCGAGGAGTCGCTGGAGACATTGCGCGAGCAGATGTCCGGGTACCGGATGATGGCTCAGACGATCTTCCTCGCGGAGCACAAGAGTCCCGGGGAAACCTGCGTCAGCGATCCGGCGGTGTGAAGCCCGGAACGTGATCACCCGGCCAGCGTGGTCGGCAGGGCCCCCGCCGCCCCCAGGACGGCCGGCGGACGGTGGATCCCGGACATCGCCGGACCCGCCGCCCTCCCCGGTGGTTCAATGAGGGGTAATTGTCGAGAAATGGGGCGGCGATGGCGGGGGAGCGGACGCGGCCGTGGCGGCAGGTCGCCGTACTCGGCGTCATCCTGGTCGGCCTGTGGTCCCTGGTCCTGTTCACCGGCCCCGGGAAGCTGTTCGGCGCCGAACGCCTCAAGCCCCGGCTGGGCCTCGACCTGGTCGGCGGCACCACCCTCACCCTGATCGCCCGCACCCCCGACGGCAAACCCCCCTCCCCGAGCAGCCTCGAACAGGCCCGGCGGATCATCGAGAACCGGGTCAACGGCCTCGGCGTGGCCGAACCCGAGGTGGTCACCGAGGGCGACTCCAACATCAAGGTGTCCGTCGCGGGCTCCGGCGGCGACGCGATCAAGCAGGTCGGGCAGCCCGCGCAGCTGAAGTTCCGCAAGGTGGTGGGCGGGGCGCCGATCACGGCCGCCGAGCCCGCCCCGCCCGCCGACGGCCCGGGCACGCCCACCCTCGACCAGGTCAGGGCGAAGCTCGGCCCGGCGTACGCGGTCGCCGAGGCGATGGCGACCCCCGAGGACGCGGCCGCGAAGGCCGCCGAGCTGGCCCCGTTCGGCACGCTGACGCCGAAGGAGGTCGCGGTGCTGCCGGCGGCACTCCAGCTCCGGGTGCCGGCCGTGACGTGCCGGCAGCTCAACGAGCGCCCGCCCGGCAGCATCGACCAGGCCGACGTGCAGGTGGTGGCATGCGACGAGGGGTTCAAGTACCTGCTGGACGTGGCCAAGGTCGTCGGGACGGACGTGTCGGGGGCCAGCTTCGGGTTCCAGCAGGGCTGGCAGGTGACCCTGACGTTCACCGGGGACGGCCAGAAGCGGTGGACGGACCTGACCCGGGAGGCCTACGACAACGGGGCCATGAACCAGGTCGCCATCGTGCTGGACAACAGGGTGGTGTCGGCGCCGCGGATCCAGGGCGTGATCAACTCCGACGCGCAGATCACGGGCTCGTTCAGCCGGCAGCAGGCGGAGGAGCTGGCGAACCAGTTGAAGTACGGCGCGCTGCCGTTGTCGTTCGAGCAGGGCGAGGCGAACTCGATCTCGGCGACCCTGGGCACCGAACAGCTCCGGGCGGGCCTGCTCGCGGCCGGGATCGGCATGCTCCTCGTCATCGTGTACGCCCTGTTCTACTACCGCCTCCTCGGCACCGTCATCCTCGGCAGCCTGGTGATCTCGGCCCTGCTCACGTATGCCGCGCTGGTGCTGCTGGGCCGGCAGATCGGCTTCACCCTGACCCTGGCCGGGATCGCCGGCTTCATCGTGTCCCTGGGCGTGGCCGCCGACTCGTTCGTCATCTACTTCGAACGACTCAAGGACGAGATCCACGAGGGCCGCTCGCCGCGCAGCGCCGTGGACCGGGCCTGGATCCGGGCCCGGCGCACGATCATCTCCGCGAACGTGGTGACCATCGGCGCGGCCGTCGTGCTGTACGTGGTCTCCGTCGGCGCGGTGAAGGGGTTCGCGTTCGCGCTCGGCCTGGCCACGATCCTCGACCTCCTGGTGGTGTTCCTGTTCCGGCACCCGATGATGACGATGCTCGCCGGGATGCGGGCGTTCCTGTCGCCCCGGGTGTCGGGCCTGGGCCGGGTGCTGAAGACAGCGGCCCCGGGGCGAGGCTTCCTGGCCCGGCTGTACCGGGGCGAGGCGAAGCTGGACATCGTGGGGAAGCGGCGGATCTGGTACACCGTCTCGTTGGTCATCGTCGCGATCGCGATCGTGAGTTTCGTGTTCCGGGGCTTCCACCTGGGCATCGAGTTCAAGGGCGGAAACTCCTTCCAGGTACCGGCGTCGTCGGCCGCCAGCGTGGACGCCGCCCGGGACGCGGTCACCGCCGCGGGCGCGGTCGTGGTGTCCGCCCAGCGGGTCGGCGGCACCACCCCCACCTACCTGGTCCGCACGGCCCCGCTGACCGCCGAGAAGACCCTCGCCGTGAAGAACGCGGTGGCCACCACCCTGAAGGTGAGCCCCGACCAGGTGTCCGACAACCGGGTCAGCGCCGCGTGGGGTTCGCAGATCACCCAGGCCGCCCTGTGGGGACTGCTCATCTTCCTGGCGCTCGTCATCGCGTACCTCGTCGTGCGGTTCGAGTGGCGGATGGCCGTGGCCGCGATCGTCGCCCTGATCTTCGACCTGGTCGTGGCCGCCGCCGTGTACTCCCTGATCGGCTTCGAGGTGTCGCCCTCCACCGTGATCGGCATGCTGACCATCCTCGGCTTCGCCCTGTACGACGTCGTCGTCGTGTTCGACAAGGTGCAGGAGAACACCGAACGGGTCACGGCGGGCACCCGGCAGACGTACGCCGAGGCGGCCAACCTCGCCGTCAACCAGACCCTGATGCGCTCCATCAACACCTCCGTCATCGCGCTGCTGCCCGTCGCCGGGATGCTGTTCATCGGGGTCGGCTTCCTCGGCGCCGGCACCCTGAAGGACCTTGCCCTCGTCCTGTTCGTCGGCATGGCCACGGCCGTGTTCTCCTCGATCCTGCTGGCGACCCCGATCACGGTCGACCTCAAGTACCGCGACCGGCGGATCCGGCTGCACGACGAACGGGTCCGGGCGAAGCGCACGGCCCTGGCGACGGGCTGACCCCGGCGTCCGGGCCGGTCGGAGCACCGCCGGGCCCCACCCGCGCCGACGGGTCCCTGCCGTGCCACCGCCGCGCCGCCGCGCGGCTCACGGGTCGCCCGACCACTCCGCGCGCCGAGCCCCCGCCAGCCGCCACAGCCGCCACCCGCCCCCGGGCCCCCACCGCGCCAGATACACGCTGCCCCGGGCCAGGCACGCCTCCCCGTGCGACGTCGGCACCGCGGCGGCGGGCACCCCGGAGCGCCACAGCCGGTACGTCCGCCCCGGGGTCACCCACGGCCCGCCCGACACGGTCCAGGACCGCCCGTCGTGCACGAGGCCGTAGGTCGGGCCGGGGGCGAGCCAGTACGGATAGTCGGTGTCGGCGTGGAGGACCAGCCCACGTACCCGGAAGAGTCCTGCTGTTTCCCGGGTGTCGAGGAGGCCCAACGCCGTCGCGGTGCGCGGAATCATGCCCCCAGCTTCGCGAACCGGCCCCGCGCGGACCATGGCATCCATGTCGCATCCATGTGGCATTTTTGTGGCATGCGCCGTCCCCGCACCCCTCTCGCCACGCGCCGCCGGGCCCGGGGCCTCAGCCAGGAGACGCTCGCCGAGCGGCTCGGGGTCGACCGGTCCACAGTGGCGCGGTGGGAGGGTGCGCGGACCGTGCCGCAGCCGGGGTTCCGGGCCGGGTTGGCGGCGGCGCTGGGCTGGTCCGCCGACGAGTTGCACGCGGCCCTCGCGGAGTCCGGTGGCACGGGCGTCCCGACCGCCCCGGGGACGGAGGATCGGAGCGCCGCCGACCCGCCGGCGCCAACGGAGCCCGCCGATGTCCTGCCCGGCGGGGCGGTGGACGGCGCGACGGCTCACGCGGCCCCCTCGGGAGCCGCCCCGACCCCCGTCCGGTCGTCGGGCCCCACGCCTCGGAGCGCCCTCGCCGTCGACGTGCCGGGGCCGGGGGTCGCGTCTCCGACCGGGACGGTCCTGCCGGAGGAGGAGGGGCTCCTCGACCTGCACGACCAGCTCTACGCGCTGGCCCGCCGCTACGACACCGTCCCCTCGGCCCGCCTGCTCGCCCCGGTCGCGGCCTGCCACCGCGAGGCCGCCGACCTGGCCCGCACCCTCCGCGACCCGATCCTCCGGCCCCGGGCGCACACCGCCCTCGCGGAGGCGGCCACCCTCCACGGCCGGGTCGTCTGGGACGCCTCCGCCCGCACCGACCACACCACCGCCCTCGCCCACTTCGACCGGGCCGCGGCGGCCGCCCGCGAGGCCGGCGACCCGGTCGCGGAGACCCACGCCCTGCTCCGCACCAGCTACGTCGCCCTCTACGGCCGGCACGACCCCGCCGCCGGGGCCGCCCTCGCCCGCCGCGCCGTGGCCAGCGCCCGGCACAGCCCGTCCCTGCGCGCCCTCGGCCTGCTGCACGTCGCGGAGGCGCACGCGATGCTCGGCGCGGCCCGCGACTGCGAGGCGACCCTCGACGCGGCGCACGCCCTGCTCGCGGACTTCGACGTGGACGACGTGGGCCGGTTCCTGCTCGGCCCGGTGCCGGGCCCCAGGCTCGCGGCGGCCTGCCACCTGCGGCTCGGCCACCCAGCCAGGGCCCGCGCGCTCCTGGAGGGCGCCACCGCACTGCCGACGACCAAGACCACAACCCTCCTGCTGGGTACGCTGGCGCGCGCCCACGCGGGCGAGGGCCACCTCGACGCGGCGGTCGGCACCCTGCACCGGGCGGTCGGCCAGCTCGACGGGCACCGGGGCGCGGCCGGGCTCCAGGCGGTGCTCGCCGCAGTCCGTGACCTGGACCGCTGGCACACCGACCCGGTGGTGACCACCCTCCGCGACCACCTCGCCACCCTCCGCGCACCCTGACCGTGCCGTCCCGGGACGCGCGGGAGTGCCGCATGGTGACCGTGTCGGCCGTCTACGGCTTCGGTGCCGTCCCGGAACGCGCGGGAGTGCCGAAAACGTGCCACAAGCTGGGCGGCGGTTCCTCGGTCCCCGGGAATGTCGGTGGTACCGGGTAGCCTGCTCTCCGTGCTGACTGTCTCCACCGTGAATGTCAACGGCCTGCGCGCCGCCTCCGGCAAGGGCTACCTCGAGTGGCTCGCCACCACGGGCGCCGACGTCGTCTGCCTGCAGGAGGTGCGCGCCGAGGCGCACCAGCTCGCCGACGAGGTCCGCGAACCCGAGGGCTGGCACACGTTCTACGCGCCCGCCGCCGCCAAGGGCAGGGCCGGTGTGGCCGTGCTCACCCGCCGCGAGCCCTTCGAACACCGGGTCGGCTTCGGCTCCACCGAGTTCGACGGCTCCGGCCGCTACCTGGAGGTCGACCTCCCCGGCGTCACCATCGCCAGCCTCTACCTGCCCTCCGGCGAGACCGGCACCGAGCGCCAGTCGGAGAAGGAACGCTTCATGGCGGAGTTCATCGACTACCTCGCCGGCCTGCGCAAACGTGCCGAGTCCGAGGGTCGCGAGGTGCTGGTCTGCGGCGACTGGAACATCGCGCACCGCGAGGAGGACCTGAAGAACTGGAAGACGAACAAGAAGACGGCCGGCTTCCTCCCGGAGGAGCGCGCCTGGCTCACCCGGCTGTACGACGAGGTGGGCTACGTCGACGTCGTCCGCAGCGTGCACCCGGAGGGCCCGGGCCCGTACACCTGGTGGTCGTACCGGGGGAAGGCCTTCGACAACGACGCCGGCTGGCGGATCGACCTGCACGTGAGCACGCCCGGCCTGGCCGCCCGCGCGACCGCCGCCCGGGTGGAGCGCGCGGCGACCTACGAGGACCGCTGGTCGGACCACACCCCGGTCACCGTGACCTACGCCCCACAGAGCTAGGGCCTCCAGCTCGGCCCGCCGTGTGGCTCGTGGCACGGGGCCGGCCGGGCGGGCACCGGTGACCGGGCGGGTTCGACCGGTCAGGCGCGAGCCCGGGCGCCGGTGGACCGCTCGGCCGTTTCCGTGCGGCCACGTCACCCTGCGGCTCGTCGAACCGGAGAACGTCGAGGTTCGGCCGGGGCGGCGGCGCGGCGTCGGGTCCGTGCCGTCGCTCCGGGCGGGCCGGTGTGCTGCCTCGGGTGGTGCGGGGTTCGGAACTGTGGTGCCGGCCTGGGCTCGGTGCGGTGGGTGTGCCGTCGCCCCGGGCGGTGCGGGGTTCGCAACCGCGGTGCCGGTGCGGGCTCGGTCCGGTGGGCCGCCGGTGTGTCGGTGTGGGCCGTGAGCGGACGCGGAGCTGTGGTGCCGGCCCGGAGTCGCGTGCCCGAGGGGTGTGGCGAAGTCCGGGCCGGGCGGTCAGCGGGTCAGGAGTTCGAGTTCTCGCAGTGGTCCTTGGCCGCGTAGACGACGCCGGTGGCGAGGTTGCGCAGCGGGTACACCCGGTTGGCGACGTAGAAGTCCGCCGACCAGACGATGTTGTCCCTGGTCCACGTGTAGTTGTGCGTGATGACCGGCGAGCCGCCCAGGCTGCCCACGACGGACGCGCTCAACGACGGGGCGGACCGGACGGGCTGTCCCACGCCGGCCGCGGTCACGTTGTAGAAACAGTGGTTGGGGACCGCCGCCGAGGCCGCCGTGGGCACGGCGACGGCCGCCAGCGTGGCCGCGCCGGCGAGGGCGAGCGCCGCGAACCGGGAACGGGTAAGGACAGAAGTCATCATTGCCTCCTGGGTTGGGTACGCGGAACCTCCCGCGCCCCTCCAGCAGACCCCGCCGGCCCGCCGATCGGCACGTCGAACCGGGTTCACGAAGTGGACATGACCACTAGTTGCGCACGTGCGGGAGCCGCCGCGCCCCAGCCCGCGACAACAGTTGCGGCCCACGGCCCGGCCCACGGCCGAGCAGGATCGCCGCTCCAGGGCTGTGCCAGCCAAGGACTCCGAACCGGGTGTCGCCGCCCACCGGACCGGGACGTGCCGCCGCCTGTCGGGTCGGGAGGTGTCACCGCGCATCGGGTCGGGAAATCGATCAGCTCGCCGTCATCTGGCAGGACCGCGCAGGGGCGGGATCAGCTCGCTGTCGCCCGGCAGGGCCCGCGCATCGGGTCCGCCGGTCGCTGTGCGGGCACGAACGCGTCCGGCCCGGGGCGGGAGTCGTGCTCCCACCCCGGGCCGGTGTGATTCCGGGTGTCAGGGGCCGGCGGGCGGACCGCCGACCCGGCGCAGGTCGGTCAGGAGGGCAGGGTCCAGTCGATCGGCTCGGCGCCCTGGGCGACCAGCATCTCGTTGGCCCGGCTGAACGGCCGCGAGCCGAAGAAGCCCCGGTCGGCCGACATCGGGCTCGGGTGCACCGACTCCACACAGGGCGTCGAGCCCAGCAGCGGCTTGAGCCCCTGGGCGTCGCGGCCCCACAGGATCGCCACCAGCGGCTTGTCCCGGGCGACGAGGGCGCGGATCGCCTGGTCGGTGACCTTCTCCCAGCCCTTGTTCTTGTGCGCGCCCGGGTTGCGGGGCGCGGTGGTGAGGGACCGGTTGAGCAGCAGCACGCCCTGCTCGGCCCACGGCGTCAGGTCACCGGTGGCGGGCTTGGGCAGGCCCAGGTCCGTCATGTACTCCTTGAAGATGTTGATCAGGCTCGGCGGGATCCTGCGCGTCTCGGGCGACACCGAGAAGCTCAGCCCGACGGCGTTGCCGGGGGTCGGATAGGGGTCCTGGCCGACGAGGAGGAGCCGGACGTTGTCCAGCGGCTGGGTGAAGGCGCGGAGGATGTTCTCCCCGGCGGGCAGGTAGCTGCGCCCGGCGGCGATCTCCTCGCGGAGGAATTCACCCATCGCGGTGATGTTCGGCTGCACGGGCTCCAGCGCGGTAGCCCAGCCCGGATCGACGAGTTCGGTCAATGTTGCCACGCCACGAAACCTTAGTCGCCACCCCCGACAAAACCCTCTCCGGGCACCGAACCGCCCCCGTGCCAGCGACTTTCCGCCGACCACGGGCCGACCGACCCGGACCGGTCGCCGCCTCCGGCACTCCCGGCGGGACGGTACCGGCGCGGCGCGGGGCAGAACGCGCCGCGCCGGCCCCCGCGACCCCGGGCCGACCCCGCGACGGGGGCCGGCCCGGTCGCCCGCTACGCGTTCTGCGTGGCGTTGTACAGGTTCGCCGCGTCCGCGCCGAAGTACGGGCCGAACATCCACGTGTTCGAGAAGCTGTACTTGAAGCTGTTCACCGAGTTCAGCAGGCCCGTGCCCGCGCTCTCGTTGAACTGCAGGAACCACGGCCCGCCGCTGGCCCCGCCCGTCATGTTGCAGGTCAGCCCGAGGTCCCCGGTGCCGAGGAACTCGTTGAACGCCTTGCCGCTGCAGTAGATGAGCTTCGTGCCGTCGTAGGGGGCGGCGGCCGGGTACCCGAACGCGTACATGTTCTGTTGTTTCGCCTGGTTGAAGGCGATGCCCTGGGCTCCGACGACGTCGGTCAGGTACGCCCCGTTCAGGGTGCCGACGATGGCCGCGCCGATGTCGTAGCTGATGTTCTCGCTGGCGACCCACTGCGGGGTGGCCTGCAGGGCGCGGGCGCTCCAGGTGCCGTACGGCGTGTTGCCGTTGTTGTAGGCCGGCGCGAACACCCAGTTGGTGTGGAACGCGCCGTCGAGTTTCACGCAGTGCCCGGCGGTGATGACGGTGCTCTTGTTCGCGCTGGTCACGGCGTTGCCGGAGCAGGAGGCGGTCCGGCCCTGGTAGGTGAAGAACACCCGGCCGGCGGTCCTGACGATGGCGCCGGCCCCGGTCCAGGGGCCGCCGGCCTGCGGGATGACGGTCGGGGCGACGGTGGCCGGGGTGCCGGCGGCGACCTGGTGGGTCGGCGGGACGGCCACCCGGGGCGCGTCCATCGGGGCGGCGGCGCGCATCCGGTCGGGGGTCCAGAAGTCCCGCGCGGCCTGCTGGGACCGGTCGGTGACGAGGGTGTCGGCGGGGCGGGCCGCGGCGGTGCCGGAGAACGCCACGACGCTGAGTCCGGTGGTGAGGAGGGCGGCGGCGGAACGCCACAGGGTGCGGTTCATGTGGTCTCACACTCCAACAGTCGAGAGGTGGTACCGGGTTCCGCCGAAGATAGTGGAAACTTCTCACGTTTTGCTAGTGATGAACTTCGATGCATGCTGAATGTGGCACAGTGCGGACCCTTGCGGGCTCCGGCTGTCACATAGGGAAAACCCTTGATTTGCGCGGCATCCTGCGCAGATGCGCGTCATCGGAGGACAACTTCGTGTCTGCCCCTTGACAGTGCATTATTCATAAATCTAAATCTGTGTAAGGCCTAACAGGCCCTGTTACATGAACCCCTCATCATGGAGCGTGAACATGACTCCCAAGAGCTTCCTGCGCGGTGTGCGGAACGTGACCATCGCTGTCGCGGTCGCGAGCAGCGCACTGCTCTTCGGCGGCGGCATCGCCCAGGCCGCGCCCGCGGCCGCCCCGGCGCCGCTCGCCGTCCGGACCGTGGTCTACAACGCCAGCGGTGCCGGCCAGTACTCGGGCACCACCGACCAGGCCGCCGCCATCTGGAACCAGCGGGTCCCCAACCTGCGGCTCGTCAAGACCGGCACCCCCACGATCCGCGTCTACGTGACCAACAGCGGTGGTTCCCGCGCCTACGTCCAGGGCCTGGGCCGGGGCACCGTCTACATCGACACCACCCAGGTCAACCAGGGTCACAGCCCGCTGCGCATCCTCGCGCACGAGCTGGGCCACATCCTCGGTCTGCCGGACAACTACAACGGCAACTGCGCGATCCTGATGTCCGGCGGCAGCGCCGGCACGTCCTGCACCAACCCGAACCCCAGCACCACCGAGGCGTCCCGGGTGAACTCGCTGTTCGCCTTCGCGCCGGCCCTCGCCGGTCGGGATGACACCTTCGTCGCCCCGGTGACCCGCGTCTACTAGGAACGGTAAGTCCGGAGCCGCCGGTCCCACCACGACCGGCGGCTCCTCCGCGCCCTCAGCTCGGACACGACCCGCGCCTGGCCGGCGACGAAACGCCCCCGGCTGGCGACCACACGCCCCCGGCCGGCGACCACACGCCCCCGGTCGACGACGAAACGTCCCCGGCCGGACACGACCGGCGCCCGGCCCGCAACGACACGCGCCGGGCCCGCGACGACGCATTCCCCGCCCGGGACGAGGGGCCGCTCAGGCCTTCTTCTCCGGCCACAGCCAGTTGTTCAGGCACTCCTTCGGCTGCTGCGGGTAGACCGGCGGATGCACACACGGGTACGTCCCGGGCGGCGGCGTCCCCGACGGGGACGGCGGCTGGGTCCACACCGTTTCCGAGGGTGACGGCTTCGGCGACTCGGCCGGCTCGTCCGGTTCCGGGTTGATCACCGTGGTGCCCGACGGCGACGGCTGCGGCCAGACCGACGGCGTCACCGCCCCGGCCGGCCCACCGGCGGCCCCGGCGGCCAGCAGCGCCGCGATCAGCAGCCCCCCGCCTACAATGGCGGCCAAACGTTTCATTCTTCCCCCTCGTCGGCCAGGTATGCCGGAGGGGATCATTGCGCGCCCGGCCGGGCGAATGTAAGGCTTCCCTCTGGCAAAGAAGGGCGTGTCCACAAGTGGACACCCGACGCGCCCGGTCAGCCGCCGGGCCTTCGGTGAGCCCCGCGGTGGGGGAGGGTGCCGGTGTTCGAGCAGTTCGGAGTGTCCAGTGTGGCCGTGTCCGCCTACCGGATCCTCCTGGCCCACCCCACCACCGTCCCCGAACTCGAGGCGCAGCTCGGCCCCGACGCCGCTGCCCGCGCGCTCGCCGAACTCGCCGAGCACGGACTCCTCAAGCAGGTCCCCGAACCCGACGGCCCGGTGAAGATCCTCGGCCCCGAACGCGCCGTCGACCTGCTGATCGCCCGCGAGGAGGAGGCCCTGGAGGCCCGTCGCCAGGCGCTGTCCGGGCTGCGGGACTCCGCCGAGGGGCTGGTGTCGGAGTTCATCGGCGGCCGCAGCCGTACCGTCGAGGGGCTGATCGAGGAACTGCGCGGCCCGGACGCGGTCCGGTCCCGGATGCACCAGTTCTCCCGGAGCGCGCAGCGCCGGGTGTGGAGCGTCAACCCGGGACCCGCGCTGCCGCCGATCGCGCTGGACGCCGGCCGGGCGATGTCCCAGCAGAGCCGGGCGCGCGGCGTGCACAGCCGGACGATCGTGTCGGTCGCGGCGGCGGCGGATCCGGACATGGCGGACTTCCTGCGCGAGTGCGTGGCCGAGGGCGACGAGGTGCGGCTGCACCCGGACCCGCCGCTGCGCCTGCTGCTGGTCGACGAGGACGTGGCCCTGGTGCCGTACGACCCGGCGTGGCACGGCCAGGGCGCGTACGTCCTGCACGGCCCCGCCCTCGTGCACCCGCTCACGACGGTGTTCGAGGTGCTGTGGCGCGAGTCGGAGCTGTTCGGGCCGGTGGCCGAGCCGCTGGACGAGGCGGACGAGGCCCGGCTCCGCCAGGTGGTCGACGCGCTCGCCGCCGGGCAGAAGGACGAGGCCATCGCGCGCCGGCTCGGCGTGTCGGTGCGTACCGTGCGGAGGCTGATCTCCCTCGCCGTCGAGCGGCTGGGGGCGGAGAGCCGGTTCCAGGCGGGGGTGTTCGCGGTGCGCCGGGGCTGGGTCCGGCCCTGACCCCCGGCCACAGAGCCACGGAGAGCCGGCCGTGACCCGGAGATATTCCCCGCGACCCGCCCCGGACCCGCCGGATAGGCTGGCGATCATGGCTTCCGTGCTCTCCCTGAACCTCGGCCGGATCACCCCGACCGAACACGCCGGCGTCGGCGAGACCGGCATCGACAAGCGCCCCGTGCCCGGCCCGGTGGCCGTGGCCGCCCCCGGCCCCAAGGGCGTCGGCGGCAGCGGCCTGGTCGGTGACCGGATCCGCGACCTGCGCCACCACGGCGGCGACGACCAGGCGGTGTACGCCTACGCCCGCGAGGACCTCGACACCTGGGCCGCCGAACTGGGCCGCGAGCTGCGCGACGGCGTGTTCGGCGAGAACCTGACGACGACCGGCCTCGACGTGACCGGCGCGCTGGTCGGCGAGCGCTGGCGGGTCGGCGCGGAGGTCGTGCTGGAGGTGACGGCCGCCCGGATCCCGTGCCGGACCTTCGCCGGCTGGCTGGGGGAGCGCGGCTGGGTGAAGCGGTTCACGGAACGCGGCGTCCCGGGGGCGTACCTGCGGGTGATCGTGCCCGGGGAGATCCGGGCCGGCGACCCGGTCGAGGTGATCCACCGGCCGGAGCACGACGTGACCGTGGGGCTGGCGTTCCGGGCCATGACCACCGACCGGGACCTGCTGCCGAAGCTCCTGGCGGCCCGGGCGCTGCACCCCGGGGTGCGCGGGCTGGCGGAGTCCGGCGACACGATCACCCTCGACGAGTCCTGACCACCGGGCCCGGAGCCGTGCCGACCCGGGACCGAGCGGACCCAAGACCGAGCCGACGTCCGCGCCGCACCCACCCGCCCATGACAACTGTCATGCCAAGATCATGACTCGCGACCGAGGCCCACCCGCCCCACCCCCGGCAGAGTCATGGGCATGACAACGACAGCGACTGTCCAGGCCGGAACGGCCGTCAGTCTGACCGGACTGCACAAGCGCTACGGCGACCTCCGCGCCGTCGACGGCATCGACCTCACCATCGCCCCCGGCGAGGTCGTCGCCCTCCTGGGCCCGAACGGGGCCGGCAAGTCCACCACCGTCGACATGCTCCTCGGCCTGAGCCGGCCCGATGCGGGCGACGTCCGGATCTTCGGTAAGACGCCGCGCGAGGCGGTCCGGGCCGGCGTGATCGGCGCGATGCTCCAGAAGGACAACCTGCGGGCCAACGCCACGGTCCGCGAGACGATCGAGATCGTCGCCACCCTGCACGGCAAGCCCGAACGGGTCGCCCCGACGATGGCCACCGTCGGCATCACCGACATCGCGAAGCAGAAGTGCGGCAAGCTGTCCGGCGGGCAGAAGCAGCGGGTCCGGTTCGCGCTCGCGATGGTGAGCGACCCCGATCTGCTGGTACTGGACGAGCCGACGGTCGCCATGGACGTCGAGATCCGGCGGCAGTTCTGGCGGTCGATGCGGGAGTACACCGACGCGGGGCGCACGGTGCTGTTCGCCACCCACTACCTGGAGGAGGCGGAGGAGTACGCCGACCGGGTCGTCCTGCTCCGCGCCGGCCGGGTGATCGCCGACGGCACCGTGGCGCAGGTCCGGTCCGCCGCGTCCGGTCGTACCCTCCGGGCGGTCGTCCCCGACGCCACCGAGGCCCAGCTCGCGGCCCTGCCCGGGGTCACCTCGCTGGAACTCCGCGACGGCCGCGCGGTCCTGAGCTGCGCGGACTCCGACGCGACCGTCCGCGCCCTGCTGCACCGCCACCCCGAAGCCCACGACATCGAGATCACCGCTGTCAACCTCGAGGACGCGTTCCTCGCGCTCACCGGAGAGGACGCCCGATGAACCTCCGCTACCTGGCCATCGAGGCCCGCCTCGTACTCCGCAACAGCCGTTTCACGGTCTTCACGGTCGTGATGCCCTCGGTGCTGTTCCTCATCTACTGCGGCCTGTGGGCCAAGAACGGGGCCACCTACCCCGACGGCTCCCCGGTCGCCGCGTCCCTGATGGTCGCCATGGCCGGCTACGGTTCGATGGGCGCGGCCCTGTCCACCGGCGCGCAGATCGCCATGGAGCGCGGGATCGGCTGGCAGCGCCAACTGCGGCTCACCCCGATGTCGGGCGTGACCTACATGCTGACCAAGGGGCTGCTCGCCATGCTGATGGCGTTCCCGACCATCGCCCTGGTCTCGCTGCTCGGCGTCATCCAGGGCGTGGACCTCAGCGGCGGCCAGTGGGCCCGGCTGATCATCGGGCTGTGGCTCGCCGCCGCCCCGTTCGCGGTGCTCGGCATCATGATCGGCCAGTACGCCACGGTCGACAGCCTCCAGCCGATCGTCAGCGGCCTGATGATGGTGCTCGGCCTGCTGGGCGGCATGTGGATCCCGGCGCAGATCGTGCCCGACTGGATGCAGAACATCATGAAGATCACGCCGACGTACTGGCTCCGCGAGGTCGGCCAGGCCGCCTTCGCCCCGCACCCGGTGCTCGGCACGGCGGCGGCGGTCCTGGGCGGGTACGCCGTGCTGGCCGGTCTGCTGGCCGCCCGCCGGTACGTGACCGACTCGGCCCGCGTCTAGTCTCCCGATATGACGACTTCCACCCGCCCGGCGCCGGTACCCCCGGCGCCGGGCGCCGTGCGCGGCCCTCTCGGCCGCCGGGTCGGCATCGTGGTCACGGTGTTCTTCTCGCTGTTCCTGCTCTCGTTCGCGGTCGACATCCTCCGCGCCGACGACACCTCGACGACCGCGAAGGCCGTGCACCTCGCGATCCTCGCCGTCTACGGCCTGAGCTACGGCTTCGGCGTCCTCGCGCTGTGGAACGCGCCCCTGCCCCGCAAGCTCGCCCTGGTCGGCTGGCTGACCGTGCTGCTCGTCGCGCTGCTGGTCATCGGCGGGCTGGGCACGATGATGCTCGCGACGTACATCATCGGCCCGCTGTCCGTGATGCTGCCGTTCCGCTGGGCGGTCGGCCTGACCGGCGGTCTGATGGCGGGACTGCTGGCGGCGATGGTGGTCACCGGCCAGGAGGTGATGGGCGCGTGGCTGGGCCTGCTGGCCATCGCCGCCTCGGTGGGTCTGATGGGCCGGCTGATGACGGTCAACCGGGAGCTGCACACCGCCCGGCACGAGTTGGCCGCGATGGCCGTGAGCGAGGAACGGGCCCGGGTCGCCCGGGACCTGCACGACGTCCTCGGGCACAGCCTGACCACGATCACGGTGAAGGCGGGCCTGGCCCGGCGGATCCTGGAGTCCGACCCGACCGGCGTGGACCGGGCCGTCGCCGAGATCGCCGACCTGGAACGGCTGTCCCGACAGGCGCTGACGGAGGTCCGGGCGACGGTCTCCGGGTACCGGAAGGCCTCCCTGGCCGCCGAGCTCGCCGGCGCGAACGTGGCCCTCGCCGCCGCCGACATCGTGGCGGACCTGCCGCAGGCAGTGGACGACGTGCCGCCGGAGCTGCAGGAGTCCTTCGCGTACGTGGTCCGGGAAGGGGTCACCAACGTGTTGCGGCACTCGGGGGCGACCCGGTGTGAGATCCGGCTGGGGGCGACCTGGCTGGAGGTCCGCGACCACGGCCCGGCCGAGGCGGCCACCGACGGGACCGCGCGTCCGGCCGCCCTCCCCGGCAACGGCCTCACCGGCCTCCGCGAACGTCTGGCGGCCGTCGGCGGCACCCTCGACGCGGGCCCCGTGCCCGGCGGCGGTTTCATGATCAGGGCGTCCGTGGAGGAGAAGGCATGATCCGGGTACTGCTCGCCGACGACCAGGCGCTCGTCCGGGGCGCACTGGCCGCGATGCTCAGCCTGGAGGCGGACATCGAGATCGTCGCCCAGGTGGCCTCGGGCGACGAGGTGCTGCCCGCCGCCCGGGAGACCCTCCCCGACGTGGCGCTCCTCGACGTCCAGATGCCCGGCAAGGACGGTCTGACCGCCGCCGCCGAACTGCACCGCGCCCTGCCGGCGGTCCGGATCGTCATCTGCACGACGTTCGGCCGCCCCGGGTACCTCGCCCGGGCCATGGCCGCCGGGGCCGTCGGCTTCGTGGTGAAGGACGCGCCCCCGGAGCAGCTGGTCGACGCGGTCCGCCGGGTGCACGCCGGCCTCCGGGTCGTCGACCCCGCCCTCGCCGCCGAGTCCCTGGCCACGGGCGCGAGCCCGCTCACCCCGCGCGAACACGAGGTCCTCCTCGCCGCGGTGGCCGGCGGCACCGTCTCCGACCTGGCCCGGGCACTGCGCCTCTCGGAGGGCACGGTCCGCAACCACCTGTCCTCGGCGATCGGCAAGACGGGCGCCCGCACCTCCCCGGAGGCGGCCCGGATCGCCGAGGAACGCGGCTGGCTCTAACCCCCCCGATCAACTGCTTTCAGATGATTACGGTGAGCGGTCCCCGGCACCTGAAGGCACTGACCACGGCGTCGGCCCGGCGCGCCCGGCACCGTCCGACGGGTCGGTTCCGAAGCGCCGCTCGGGGGGTGGGCAGCCCCCTGAACGATCGGTAGGCTCCGGCCCATGACCTACTCCATCGTCGCCCGCTCGGCCGACGGATCCGCGCTCGGCGTGGCCGTGGCCAGCAAGTTCCTCGCCGTGGGCATGGCCGTCCCCGCCGCCGAGGCCGGGGTCGGCGCGCTGGCCACCCAGGCGTACGCGAACCTGGCGTACCGGCCCCAGGCCCTCGCGCTGCTCCGCACCGGGCTGACCGCCGCCGACGTCGTCGCGGGCCTGACCGCCGCCGACCAGGGCCGCGCGGACCGCCAGCTCGGGGTGGTGGCGCCGACGGGCGAGGGGGCCACGTACACCGGTGAGGGGTGTTTCGACTGGGCCGGCGGCCTGGCGGGGGACGGTTACGCGATCCAGGGCAACATCCTGACCGGCCCCGAGGTGGTCGCCGAGATGGAACGCTCCTGGCTGGGCAGCGCGGACCTGCCCTTCCCGGAGCGGCTGCTGCGCGCGCTGGCGGCGGGCGAGGCGGCCGGCGGGGACAGCCGGGGCCGGCAGAGCGCGGCGCTGTACGTCGTCTCCCCGGGCGGCGGCTACGGCGGCGGGAGCGACGTGGCCGTGGACCTGCGGGTGGACGACCACAAGGACCCGGTGGCCGAGCTGGCCCGCCTGTACGTGCTGCACGACCAGCTGTTCGGGCACGCCGACCCGGAGTCGCTGCTGCCCCTGGAGGGCGCGGTGGCCGAGGAGGTCACGGCGCGCCTGACCGCCCTCGGGTACGCCGTGGACCGCGGCCTGGACGCCGGACTCGCGGCCTGGGCGGGCTCGGCGAACATGGAGGAGCGCCTGGTGGAGGGCAGGATCGACCCGGTGGTCCTGGAGGTGCTCCGCGCGGGTTAGGGTCTGGTAATGGTTCAGCACATCCTGTATGGTTCAGGCGTGCTGACCGCTGAGACCCATCTCGACGCCATGACCCGGATCGGCCGGGCCCTCGCGGACGAGACCCGGTGCCGCATCCTCGTGGAGCTGGCCGCCGCGCCGGCCTACCCTAGCGAGCTGGCCGACCGGCTCGGCGAGTCCCGGTCGAAGATCAGTAACCACCTGTCCTGTCTGCGTGGTTGTGGCCTCGTCGTCGCGTCGTGGGAGGGCCGCAAGGTCCGCTACGAGATCGCCGACCCCCGGCTCACCCACGCGCTCGGCGACCTGCTCGGCGTCGTCCTCGCCGTGGAACCCCACCCCGAGGCCGACGGCCCGCCCCCCGACGGGGGAGAGGGACCTGCGCCCGGTGGGCGGGTGCCGGCGACGGAGGCACCCCCGCCGGCCGCGGACACCCGCCTGGCCCGGTCCGGAGTCAGCTCCGTGCCGCTGCCGCCCGTGGTCGGGCACCCGGCCGCCGACGACGCCCACCGGACCGAGCACGTCACGCCGCACCGCCGCCCCGGAACGCCCCTTCCCGTAGCCGCCGAGCCCGCCGGGCTCCACCCCGCAGACCAGGACGCCCGATGAGCCACGACCACTCCCACGGCCACGGCCATTCCCACTCGCACGGAGTCTCCGCCGACGCCGACCGCCGCTGGCTGACCATCGCCCTCGTCCTGATCACCGGCTTCATGGCCGTCGAGGTCGTCGTGGGCCTCCTCGCCCAGTCCCTGGCCCTGATCTCCGACGCCGCGCACATGCTCACCGACGCGGCCGCGATCGTCCTGGCGCTGATCGCGATGCGGCTCGCGGCCCGGCCGCCGCGCGGCGGGTACACCTTCGGGCTCAAGCGGGCGGAGATCCTCTCGGCGCAGGCCAACGGGCTGAGCCTGCTGCTGCTCGGCGCCTGGCTGGCGTACGAGTCGATCGAGCGCCTGATCGACCCGCCCGAGGTCAAGGGCGGGCTGATGCTGGTCACCGCGATGGCCGGCATCGTGGTCAACATCGCGGCGGCGTGGTGCCTGAGCAAGGCGAACCGGTCCAGCCTCAACGTCGAGGGCGCGTTCCAGCACGTCCTCAACGACCTGTTCGCCTTCGTCGCCACCGCCGTCGCCGGCCTGCTCGTGCTGCTCACCGGCTTCACCCGGGCCGACGGGATCGCCACCCTGATCGTGGTCGCCCTGATGGTGAAGGCCGGCGTGGGCCTGCTCCGCGAGTCCGGCCGGATCCTGCTGGAGGCCGCCCCGGCCGGCCTGGACCCGGAGGCGCTGGGCGCGGAGCTCGCCGCCGTCCGGGGGGTCGCCGAGGTGCACGACCTGCACGTCTGGCAGATCACCTCGGGGCAGCCGGCGCTGTCGGCGCACATCCTGGTCGACCGCGGCGGGGACTGCCACGCGGTGCAGGCCGAGATCGAGGTGCTGCTCCGCGAGGGCCACCACCTGGACCACACCACGCTCCAGGTGGACCACGCGGCGGCCGAGGGGCACTGCCTGGAACCCCACGGCCAGGTGTACCGGTCGGTCTGACGCCCGCCGGAACCACGCTGAGGGCACGCGTCAGCGCCCGCCCGCCGCGGGGAAGGCACGGGGCAGCGCCCGCCCGCCGCGCGGAGGGCACGGGGCAGCGCCCGCCCGCCGCGCGGAGGGCACGGGGCAGCGCCCGCCCGCCGCGCGGAGGGCACGCGCCAGCGCGCGGAGGCGCCCGCCGCCGGACGCAACCAGCCACCCGCCACCCGCTGCCACCCGCCACCCGCCACGCGCGCCAGACGCCCGCCGGCTCCGCCGTCCGGCGCCCGCCCGGGCCGGTCTTCGGGCAGGATGGGGGCATGTGCGGCAGGTACGTGTCCCGGCTCGCCCCCGAGGCGATCGTCGAGGAGTTCGGCGTCGACCGGGTCGCCGTGTCCGAGGTGCTGGAGCCCGACTTCAACGTGGCCCCCACCAAGCAGGTGTACGCGGTCCTCGACCGGATCCACGAGGACCACCCGGAGCGCCAGCTGCGCGCGGTCCGCTGGGGCCTGGTCCCGTCCTGGGCCAAGGACGTCAACATCGGCCGCAAGCTGATCAACGCCCGGCTGGAGTCGGCGGACGAGAAGCCGGCGTACCGCAAGGCCTGGGAGAAGCGCCGCGCGATCCTCCCGGCGGACGGCTTCTACGAGTGGACTCCGGAGAAGACCCCCTTCTACATGCACCGCCCCGACGACGGCGTCCTCGCCCTGGCGGCCCTCTACGAGCTGTGGCGCGACCCGGCCCTGCCGAAGGAGGACCCGGACGCGTGGCTGTGGTCGGCGGTCGTGCTGACCACGGTCGCCACCGACGAGGCGGGCAAGGTGCACGACCGCGCGCCGCTCGTGGTCCCCGCCGACGCGTACGACGCCTGGCTGTCCCCGGCCGGCCACGACTCCGACGCGCTGCGCGCCCTGCTGGTCCCGGCGACGAGCCTGGTGGTCGCGGACGAGGTGTCGCGCGAGGTGAACAACGTCCGCAACAACGGCCCGTCCCTGATCACCCGCGTCGCCTGACCCCGGAGCGGCCCCCTCTCACGCGCCGTCCCGCGCCACCCGCCATCCGACGACGTGGTCCGGTCCGCATCCCCGCTGCTCCCGGCGGACCCGTGCCGGCCTCGCGTCCCCGGATCCGCCGGAGTCCCAGCTGTCCGCCGCCGGTCGCCCACCGTTCCGCCGCCGTTCGGATCCCGTACGTTGTTGTCTATAGTGGACAAATAACACGATGCGTGCATGACGCGAACCCTCGCCCGCCTCGCCACCCTGCTCACCGCCGCCGTCGCCGGCACCCTGCTCGCCACCCCCGCCTGGGCCGACACCGTCTCCCAGCCGCTGCGCACCGCCGTCGCCGGCCTCCCGGTCGCCGCCGAGGTCCGCACCGGCTACAGCCGCGACCTGTTCCCGCACTGGGTGGACGCAGACAGCGACGGCTGCAACACCCGTTACGAGGTCCTCATCGCCGAGGCCACCACCACCCCCTCGGTCGGCTCGGGCTGCACCCTGTCCGGCGGCCGCTGGTACTCCTACTACGACGGCGCCTCCTGGACCAACCCCGCCGACCTGGACATCGACCACTTCGTACCGCTCGCGGAGGCCTGGGACTCCGGCGCGCGGAGCTGGACCACGGCGCGCCGCCAGCTGTTCGCCAACGACCTGGGCGACGTGCGCTCGCTGGTCGCGGTGACCGACAACGTCAACCAGGCCAAGGGCGACCAGGACCCGGCGACGTGGATGCCGCAGCTGGAGAAGTGCCGTTACGTCGGCGAGTGGGTCGCGACCAAGCTCCGCTGGCGGCTGACCGTCGACTCCGCCGAGAAGTCGGCCCTGACCACCCTGGCCAACGGCTGCTCGAACGTCACGATCACGGTCACCCGCGCCTTCTAGCCCACGGGCGACCCGCGCCACAACCCCGCGCCGCGCGCCACCCCGCCGCGCGGACGGTCCACGCCGATCCTGTGTGGACTGACCAGGTCAGTACCCGAAAAGGGGCCGTTCCGGATCTTCCGGGGCGGCCCCCCTGTAGCAAAGGCGACAGCGCGTTGTGACCTTGGCGTGACAGTGGGACCCTCCAGTCAACCATCGTCAGATGTCGATTGGATGAACTCCATGCGCGCTAGATCCTTGATAGTCGCCCTGCTGGTCGCGGTATGCGGCGCGGTGCTCGGGCCGGTCGCCCCGGCCCAGGCCGCCACCGCCGACCAGTGGGGTTTCGCCCTCGTCGACAACCCCACCGTCCCCCTCTTCACCACCCTCAACACCAGCCGCCAGTGGGGGACGTGGAAGACCGCGTTCCCGGCCAGCTGGGCGTCCGGTGGCAAGCTCGCGACGGGCCGGTTCCGGGTGAAGTTCCCGCACATCGGTACCCCCAAGGGCTTTGTGCACGTCACGCCCGTGAACCGGACCGGCAACTATTGCGAGATCGTGTTCTGGACCCCGTCGGGCACCGACGAGATCGTGGACGTGCAGTGCCACAAGCCGGGCGGCGCGGCCGACGACACCCCGTTCACCGTGATGTGGAGCGTCAGTTCCGGGGTGCTGCCGAGCAGCCAGCCGGGCAGCCACGCCTACCTGCGCTACGGCACCGCCGGCATCACCGACTCCTACAACTCCACCGGGCTCGGCGCGGCGGGCGGCCCGATCGGGGTCGGCCAGTACACGTTCAAGCTCTACGGCGTCGGCCTCGCCACGATGCTCTCCGGCAACCTCCAGGCCACGGCCATCCAGCCGAACGCGGCCCCGCGCCGGTGCAACATCTACAAGTGGAGCTCCTCGGGCACGGACATCCTGGCCACGGTGTACTGCTACAACCAGGCCGGCGCCCCGACGAACGCCGAGTTCACCCTGTCCTACCACCGGGAACGCACGGTCCTGGGTTCCTTCGCCCCGCCGAAGTACTTCGGCTACGTGTGGAGCGCCGGCAACGTCGGGCAGACGAACTTCAACTACCCGACCGCGCTGAACGCCAACACGATCGGCGCGACGATCCCGGTCGGCCGGTACATCGTGAAGTACCCGAACCTGGGCACGAAGGAGACCACCACCCAGCTCACGGCCAACAGCCCGACGTCCAACTACTGCAACCTGACGTCGGCGTGGAGCTACGCGGGCGTGGACGCCGTCGTGGACGTGATCTGTTTCGACAACGCCGGCAACCCCAAGGCGGAGCTGTTCCTGTCCACGTTCACGTCCCGGATCTGACCCGGGCCACAGGCTCCGGCTCCGGCCTGGCCACCGAAAGGCCGGAGCCGGGCCTGAATCCCGGTCGGAACCCAGGGCGCGGCCCCCGACCGACCTGGCCGACCTGAGTCCGACGCGGCCCCGGAGGTGCGATCCGGGGCCGCGTCCCGGCGGGTTACACCTTCCCCCAGTGTGACCTGAGACACCATACTGATGAGTAATCGTCGACCCTGGGGGTTCCGTTATGCGCAGTACGATGCAGGATGTCCCGCTCAACCTCTCCCGGCTCCTGGAGTACGGCGGCACCGTGCACGGCACCGCCCGCCTCCTCACCGCCGAGCCGGGCGGCTACCGGGAGTCCAGCTTCGCGCACGTCGCCGCGAACGCCGCCCGCCTCGCGCACGCCCTGGCCGAGCTCGGGATCGGCGAGGGCGACCGGGTGGCCACGTTCATGTGGAACAACCAGGAACACGTCGAGGCGTACTACGCGGTGCCCTGCATGGGCGCCGTCCTGCACCCGCTGAACATCCGGCTGCCCGCCGACCAGATCATCTACACCGCCCGGCACGCCGAGGACCGGGTCGTCATCGTCGACAACTCCCTGCTGCCCGGCTTCGTCAAGCTCCTCCCGCACCTGCCCGGCGTCGAGCACGTCATCGTCAACGGGGCGTTCGAGCAGCCCGAGGGCCAGAACTTCCACCTGTACTCGGAGCTGATCGGCGACCGCCCCGGCACGTACCCGTGGCCGGTGCTGGACGAGAACACCGCCGCCGCGATGTGCTACACCTCCGGCACCACCGGCGAACCCAAGGGCGTGGTCTACAGCCACCGCTCCATCTACCTGCACTCGATGGCCAGCGTCATGCCGGACGTGTTCGCCATCTCCTCCCGCGACCTGATCCTGGGCATCGTGCCCCAGTTCCACGTGCTGGCCTGGGGCCTGCCGTACTCGGCGTTCCTGGCCGGCGCGGGCCTCGCCATGCCGGACAGGTTCCTCACCCCGGAGCCGCTGGCCGCGTTCATCGCCGCCACCCGCCCGAACAAGGCCGGCGGCGTGCCGACCATCTGGCAGGGCCTGCTCCAGCACGTCGAGGCCACCGGCGGCGACCTGTCGTCCATCACCGAGGCGATCATCGGCGGCTCGGCCTGCCCGCCCAGCCTGATGGAGGCCTACGACCGGCACGGCGTGACCCTGCTGCACGCCTGGGGCATGACGGAGATGTCCCCGCTGGGCTCCCTGGCCCGCGCGCCGCTGGGCACCCCCGACGACCAGGTCATGGCCTACCGCCTCACCCAGGGCCGGTTCCACGCCGGCGTCGAGGCCCGCCTCCTCGGCCCGAACGGCGAGATCCTGCCCCACGACGGCGCCAGCGTCGGCGAACTCCTCGTCCGCGGCCCCTGGATCACCGCCGGCTACTACCGGGGCGAGGTGTTCCCCGACGGCTGGCTCCGCACCGGCGACGTCGGCCGGATCAGCCCCGACGGCTTCCTCACACTGACCGACCGCTCCAAGGACGTCATCAAGTCCGGCGGCGAGTGGATCTCCTCTGTGGAACTGGAGAACCACATCATGGCCCACCCGTCGGTCCTGGAGGCGGCCGTCGTCGGCGTCCCCGACGACAAGTGGGGCGAACGCCCGCTGGCGACGGTCGTGTTCCGCCAGGACGCGGCCGTGTCCTTCACGGAGCTGCACGCCTTCCTCGCCGAGCGCCTGCCGCGCTGGCAGCTCCCGGAGCGCTGGACCCTGCTCGAGGAGGTCCCGAAGACCTCGGTCGGCAAGTTCGACAAGAAGCAGATCCGCGCCCGCCACGCCTCCGGCGACCTGAAAATCGAAACCCTCTAACCCTTTTTCTGATTACGAGGTACCGCCCCCCACCTGACGTTGCCAGCCGCCATCGCCGGCCCCGCCGTCCCTCGAAGTAGCCGGGGCGGTGGTCGGCCGTGGCGTCAGTCGACATGGGGATAGCGGCCGGCCAGGTAGTGGCCGATCTGGCGGAGCATCGTCGGATGGATGTCGAGGATGTCGAGTTCGTCGGGTGCGAACCAGCCGACGTCGCTGGCCTCGTCGTTCGCGGCCGGTGCGCCACCGGTCGGCCGGGCCAGAAAGGTGACCTCATACTCCTGTCGGACCTCGCCGTCCGTGTAGGCGACGATGTGCCCGGGGTCGGAGTAGATGCCCAGCAGCCCGGTGATCTCGACCCGGACGCCGGTCTCCTCGTGTGTCTCCCGCACGGCACACGCACTCGGTGTCTCCCCGATCTCCTGTTTCCCCATCGGCAGCGCCCACTGCCCGGTGTCCCGTCGCCGCTGCAACAGGATCCGCCCGCCACCATCCACGGCGAGCACCCCGCACGCCTGCACCAGACTGTTGGCCGCCGGCGCCCCAGCCTCATTCCAATACTCGACCCGCCCCATCCCTCAATCTTCCCTGACTCCGCAGTCCTGCCTCGTGGCTCGCTCGCACCGCGATCGGCCGGCTCCACCTCGTCGCTCGCCGCCGCCGCCGGATTCGGAGCCCGGCTGAGGTGCGCGTCGAACCTAGGGAACGCGCCGGAATCGTGGGCTGTCGACCGGTGGGACGCGGACGTAGGCTCGGGGCATGGAGTTCCTCGGGCAGCGGATCCGGTACTGGCGTCGCGTGCGCGGCGGGATGACCCAGGAGGTCCTGGCGGGCCTGTCGGGCTGTTCGCAGTCCTACATCTCA
This sequence comes from Longispora urticae, assembly GCF_053902585.1. Taxonomy (NCBI): domain Bacteria; kingdom Bacillati; phylum Actinomycetota; class Actinomycetes; order Micromonosporales; family Micromonosporaceae; genus Longispora; species Longispora urticae. Next base: position 214,066 of record NZ_JAQZSH010000042.1, read on the forward strand.
AAGGTGGAGAAGGGCGTCAAGACGGTCGACCGCCGGGCGACCCTGGTCGCGATCGCGGGCGCGCTGGACATCACCGTCGCCCAGCTCCTCGACCAGCCGGGCGACCCCGCCGATCCGCGCAGGTCCCAGGCCGTCGCTGCGGTGCCGGCGATCCGGGTCGCGGTCGCCGAACTCCTGCACGGTGAGCGCCGGCCGGCGCGCCGCACACCCGAGGAGACCAGGGCCGCAGCCCGGCAGGTGATGGCGCTCCGGCAGGAGTGCGACTTCGGCGGATTCGCGCCACTGTTGCCCGACCTGCTGCACGATCTCGCGTGGACCGGACCGGCGGACCTCGCCGAGGGCGCCTACCTGACGTCCTCGCTGCTGCGTGCGATCGGATACCGGGACCTCGCCTGGCACGCCGCCGAGCTGTGCGTCCGGGCCGCCGAGAACTCGGGCGACCCCGCATGGGTCGGGGTCGCCCGGCACACCCTGGCACACGCCATGCCGATCGAGGCCCGCGCCTCCGCCACCCTCGCCGAGAACGCCGCCACCGCCCTCCAGGCCCACACCGCCGACCCGATGGCCCGTCGGGCCTACGGCATGCTGCACCTGTCCGCCGCGTTCCTGTCGACCGTCACGCACCGCCCCACGGACACGGCCGCACACCTCGCCGAGGCCGAACGCGAGGCCCGGACCCTGGGCGAACCGACCGGCCCCGGCACGCACTTCTCCTTCGGCCCGACGAACATCACCCTGTGGCGGATGGCGGTCGCGCTGGAGTCGGGCGAACCCGACCGGGCACTGGAACTCGCGGACCAGGTCCACCCCGGGGCACTACCGCACAAGGACCGGGCCTGCACCTACCACCTGGACCGTGGACGCGCGCTGGCCGCGACGGGTCGACGGGACCGGCAGGCGCTCGCCGCGTTCCTGGACGCCGAGCGGGCGGCCCCGCAGTTCTTCCGGTTGTCGACGGTCGCCCGCGACGAGGTGTCCGCGATGGTTCACCGGGCGCGCCGCAGGACCGTCGACTCCGATCTGCGCAGGGTCGCCTCCCGGCTGGGTGTCTATGACCTGGCGGAATAATCCTTCGCCCGACTTCTCGTAGTTTCTCCGTCACGGGCTGATTCCCAGGCCGTGTGGGTGCGGCGGGAGTCCGATCGAACTTCCCCGGTCTCGGACTCCTGCCGCCCCTCCCAGACGGAGGAGGGTCAGCGCGATGGGCGAGCACCACAGGTCACGCGGTCAGTTCTGGGATCGGCCGGCAGGGGAGCCGTCCCCCTTCGCGGCCCTGGTCAAGCTCCTCGCCGATCACATCCTGGCCGCGCACAGTCTCGGCGAGGGCGGCCTGTGCCTGTGCTGCCGCGTGCTGTGGCTCCGCCGGGAACGCTATCCGTGCGACGCGGCGACCACAGCCCTGCAAGCCATCGAGGCGACCCGCCCCCACCGGCGGGCCCGGTGACCGCCACGGGCCGGGCGAGGGTGGTGGAGCGGCCGTGTCCGTTTCGGGCGGCCGGGTTCCCGACGGTCAGCGTGGACGAGGCCGTCGAGACGGTCGCCCTCGGGCGGGGGACCTGGCGCGCCGAGTTCTGCCGGCGCTGCGGGGGCTGCCACGTGGCCCGGCGCACCGGCCACGCCACCCGGCCACGCGCCTCGCGGGCAACACTGGCCCTGCGCACCACCACGCTGCTGACCGTGCTCCTGGTCCTCGCGGCGCTCGCGCTGTCGGTGGCCGGGCGGCTCTGACGCCGCGTACCTGTCGAAGGGGTCTGGTGGGAAGTCCGTGGGTGCCTCAGCCCGGACCGACGAACATGTTCGTTGAAAAGAATGGGGCACAGGCCAGCAAATGTGTTCGTTGAGCTCAGTCGGCACACCGCGGGCCCATCCGGCGAACATGGTCGTCGCATCAGGCCCAGGTGCCAACGGGCCCGAGCCGGTGAACCTGTGAGCTGAGCGCGGCCGCACAAGGTGTGCCGGAGAGCCCGGCGACCGCCCCGCCCGGGACGTAGGGTGTCAGCATGATTGATCTTCGCAGCGACACGGTGACCAGGCCCGGACCGGAGATGCGCGCCGCGATGGCCCGCGCCGAGGTCGGCGACGACGTGTACGGCGAGGACCCCACCGTCAACGCCCTCCAGGACCGGGTCGCCGCGATGTTCGGCCACGAGGCGGCGCTGTGGACGCCGACGGGTTCGATGGCCAACCAGATCGCCGTCCAGCTGGTCGCGCAGCCGGGGCAGGAGATCCTCGCCGACACCGACGCACACGTGCTGGCCTACGAGCTGGGCGCGGCGGCGGCCTACGGCGGGATCAGCAGCCGCACGTTCCGCGACCTCTCGGAGGTGCCCGCGATGGTGCGTTCCGGGGGCTACCACGCGGTCCCCACGGCCGCCGTGGTCGTGGAGAACACCCACAACCTTCGCGGGGGTACGGTCGTCCCGCTCGCCGACCTCCGGGCCCTGCGCGCGGTGGCGGACGAGCGCGGGTTGGCCGTGCACTGCGACGGGGCGCGGATCTGGCACGCGCACGTGGCGACGGGCGTGCCGCTGGTCGAGTACGGCCGGCTGTTCGACACGATGGCCGTCTGCCTGTCGAAGGGGCTCGGCGCGCCGGCCGGCTCGCTGGTCCTCGGCAGTGCGGAGCGGATCGCGCGGGCCCGGCCGATCCGGAAGCGGATGGGGGGCGGCCTGCGCCAGGTCGGCATCTACGCGGCGGCCGGCGACTACGCGCTGGACAACATCGCCCGGCTCGACCAGGACCACGCGCGGGCGGCCCGGTTGGCGGGGGCACTCGGCGTGGCCGCCGAGACGAACATCGTCCTGTTGAACGTGCCGGACGCGGCGGCGGTGATCGCGGGGGCCCGCGCGGGCGGCGTGCTGATCGGGGCCATGAGTCCGACGATCGTCCGGCTGGTCACGCACCAGGACGTGGACGACGCGGACATCGACACGGCCGTGGCGGTCCTGAAGCCCCTGCTGTAGCGGGCCCGGTCACGGCCTCGTCGCGGGGCTGGTCCGGAGCGGGCCCGGTCGCGATCTCGTCCCGGGCTGGTCCGGAGCGGGGTCGGCCCCCGGAGAAAGGGAACCCGGGCCCATGGTGCGGCCGGGGCCTGTCACCGGGCAGGCCGGGGCGGGCCTGCGGGCGGTCGAGGGCGGAGTCACCGGGTTCCGGCGCGGCCCCGGACGCCGGGCCGGCGGCCCCGGTCCCCGGGTTTCCGGCGCCCGCGGAGGGGCACCGGAAACCCCAGGGACCGGGGCCGACCGGACATCACTGCGGGCGACGCCACATGGGCCACAGGGGAGTGCCGTCCGGCACCGTGAACGGCTCGCCACGGAGTTCGTAGCCGTGCCGGAGGTACAGATCCCGGCTGTCGGGGCTGCTGGCCTCCAGGTACGCGGGCCGGCCCGCCGCGTCCAGCGCCTCGTGCCGGTGCCGGAGCAGCGCGCTGCCGATCCCCTTGCCCTGCCGGCCGGGGAGGACGGCCAGCAGCGCGAGGTGGTCGTGCGGCTCGTGCGGGTGGTTCGCGTCGAAGATCTCGTCGAGGGTGTGGAACCGGTCCGTCCAGGGGCCGCAGATCTCGGCGAGCCGGCGGTCGTAGTCGTTCGGCGCGGGCAGCGGGGAGCCGTCGCGGGGGAACCACACGGCGGCGGCGTCCCGGGCGACGGTCAGGTGCACCTCGCCGAACTTCAGCGCGTGCTCGACGAGGATCAGGAACTGGGGCGGCAGGATCCTGGCCCGGTCGACCGGGTCGGGGACGAGCCACCGCGCGACGTCGAGGTCGTTGAACGCCTGGGCGATCAGGCCGGCGACGAGGTGCGCGTCGGTGTCGCCGGCCCGGGTGATGCCCACGGTGCTCATCGGACGCCCTCGCCGACCCGGGGCTGGACCGGGGCCTCGGGGGCGAGCACGCTCGGGCCGGTGCGGCCGATGGAGCTGTTCGCGCCGAGGCCGATGGACCGGTACACGTCGGGGCGGGTGGCCTTGAGGATCAGCGCCCAGCCGATGCCGACGGCGGCGGCCAGCGGGAACAGGGCCGGGATGATCCAGCGCAGCGACGAGGTGGGTTCGACGCCGAGCAGGCCGGAGAAGTTGCTCACGGAGATGACGACCATCGCGGTGAGGGCGAGGACCGCCAGGCCCGGGGCGATCTGCCGCCGCCACGCGGACTCGCCGTTCGGCTCGCGGTTGAAGAAGCCGATGACGGCCACGGAGGTGGCGGTGATCAGGAGGAGTACGCCGAACGCGCCGCTGGTGCCGGCCCAGAAGAAGAGCTGGGTGAGCGGGTCGAGTTCGGCGGCGGCGTACACGATGATCACGAGGAGGCCGAGCGCGCTCTGGGCGAGGGAGCCGACCTTGGGCGCGCCGGACCGGCGGCTGGTCCGGCCGAACGCGGCGGGCAGCACCCGCTCGCGGCCGAGGGCGAACGCGTACCGGGCGATGGTGTTGTGGAAGCTGATCATGGCCGCGACGAGGCTGGTCAGCAGGAGCGCGTGGCCGATGTGGACGGCCGTGGTGCCCAGGTGCGCGCCGGCCAGTACGAAGATGGTCTCCGGGCCGTCCTTGCGGGCGGTGTCGACGATGTTCAGCGGGCCGGTGGCCACCGTCATCGCCCAGGCGGACAGGGCGTAGAGGCCGGCGATGATGCCGACGGAGACGTAGGTGGCGATCGGCACGGTGCGGCGCGGGTTCTTGGTCTCCTCGGCGAACACGGCCGCGCCCTCGAAGCCGACGAAGCCGGTGACCGCGATGACGAGCAGCGCGCCCAGGCCGGACACGAACAGGTTGCCCGGCTTGAGGGTCTCGTAGCTGACCGTGCCGCCGGCCGGGTTGAGCAGGCTGGACGCGTCGTAGACCACGATCACGGCGATCTCGGCCACGAGCAGGACGGCCAGGACCTTGCCGTTGATGTCGACCCGCATGACGCCGAGGATGGCGACGAGCGCCCAGGAGACCAGGGCGATGGCCCACCACGCGAGGTCGAGGCCGAACCACTCGTCGAGCAGCGGCTTGGCGATGAAGCCGAAGCCGCCGTACAGGCCGACCTGCATCATGTTGTACGCGAGCAGCGCGACCCACGCGGCCCCGATCCCGGCCGGCCGGCCGAGTCCCCGGGTGACGTACGTGTAGAAGGCGCCCGCGTTGGACACGTGCCGGGCCATCGCGACGTAGCCGACGGAGAACAGGATGAGGACGGCGGCGACGGCGAGGAAGGCCAGGGGGAGGCCGGTGATGCCGGTGACCGCGTACCCGGTCGTGATGACGCCGCCGACGACGGTCAGGGGGGCGGCGGCCGACATGACGAAGAAGACGACGGCGGGCACGCCTAGTCTGCTGCTCGCCAACGCCTGGGACACGCGGTCCGGGCTGTTGCGTCCGGTTGTGGACATGGGGGGTGTCTTCCTTCGGATGGGGGATGGGGAGGTGCACAGGGGAGACGTGGGGGCGTCAACCCCTGTGGGTCAGGACGGCGTCCCCGACGGCCGCTTCGACGTGCCCGGCGAGCTCGCGCAGGGAGGCGGGGAGGGTCGAGACGATCCGCCGCAGGTACCGCCGGGCGGTCGCCTGGTTGCCGTCCCACACCACGGTCTCGAACAGCCCGGCGGCCTCGACGAGCGACGCGAGGGCCATCTCGTGCAGGTCCATGGGGCGGCCCTCGGTGAGCGACATCCGGAGCCGGGGCGCGGGCCAGCCGGTCTGGGCGAAGTCCACGGGCACGTACTTCACGGTGGTGCGCCACAGGATCCGCGACTCCTCGCGGTGCAGGAAGCCGAGTTCGACGAGGCGGTGCGCGACGTTCTCGTGGGCGTTCTGGCTGAGGTAGGCCAGCCAGGTCCGGATGTCGCGGTGCTGCGGGGAGCCGAGCATGTCGCCGAGGACGACGGCGGCGAGCGGGTCGGCGGGGGGCTGGCGGTCGATGACGGTGACGATGCCGTTCTCGATGGCCAGGCACTGGAACAGGACCAGTTCGCCGAGGAGCGCGCCGGCGAGCCCGAGGTCGGTGGCCCTGCCGTGCAACCGGCGACGCCCGTCGGTGTCGTCGTGGGCGATCAGGAAGAACTCGTCGGCGAGTAGCACCGGGGTTGTCTCCTAGAAACGGGCCATGGTCGCGAGGCGTGGGCGGGACCTCGTAAACATCACTGGATGTATTGATGTGTCGGGCGTGCCGTGCCAAGCAGGGTCGATGCGGCTACAGAATAGGTGTGCGTCTCCCAGTGGGCAACCAGCCACAGTGGGTTATCAGGGTGACGGCACCCCTGGCCTGCGCACACTCCATTGTGATCTGCACCTCACCCCTCCGGTCAAAGTTGATCATCCATCCAGACGAGTGATACATAATGTATTACATCCGATCCACAGTGGATGTCGCCGGGGGAGCCGGCGTGGGAACACCAACTCAAGGAGTAGGCATGCGCAAGTACGCACAGCGGGGCGCGGCGGCGGCGGTTCTCGCCGGGCTGGCCACCGCGGGGCTGATGGTCGCGGCGGGTCCGGCCTCGGCCAGCAGCAGCGAGTCGTGCAGCTCGACGTTCTCGGGCGGCGGCATCACCTACCGGGTCTGCGTCTACACGGACGGCGCCTCGGCGCACTCGTACGCGCAGGTGACCGGCGGCAGTCCCTTCAGCCCGGTGAACGTCTACACGGGCGGCCGCAGCTACGTCGTCGGCGGCAACCAGCTAGGCCAGACCTCGGGCCCGTCCCGGGTCTACGGCAACGCGCAGTACTTCCTCGGCGGCGACGCGGTCGGCTGCGGCGCGACCGTGAAGGCGGAGTTCAACGCGAGCGCGAACTACGGCCCGTTCGGACCGACGGTCACCGTCGAGAAGACCGTGGTCTGCTAATCAGCGGGAACTGAGGAGGGGTGGCCCGGGCGAGAGCCCGAGCCACCCCTTTCCGCTTCAATTGTCTGCAAAGTCGACCAGTCGTCCTCAGTGGTCGAATGAGCGGCCGCGCGACTGTACATGATGGATTAAGTCAGTCCGGTTCTCGTCGCTAATACGGTCGGAGAAACGACCGTCAACGCGTCGCTCCCGTCCATTCCCGCACCACCACACTCGCCATCAGTCGCGGGGCCGGCGCGGCGTCACCGGAACGGCGGGCGGTGGGCACCATAGCGGGCACCGGGAATTCCAGCGTGACCGAGGTGACCAGGGTCCACGCGGCCGAGACGGCCGGCAGCGTGGACTCGCCCTGGGTGGCCCAGTCGGCCGTCAGCAGCTTCGTGGCGGGGCTGCCGCCCTCCGCCCAGCGCCGGGTGGCCAACGCGGGGTCGGGCAGCCGGTGCAGGCCGAACAGGCAGGCGACATGGGTGGGTACATGAGGTGTGTCGGCGGCGAACATGGCGTCCTTCGGCCAGGCCCTGACCAGGTCAGCCTGGCCGCGGGCCGTGGCCAGCGCATCGAGTTGCGCCAGCTTGGCGGGATCGACGTCGACCGCGTAGACGACCCCCGTCGGGGCCACGGCCGCCGCGATGGCGAGGTTGTCCTCGCCGGTGCCGGCGCAGTAGTTGATGACCCGGTCGCCGTCGGAGCATCGTCCGATGCTCAGTACGGCGCGGGTCGTCTCGGCGAGCGCGATGCGGTAGGTGGCGGCCATGTACTCCGACGACGTGAGTGCTTCACTCATTGCCGGGTTCCTTATCGTCAACGGGGGGTGTCAATCGATAACTCGGCCAGGCTATGGCAAAGATTTGGCCCAATCAAGCAAACGGGTGTCACGATCTCGGGAAAACAAATTTTCTCCAGCTATTGACTTCTGATCATTTTCGCCGGGTCACGAATTGGTGCGCCATTTGCAATAGAGAGCGTCCCGCGCGTCGGGTTCACGACTGACAAACCCGCAACTGAGCGTTGTAATACCAGGCTCCAGCCCCGGTCCGCGCGCCCTGCGCCGGGACGGCTCCGGACCCCGGAGACTCCGGGTGACAACCGTGGCCAATTCGGGAATCTCCCCGTTTGCCGAGTTTCTCATGATTCACTGATTGCCGACCGGCGGGCCGCATCCCCGCAGGTCACGGCTGTTATTTCGGTGGAACGTTCACACAGTGGACATCCTTTGACCGGTGGTACTGAAGGCGATGAATATCAAACCTGCTGTACCACCCCTCTCAAGGAGTACCCAATGTCTCCACTCTGGTTACGCTCCGGAGTCGCCCTCGGCACTCTGCTCGGCGCGATCGCCGTCGGCTCCGTCCCCGCCCAGGCCGCCCCCACCGACGACACCACCCTCCGGCAGACCGTCGCGACCACCCTCGTCGCCCAGCACGGCGCCGAGGCCCGAGCCGCGTACGCGAGCCCGGCCCTCGCGGCCCCAACCCTCGAGACGATGGTCGAGCCCAAGCGCCGCTCCGGTGCCTGGGTGTTCGGCGGCGCGATCATCCGGGTCCCCGGCGGGGTCGAGGCCTCCCCGGTCACCGCCCTGTTCCTCGCCCAGCGGGTGCGCGGCGCGTGGCGGGTGACGCTGGAGGGCACCCCCGAGTTCGGCGCGGCGGCCCGGCAGGCTCCGCTCGCCGTCGTGGACGCCGAGGAGAAGGCGCTCTTCAACCAGCCGGCCCCCCTCGCCGGCACGCCCACCGGGCTGGCCCTGCCCTGGGAGCAGAACAAGGGCTGGGCGCACTGGGGCGTGCACGGCAACTCGGGTACCTCCCGGCCGTACAACTCGATCGACTTCTACGGGGGTGACGGCAAGGTCCGTACCTCCCGGGCCGGCAAGCTCTACCGGTTCTGCACCACCGGCGGCACCTGGCCGTTCCTGAAGGTGGTGCACGACAACGGCTACACCACCGGCTACTACCACCTGCGCAACACCACCACCAAGGCGGACGGCTCCGACGTCACCCTCGGCGAGCAGCTCGGCAACATCGCCGAGGAGCTGCCGTGCGGCGGCTCGGCCAACGGCGACCACACCCACTGGACGCTGTGGCAGGGCAGCACGGCCATCGCGGTCCAGGGCAAGGACATCGGCGGCTGGACCTGGTACGAGGGCACCAGCGCCTACCAGGGCTACGCCGAGCGCAACGGCACCAAGATCTACGGCAACACCTGCTGCAACCTGGTCAACTACGGCGGCGGCGGCCCCACCCCGACGGGTACGACCGGCACGGTCAACTCGGGCACCTTCACCAGCGTGAACGTGCGCAGTGGACCCGGCACGACGTACTCGGTGGTCGGCTCGCAGGCGCACAACGACGTCATCCAGGTCGCGTGCGTGGCCACCGGCGGCTCGGTCACCGGCCCGTACGGCACCACCTCGGTCTGGGACCGCAAGCCCGACGGCGGGTACATCTCGGCCGCGTTCGTGAAGCTGACCGCGGGCCAACCGGCGCCGCCGGCCTGCTGAGCAGGGCTACCTGGCGGTAACATGGGGTTCCCGGTGTGAGGAGGAACCCCATGTCCGCCACCCACGAGGTGACCAACCAGGTGCCGCCGCTGGTCGGCCGCGATCTCGCCGACGACCCCGCGCTCCTGGAGGGCGTCGAGCGGGAGGGCGCGGACTGGTCGGTCCCCACGCTGCGCGAGCTGGGCACCCTGGCGGGCACGGCACACTCCCGGGAGCTGGGCCGGCTCGCCAACGAGAACGAGCCGGTGCTGCGCACCCACGACCGGTACGGGCACCGGATCGACGAGGTCGAGTTCCACCCGGCGTGGCACGAGCTGATGACCACCGCCGTCGGGTACGGGCTGCACGCCGCGCCCTGGGCCGACGACCGCAAGGGCGCGCACGTGGCCCGCGCCGCCCAGTTCTACGTCTGGGGCCAGGTCGAGGCCGGGCACAGCTGCCCGGTCTCCATGACCTACGCCGTGGTGCCCGCCCTGCGCCGCAACCCGGAGCTGGCCGCCCGGTTCGAGCCGCTGCTGACCTCCACGGCCTACGACTTCGGCCTGCGGGAGCCGTCGACGAAGCGCGGGCTGGTCGCCGGCATGTCGATGACCGAGAAGCAGGGCGGCTCGGACGTGCGGGCCAACACGACGACGGCGGTGCCGCGGCCGGACGGCACCTACCGGCTGACCGGGCACAAGTGGTTCACCTCCGCCCCGATGTCCGACCTGTTCCTGGTGCTCGCCCAGGCCCCCGCCGGGCTGTCCTGTCTCCTGCTGCCCCGGGTGCTGCCCGACGGCACCCGCAACCCGATGCGCCTGGTCCGGCTGAAGGACAAGCTCGGCAACCGGTCCAACGCGTCGGCGGAGGTGGAGTACGAGGACGCGACCGGTTGGCTGGTCGGCGACGAGGGCGACGGGGTGCGCACCATTCTGGAGATGGTCAACATGACCCGGCTGGACTGCGTGCTCGGCGCGGCCAGCGGGATGCGGACCGGGGTGCGCGAGGCGGCCCACCACGCGACGTACCGCACGGCGTTCGGCAAGGCCCTGCGCGACCAGCCCCTGATGCGCAACGTGCTCGCCGACCTGGCCCTCGAATCCGAGGCCGCCACGACGGTGGCCCTGCGCCTGGCCGGGGCCAAGGACCGGGGCGAGGACGACTTCCGCCGCCTGGCCCTCGCCGTCACCAAGTACTGGGTCTGCAAGCGCGGCGCCGCGCACGCCGCCGAGGCCCTGGAGTGCCTGGGCGGCAACGGCTACGTCGAGGAGTCCGGCATGCCCCGGCTCTACCGGGAGGCCCCGCTCGTCTCGATCTGGGAGGGCTCCGGCAACGTGGCCGCCCTCGACGCGCTGCGCGCCATGCGCCGGCCGGAGACGGTCGAGGCGTTCCAGGCGGAGCTGGCCCTGGCCGTCGGCGTCGACCCGCGCTACGACGCCGCGCTGCGGGCCCTCGCGCTGGCGGACGCGACCGAGGCGGGGGCGCGCCGGCTGGTGGAACGGCTCGCGCTGCTGCTCCAGGCCTCCCTGCTGATCCGGTACGCGCCGCCGGCCGTCGCCGACGCGTTCTGCGCCTCGCGGCTCGGCGGGGACTGGGGGATCGCGTTCGGCACCCTGCCGGCGGGCGCGGACCTGACGGGCATCCTGGCGCGGCTGGGCTGACCCGCCCGGCCGATGCGCCCCCTCGACCCGGCGGCCCCGCCCGGGCCACGTGCCGGAGCGCCCTCCGGCGGCGGAGCCGTCGGATCCCGTGCCGGGTGCCCCGGACGGCCGCCGCGCGCCGGGGGAGGTGTCGCCGTAACCCTCTGATCGTGGTGTATTTCGATCGACCGGGGCGGGCGCGCGAGCCAGGATGGGGCGATGCTGAGACCCGACGTCCTCGACTACTACAACCGCGGCGGCGAGCGCACCCGGCTCACCGCCGGCACCGGCCTGCTGGAGTACCTCCGCACCTGGGACATCCTCGAACGGGCCCTCCCGGCCGCCCCGGCCGACATCCTCGACGTGGGCGGCGCGACCGGCGTCTACGCGGCTCCGCTGGCCGCGGCCGGGCACCGGGTGCACGTCATCGACCCGGTCCCCGACCACGTGGCCGCCGCAGGTGCCCTGCCCGGGGTCACCGCCGCGCTCGGCGACGCCCGGGCCCTGGACGTCGGCGACGCGAGCGTGGACGCGGTGCTGCTGTTCGGCCCGCTCTACCACCTGACCGACCGGGCCGACCGGGTACTGGCCTGGGCCGAGGCCCGCCGGGTGCTCCGGCCGGGCGGGGTGGTGCTCGGCGCGACGATCGGCCGGTTCGCGTCCCTGTTCGACGGCTTCGTCAAGGGGTACGCCGCCGATCCGCTCTTCGTCGGCCTCGTCCGCGACGTCCTGGCGACCGGCGTGCACGGCGGCGGCCCGTACTTCACCACCGCCTACTTCCACCACCCCGACGAGCCGCCGGCCGAGGCGCGCGACGCCGGACTGGCCGTGCGCCGGGTGGTGTGTGTGGAGAGTGCACTGTGGATGGCGGCCCGGCTCCCGGAGGTCCTGGCGGCCCCTGATCAGCGCGCGCTGATGCTGGAGCTGCTCCGGGGTGTCGAGGAGGAACCGGCCATGCTGGGCACAAGTAGCCATCTGATCACGGTCGCGGGGCTCTTAAGTGACTCTTAAGCACAATGCCTTTTCTTCTTAAGTCAGAGTTTGGCTAAGTTGCGTCACCCCCTAGCAAGCGGAGGACGCATTGAACCCCCTCACTGCCAGTCGACTGCGGCGATCCGCCCTCGCCGCCGTCGCACTCGGTGCCACCGTCGCGTTCGTGGCCCCGGCCACGGTCACGGCCGCGGCTCCGAGCGCACCGGCCGCCGTGTGGGCCGCGGGCACCCGGGCGTACCTGGTGATCACCGCCCCCAATGACACGGCCGGCGCCAAGACGGCCGTGGCGAACAACTCCGGCACGGTCTTCGCCTCGTACGACGCGATCGGCGTCATCGTCGCGCACTCCTCCTCGGCGTCGTTCGCGGCGACGATGCGCGGCGTCTCCGGCGTCCAGCAGGTCGGGGCGACCCGGACCTCGGACGTGCCGGCCGACGCGTACAACCCGGCGCTCCCGCCGAACCCGACCCAGAGCACCACCACCCTCGCCGAGTCCAACCGCTGGGACATGACCCAGATCAAGGCGGACCAGGCGTGGGCGGTCACCACGGGCTCGTCGTCGGTCAAGGTCGGCATCCTCGACACCGGGGTGGACGACCAGCACCAGGACCTGTCGCCGAACTTCAACGCGGCTGACTCCGCGTCCTGCGCGTACGGCAAGGCCGACACCCGCACCGGCGCGTGGCGCGACGTCGGCCAGCACGGCACGCACGTCGCCGGCACCGTCGCGGCGGCCAAGAACAGCAAGGGCGTCATCGGCGTCGCCCCCGGGGTGAAGATCTCCTCGGTCCGGATCGCCGAGCCCTCGACCAGCCTGTTCTTCGCGGAGAACACGATCTGCGGCTTCATCTGGGCCGGGGACCACGGCTTCAAGGTCACCAACAACAGCTACTTCACCGACCCGTGGCAGTTCAACTGCCCGGACAACGTGGACCAGGCCGCCATCATCGAGGGCGTCAAGCGGGCCACGGCGTACGCGGAGGGCAAGGGCGTGCTGAACGTGGCCGCCGCCGGCAACTCCAACTACAACCTGGCGAACAAGACGACGGACTCCGAGAGCCCGAACGACTCGACGCCGGTCACCCGCACCATCACCAACGCGTGCATCGACATCCCGACCGAGCTGCCGGGCGTCGTGACCGTGGCGGCGATGGGCAACGGCAACGTGAAGGCGTCGTACTCCAACTTCGGCAACGGCATCATCGATGTCGCGGCCCCGGGCGGCGACGGCTCCAGCGGGGTCTACTCGACCCTGCCGGGCGGCAAGTACGGCAACATGAACGGCACCTCGATGGCCAGCCCGCACGTGGCCGGCGTCGCGGCGCTGCTCGCCAGCACCAACCCGACCGACACCCCGGCCCAGCTCCGGACGAAGCTGACCAGCCAGGCCAAGGACGTGGCGTGCCCGTCGGACACCCGGTGCACCGGCACGACGGCGAACAACGCGTTCTTCGGCGAGGGCCAGGTCGACGCGCTCAAGGCCGTGGGTTCCACGGTCCCGCCGGGCGCGTACTTCGAGAACCTCAACGACGTGACCGTCGGGGACAACACCACGGTGACGTCCTCGATCACGGTCAGCGGCGTCACGGGCAACGCCCCGGCCACGCTGAAGGTCGGCGTGGACGTCAAGCACACCTACCGCGGTGACCTGGTCATCTCGCTGGTGGCCCCGGACGGCACGGTGTACCTGCTGGAGGACTTCGCGAACAACGACAGCGTGGCCAACGTCATCAAGACGTACACGGTCAACGCCAGTTCCGAGGTCGCCAACGGGGTGTGGAAGCTCAAGGTCCAGGACATCGCGAGTCAGGACGTGGGCAAGATCGACGCCTGGAACCTGACCTTCTAGAGGCCTGTGCCCCGGACCTTCTCCCCTCAGGAGGTCCGGGGCACCGCTCGCGCTTTCAGGGGAGGAGTGGCCCTGCTGGGAGGCTCTGGACACTCCTCCTCTGAAAGCCCTGGTCCCACCGCTTCAGATCCTCGTTCGGGTACCGGCTGAGCCGGTACCCTTCGTGCGTTCCGGCGGCCTGCTACGCCCGCCACTCCCGCGCCAGCAGCGACCAGATCTCGTCGTCGAGCCGGCCGTCGGGCCCGGGGTTGACCTCGCGCAGCACCCCGTCCCGGCTCATCCCCAGCCGGCGGGCCACCGCGATGCTGCGCTCGTTGCCGGCGATGGTGCGCCACTCGACCCGGCTGAGGCCGCGCACCCCGAACGTCCAGTCCAGCAGGTACCCCATCGCCCGGGTCACCAGGCCGTTGCCCTGCGCGGACTCCTCCAGCCAGCAGCCGGCCTCGGCCACCCCCGAGGTGGCGTCGAACGACACGAACAGCACGCCCCCGACCAGGGTGCCGTCCAGCCAGATGCCCCAGATCCCGCCGGAGTCGGTGGCCACCCGCTCGGCGTAGCGGCGCAGCACGTGCCGGGCGCCGTCCAGGTCGGCGGCCACGAAGGACGCGCCGACCCAGGGCGCGATGTGCTCGCGGCACCGGTCGAGGTTCGCCAGGAACTCCTCCGCCCGCCAGGGCTCCAGGGGGCGGAGTTCGGCGCGGTCACCGAGGGGCAGGGCGAACATGGCAGCCTCCTTATACATAACGAACGTTCGGTAGGTACGCTAACACGCATGCCGCCCGCCCGAGGAGATCACGATGCCCGCCGCCGCGACGTCTCCGAGGCCGTCTGGCGGGTGCTCGCCCAGCGCGGCTTCGGCGGCCTGACCCTGCGCGCCGTCGCCGCCGAGATGGACGCGTCGACCGGCCTGCTCGTGCACTACTTCCCCAACAAGCGCGCCCTGGTCGGCCACGCGCTCGACGTGCTGTTCGAGCGCACCGAGGCCAGGGACCGGTTCGAGCCGCCCGCCGAGGGCCTGGCCTCGCTCCGGTCCGGACTGTGCGACATCCTGCCCCTGACCGGGGACGAGCCGGCCATGAGCAGGATCTGGGTCGGCTCGTGGGACGTCGCGCTGTCCGACCCGGAACTGGGCGCCGAGCAGGCCCGCCGCTACGCCCGGTCGCGGGACAAGCTCCAGGTGCACGTCGAGGCGGCCCAGCGGCGGGGGGAACTGCCGGCCGGGGCCGACCCGTCCGAGGTGGCGGCCACGGCGCAGTCGTTCGCGCTGGGGGTGGTGGTGCAGGCGCTGCTGGATCCGGCGGCGTTTCCGGCGGAGCGGCAGTTGAGCCTGCTGGACGAGTTCCTGGCGGGGCTGGTTGCCGGGGCCGGCGCCGGCGGGTAGACGCGGCCGCGCCGGGTCGGCTGGTGTGCGCGACCCCGTCCGTCGCCGGTGTGCCGCCCGCCTCAGGCCAACTCGGCCAGGAGTCCCTCCACCGCCGCCGTGACATCCTCGGCCGACCATTCCAGGCTCCACGCCGCCACCGTGACCTCGGTCTTCGACCAGCCCGGCGTGCCCGCGTCCCAGAAGCCGCCGAACAGCCACTCCCCGGTCCGCTCCGCCAGCGCCAGCCCGGCCTCGTTGACCCGCTCGGCCGGGTACGGCAGCCAGACCTGGAACTCGTGGGTGTGCGGCACCTCCGGGTACACCGTCACGTGGCCGGCCAGCGCCCCCGCGACCACCTTGGCGTGCGCGAGGTACTCCGGCAGCCGGGGCAGTTCCGTGTCGAGCCCGACCAGCCCGGACAGCGCCGCCGGCCACTGCTGGAACAGGTTGCCCCCGTACCGGTGCCGCCACGCCCGGGCCTCCGCCACGAAGTCCGCCGAGCCGGCCAGGGCCGCGCCGGAGATGCCGCCGAGGGTCTTGTAGAAGGACACGTACACCGAGTCGGCGAGCGCGGCGATCTCCGCCAGGCCGTGCCCGAGGTGCTCCGTGCACTCCCACAGCCGGGCCCCGTCCAGGTGCACCTTCGCGCCCCGGTCCCGGGCGGCGGCGACGGTGGCGGTCAGCTCGTCCCAGGTGGGCAGCAGGAAGCCGGCCTCGCGGAGCGGGAGTTCCAGCATCAGGGTGTCGAAGGGCTCGCACCCGGCGACCTCGTCGGGGGTGGGCAGCCGGGGCGCGGTGGTCGGCCACACGGCCCGCAGCCCGGACAGCGTCGAGTACGCGTGCCGCTCGTGCACCTCCGGGTGGAACAGCGGGTGCATGGCCACCGTGCCGCCGTGGATCCGCAGCGCCACCTGCTGGGCCATCGTCCCGGTGGGCACGAACAGGGCCGCCTCGGTGCCGAGCAGCTCCGCGACCCGGGTCTCCAGGGCGCCGACCGGGCCGCCGTCGCCGTACATGTCCCCGCGTTCGAAGGCGCCCACGTGTTCGGTGAGCTGGGCGAGCCGCTGCCCGGGGGTGGGCATGGGCGCGCCGCCGAGCCACCTGCGGCACCCGCGCAGGATCCGACGCCGCCGTTCCACCGCTGTCTCCGTCATCCGTCGATCTTGCCACGGGAAAAACGGCTGGCGCGGTCCGCGACAATCAACCTCATGATCCGGTACTCGACTGACACCTCCGACCTGCGCGCCGACCAGTTGGCGGGCTTCTTCGTGGGCTGGCCGGCCGCGCCCACCCCCGAGGCGCACGCCGCCGCGCTCCGGGGCAGCCACCGGGTGGTCCTCGCCCTCGACGGCGACCGGATCGTCGGGTTCGTCAACCTGATCAGTGACGGCGTGCTCACCGGGTTCGTGCCGTGGCTGGAGGTGCTCCCCGAGTACCAGGGCCGGGGGATCGGCTCACAGCTGGTTCACAGGATTCTTACCGAAGCCGTACATCTCTACTCCGTGGACCTCGTCTGCGATCCCGACGTGAAGCCGTTCTACGAGCGTATGGGCATGATCGAGCTGGTCGGGATGGGTGTCCGGCACCGGTCGGTGCTGCGGGGCACTTCCCCCTGAGCCCGGAGCTATGCGTCTGATCGAGGACAATGTGTCCACTGTGGTCAATCTAGGCTCCTCGCAACGTGCTCACTACTCTCGGTGATCACGTCGTGAAGGGGAACCGCCATGCGAAGAACCCTCGGAGCGCTCCTCGCGCTCGCCCTGCCCCTGTCCCTCCTCGTGATCCCGTCGGCGGCGCAGGCCGCGCCCGTACCGGGATCGAACGTGCTCTACACCACCGACGCCCAGTTCGACCAGGGCGTGCTGAACGACGTGAACCACAACGCGCCCAACGGCAACCAGCTGCAACTGGACAAGGCCCAGGCGTTCTTCCCGTTCGTGAACATCGCCGCCTCGGCGCGCGGCACGATGGTGCGCGCCGACGTCAACACCGGCGCGATCGTCGGCGAGTGGAACTCCGCGCCCGCCGGTCAGGGCAAGGACCCGTCCCGCACCACGGTCGACCGGTTCGGCAACACCTGGCTGTCCAACCGCGCGGAAGCCGGCGGCGGCAAGGGCTCCATCACCCGGGTCGGCGTGATCGTCGGCGGCACCCGGGTCAACTCCGACGGCAGCCCGAACCCGGCGGGCGACTACCTCGCCGGCCCGTTCGGCTACAACACCTGCGTCGACCGCAACTCCGACGGGCTGTACGCCACGTCCCGGGGGCTCGGCGACATCCGGCCGTGGACCAACGCGGGCGGCGCGGACAGCAACGGCGGGGTCACGACCGCCGCCGACGAGTGCCTGGTCAACTACACCCGGGTCGACGGCACCAACACCCGGACCGTGGCCGTGGACGGCAACAACGACGTGTGGACCGGCGGCTCCAACACCGCGCACCAGAAGGTCAACGGGGTCACCGGCCAGACCGTGCCCGGCAGCTCCTTCAACCTGGGCTGCGGCGGCTACGGCGGCCTGATCGACAAGGCCGGCACCCTGTGGTCGGCCCGGTACGGCGCCAACCTGCTGCGCTACGTCCCCGGCACCGGGGGAGCGTGTCTGAACACGACGCACGGCGACTACGGCCTGGGCATGGACCCGGTGACCGGCGAGATCTGGCACACCACTGTCGACCGCGGCGCCGTGGTGAAGCTCGCGGCGGACGGCACGGTGCTCGGCACGTTCGCGCACGGCAACCAGTACGCGCAGGGCGTGGCGGTCGACCGCAGCGGCAACGTGTGGGTCGCGCACTCCATCCTGGGCGCGCAGACCACGGTCGGACACCTGCGCACCGACGGCACCTACGTCGGCAACGTGACCCTGCCGGGCGGCGCCGGGCCGACCGGGGTGTCCGTCGACACCAACGGCAAGGTCTGGGTGGCCAACCTCAACACCAGCAACGCGATGCGGATCGACCCGGCCGGCGGGGCGGTCGGCGGCGGCGGACACAGGATCGGCGCGGTGGACCTCACCGTGGACCTGGGCGCCGGGGCCGGCCCGTACAACTACAGCGACATGACCGGGTCCGTCCTGGGCGAGATCACCGCCCCGCAGGGTACCTGGAACGTCGTGCAGGACGCCGGGTTCGCGGGCGCGCCGTGGGGGAAGGTCACCTGGAACACGGAGCCGCAGGGCAGCGTGCCGCCGGGTACGTCGATCACCGTGGAGGCGCGTACCGCCGACACGGAGGCCGGACTCGCCGCGCAGCCGTACCTGCCGGTCGGCAACGGGGTCCAGTTCGGGCTCGTCGGCCGGTACATCGAGGTCCGCACGACGCTGAAGGCCAGCCCGAGCGGGGCCAGCCCGATCCTGTCGGACCTGCGGATCCAGACATCCAAGCGGGCGGGCACCTTCTCCTGTCAGGCGACGGCGCTCAACCTGGCCGGCATCATCGTGACCCGGGCGAACCCGCCGGACGTGCCCTGCGTCGACGACCACGAGGTGCTGGCGAACGTGAACCTGTCGGCGGGCATCGTCACCGTGAAGCTCACGGGGCTCGACGCGACCACCGACCTGACCCCGGACAACCAGAACCTGCCGCCCGCGGCCGGGGACAACGCGACGTCCACGACCCGGATCGAGCAGAGCCGGATCACGGCGGGGGCGATCGTCCCGCTGGTCACCATCGAACTGGGGGTGGTGCAGTCCAAGGCGTCGGTCACCTGCGTGGCCGGACCGAGCGGCCTGGTGCCGGAACTGGCCGGCGCCTCGCACATCGCCAGCCTGAAGATCAACGGGGTGCCGGTCACCGTGGGCAGCGCCCCGCTGACCATCCCGCTGGTCGTGGGTGAGCTGCGGCTGAACAGCACGACGATCTCCGGCGGGGTGGTCGTCCAGCAGGCCGTGGCCCTGGACACCCTGCTCACCGACGTGGTGATCGGCGAGGCCCGGGCCAACGTCGAGGACGGGCCCTGCCACCTCTAGGGGGAGGACACGGGGAGGGGGCGCCGCGGGCCGGCGGCGCCCCCTCCCCGCGGGTCACCGCGCGGCGTGCACCGCGATGTTGAACTCCCCGGTGCCCAGCGCCCCGTACAGCGACAGCCACAGGGGCAGGTACATCTCCAGGCCGCGGGCCGCTCGGACCCCGCCCACGTCCAGCACCCGGGCCGCCGGCCAGCCGAACTCGGCCAGCAACCCCCGGACCAGCTCCTTGGCGTCGGCGTCCTCGCCCGCGACGAACACGACATGGTCCCCGGGCACCGTGGCCGGGCGGACCATCACCGAGGCCGTCACCGTGTTGAGCGCCTTGACGACCCGGGTCGCCGGGTACGCCGCCTGGATCCGCTCCGCCAGGCTGTCGGTGTTGGCCACCGCCAGGGTCGGCGGGAGCCCGGCCGAGAAGTCCAGCGGGTTGGACACGTCGATCAGCACCTTGCCGGCCAGGTGGCGTTCCCCGGCCGCCGCGAGGGCCTCCAGGGAGCCGGTGCCGGCCGTGCAGTTGACGACGATCGCGCCGAACTCCGCCGCCTCCGCGAACGTCCCGGCCCGGCCGTGGTGCGCCGCCGCCCAGGCGGTGGCGTTGTCGTTGCCGGCCTGGCGCGCGCCCATGGTGACGGCGTGCCCCAGTTCGACGAGCCGGCTGGCGATGGTCCGGCCCACGGTGCCGGTACCCAGTACCCCGATGTTCATGATCTTGATTCTAGGCCGCGACCGCCAGGGTGAGGCCGAACAGGCGGTCCGGGTCGGTCCACCAGCGCGTCGGCTCGAACCCGGCCGCGCGCAGCTCCGCCGCCACGCCCGCCTCGCGGAACTTCGCCGACACCTCGGTGTGCAGCTCCTCCTTGGCCGCGAACTCCACGGTCAGGTCGAGCCGCGCGAGGTGCACCCGCATGTCCCGCTCGGCGCGCAGCCGCATCTCGATCCACTCGTGCTCGGCGTCCCAGTGCGCGACGTGCGCGAACGAGTCCACGTCGAAGTCCGCGCCCAGGTCGCGGTTGAGCACCCGCAGCACGTTCTTGTTGAACTCGGCCGTCACCCCGGCCGCGTCGTCGTAGGCCCGCACCAGGGTGCCCGGGTCCTTGACCAGGTCCGTGCCGAGCAGCAGCCACTCGCCGGGCTCCAGGGCGCCGCGCAGGTCCGCGTAGAACCGGGCCCGCTCGTCGGGGATCAGGTTGCCGATCGTGCCGCCCAGGAAAGCGACGAGGCGGGACTCGGCCGCCGGGATCCGCTCCAGGTGCCGGTTGAAGTCGGCGACCAGGGCGTGCACCCGCATGTTCGGGTACTCCGCGTGCACGGCCACCGCCGCCGCCTTCAACGCGCTCACCGACACGTCCAGCGGCATGAACAGCTCGGGCGCCAGCGCGTCGAGCAGGAGGCGGGTCTTGTCCGAGGACCCCGAGCCCAGCTCCACCAGGGTCCGCGCGCCGGTCAGCTCGGCGATCTCGGCGGCCCGCTCGGTGAGGATGGCCCGCTCGGTGCGGGTCGGATAGTACTCGTCGAGCTGGGTGATCTCCTCGAACAGCTCGCTGCCCCGGGCGTCGTAGAACCAGCGCGGCGACAGCCACTTCGGGGTGGCGGTCAGTCCGGCCGAGGCGTCGGCCCGAAGCTGTTTGGCCAGGTCGGTATGGTCGAGGTAGATGTCGAGTTCCATCAGATGGCCTCCGTGGTCGTACCGGTCCGGGTCACGGTCACGATCCGGTGATCGTCCACCGCCACCCAGTCGCCGGCGGTGTCGAACGGTTCCGATGCCACGGTCCCGGGGCGGGTCCACAGCGAGTGTCCGCAGGTACTGGCCACGATCGTCTCCCCATCGGTCAGCAGTAGGTTGAGCCTGGCGGTCGGGGCCGCCTCGTACACCTCGGTCACGGTGGCGGCCACGGCCTTCACCGGGTCCATCCCGGACCGCAGCCGGTCCCGGACCAGCGCCCACACCAGGGCGGAGTCCGTCGGCGCGTCCAGCGTGATCAGGTCGAGCACGGGCAGCTTCGCGGCCACGCCGGTGATGATCTCCGGCCAGCCACGGACCACCCCGTTGTGGCTGAACAGCCACTGGTCCTCGGTGAACGGCGCGCACGCGGTTTCCACCACCGGCATCCGGGGCGTGGCCGCGCGCACCGCGCCGACGATGGCGCCGGAGCGCACCGACTGGGCGAGGGAGGCGAAGTTGGTGTCGCCCCAGATCGGGACCGCGCGCCGGTACCGCACCGGGGGAGCGCCGTCGCCCGGGTACCACCCGACGCCGAAGCCGTCCACGTTGATCGTGCCGCCGCCGCGCATGTCCTGTGGGGCCCACGCCTGGTGCCGGAGCGAGTGCTCCGGGTCCAACAACAGCTCGGCCAGGGTGACCGGTTCTCCGACGTACGCCAGGTGACGGCACATGTGTTAGCTCCGTTCGTCGTCGTCAACATCCCGAGCGCAGCGGAACCCGGCGAAGATCTGCCGCCGGATCGGGTAGTCCCAGTTGCGGAACGTGCCCCGGCACGCCGCCGCGTCGGTGCCGAAGGAGCCGCCGCGCAGCACCCGGTACTCCGGCCCGAAGAACACTTCCGAGTACTCCCGGTACGGGAACGCCCGGAAGCCCGGGTAGCCCGTGAACACCGAGGACGTCCACTCCCACACGTCGCCGACCAGCTGGTGCACGCCCAGCGGTGAGGCCCCGGCCGGGTACGCGCCCACCGGGGCGGGGGACAGGTGCCGCTGGCCCAGGTTCGCGTGCTCCTCGGTGGGGTCGTCGTCGCCCCACGGGTAGCGCCGGGACCGGTCGGTCGCCGGGTCCCAGCGGGCCGCCTTCTCCCACTCGGCCTCGCTCGGCAGCCGCCTGCCGGCCCAGCGGGCGTAGGCGTCGGCCTCGTACCAGCACACGTGCACCACGGGCTCGTCAGGGATCCGGGGCTCGGTGCGGCCGAACCGGGTGTACGTCCCGTCCGGGCCCCAGTGCGCCGGCCCGGTCAGCCCCGCCGCGCGCACGTGCGCCCAGCCGTCGGGCGTCCACCAGCGCTCGTCGGAGTAGCCGCCGTCCCGGATGAACGCCTCGAACTGGGCGTTCGTCACCGGGGCCGCGTCGATCAGGAAGGCCGGCACATCGACCCGGTGCGCGGGGCGCTCGTTGTCCAGGGCCCACGGCTCGAAGTCCGTACCCATCGTGAAGGGTCCCGCCGGCACCAGGACCTCGCCGGACACCGGACTCCCCGGCGGCGGCGGGACGGCGGGCAACACGGGGTCGCCGACCCGGAGCTGGTGGGTGGCGAGCATCGTCTCGTCGTGCTGCTGCTCGTGCTGCACGATCATGCCGAACGCGAACGCGTCGGTCAGCAGGGGCCGGCCCTCCAGCGGGGCGGTCTCCAGCACGTCCTCGACCTTGTGCCGGACATCCCGGACATAGCCCCGGGCCTCGGCGGGGCCGAGCAGGGGGAGGGTGGGGCGGTCGGCGCGGGGGTGTTTGAAGGCGTCGTACAACGCGTCGATGTCGGACCGGACCGGCTCGCGGCCGCCGACGTCCCGGAGCAACCAGAGTTCCTCCTGGTTGCCGATATGCGCGAGGTCCCACACGAGCGGGGACATCAGGGGGGAGTGTTGCCGCACCAGATCGGCGTCGTCCACGGCGTCGGTCAGTAACAGGCTCCGCGACCGGGCCCGCTGCAACTCGCCAGCGACCCGGGCCCGAAGATCATCGGGGTCGGCCACATTTCCTCCTCGCATCCCCATTCTTGCCCACCACACGTCCCCAAGACCAGGATCAGGTGACTGAATGTCGACAATCAGGGGCAGCTCTCCAGCATGATCGACAACTGTAACCGACCAGGTGTTCGAATGAAGTCGCGGAAAGGTGTCGTCATCCCTACGTGCGGATGACGACACCTTTGCCGTCCGGGGTCCCCGGTCGTCCCGTTGCCGGGCGCCCGGCCGCCCCGGTCAGGGGTGCGGGCCGGGACCGGCCGGGGTCAGCGCCTGCGGGAGAAGCGGCGGGACCACCCGCCGGTCGCCGTGCCGACCGCGAAGTTCAGTGCGAGGAAGAGCAGGCCCGCCGTGGTGAGGGTCGCCGCGTCGATCAGACCCGGGTCGATGCCCGCGAGCTGGAAGAGCAACGCCAAGCCGAACAGCACGGCTGCGATGATGGCGAACATAGTGCCTCCTGTCGATAAGTACCTCCTAGTGCCCGGTCCCGCCCGGTTCCAAACCCCGTCCTGCCCCAAAGTGCCACCGGGACTGCCCCGCGCGCCCTGTGGCGGACCCCGCCCCCGGCGGGATCGTGAACTGTGGCCCTCGAGTGTCGACAGTGCGGTCAGGCGAACCCTGACGGCGCGGAGTTCTGTTCGGCCCCCTCGTGCGGGGCCTACCTCCGCTGGGACGGCCCCGCCGGCCAGCCCGTGCGGCAGCCGACCACGGCCGTACCCGTCGTGCCCCAGGGCGACCGGGCCGGCGCGTCCCTCGTCCTCGCCGACCGGCACGCGGCCGTCGAGCCGGGGGAGACGACGGCGGTCACCCTCCGTGTCCACAACGGAGGGACCCGGGTCGAACAGTTCACCCTCGCCGTCCTCGGCCCCGCCGCCGCGTGGGCCACCGTCGAACCGCCGACCCTGTCCGTGTACCCCGGAGACCGGGCCGAGGCCACCGTGCGGTTCGCCCCGCCGCGCAGCTCCGCCAGCCCCGCCGGCCGGGCGTCGTTCCGGGTCCAGGCCGCCTCGACCGTGCACCCCGGGCTGGTCGCCACCGCGGACGGCACCCTCGACGTGGGCGCGTACCGCGAACTCGGCGCCGTCCTCGTCCCCCAGAACACCTCCGGCCGCAGCCGCACCCGGCACCGCCTCGAACTGACCAACGCCGGCAACACCGTCGAACCCGTCCGGATCACGGCCAGCGACCCGGACGGCCGGCTCCGGTTCGGCGTCCCGGCCGGCGACGTGGCCGTCCCGCCCGGCGGCACCGCCGTCCCCCTCACCGTCACCGCGCCCTGGCGGTTCGTGGGCGCGCCCCGGCCCCACCGGTTCACCGTGCAGGTCACGCCCCGACCGCCCGTGCCGCCCGCCCGGCTCGACGGCGGCCGGGAGGCGGTGGCCCTGTTCACCCGGTCGGTGCCGATCCTCGTCGGGGTCCTCGTACTGCTCGCCGGGATCGGCTTCGGCGCGGCCAAGGTCGCGCCCCTGCTGACCGGCCAGCCGTCCGGCCCGACCCCGACCCCAGTCGCGACGGCGGCGAGCCCCGTGCCGAGTGTGTCGCCGCCGTCGCCCTCCTCCGCGCCGTCCCCGTCCGCCTCCGCCCCGCGGTCGCCGTCCCCCTCGCCCAGTCCGAGCGCCACGGCCGGACCCGCCGACGCCTGCAAGCCGGCCTACGTGTGGCGGGAGGCGTTCCCGTCCGACCACGTGTGCGTCCTCCCGGCCACGCACAGCCAGGCGCTCGCCGACAACGGGGCGGCCGCGTCCCGGTGGACCAACGGCGCGTACGGCTCCCGGACCTGCGTCGCCGGCTACGTCTGGCGCGAGGCGATCCCCACCGACACGGTGTGCGTGACCTCGGCCGTGCGCACCCAGACGGGGCAGGACAACGCGCAGGCCACGGCCCGGTTGCAGACCCCGCCGAAGAACTGCCGCTCCGGGTACGTCTGGCGCGAGGCGTTCTCCACCGACTACGTGTGCGTCACGTCGGCGGTCCGCACCCAGGCCGGCCAGGACAACGCCCAGGCAGGTGCGCGCCGCGAACCCAACGGGGGACCGTCGGGGGCGGACACCTGTAAGGCGGGCTACGTGTGGCGGGGCGCGCGGGACGCCGACCACGTGTGCGTGCTGCCGGCGGTCCGGAGCCAGACGGCGGCGGACAACGCGGCGGGTGCGTCGCGGACGGTGCCCTGACGGCGCGCGGGCTCCGGCCCCGGGGTGCCCGATGGGGCACGGACCACTACCCCCACGACGGGACCAGCTGCCCGTTTCGGGCGACGAGGGCCCGGCACAAGATCTAGTTACGTGTCGACAAGGAGGACCGGATGCCCACCTACCAATCCCCCGGCGTGTACGTCGAGGAGGTCGAAGCCGGTTCGCGGCCCATTGAGGGCGTGGGCACCGCCATCGCGGCCTTCGTCGGCTTCGCGGCGGCCGGCCCGTACAACACGCCGACCCTGGTGTCGAACTGGAGCCAGTACACGAAGGCGTTCGGCGAGTTCGCCGAGGGCTGCTACCTGCCCCAGGCCGTGTACGGCTACTTCCTCAACGGCGGCGGCAACTGTTACATCGTGCGGGTGGGCGGCGAGCGCGCCGACGAGGAGACCACCGCGCTGCCGGCCGGCCCGCAGGCCGTGCTGGGCCCGTACCGGGTCGCCGCCCGCGACGCCGGTGCCCGCGACCTGGTCGTGGAGGTCACCGGACCGACGGGGGAGAACCCGCCCGACGACCGGTTCACCCTGGTCGTGAAGCGGGACGGCAAGGCCGCCGAGACCTTCGAGAACGTGACCGCCCGCAAGGGCCGCGACAACGTGGTGACCCGGGTCAAGGACGGCTCGAAGCTGATCACCCTGACCGAACAGCAGAGTACGGGCGCGGCCACCCGGCCCGACCTCGGCTCGGTGGCCCTGAGCGCCCCGCCCGCCCCGCCGGCCGTCCCCGCCCGGGTCGTCGCCGACGTGTACGTGGGCGACGTCTCCGACCGCACCGGCTTCGGCGGCCTGGAGGCCGTGGACGAGGTGACCATGGTCGCGGTGCCCGACCTGATGAGCGCGTACCAGGCCGGGGCCGTCGACGGCGAGACCGTCAAGGCCGTGCAGTTGGCGATGATCGCGCACTGCGAGCTGATGGGCGACCGGATGGCCATCCTGGACGCCCCGCCCGGGCTCAACCCGCAGCAGGTCCGCGACTGGCGGATGAACGACGCCGGCTACGACTCCAAGTACGCCGCCCTGTACTACCCCTGGATCAAGGTCTTCGACCCGGCGACGGGTACCAACAACTTCATCCCGCCCAGCGGGCACATGGCCGGGGTGTGGGCCCGCAACGACGCCTCCCGGGGCGTGCACAAGGCGCCCGCCAACGAGATCATCCGGGGCGCGGTGGCCCTGCAGACCCAGATGACGAAGACCGAGCAGGAACTGCTCAACCCGATCGGGGTGAACTGCATCCGGGCGTTCCCCGGGCGGGGGATCCGGGTGTGGGGCGCGCGGACCCTGTCGAGTGACCCGGCGTGGAAGTACCTCAACGTGCGAAGGCTCTTCAACTACCTCGAGGAGTCAATCATGAACAGTACCCAATGGGTGGTTTTCGAACCCAACGACGACGCCCTCTGGGCCCGGATCCGGCGCACGGTCGCGTCCTTCCTGGTCATGGAGTGGCGCAAGGGCGCGCTGTTCGGGCTCACCCCCGACGAGGCCTACTTCGTGCGCTGCGACCGGGAGACCAACCCCGCCGAGGGCATCGACCTCGGCCAGGTGGTCTGCGAGATCGGGGTGGCGCCCGTCAAACCCGCCGAGTTCGTCATCTTCCGGCTGTCGCAGTTCTCCGGCGGCACCAGCCTGGTCAACGAGTAGCGGAGAGGTAGAAGCGGATGGCGCTCCCCGATTTGGACAGCTCGGTCGGCCACTCCTTCGGGCTGGAGGTCGACGGCGTGATGATCACGCAGATCAACGAGGTCAGCGGCCTGAAGTTCGAGCAGGACGTGATCGAACTGAAGACGAACACCCCCGACGGCAAGTACATGATCAAGAAGTTGCCCGGCCGGGCCAAGGCCGGCGAGGTCACCTTCACCCGCGGCCTGACCGGCAGCAACAGCTTCGAGAAGTGGATGAAGGACTCGCGGCTCGGCAAGATGGCCGACGCCCGCAAGACCGCCGCCGTGATCATCTTCGACTACGAGCAGAAGGCGATCAAGCGGTACATCCTGCACGGGGCATGGCTGAAGAGCCTCGAGATCGGCTCCCTCAAGGCCGGCGACACCAGCATCCTCACCGAGAAGGCCGTCGTCACCTACGAGGAGCTGATCGTCGAATGAGGCGCACCGCCCCGGCGCCGGCCGAGACCCCGGAGCGGCTGCGGACCGAGTTCGCGTTCGAGCTCCCCAGGGGGTACGTGGACCCCGCCGGCACCCTGCACCGCTCCGGCGTCATGCGGCTGGCCACGGCGCGCGACGAGCTGGTCCCGTTGCGCGACGACCGGGTCCGCGAGAACCCGGCGTACCTCACCGTCGTCCTCCTCGCCCGGGTCATCACCCAGCTCGGCGACGTGACCGACGTGCACGCCGGCGTCGTGGAGGACCTGTTCGCGGCGGACCTCGCGTTCCTCCAGGACCTGTACCGGCGGATCAACAGCGAGGGCCACACCCGCGCCGGGGTGGCCTGCCCGTCCTGCGGACACGCGTTCACCGTGGACATGGCGGGCGGTGGCCGCCCGGGGGAATCGTGACGTACGCGACCGACCGGCTGCACGAGGAGATCGCGTACGTGGCCTACCACTTCCACTGGGCGCTCGACGACATCCTCGACCTGGAGCACGCCGACCGGCTCCGGTACACCAACGAGATCGCGAAGATCAACACACGGATGAAAGGGCCGGGCTGATGGGGTACGACACGGGGCTCGCGGCGGAACGCGTGGGATATGGCCGGATCGCGCCGGGCCGGCTCGTAGGATGCGGCCGGGTCGCGCTGGACCGGCTCGTGGGATATGGCCGGGTCGCGCTGGACCGGCTCGCGGGATGCGGCTTGCTCGCGCCGGACCGGCTCGCGGGATACGGCGGGCTCGTGGCAGGTGGCCGGTTCGTGGGATACGGCCCGCTCGCGGCAGACGGCCGGCTCGTGGCCGGCGGCCCGGATGCTGCCGTGGGGCGGGGCACGGCTTGGGCGGTGGAAGGCGGCCTGGCCGCGGGCGGTGGGCGCGGGACCTGTGCCGTCGTCGGCGTGGAGCAGCCCGTGGCTCGTGGCTGGCCGGTCGTAGGGGATACCGGCCGCGGGGTCCTGGAGCTGTCGTCGGTCCGGGGCGGGCGCGCGGGAACGTGCCCGCCCGTGGCGCGGGGTCGGTGAGCCCGATGTGGCCGTGGAAGCGCGCAGCTCCGGCCGACGGGTCCGAGACCTCAGGCGCGGCCGGCGGGTCAGAGGCGTCGGGCGCGGCCGACGGTGGGCGGTCGCGGGAGGCGGGGGCCGGGTGGGACTCGTCCCTGCCCGAGGTCGCGCGGGCGCCGGTCGGGGACTGGCGGCACCTGCCGCCGTTGCAGCGGGTGGTCGCCGAGCATCCGGTGACGAACCCGACCGCGCGGTTCAGCGCCGGACTCGCGGCCTGGCAGGACCCGACGTTCCTTGCCCCGTTGCGGCACACGGTGGGGCCGGGGGAGCCGTCCGGGACGGTCGAGGCCGCACCGGTACGACCTGTCGATCCCGAGCCGGTGGAGGAGAGCCTGCCGATCGTCGAGCCCGGGCCGGTGTCACGGCTGGTGGACCGGGTGGTGCAGCGGTTCGGCGGCGGAGCCGGTGACGTCTCCGGAGGGCGGTCCCGCGCGGGACGGACCCCCGGATCCGGTGCCGTGACCACGACCGGTGGCCGGTCGGACCTGGTCCTTACGCTGGTTCCGCTGGCCGAGCCCCCGACGTCCGGACTCCGGCCCACGGCGGACAGCGGCCGGGCGTCGGGCACGCGCGCGGGTGAAGGGTCGGTCCAGCGCTCGGTCGGCGGGTCTCATGTCGGGGCACCCATCGGAGGCACATCCCCGGCGCGGCGCACGGATGGCGACTTCGCAGCGACCGGCCAGGGTGTCGCTCCGCACGCCCACCCGGACCGGGACGACGCCAGCCACGCCGGGCACGCCGAGCACGCCGGGCACGCCAACCACGCCGAGCACACCAGCCACGCCGGGAACGCCGAGCACGCGGGGCACGCCGCGCACTGGGGCCATCCACATGACGAGCCGCACCATGCCACGGCAACGGATGGTGCTGCGTCGTCGGTGCAGCGCGACCTCACGGACGCGCCGCTGCTCGGTGCGGCCGCGTCTCCGGCCTCCACCCGCGACGGTGCCGACCTCGCAGCCGATCCTGACGGGACCCCCGGAGCCGGCGTCCTGGACACCGGCGACCTGGGCGTCGCCGACCTGGGCACCGCCGACCTGGGCACCGGTCACACCGGGACCGCCCACCCGGACCCCACCTCCTCCCACGGCCACGGGCCGACCATCCAGCGGGAACTCTCCCTGGCCCCGGGCCACGGGCCGACCACGGGACCGGCCGGAGGTCCGACCGACGGCTTGGCGGATGAGGCGACCCCCGGCGCGCCGGACGCATCCGGGCTCGGCGTGGGCACGACGTTCGACCTGTACCCGGGATCCACCGCCACCTCGGGCGAGATGGCCAGCGGGAGTACCGGCCTGATCTCCGGCGACCTCGGCATCTCCGGCGACCTCAGCTCCGGCACGTTCCCGACAGGGCCGGCTCCGGGCACGGACCGGACCGGCTCGGCGGGCCCCTTCCTCCAGCGTTCCACCAGCGCGGATCCGTCATCGGGCGGCCAGACGTCGTCTGAACGGGGCGCGGCACGAATGGGCGACGGTCCGCGACACCGCCGGCTCGGCCTGGGCGCGCCTCTGGCCCCGGGCGAGCTGCCCACGGCCCTGCACCGTCAAACGAACCCGGACCAGCCGGGCACCGGCCACGACGACCGTGCCGTCCAGCGCACCGCCGACCTGCCGGGCGACCCCGCCGGTGGCCTCACCGGCCCCCCGGGCAGCATCGGCGACTCCGCCCTCACCTCGGACACCTCCCCGTTCTCCGGCCCCCCACAGGGCACCTCCGGCCTTCTGGACGGCCTCTGGGACGCCGCACAGTCGAACAGCCCCTGGGACACCGCACAGTCGGGCGGGGCTGGGGGCTCCGCCGACCTGTCGGCTACCACTGGCTTCGATGACCTATCGGATGCCGGGGCCTCGGCGGTTCCGTCCGGCGAAACCGGGGACTCCACCGGACTCCTCGGTACCCATCGCCTGGGCGACAGCGGGGACTCGTTCGGCCTGCTCGGTGAAACGCCGGGCTCGGCGAATCCGCTCGGCGGCAGCGGGACAGCTGGTCTGCCGGTTGGCACCCAGGGCTCCCGGTCCGGCGGGTCCGTGCCAGGTGGTGGCCCGTCGGGCGCCCCGACCGTCGGCGGAGTCGTGCAGCGCCTCGCGGACAGCAACGGCCCAGGTGGCCCAGGCGGCCCCGCGTCGCAGCGTGCCCCCGGCGACCTGTCGGCCCAGAACGCGCCGGCCACCAGCCCGACCTGGTCCGACACCACCGGAGACCTTCCCCTCGGTTCGGGATCGGCATCCGCAGGGGACGCCCGATCAGGGGCCGTCCGGGTCCTGGCCCTACCCGCTCCGAGCCCAGGGCCGAGCACGGGTCTCCTCGGCCACCAGTCCCTGCCCATGGCCCTGCAACGAATCCAGGACCCGTCCGGCCCGGGCGCGACCGCCCCGCTCCACCCCGGAGCGACTTCTCCACCTCACCCCGGGACGCCCTATCCGTCCCACACCGACACGGCCTCCGCGTCCCACCTGGGCACGGCCTCCGCGTCCCACTTCGGGGCGTCCTCCGCGCCCCACGCCGGGACGACCTCCCCGTTCCACGCCGGGACGCGGAACCCGACCCGATCCGAGGTGACCGCCCAGACCTACCCGGCGACGGCGCCACTTCCCGGCACCCGGGCACCATCCGCACCATGGACCACCGGAGCCACGTCCACTCCATGGGCCGCCGCCCGACCCGTGCCCACCCTGCCGCTTCCCACGGCCACCACCCAGCCCGACCCGCCCGACCCCGACCCACCGGCCCCCGTGCAACGCCTCCCGGAACCGGACCCGCCGCCGATAACACCGTCCCTGGTCCGTACCGAGGAAGCGTTCGTGCAGCGGGCGGAGGCCGCACCGGCCCAGGCCCCCGCGACCGGCGACGGCGCCCCGCAGGAGGAACTCCTGAAGAAGCTGTTCGACCCGCTGCTCCGCCGCCTGAAGGCCGAACTCCGACTGGACCGGGACCGCCGCGGTTCCCTCACCGACCTGCGCCACTGACCAGCCACCAGCCACAGCCCGACAAGAGCCCCGACAAGAGCCACCCGACCACCTGCCACACCGCCCGAACCCCGCCCCGGCACCCGACCAGCGACACGACGGCCCCACGCGTCCCACGACGCACCACAGAACCACCCGAGCCACCAGGAGGAACCCATGGCGGGAAGGCCCGACGTCGAGGCGGTCGCGATCTCCTTCGTGGTGACCGTGGACGGCAACAGCCTCGGCGCGTTCCAGAGCTGCGAGGGCCTGGGCGTGGAGGTCGTGATGGAGCAGCGGGAGGAGGGCGGCCAGAACGGCTGGGTGTGGCAGTTGCCGACCCGGATCAAGTACCCGAACATCAAGCTCACCCGGCCGGTCACCGCCGACAGCAGGAAGATCGCCGCCTGGTTCGCGGACCTGTCCAACGGGGTCAAGCGGATGACGGCCATGATCGAGGCCCGCAACGCCGTGGGGCTGAAGATCGTGGCGTGGAACCTGCACGGGGTGGTGCCGGTGCGCTGGACGGGGCCGCAGCTCACCCTGGACAGCCCGAAGGTGGCGACGGAGACCCTGGAACTCGCGCACCACGGGTTCGTGGCGTCATGACCGGGCCGGTCACGTTCACGGCGGCGGGCACGTCGACGCACCGCAATCCGGGCGGCGGGCGGGACGGGGCGCCGGCGAGCCTGCAACGGGCGTTCCTGGAGATGCGCGAACCCCCGGCCGACGGGGGTACGGCGGCCCCGGGCGCCACGGTGATCGGCAACATCGACTTCCAGTTCAACCCGAAGGAGCTGACCCTCACGAAGGCGGCGAAGTGGGGGCGCAACCCGCAGGCGAAGGCGAAGAAGGCCGGGCCGCCGGAGTTCCTCGGTTCGGAGCCGGCGAAGTTGGCGCTGGAGCTGTTCTTCGACGCCACCGAGAAGATGAACGACGACGTGGTCAACGCGGTGGAGAAGCTGTTCACGTGCACGGTGCGGTACAAGAAGATGAAGACCCCGCCGTGGGTGATCTTCCACTGGGGCGGGCTGACCAGCTTCCCCGGGTTCCTGAAGTCGGTGTCGGCGAAGTACACCCTGTTCACGCCGGGCGGCATTCCGGTGCGGGCGGTGTGCACGGTGAGCCTGGAGGAGATCTCCGGGGAGCAGGGCGGCCAGAACCCGACGTCCGGCGCGCTCGCGGCCCGGGACGTGCACGTGGTCGTCGCGGGGGACACCCTGCAGTCGGTCGCGCACCGCGCGTACGGGAACCCGGCGCTGTGGCGGGCCGTCGCCGAGGCCAACGGGGTGGACGATCCGCTGCGCCTGGCCCCGGGCCGCCGGCTGCTCGTCCCCGGGCTGGAGGAGATCACCCGTGGCCAATGAGAGCTTCGCCAACACCCTGGTCGTGGAGGTCGAGGACGTGCCGCTGGCCGCCGACGTGGCCACGATGCTGACCTACGCCTATGTGGACGACAGCCGCAACCTGCCCGACCTGTTCGTGCTCCGGTTCCGCGACCCGCAGCACGTGGTGCTCGGCAAGGCCAAGTTCGTGATCGGCGCGCGGGTGGCGCTCAAGGTGCAGACGGCCGAGCCGACCGGCCCGCAGCTGCTGCTCGCCGGGGAGGTCACGGCCGTGGAGGTCGAGCTGGACCCGTCGGGTTCGGTGACGGAGGTCCGCGGCCTGGATGTCGCGCACCGGCTCTTCCGGGGCCGCCGGGTCGCCGCGTACCCCAACATGACCGTGCCCGACATCGTGCGCAAGGTCGCCCAGCGGGCGGGGGTGAGGACCGGGACCCTCGATCCGGTACCGGGGGTCAGCGGCGCCGCCCACACCCAGCTCAGCCAGGACAACGTGAGCGACTGGGAGTTCCTGTCCCGGCTCGCGGACCTCGTCGGCGCGCAGCTCGCGGTGGCGGAGGGGAAGCTGGACTTCCGGCTGCCGGCGGCCCCGAAGGGCGCCCCGGACCCGAAGGCGAAGGCGCACACCGACCCGCTGGTCCTGGAGGCCGGCCGCAACCTGGTCTCGCTGCGCGCGTGCGTGTCGGCCGCGGAGCAGGTACCCAGCGTCGAGGTACGCGGCTGGGACTTCGAACGCAAGCAGGAGGTCTCGGCCACCGCCGCCCCGACGACGGCCGGCGCGGAGGTGGCCGGGCTGGACCCGGTGGCCCTGGGGCGCAGGTTCCAGAGTCCGCCGTACGTGGCCGCCGACCCGTCCTGGCGCACCACCGCCTCGGTCCGGGCCACGGCCGCCGCGGTGGCCGCCCAGCTCGGCGGCGCGTGTGTGGAGCTCGACGGCGTGGCCAAGGGGAACCCGAAGCTGCGGGCCGGGGCGTCGGTGGCCCTGGGCGGGGTGGGCGAGCAGTTCGCGGGCAAGTACGTGCTGACGAGTACCCGGCACCTGTTCAGCGACCACGGGTACGAGACGGCGTTCATCGTCTCCGGCCGGCAGGAGCGGTCGCTGTTCGGGCTGGTCCAGGCGGGCGGCGCGGACACCCGGGGCGACCGGGGACTGGTGCCGGGACTCGTGAGCGACGTGCGGGATCCGTTGGAGCTGGGCCGGGTGCGGCTCACGTACCCGTGGCTGGCCAAGGACTTCACCAGCGGCTGGGCCCGGCTGGTGGCGCCCGGGGCGGGCAAGGGGCGCGGGGCGTTGTTCCTGCCGGAGGTCGGCGACGAGGTGCTCGTCGGGTTCACGGGCGGCGACATGGACGCCCCGTACGTGCTCGGCGGCCTCTACAACGGCAAGGACACCCTGCCGAAGCTGTCGGCGCAGCCCGTGGACGGGGGCAGTGGCGAGATCGCGGCCCGCGCCCTGGTCTCGCGCACCGGGCACCGGCTCGAACTGGTCGAGAACGAGGGCGTCCTGCTCGCGACCGGGGACGGGAAGCTCTCGGTGAAGCTGGACAGGAAGTCGGGGAAGGTGACCGTCACGGGGGCCCGGGGCCTGGTGCTCGACGCCGGCACCGGCAAGGTCGAGATCAAGGGCATGGGCGTCAGCGTCGACGGCGGCAGCGGCCCGGTCGAGATCAAGGGCCAGAAGGTCTCGGCGCAGGGTACGGCCGAGGCCGAGCTGAAGGCCACCGGCCAGGTGACCGTCAGCGGCGGCATCGTCAAGATCAACTAGGGGGAGTCATGCCAGCAGCGGCGCGGGTCGGCGATCCGACCGGCCACCCGGGGGTGGTGACCGGACCGGGGTGCCCGACCGTCCTGATCGGCGGCGTACCGGCCGCCCGGGTCGGGGACCTGCACACCTGTTCCTTCCCGCCGCCCGCCGTGCACCCGCCGACCCCGCTGGTCCCGCCCGGGTGCCCGACGGTGCTGATCGGCGGGATGCCGGCGGCCCGGATGGGGGACATGGCGGGCTGCGGCGCGCCGATCCTGATGGGCTGCCCGACCGTCCTGATCGGAGGCTGAGGATGAGACGACACCAGAGGAGCCCGCAGTGAGCGAGTTCGTCGGGAGGGGCTGGGCGTTTCCGGTGCGGACCGACGCCACCGGCTCCATCGCCCTCGTCGGCGGCGACCGCGAGATCGCCGAGAGCATCCGCCTCATCCTCGCCACCGCCCCCGGCGAGCGCCCCATGCGCCCCGAGTTCGGCTGCGCGGTGCACGACCTGGTGTTCGCCCCGGCGGACGTCGCCACGGCCGGCCGGATCGCGTACGAGGTGCGGCTGTCCCTCGAGCGCTGGGAGCCCCGGATCACCCTGCACGACGTGCGGGTCGGGTTCGCCTCGGTCGAGGAGGGCATCCTCATGATCGACATCCGGTACGAGATCCGGGGCGACAACGACCCCCGCAACCTGGTGTTCCCGTTCTACGTGATCCCCACCCACGAGGAGGCGGACTGATGTCCCTGCCCAGCCCGAACCTCGACGACCGGCGGTTCCAGGAGCTCGTCGACGAGGCGAAGCGCATGGTGCAGCAGCGCTGTCCGGAGTGGACGGACCACAACGTGTCCGACCCGGGCGTGACGCTGATCGAGACGTTCGCGTTCATGGTCGACACGGTGCTGTACCGGATGAACCGCGTACCCGACCTGCACTATCTCAAATTCCTCGACCTGATCGGGGTACGCCTGTTCCCGCCGACCGCCGCGACCGGCGAGGTCACCTACCGGCTCGCCGCCGCCCAGCCGGAGACGGTCGTGGTGCCCGCCGGGGCGCAGGTCGCCAGCCAGCGCCTCGACACCGAGGACCCGGTGCTGTTCACCGTCGACCGCGAACTGCGGATCGTGCCCTGCGCCCTGGACCGGGTGCTCACCGCCACCGGGAGCGACGTGCCCGCCGACCGGTCCGAGGAGCTTGCCGCCGGGGCGGGACTGGCGTGCTTCGCGGCCCAGCCCGTACCCGGCGATGTCGTGCTCTTCGGTCTGGACGTGGCCGTGCCGCACTGTCTGGTCCTGCTGCGGGTCGACTGCGACGTGGCCGGCGTCGGCGTGGACCCGCGCGACCCGCCGCTGGTGTGGGAGGCGTGGACCGGGGCCGGCTGGGAGAAGTGCGAGGTCGACGCCGACTCCACCGGCGGGTTCAACCGGCCCGGCGACGTCCTGCTGCACGTGCCCCCGAACCACACCCCCTCCGTCCTGGGCCGGCACCGCGCCGCCTGGCTGCGCTGCCGGGTCGTGGCACCCGCCCAGGGCCAGCCGTTCTACCGCGCCTCGCCCCGGTTGCTGTCCGTCGCCGCGTCGACGATGGGCGGCACCGTCGGGGTCGTGCACGCCGACGTGGTCCGCGACGAGGTCGTCGGCATGTCCACCGGCGTCCCCGGCCAGCGCTTCCCCCTGGAACACCGCCCGGTCGTGGCCGACGCCGAACCGCTGACCGTGCTCGTGGACGCCGACGAGTGGCGGGAGGTGACGTCGTTCGCCGGGTCCGGGGCCACCGACCGGCACTTCATGGTCGACCGGGGCGCCGGGGAACTGCTGTTCGGGCCGGCCGTCCGCGAGGCCGACGGCGGACTGCGGCACTACGGGGCCGTGCCGGCCAAGGGCACGACGATCAGGATTCCGGTGTACCGCACGGGCGGCGGCCGGCGCGGCAACGTCGCCCGGGGCATGCTCCAGACCCAGCGCGACCCCGTCCCGTTCGTGTCCACGGTCGCCAACCGGGCCCCCGCGACCGGCGGCGTGGACGGCGAGTCCGTCGAGGACGCCGCCACCCGGGGCCCGCTGACCCTGCGCACCCGGGACCGCGCCGTCACCGCCGAGGACTACGAACAGCTCGCCCGCGAGGCCGCCCCCGACGCGGCCCGGGTCCGGTGCGTCCCCGTCAGCGAGGAGTCCGGCGCCGTCCGGGTGCTCGTGGTCCCCGCCGTCACCGCGACCGACGACCTGCGGTTCGCCGACCTCAAGCCCAGCGCCGCCCTGCTGTCCAAGGTGTCCCGGCACCTGGAGGAACGCCGGTGCATCGGGGCCCGGATCTCCGTCGAGCCCCCGTTCTACCAGGGCGTCACCGTCGTCGCCGAACTCCAGGCCCGGCCGCGCACCGAACCCGAGGTGCTCCGGGCCCGCGCCCTCCAGGAGCTGTACGCCTACCTGCACCCCATCACCGGCGGCCCCGACCGCACCGGCTGGCCCTTCGGCCGTCCCGTGCACTCCGGGGAGATCTTCGCCGTCCTGCAACGGATCCCCGGCGTCGAACTCGTCGAGGAGGTCCGGCTGTTCGGCGCGGACCCGGTCTCCGGCAACCGGGGCGGCGCCGTACCGCGCCTGACCCTGTCCCCGAACGGCCTGGTCTTCTCCTACGGCCACCAGGTCCGGGTGGGCCGGGCATGAGACTCGGCGCACCCGGCCTGACGACGGCGCACCCGATCGGGGAGCGCCTCCCCGGCGTGTACCTGGAGAACGCCTTCACCCAGCGCTTCACCGAGGCCCTCGACCAGGTGCTCGCCCCGGTGTTCCTGGCCCTGGACTGCTTCCCCGCGTACCTCGACCCCGCCCTGGTCCCGGAGGACTTCCTCGACTGGCTCGCCGGCTGGGTCGCGCTGTCCCTCGACGAGAGCTGGCCGGTCGCCCAACGCCGGGACCTCGTCGCGCACGCCGTGGAACTGCACCGCTGGCGGGGGACGAAACGGGGCCTGGCCGCGCACGCCCGGCTGCTCACCGGCGGGGCCGTGGAGGTGGTCGACAGCGGGGTGTGCGGCTGGTCGGACGTCGCCGGCGGGGAGGTGCCCGGGAGCGGGCCCGCGCAGGTGGTGGTGCGGGTGGCCGTGCCGGATCCCGGCCAGGTGAACCAGCGGAGGCTGCGGGCGGCGATCGTGGAGGCGGTGCCGGCCCATGTGCTCGTGACGGTGGAGGTGGTGGCGTCGTGATCGTGTGCCGGCAGTGCGGGGAGCGCAACGAGGCGGGGGCGCAGTTCTGCGGGGCGTGCGGGGCGTTCCTGGAATGGGAGGGGACGGCCACCGCCGAAGCCCGACCGGCTGTCCCGCCGACGGAGCCCCGACCGGCCGCGCGGCCGGAAGCACCCGCCCCGCGCACCCGGCCCGCCGGTCCGGAGGCGAACCGTCCTACCTGGAACTTCACCCGGCCGGAGCCCCGTCCGGCGCCCGGCGCGGAACCCCGCCCGGCAGGCCCGCTGCCCCCGGCCCCCGACGCGCCCCCGCCGTCGCACGAAGCCCTTCCGGCGTCGCCCGCCCCCGCCGCGCCCCCGCCACCGCCCCCGGCCCCGGCCCCGGACCAGTGGACCCCCGCCCCGGTCCGCCCCACCGAACGCCAACCCACCGACGAACCCACCGTCCGCCGCCCCACCCGCCACCACGCCGAGGACCGCCCCCTGCTCCCCGGCGAGACCCCGTGCCCCGCCTGCGGCACCGGCAACGACCCGGCCCGCCGGTTCTGCCGCCGCTGCGGCGGACCCCTGACCCCCGCCGCCGTCGTGGTCCCGCCCACCCGGTGGCGGCGGCTGGTCGCGTGGGTCTTCCCCCGCCGGGTGTACGACGCCGGCACCCGGCGCACCGCCCGCCGCCCCATCAGCTGGCGCCGCCCGGTCCTGCTGCTGGCCGGCGTCCTCGCCCTGGTCACGATCGCGGCGACCCCGGGCCTGCGCGCGCTCCCCGGCAAGGGCCTGGCGGCCGTCCTGGACCGCACCTCCAAGCCGGCGGCCCGGGTCCCGAGCGCGGCCCGCGCGTCCGGCTCGGCGACCGGCACCTCTCCGGAACGCGTGTACGACGGCAAGAGCGACACCTACTGGGCCCCCGCCGGCCCGGGCGGCTGGGTGGAGGTGGACTTCGCCAAGGCGTTCCGGCTCATCGACGTGATCGTCACGCCCGGGGTGTCGGCCGACCAGAAGGCGTTCGTGGCCGGGGGCCGTCCGGCGGTGCTCACCGTGGAGGTCACCGACGGGGCCGGCCGGGTGACCCGGCTGACGTGGCAGGTCCGGGACGCGCCGGGGGCGCAGACGTTCCCGGCGCGCGTCAGTGACGCGCGCCGGGCGCGGTTCACCGTCGGGTCGGGCTACGGACCGCCCGACAGGCCGGCGGCCGTCGCCGAACTCGAGTTCTACGGCCGGTGAGCGGGCACGACGCGGGCCGACGCCGACCCCGCCGGTCGGCCCGGCGGAAGACCGCGCTCCGGCAGGGGCCGACCGGTCCCGGCCTGTGGTGCGGGCTGGACCGGATCCGACCCGCGCCCCTCGGCGCGGTCGGCCCGACCCGCGCCCCGGTCCGGGCCGGGTCAACCGAGGGTCGCCACGACCTCGGCGTACCTCTGCCGGGCCCGCCCCGCCGCCGCCCGGTCACCGAGCCGCGTACAGGCGTCGATGAGCAGCCGCCAGCCGGCGTCGCAGTACCGGTCGATCTCCGTGCACTGTTCGGCCGCGGACACGGCCTCGTCGTGGTCGTCGCGGAGCATGGCCGAGCGGGCCAGGTCCACGGCGGCGGTGGCGGCCCGGCGGCGGAGCGCCTCGCGGGTGCCGACGACCCACTCCTCGGGGCCGTCCTCGGGGAGCAGTTCGCCGTGGTAGACGTCGAGCGCGGTGCGCAGGGCGACGGCCAGGGTGTCGAAGTCGCCGGCGAGCCGGGCGTCGTGCGCGGTGTCGATGGCGGCCCCGAAGGTGGCCACGTCGGAGTACCCCCCGGTGGGGAGCACGAGCTGGTACGCGTCCCCGGACCGCGCCAGCTGGCAGGACCCGCCGGCCTCGGTGTCGAGGAACTTCCGCAGGCTGGAGAGGGTGACGTGCAGGTTGTGCGTCGCGGGGACGGCGTCGGTGCCGGGCCACAGCGCGTCGATCAGGGTCTCGCGGTGCACGGAGTGCCCGGCGCGCATGGCGAGCAGCCGCAGGGCGGTGCGGGTCCGGGGTTTGATCGTGGAGTAGTCGATGGGACGCCCGTGCACCCGGAGCCGGAATCCGCCGAAGCACCGGATCTCGATCCGCGAGGTGTGGACGGTTCTGAACGGGCTGCGCTGTGCGAGTGTGGACACATGCCCTCCCGTGGAGTTACAGCAGGTCAGGGCAGAATCCCACGCATAAGATCGTGTATGGCGATAGAGCCCGGTATCCGACAGTAGTTTCAACCGATCGCAGGGTAATCTGCGCGGGCGCGCGCGGGCCACCGGTTTCGAGGGTCCTCAGAGGGCTGTCGGGACCGCGAGCGGCAGCGCGCCGGCCGGGGTTCCCGCCATGACCGGCGGCTAGCGGGGCAGTTCGCGGATCAGCACCTTCCCGGTGGCGTTGCGCGGCAGAACGTCGAGAAAGACCACATCCCTGGGGACGGAGAACCGCGCCAGGTGCTCCCGCACGTGCGCCCGCACCGCGTCCGCGTCCAGCGTCGCCCCGGGATGCAGCACCACCCAGGCGGCCAGCCGCTGCCCCCACTCGGGATCGTCCACCCCGGCCACCACGCATTCGAGGACGGCGTCGAGCCGGCTGAGCAGGTCCTCGACCTCGCGCGGGTACACGTTCTCCCCGCCCGAGATGATCATGTCGTCCTCGCGGCCGTCGACGAACAGCCGGCCCTCGGCGTCGAGGTGCCCGACGTCGCCGGTCCGGAGCATGCCGTCCCGGATCTCCTTGCCGTCCCCGTGGGTGTACCCGTCGAACAGCATCTCGTTGGCCACGAAGATGTGCCCAGTGGCGCCGGCGGCGGTCTCCGTGCCGTCCCCGTCGAGGATCGCCAGCCGGGTGCCCAGCGGCGGCCGGCCGGCCGTACCGGGGGCGGCGCGCAGGTCGGCGGGCTGGGCGACGGCCACCCAGGACGCCTCGGTGGAGCCGTACAGGTTGTAGAGGACGTCGCCGTAGGAGTCCATGAACTCGGTGGCCAGGTCCCCGGGCAGCGCGGAGCCGCTGGCGGCCACGACGCGCAGGTCGGGCAGCCGGGGCACGTTCCCGTGTTCGAGGAGGCGTTGCAGCATGACGGGGACCACCCACAGCGCGGTGCAGGCCTGCTCGGCGAGCAGCCGGTTGACGGCCGCCGGCTCGAACTTGCGCCGCAGCACGAGGGTGGCCCGCAGCGCGGTGGAGAACTGGAGCCCGCCGAAGCCCCAGGTGTGGAACACGGGCGCGGCGATCAGCACCTTGTCGCCGACCTTGAGCGGGATCTTCGACAG
This sequence comes from Longispora urticae, assembly GCF_053902585.1. Classification (NCBI taxonomy): domain Bacteria; kingdom Bacillati; phylum Actinomycetota; class Actinomycetes; order Micromonosporales; family Micromonosporaceae; genus Longispora; species Longispora urticae. The sequence goes on from NZ_JAQZSH010000042.1 coordinate 254,693, forward strand.
CATCGCGGCGACGGGGGCCAGGCTGTGCGCGGCGGGCCGGCGGGCACCCTTGGGCGCGCCGGTGGTGCCGGAGGTCAGGATGATGGTCCGGCCGGGTTTCGCGGGCGGGGACAGCGGTTCGGCGGCCCCGTCGGCGCAGATCCGTTCCAGGTCGCTGGCGCCGCTGTCGGACCAGGCGGTGTAGCGGGGCAGGTCCACCCCGTCGAGCGTGAACTCCTCGTCGGCGACCAGGACCTCGACCTGCTGCTGCTCCAGCACGGTGCGCAGCTGGCCGGCCGACAGCCCGGTGTTCAACAGCACGACGTCCGCGCCGACCTTGCTCGCCGCGATCATGGTCTCGACCGCGCCGCGGTGGTTGCGGCACAACAGGCCGATCCGGGGGGTACCGAACCGCGCGAGGTCCCGCGCCAGCCGGTTGGTCCGCAGGTCCACCTCCGCGAAGGTGAGGCTGCCGGCGTCGTCGATGATGGCCGTGCGGTGCGGGTCCCGCCGGGCCGCCGACGTGTACTCCCCGGCCAGGCTCAGCCCCCACCGCGCGAGCGCGCCCACCTGGCGGACGATCCGGTCGGGTCGCCCGGGGTTCAGCAGCCCGCTGCGGACGAAGGTGGTGGCCAGGCGGGTGAGTGCGCCGATCGAGTACACCTGCGGTCTCCCGGGGGACGAGGGCGGGGGCGGGCGGGGCGTGGGCCGGCCTCCCCCTGGGGGAGCCAGGGGGAGACCGACGACTGCACGGAACTAACGCAGCGACGCGCCGGAGATCTGGCGCGCGATGACCAGGCGCTGGATCTCGGACGTACCCTCGAAGATAGTGAAGATCTTCGAATCGCGGTACCACCGCTCGACCGGGTGTTCCCGGCTGTAGCCGTACCCGCCGAGGATCTGCACCGCCTGCTCGGTGGTGCGCACCGCGACCTCGCCGGCCTTGAGCTTGGACATCGAGCCCTCGCCCATCGTGAACTTCTTGCCGTTGCGGCCCATCCACGCGGCCCGCCACACCAGCAGCCGGGCGGCCTCGATGTCCATGGCCATGTCGGCGAGCATGAACGCGATGGCCTGGTTCTCCACGATCGGCTTGCCGAACTGCACCCGGGACTTCGCGTACTCCAAGGAGTACTCGTACGCCGCGCGGGCGATGCCCACCGCCATCGCGCCGACCGACGGCCGGGTCAGCTCGAAGGTCTGCATCGACTTGTTGCTGGCCTTCTTGCCCTCGCGGGCCTTCGCCAGCCGCTCGTCGAGCGCCTCCTTGCCGCCGAGCAGGCAGGAACCGGGCACCCGCACGTCGTCGAGGTACACGTCGGCGGTGTGCGAGGCGCGCAGGCCCAGCTTCTTCATCTTCGTCGGGCTGGTCAGCCCCGGGGTGCCGGGCGGCACCACGAAACCGGCCTGGCCGCGCGAACCGAGCGACGGGTCGACCGAGGCCATCACGACGTGCACGCCGGCGATGCCGCCGTTGGTCGCGAAGCACTTGTTGCCGTTGAGGACCCACTCGTCCTTCGCCTCGTCGTACACCGCGCGGGTGCGCATGGCGCCCACGTCGGAGCCGGCCTCGGGCTCGGTGGAACAGAACGCGGCGACGGCGGGGTTGGCCTCGTCGCCGTAGCACTGCGGGATCCACTCGACCAGCTGCTCGGGCTCACCGGCGGAGTAGATCGAGGCCACGGCGAGGTTCGTGCCGTAGATGGCCAGCCCGATCCCCGCGTCGCCCCAGAACAGCTCCTCCAGCGCGATCGGCAGGGACAGGCCCGTGCCGTCGGCCCAGAACTCCGCGACCGTCTCGAATCCGTAGAGCCCGATCTTCGCGGCCTCCTGGATGATCGGCCAGGGGGTCTCCTCCCGCTCGTCCCACTCGTGGGCGGCGGGGCGGATGACGGACTCGGCGAAGCCGTGGATCCAGGTCCGCAGCTCCTCGTGTTCTTCCGTGAGCTCGAAGTCGACCACGTCGTTACGCCTTGGGGATGTTGAACAGGCTGGCGAGGCCGGCCGCGAACCCGAGGTCGCCCTTGATCTTGATCTTGCCGGTCATGAACTGCACCGGCGGGGAGGCGTTGCCCGAGGCGAGCTTGAGGAACTCGGTGCCGTTCAGGCTGATCGTGGCGCGGGGCTCGCCCTCGCCGTCCTTGTTCACCGTGCACTCGGTGCCGTTGAGCACCGTCTCGTACAGGTCGTAGCCGCCGCCCGGCTTGTCCAGGATCTTCCAGTGCAGGATGGCGTTGGTGGACTTGCCGCCCTTGTACACCTGCTGCATCCGGTTGAACACCTCGTCGAGGACCGTGGTCCGCGCGTCGGGGTCCTCCAGGATCTGGGCGAACACCTCCTTGGGCGCGGTCTTCACGAGCTTCGCGAAGTCGCTCGGGCTGATCTCGCTCAGGTTCCCGAAGCCGTCGATCTCGGCCATGGTGTTTCCTCCGTTTGCTCTAACCTACTTGCGAGTAAGGTTACGTCGCGGTAGGTAGACTGGCAAGTATGACGACGACTAAATCGCGGCGACTTCCCCGGGCTGTCCGGGAGCGGCAGATGCTCGACGCCGCTGTGGCCGTGTTCGCCGAGCACGGGTACCACGCCGCCTCCATGGACGAGATCGCCGAGCGCGCCGGCATCTCCAAGCCCATGGTGTACGCCTACCTCGGCACCAAGGAGGAGCTGTTCGTCGCGTGCATCCACCGCGAGTCCGAGGCGCTCATGACGGCCGTGGCGGAGAAGATCGTGGGCGACATGGCCCCGGACGAACGCCTGTGGCAGGGCCTGCGGGCCTTCCTGGGCTTCGTGGCCGCGCACCGCGACGCCTGGATCGTGCTGTACCGCCAGGCCCGCGCCCAGGGCGTCCCCTTCGCCAGCGAGGTCGAGCAGAGCCGGGCCCGGGTCGTCGACGCCGTGAGCGCCCTGCTGGGCGGCGCGGCCGAACTGATGGAACCCGGCCCGGTCAAGGGTGACCTGGCCGCGATGGCCACGGCGCTGGTCGGCGCGGGCGAGGCCCTCGCCGACTGGATCGCCGACCACCCGGACGCGGACCCGGAGGTGGCCGCGGCCCGGCTGATGAACCTGGTCTGGCTCGGCTTCGGCACCCTGCTCACGGGCGCGCGCTGGACCCCGCCGTCGGCCTGAACCGGCGACCCCCGGCCAGAGCTCGGCCCCGGAGACAGGGAGGGTCCGGTGACGACGACCGCCCCCACCGGACCCGGGGGGAGCGGCGGCGCCCAACAACGCCGCCGCCCAGGTGCCGAGCCCCCCTACGACACCGTCCCGCTCAGGTGCGGCCTGCCGGTCCGCACGTCGTGCACCGAGAACTCCCCGCCGTCGGAGGAGAACCCGACCTTCGCCGGCAGGAGTACGGGCAGCTTGAAGCGGACGTCCACCGTGTACGCCGCCGGCAGCCGGCCCTCCAACGCCGCCAGGCACCGGGCCTTCGTCCACATCCCGTGTGCGATGGCCTTGGGGAAGCCGAAGACGCGCGCGGTCAGCGCGTACAGGTGGATGGGGTTGGCGTCCCCGGAGACCGCCGCGTACCGCCGGCCGATGTCGCCGGGCACCTGCCACACCGCGCTGGGCTTCGGCGCCTCGGGTCGGTCCGCGGCACCGTCCGCGGCGGGGGCCCCGGAGCCGCCCTTGCGCAGATAGGTCGACCAGTCCTGCCACACGAGTTCCCCGTCGACCCGCGCCTCGCTCACCACGTCGAACTGCCGCCCCTTGTCGTGCGGGCGCAGGTCCACCGCCCGCACGGTCAGGCTCAACGCCTCCGGGGCGAGCACCGGCCGGTGCACCGTGATCCGGTTGGCGATGTGGACCATCCCCAGTACCGGGAAGGGGAAGTCCGACCGGGTGAGCAGGTCCATCTGGAGCGGGAAGGACAGCACGTGCGGATAGGTGGCCGGCAGCACGTCGGAGACCCGGAAACCGCACACCTTGGCGTACGCCGCGAGCGCCCCCCGGTCGACGGTCACCTCCCGGTGCCCCTCGGCCGCCGGCAGGGTGTCCCCCCGGTGGGTGACCGTGGCCAACGCGCGCAGCACGCTGACCACGTCAGGCCCCCAGCAGGCTCTGACCGCAGACCCGCACGACGTTGCCGGTCACCCCGCCGGAGCCCGGGTGGGCGAACCAGGCGACGGTCTCGGCGATGTCGACGGGCAGGCCGCCCTGGGACAGCGAGTTCATCCGCCGGCCGGCCTCGCGGATGAACAGCGGCACCGACGCGGTCATCTGGGTCTCGATGAACCCGGGCGCGATGGCGTTGATGGTGACGTCGCGCTGGGCCAGTTCCGGGGCCCAGGACTGGACGAAGCCGATCACGCCGGCCTTGGAGGTGGCGTAGTTGGTCTGTCCGACGTTGCCGGCGATGCCCGCGATGGAGGACAGCGAGATGATCCGGCCGCCGGGGCGCAGTACCCCGAGGAGGCCCTCGGTGATCCGTTCCTGTGCCGTGAGGTTGACGGCGAGGACGGCGTCCCACAGCTCGGGCTTCATCCGGCCGAGGGTCTTGTCGCGGATGATGCCGGCGTTGTGCACGACGATGTCGACGCCGCCGTGCCGTTCGCGGAGGTGTTCGGCGAGGGTGGCGGCCGCGTCGTCGCGGGTGATGTCGAGTTGCAGGGCGGTGCCGCCGACGGCGTTGGCGACCTTCGACAGGGCCTCGCCCATCGCGGGGACGTCGAGGCAGACGACGTGCGCGCCGTCGCGGGCCAGCACCTGGGCGATGGCCTCGCCGATGCCCCGGGACGCGCCGGTGACCAGGGCGACCCTGCCGTCGAGCGGCTTGTCCCCGGGGGCGTCGCCGACGGTGCCGGGGCCGATCCGGATGACCTGGGCGTCCACGTAGGCCGACTTCGCCGAGAGCAGGAACCGCAGGGTCGAGTCGGCGGCCTCCTCGGCGCCGGGGGCCACGTACACCAGGTGGGCGGTCGCGCCGCGCTTGAGCTCCTTGCCGACGGAGCGGACGAAGCCCTCCAGGGCGCGCTGCGCGGTGCGGGTGCCCCGGCCGGAGGTGTCCTCGGGCGGGGTGCCGAGCACGACGACCCGGCCGGAGGCGGCGACCCGGCGGATCGTGGGGTGGAAGAAGTCGAAGAGCTGGCGCAGTTCGGCGCTGGAGGTGATGCCGGTGGCGTCGAAGACCAGTGCGTGGTACCGCGCCTCGGGGGCCTCGCTCGGCTCCGTGTGCACGGTGGCCTCGACGGCTGCGAGGGTCTTGGTCAGCGCGGCGTCGAGCCTGCCACCTGCGGCGGCGCCCAGCAGGACGGGGCCGGCCACGACGGGCTGGCCCGGCCGGTACCGGCGGAGTTTCGCGGGATCGGGCAGCCCCAGCTTGGGGACGAGAAAGCGCCCTGCGCCGGACGCGGCGAACTTCTGGTACCGATCGGTCATGGAAAAATGCCTCCCTACTCCGGCGTAATCTTACTCGCCAGTAGGTTAGAGTGGAAGCATGACCCAGAAAATTCGCCGGGTCGCCGTGATCGGCGGCAACCGGATCCCGTTCGCCCGGTCCAACGGGCCGTACTCGCACGCCGCGAACCAGGACATGCTGACCGCCGCGCTCGACGGGCTGACCAGCCGGTACGGGCTGGCCGGCGAGCTGCTCGGCGAGGTCGCCGCGGGCGCGGTGCTCAAGCACAGCCGCGACTTCAACCTGACCCGCGAGGCGGTGCTGGGCAGCAGACTCGACCCGAGGACGCCGGCCTACGACGTGCAGCAGGCGTGCGGCACCGGTCTCGAAGCGGCGATCCTGGTCGCGAACAAGATCGCGCTCGGCCAGATCGAGGCCGGGATCGCCGGGGGCGTGGACACCACCTCCGACGCGCCGCTCGGCGTCAACGAGGACCTCCGGCAGATCATGCTCGACGCGAACCGGGCCCGGTCCCTGGGCGGCAAACTCAAGCTGATCACCCGCCTGCGTCCCGGCCAGCTCGTGCCGGACATGCCGCGCAACGCCGAGCCCCGGACCGGCAAGTCCATGGGGGAGCACGCCGCGGTCACGGCCGCCGAGTGGGGCGTCAGCCGCGAGGACCAGGACGAGCTGACCGCCGCGAGCCACCACCACCTGGCCGCCGCGTACGAGGCCGGGTTCTTCGACGACCTCGTCACCCCGTACCTGGGGCTGAACCGGGACCAGAACCTGCGCCCCGACTCCAGCGTGGAGAAACTCGCGAAGCTCAAGCCGGTGTTCGGCCGGGGCGAGGGCGCGACGATGACCGCCGGCAACTCCACCCCGCTGTCCGACGGCGCGGCCGTGGTGCTGCTGGCCAGCGAGGAGTGGGCGAAGGCGCACCGGCTGCCGGTCCGCGCGTACCTGACGTTCAGCGAGACCGCCGCCGTCGACTACGTGCACGGCGGCGAGGGCCTGCTGATGGCCCCGGCCTACGCGGTGCCGAAGATGCTCCAGCGCGCCGGGCTGACCCTGCAGGACTTCGACTTCTACGAGATCCACGAGGCGTTCGCGTCCCAGGTGCTGGCGACCCTCAAGGCGTGGGAGAGTCCCGAGTTCTGCAAGGAGAAGCTGGGTCTGGACGCCCCGCTCGGGTCCATCGACCGTTCCCGGCTGAATGTGAACGGCTCCTCGCTCGCCGCCGGGCACCCGTTCGCGGCGACCGGCGGCCGGATCGTGGCCACCCTCGCCAAGCTGCTCGAACAGAAGGGTTCCGGCCGGGGCCTGATCTCGATCTGCGCGGCCGGCGGCCAGGGCGTCACGGCCATTCTGGAGCGCTGACCACGCCCGCGCCGCGTCCTCGCCTCCCGCCCGGGACCGGCGACGACGCGGCGCGTTCCGGGGCCGACCACACGGCGCTTTCCGGGGGGTGCGGGGGCCGGGCGCACCGACCCGGTATCCGACGTCACGTCGGGTAACTAGGGCACTTCGTGGGGTGTTGAGGGCGGGGTCAAACCGTCTACTGTGTCGGAAAGGCACCCGACACGGAGGTACCCGCGATATGGCCGACGCCCGGCAGCTCCTCGAGGACTACGTTTCGACCGGGAAGGTCATGCAGGTCGCGACCCTGAACGACGAGGGCGCGCCGGTGGTGTGCAACGTGTGGTTCGCGAGCACCCTGGCCCCGGACCGGCTGTACTTCATCTCCCGCCCGACCCGGTTCCACAGCGTCAACATCCGCCGGGACGCCCGGGTCGCCGGCAGCGTGCTGGCCATCGACCTGACCGAGCTGGGCCAGGAGGTCCGGGGCGCGACGTTCACCGGCACGGCCGTGGAGCTGCCCACCACCGGGGTGGACGACGCGATCGCCGTGTTCGCCGGCCGCTGGCCCCGGGCGGCGCGCGCGATCGACGCCCAGCGGATGGCGAACGGCGAGAACCACCACCGCATCTACCGGGTCGACGTGGACGGCTGGGTCTTCTTCGACGAGGAGAACTTCCCCGACGCCCCCCGCCAGCCGGTCGACGCGGTCACCGCGTAGCAGCCGCACCGCGCCCGGCCCACGGCCGCAGACCGCAGGTCAACCGCACTTTCCGGGTACGCCGCCGCGCGGTCAGACGCTGGCGCCGAGCAGGTCGCCCACCCGGACCTGCTCCGTCAGCAGCTTCCGGAAGCCGTCCGGCACCGCCTGGGCGTACGCGCGGCAGAGCCGTTGCCCGGCGGGATAGTTGAAGCCGTAGGTCCGCGAGTCCGGGTCGGTCATGAACCGGTACGCCCGCCCGGCCCCGTCGGCGTCCACCAGCCACCAGCGCCGCAGGTAGGCCGTCACCTCCGCCTCGCCGGCCCCGTGCTCATGCACCATCAGCGACGCGTTGACGCTGGACCACCCGCACGCCTCGGTGGCCCGGGCCAGGGCGGCCGAGCGGTCGAGATCGAAGTCGACGCCGGTGTCCCGCAGGATCCGGGCGAACGTGGCGCCGGCCTCACCCTGGAGCAGCACCTCGGGGGCGTACTCGCCGATGCCCTCGGAGATCAGCGACTGCGGGGTCGGCGCCAGCACGATCGTCTCCTCCAGCAGCCCCCGGCCGCGGACGAGCGCCACCTCCTTGCACACGCGTTCGGCCTGGTGGCCGGGATACGTCTCGTGCAGGACGAGATGCAGCAGGTGGTACGCCGTCATCGGCCGGCTGGTGTTGATCTCGACCTGGCCGCGCAGCCCACCGAGATAGGTGTTGTACCCGTTCCACGGCACGTCGCGCACGAACTCCAGGTCGACGCCCTCCCCGGGCGGCAGGTCGACGAGCCGGCCGGTCCACGCGCGGGCTTCGGCGAGGATCGCGGCCACCGCGCCCTCGACCCGGTCCTCCGGCACCCACATGGACCTGTGCCACTGTTCCTGGCGCTCGGCCAGGGACCCCGTGCCGGGCAGCAGCGCGTCGAGGCGTTCGTGCGCCTCGGCGAAGACGGCCTCGTCGGTCATGGTCGGGCGCACCCCGTAGTACCCGTGCACCTCGTCGCTGAAGGAGCGCGCCTCGCCCGCGGCCATCCCGGCGCTGGTCCGCAGGCCGGTCACCTGGTCGCGCAGCCAGCTCTCCGGCAGCTCGGCGAGCAGCGCGTCCGCCTGGTCGACCAGCTCGTGGGCCTCGGGCAGCTCCTCGGCGGCGACCCCGGCCGCGAGTTCCGGCGGCCCCACGTAGGAGTCGACGGTTCCTTCGACGAGCCGGTCGAGCCGCAGCCCCAGCCGGACATAGCGCTCCGCGACGGTTTCGGTCATCCGCCGAGCCTACGACCGGCCGCCGAGTTCTGTCCGCCCGGAAACCGCGCGCCGGCCCGGATCGCAACGTCAGCCCCGCCTCCCAGCCGGGACCGCACGGCCGGTTACGCCTCCCAGCCGGGACCGGAGCCGCCCCTACCCCAGCGCCCGGGCCAGCAGCTCCCGCCGGTTGTGCGCCCCCGTCCGCGCGAACACGGACTTCAGATGGTCCTGCACCGTGTGCTCCGACAGGAACATCCGCCGGGCGACCTCCCGGGTGTCCGCCCCGCCCACCAGGTGCCCGACCAGCTCCGCCTCCCGCGCGCTCAGCCCGTGCACCCGGCAGAACAGGGGCACCCGGTCCGCCGGGGCGGTCTCCTCGATGGTGACGGCGATGTCCCGGCCGCCGATCCGGGCCGCGCGCAGGGTCAGCCACAGCCCGTCGGCGAGGTGCACCCGGGCCGACGCCGGGTTCCCGTCCACCCCGGCCTCGACGGCGAGCAGCTGGGCCGCCACGTTGTACGCGCTCGCCGGGATCGGGGGCCGGTCCGGGGCGGGCGGGACGAGTACCCGCAGATAGTCGTGGGTGTCCGGGGTCTGGCCGAGCACCGCCAGTTCCGGGGACAGCAGCAGCACGAGCGGGCCGAGCCGCCGGGCCCCCGCCGGCCGGGCGACGAACGTGCCCGCCAGGCTCCGGCGCAGCGCCGCCGCCACCGGCCCGGCGATGTCCGCGAGCAGCGCCGCCTCGCCCGGGTGGAACACGCCGGACGTCCGCCACAGGTCGAGGAACGCCCAGCAGCCGTGCCGGTCGCGGAACACGACGGAGGCGACGTCGCGGACCCCGTACCCGTCGAGAAGTTCCCGCCAGAGCTGGCTGCGGGCGGGATCCCCCGTGCTGAGCAGCGCGACCGGCGGTTCGGCGAGCCCGGTCCACCGGTTGGTGTCGGTCAGGTACTTGAGCCGGATCAGCCGGGGCAGGTCCCGCACGGTCGGCACGGTCGCCAGCGGCGCGACGCCGACGGAGGTCTCCGGGTCGGTGCGCACGAACGCGTGGAAGTCGAAGCCGACCGCCCGGCGCAGCTCGTCGAGCAGCCGTTCCCGCACATCCCCCGACCCCGCGCACGCCCGGACGATCCGCGCCACCGCCTCCGCCGACCTCGCCATCCCCCGAGCCTAGGCCGCCTCCCGGGCTCGCCGACCCGGCGGCGGCGGGAAACCCCAGAAACCTGGGATGGGGGTACGCGCCCGCGCGGCCGACGCTGGGGGGAGAACCCGAGGAGGTAGCCATGACCACGCTGCGCATCGAGCACGCCATCACCGACTACGACACCTGGAAGGCCGCGTTCGACCGGTTCGCCGACGCGCGGCGGCAGGCCGGGGCGCTCCGGCACCGGATCCACCGCCCGGCCGACGACCCGCGCTACGTGCTGGTCGACCTGGACTTCGGGACCCGGGCGGCGGCGGAGGGCTTCCTCGCCTTCCTGCGGAACCGGGTGTGGGCGGTGCCGGAGAACGCCCCGGCACTGGCGGGCACCCCGGAGATCAGGATCCTGGAACCGGCCGAGATCTCCGACCAGGAGCCGCGACCGGCCGGGTGACCCGACGGGGCCGGGGTCAGCCGAGGAGTTTGCCGAGCCGGGTCAGGCCCTCGGTGAGCACCTCGGCCGGCGGCCCGTAGGAGAACCGCACGTACTCCCCGTGCCGCCGCCCGCCCCGCCGGCGCCGCCCCGGGTCCACGTCGAACAGGTGCCCCGGCACGGTGATCACCCGCTGGTCCAGGGCCGCGTCGAAGAACCCGTCGGCGTGGTCGAGCCCGGCCGGCAGCCCCGCCACGTCGCCCCACACGTAGAACGCGCCGGCCGGCGGGGTGTCGACCCGGATCCCGAGCGCGCGCAGCCCGTCGACCATCAGGTCGCGCTTGGCCCGGAACGCGGCCCGGGTCGCTGCCGTCTCCCGGTCGGCGTACGCCGGGTCGAGGGCCGCGAGCGCCGCCCGCTGGGTGACCCGGGAGGGCCCGCCGTCGAGGCCGCCCCCGGACCGGTCGAGCACCTCGATCGCGGCGCGCGGCCCGAGCACCCAGCCGAGCCGCCACCCCGGGTACCGGAAGCCCTTCGTCAGCCCGTCCACGATCAGGACGTCGTCGGCGTCCACGTCGGCCACGTGCGCGGCGGCGCTGACCGGGCCGCCGTCGTAGACGAACTGGCTGTAGAACTCGTCCACCACCAGCGCACACCCGCCCCGGCGGGCCCGGTCGACCAGGTCGGCGAGGTCGGGGCCGGCGAGCACCGTACCCGTCGGATTGCACGGGTTGGACAGCAGGAACGCCCCGATCCCGGCCCGCTCGACCAGGGCGGTGAGCGCGGCGGGGGCGAACGGGACGGCGGCCGGCACGGGGCTCAGCCGGGTCAGGTGCGCGCCGATCAGGTCCTCGTAGAACGAGTAGTCGAGGTCGCGGTAGCCGATGGCCAGGTCGCCGAGCGCGGTGAAGATCCGGTTCAGGGCGAGCCGGCCGCCGGGGGTGACGGAGACGTTCGCGGCGGTGTACCGGCTCGCGAGGCCTTTCCGGTAGAGCCGGTTGTAGTGCTCCGCGATGGCGGTGCGCAGCTCGGGGGTGCCGTTCACCGGCCCGTAGCCGTGGTCCTCCGGCGCCAGGTCCACGCCGGTGATCCGGTTCGGCGCGCCGGGCAGCGGGCCCGTCTCCGGCTGGCCCTGGCCCAGGTTGACCCAGTCGGCGTCGCCCGGGGCGAAGCCGCGCCGGAGCGCCTCGTGGACGACGTACAGGACGCCGGCGGGCGGGACGTCGCGCAGGTAGTGGGGCACCCGACCATCGTCCCGGGCCGGCGAACCCATCGGCAAGACCGATGCTCCTTTGTGTACCCCAAAGCTGTGGTTATGGTGGTGCGGTGATAGACACCCGTCAACTCGAGATGTTCGCCGCCGTCGTACGGGCCGGTTCGTTCTCGGCCGCCGCCCGCGAGCTGACCTGCAGCCAGCCGGCGATCAGCCAGCAGATGCGCGCCCTGGAACGCCACGTCGGCGGCCCGCTGTTCCTCCGGGTCGGCCGGGGCCTGCGGCTCACCGAGGCGGGCCGGATCCTCGCGGAGCGCGGCGCCGCGGTCCTCGACGAGCTGGCGGTCACCCACCAGCAGGTCCGGGCGGTGGCGGCGCTGGACTTCGGCACGGTGCGGATCTGCGCCTTCCCCAGCGCCAACACGTCGATCGTGCCGGGCGCCGCCGCCGCGCTGTCCACGGAACGCCCCCGGCTCCGGCTCGAACTGATCGAACGCGAGCCCCCCGACTCGTTCGCGCTGCTCCGGCACGCCGAGTGCGAGCTGGTGATCGGGTTCTCCTACGGCGACGAGGACGAGGAGGAGGCGACGGCCGGCATGCTCCGGGTGCCGCTGCTGGAGGACCGGCTGGCGCTGCTGCTGCCGGTCGGGCACCCCTTCGCCGACCGGGACCGGGTGGACCTGGCCGAGATGGCGGGGGAGCGGTGGATCGGCGGGTGTCCGCGCTGCTCCGGGGCGTTCGTCCGGGCGTGCGAACGGGCCGGGTTCACCCCCGACGTCGTGTGCGCCACCGACGACAACCTGGCGATCCAGAGCCTGGTGTCGGCGGGGCTGGGCGTGGCGCTGGTCCCGATGCTGGTGCTGTCGTTCCTGCGGCACCCGAGCGTGGTGGCCGTGCCGGTGGAGTCGACGATCCGGCGGCGCACGGCCGTGTACACCTGGCCGGACCTGATCCGGGTGCCGGTCGTCCGGGCCACGATCGACGCCCTGGTCACGGTGGCCCGCCGGACCCCGGCCTAGACCCCTCATCCGGGTACCGGGACCGGCCGGCCCCCGGGGACCCATAACCGAGGCTTATCGGCCCCCAGGAAAGCACCGTCTACTCACGACAGCCGCCCGCTGCCATCGTGGCGACATGGCCACCGACAGCATCGAGACCCCCGTCCGGACTTCCGTGTCCGTGTGGCCCGGGCTCGCCGTCGTCGGGGCCGGCGTCGCCCTCGCGGTGCTCGCCAACCGGCTGCTGCCCGCCGTCAGCGCGCTCACCGTCGCGGTGCTGCTCGGCGCGGTCGCCGCCAACGCCGGGCTGCTGCGGCCGTCGTTCACGCCCGGGATCAAGCTCGCCAGCCGGCGGCTGCTGCGGATCGGGGTCGCGCTCCTCGGGCTCAAGCTCGTGTTCGGCGAGGTGCTCGCCCTCGGCCCCGGCGTGCTGGCCCTGGTCGTCGTGGCCGTCGGCGTCACGTTCGTCGCCACCCGCTGGCTGGGCCGGGTCCTCGGCGTCGGCGAGGGGCTGTCGCTGCTGGTCGCGACCGGGTTCTCCATCTGCGGGGCGTCGGCGGTGGTCGCGATGAACGGCGTCCGCGAACAGGACGAGGAGGACGTCGCCAAGGCGCTCGGCCTCGTCACCCTGTGCGGCAGCATCGCGATGTTCGCGCTGCCGGCCCTGTACCCCCCGACCGGACTGTCGCCGGCCGGGTACGGCATCTGGGCCGGCGGCAGCGTGCACGAGGTCGCACAGGTCGTCGCGGCGGCCGCACCGGTGAGCGGCGCGCTCGCCGTGGCGGTCGCCGTGAAACTCACCCGGGTCGTGCTGCTCGCCCCGATGCTCGCCGTGGTCAGCGTCGCCGAACGCCGCCGGCACGCGGCCGCCCCGGTCGGGGAACGGCCCCCGCTCGTACCGCTGTTCGTGCTCGGCTTCCTGCTGATGGCCGTCCTGCGCAGCGCGCACCTGGTGCCCGCCCCCGTGCTGGAGGTGGCCACGTTCGTCGACGGGCTGCTGCTGGCCGCCGGGATGTTCGCGCTGGGCACGGCCGTCCGGCTGCGGTCGCTGTTCCGGTCCGGGCTGCCCGTGCTGGTACTCGGCCTGCTGTCCTCCGCCCTGATCGCGGCCCTCGTGCTGGTCGGGGCGCTGCTGCTCACCTGAGCCACACCTCTCCAGGGGCCCGGCCGTCCGCCGACCGGGCCGTCTTCTCCGACCCCGAAGGAGTCCTTGCCATGTCGACCCGACTGCTCTCCCCGGTCGCGGCCCGCCTCGTCGGGGACCTGCGCACCGCCGTCGCCGCCGGACCCGCCCGCGTCACCCGGACCCTCGCCCGCTACCTGGGCGAGGACGACCTGCTCGCCGCGGACCAGCGGATCCCGGACCCGACCGCCTACCGCCAGCACGTCCTGCACGTCGAGGACGACGGCAGCTTCTCCCTGGTCGCGCTCGTCTGGCTGCCCGGCCAGGCCACCTGCGTGCACGACCACGTGTCCTGGTGCGTCGTCGGCACGTACGTCGGCGAGGAGGAGGAGACCGCGTACCGGCTCGCGGGCGACCACCTCGTCCCGGTGCGCACGACCCGTACCCCGCAGGGCGTCGCGTCGTTCCTCGTCCCGCCCGGGGACATCCACTCGGTGCGCAACAACTCCGACGCCCTCGCGATCTCACTCCACGTGTACGGCGCGGACATCGGCGTGCTCGGCAGCAGCGTCCGCCGGCGCTACGACCTGCCGATCCACCAGGTCTGATGCGTGGCAAATAGCCGGGATTGGCAAATGGCGCAAAGGCCGTCACCTCGGTGTGTCACACCCCGTTGACCCGGGTGCGTGACGCGAGGAGGACAAAATGGCCGTGCGGTGGGAGACCGTGTTCGTCGAGAACTACGGTCGGTTGGTGCGGGCCGCCTATGTGGTCGATGCCGGGCAGGACAGCCGGCAGCGCCGCTGGGCGCGGGCCCACCGGCTCGTCCGGCGGGCCCTGCCGCTGCGGTCCGGCCGGCAGATCGCCGCGGACCCCGACGCCGGGTACCGGACGCTGCTCACCCGGGTGCTGACCCGGTCGCTGGGCCGGCGGTTCCCGTGGCCCGGCCCGTTCGGGCGCGGTGCCGGGGTGGCTCCGGCCGGCGGGCCCGAGCACGCGGCGGTCGACCAGGCCCTCGCGGCCGTGGAGCCCCAGGCCCGGGTGGCGTACCTGCTGCTGCTCGCCGAGGGCATGGACCGCAAGAGCGCCACGGGGGTGCTCCAGGCGGTCGGCGTGCCCGACTCGTACGCGGCGGTCAACAAGGCGCTGAAGGTCCGCGACGCGCTGGACGCCGACTACGGGATCGACGCGGAACGGCAGTCCGAACTCCTCGACGAGCCGGCCATGAACCCGGCCGCCACGGAGGTCCGGGCCCCCGCGCCCGCGATGCTGCGCACCGCCCGGGTCGGCCGGGGCGCGCTCGGCGGGGCGGCCGGGATCGTCGCCCTCGTCGGGGTCGCGACCCTGGCCACCGGCGCGTGGAGCGGCCCGGAACCGCAGAAGGTCGAGCCGGTCCGCCCGGTCACGGACACCGAGTGGCGCAACAACCCCAACCCGGTGCTGGCCGCCTGGCCCTCCCGCGGCTCCGAACGCGCGAACACGGCCCTGACCAGCAGGGCCGTGAGCGCGTGGCGCACCGGGAAGAAGCTCGTCGTCGGCCGGGGCGCGGACGGCAGCCCGCCCGTCGGGGTGCCGCAGCTGCTGTTCGCCGGCAAGGTGGACGGCAAGGACGTCGTCCTGCTGGCGGACAAGTCGCGGATCGCCCGGTACTCCGAGAAGGGTCTGGAACTGTCGCCCATGCCCGTCCTCGGCACCGCCGGGGCGAGCGCGCTGCACCTGGTCGGCACCCGCTACCTGCTCGCCCCGTGGATCCAGAAGGCCCAGGTGGCGACGCTCGGCGGCGGGTGGCAGGACCTGGCGGCCGCCGACGGGATCACCGATCCGGTCCGCCCGGTGCCCGGGTCCTGCTACACGGGGCCGCTGCTGCGGCTGACCACCCAGGACGTCGCCGCCCCCGGCCCGTTGACGCTGGCCGACCTCGGTCAGATCAGCCTCGCGCACATCACGGTCGGCGACCCGAAGGCCGCGCGCTACCTGGACACCCAGGGCTCGTGGGAACGGCTCGGCTGCCAGGTCACCGAGTGGCAGGGTTCGGCCGTGGTCGCGGTGCACGCGTGGGAGTTCGCGACGGGCCCGCTGCCCGCCAAGGCCGGTACCGGCAGCTGGGTGTGCCTGCGCGCCGACCTGGTCGGCGGCGCCAACATGGTCCGCGCGGTGCTGCTCGGCCCGGGCGGCACGGCCACGACCGTGGCGCAGGGCACCCGGCTGTGCAGCGCGCGCGGCGGACCGGTCGCGGCGACCGCGTGGTGGAAGGCCCCGTCCGGCTCGTGGTACCTGCTGGCGGCCGGGTCGCCCGGCGTCGACCGGATCGAGGCGGCGGCCGGCGTCCTCAAGGGCTCGTCGAAGACCTACCTGACCCTCGGCCCCGTGCCGAACCAGACCCCGACCATGACCGTGAAGGCGCGCGACGCGGCCGGCGCGGACGTCCCAGTGCTCGGTGTGATCGGAGGATGACCATGACGTCGATGCGGTGGGCGGTGGCCCCGGAGGACATTCCGAAGCCCCGGCGCGCGGTGGAACTGTGGGCCGTCATCTCGCGGAAACTCCCGGCGGGCCGGCGCAACGACCAGCCGGCGCGCTACACCCGGACCCGGACCCGCAACGGGGCGCGGCACCGCTACTAGCCGGGACCCCGCCGCCGGTCGCCGGGAACGGCGGCGGGCGGCGGGGCCGGCGTCGGGGTGTCGTGCGCGGGGGACACCCCGCTACTCCGACAGGATGCCGTAGAGCTTGCGGCGGGTCTCGTGGAGGATCTCCAGGGCCCGCTGCTTCTGCTCCTCGGTGCCGACCTGCCCGATCTGGCCGAGGGCCTGCATGATGGCCATCGTGGCGGCCCGCCCCTCGTGCGCGGCGCTGCCGGCCTCCTCGGTGTACTGGGTCCACGGCGTGGCGTCGAGCTTGCCCGCCGCCTCGCGACCCGCGTCGGTGAGGGTGAACCGCTTGCGGCCCTCGGACTCCTCGCCCGCGATCAGGCCCTCGTCCTCCAGGAGCTGGAGGGTCGGGTAGACCGAACCGGGGCTGGGCCGCCAGACGCCGCCGGTGCGCTGGTCGAGCTCGGAGATCATCTCGTAGCCGTGCATGGGGCGCTCGGTGAGCAGCCCGATGATGGCGGCCCGGACGTCGCCGCGCCGCGCGCCGCGCCCCCGGCCGTGCGGTCCGCGCATGCCGCCGCCGCGCCCGCCGCCCAGGCCGCCGCGCCCGCCGAACGGGCCGAAGGCGTAGAGCCGGTCGGTGCCGGGGTGCTCGCCGCGCCGGCCGTGGTCGTGGCCCCGGCCCTCGCCGCGGCCGTGGTGGTGTTCGGGGCCGTGCTCTCGGCCGGCCCGCTCGAAGTGTCGTCGCATGGTGTTACCTCTTCGTTCGTCCGCGACAGCCCTGGTGGCTATCGCGATAGTGAAACGATATATCGGAACCGCTCGCGACGCAACGTTATCGACGTCATGGATTTGCTTCACACGCATAGGGTTCGACGTCGTACCGTTCATAGGGGTACGAGCAGGCGTCGGGAGGTCGATGTGCGGCAGATCGTGCGAAGGGCGGCCAGGGCTGTCCTGTACGACGATGAGGGGAAGTTGCTGCTCATTCGACGGACAAAGTCCAACAGGCCGGTATATTTCACAACGCCGGGCGGCGGGATCGAGCCGGGGGACTCCTCGCCGGTCGACGCGCTGCGCCGGGAACTGCGGGAGGAGCTCGGAGCCACCGCGGACCGGTACCAGCAGGTGCTGGTCAACACGTTCCCGTACGGCGAGGGCGTGGTCGTGCAGTACTTCTTCGTCTGCCGGCTCGTCGCCCTGGACATGTCCGCCCGGCACGGCCCGGAGTTCGACGACCCGTCCCGGGGCCGGTACGACCTGGCGCGGGTAATGCCGCCGGCCGGGCTCACCGGGCTGCGGTTACGTCCCGAGGGCCTGACGGACTTCCTCACCACGAACCACGAGGCGCTGCTGCTCGCGGTGGACCTCGCCCCGGCGGACCTGGTGCTCGTGGAGGAGCCACCACGTCCCGACGAGCCAGCCGGGGAGCGCGAGGTCCAGCGCTAGGCGTGCGGCTCCGGGCGGCGGGTGCGGGCCGTCCGGAGCCGGCAGCACCCTCCGCACGGGGCGGAAACGGCGGGCGACCTGTGGCAGACTCTCGCCGGTGACCGAACCAGCACAGCCACCGCAGCCCGTCCCCGCCCCGGTGAAGGCGTCGGGAAAGACGCGCCGGATCATCGTCGCCGGTGCCGGTGGCCTTCTCCTCGTCCTCCTCCTCGGCGTCGTCCTGGTGTTCGCCCTGCGTGACAAGGGCGCGGCCGACAGCGCCGAGGGCTGGGCGGATGTGACGGCGACCCGCAAGGAGGCCGCTCTCGGAGTCTTCACGATCAAGGGAAACCCCGAGTGGGAACCGATCGTCCAGCACATCGCGAAGGCTGAGTACGACAAGACGACCCAGCGGTACCGGGTGTACCTGGACCTGTCGGCCGCGGAAGCGCGCCGCCAGTTTCCCGACTCCGTGTTCGATCCCGGAACCAAGATCTGCATAGCTGTCCAACTCGCGGATGACTCGTCCGGGGGCATCACGGTGTTCGGCAGCGACGGCACGAAGATGGCGCAGGCCATCGGCGCAGGCGGCAACTGCGAGAAGGTCTGATCCTCGCCGCCGGGGTCGCC
Organism: Longispora urticae; assembly: GCF_053902585.1. Lineage (NCBI taxonomy): Bacteria > Bacillati > Actinomycetota > Actinomycetes > Micromonosporales > Micromonosporaceae > Longispora > Longispora urticae. The sequence continues at coordinate 272,859 of NZ_JAQZSH010000042.1, forward strand.
GGGGACGCACGCGAGCGCGGGGGAGTGCGGGGCGCGACCCCGGGCGTGCGGCCCCGGGCACCCGTCGCGGACGCCCGGAGCCGGCAGGATCAGGTCGCCGGGTACCGCGAGTAGTCGGCGAAGTTGCCGTACAGGCGCTCGGCGGGCGCGCCGACCGTCACCGCGTGCACCAGCAGCTCCCCGCCGACGAACGCCCCCTTCCAGGACGCCCCGCGCCCGCCGAACGGCTCGGCCCGGTCGCCCCGGGACCGCGGCTTGTTGATGCCCACCTTGAACGCCTGCACGTCCACGGCCAGCTTCTCGGCGAGCTCCAGGTCGTCACACGCGAGGCTGGCCACGAGCGAGCCGTTGGACGCGTTCATGGCCGCGAGCAGCTCGTCCTTCGTGTCCACCACGATGATCGTGTCCACCGGCCCGAACGGTTCGGCGTGCGCCAGCCGGGACCGGCCGGGCGGGGCGAGCAGGGCCACGGGCGCCACGTAGGCGGAGGTGTCCTGGCCGGGGAGGAAGTGGTCGCCGAGCGCGCCCCGGTACAGCGGAACGGCCCCGCCCTTGAGGGCCTCGTCCACCTTCCGGCGCAGCTCCTCGGCCTTCGCCGCGCTGATCAGCGGCCCGAAGTCCAGCTCCGGAAGCACCCCGTCGGCGCTGGCCAGCGGGTGCCCGAGTTTGATCGAGGACACCACGGGCAGGTACATGGCGAGGAACTCGTCGACCAGGTCGCGCTGGACGACATAGCGCGGGTACGCCGTGCACCGCTGCTTGCCGTACTCGAAACCCTTCTTCAGGTGCCCGGCGAGCAGGTCCCACTGGGAGAAGTCCCAGATGCCCCACGCGTTGAGGCCCTCCTGCTCGATGAAGTGCGGCTTGTCGGAGTCGAGGAGGGCGGCGGCGACCTTGCCACCGTTCGAGCGGCCGCCCACGAACGCGACGGCGCCGATCTCGGGCGCGCGGACCAGTACCTCCGAGAGCTCCTCGCCCCCGCCCGACAGCAGCGTGACGGGCAGCCCGGCGCGGCGCATCAACGCGTGCGCGACGGTGAGACAGACGGCCCCGCCCTGGGTGGGGGTCTTCGCGATCACGGCGTTGCCGGCGAGCAGCTGCACCAGCTCGGCGTGCACGAGCACGCTCATCGGGTAGTTCCAGGAGGCGATGTTGGAGACGGGGCCGGGCAGCGGATCGCGGCCCTCCACCATGGGCCCGATCTCGTCCAGGTACCACCGGACGCCGTCGAGGGCCCGGTCCACGTCCGCGCAGGCCAGCCGCCACGGCTTGCCGATCTCCCAGCACAGCAGCAGCGCGAGCAGGTCCCGCTCACCCTGCAACGCCTCCACGGCGGCGGCGACCCGCGCGTGCCGCTCGGCGAGGGGGGTGGCGGCCCAGTCGCGGTGCTCGGCGGCGGAGAACGCGACCGCCCGCCCCGCCGCGTCGCCGTCGAGCCGCGGCAGCCAGCCGATCAGCGTGCCGTCCACGGGGGTGTGCAGGGCGGCGGGCCGGCCGACGTCGGACCAGCGGCCCTCGACCAGGTTCAGCAGCCGGTCGTCGGCGAACGCCTCGGGGGTCGCGGCGAGTGCGCGCGCGTGCACCTCTGCCCAGGCCGTGCCGGATACAACGGACAACGTCATGACGGCTCCTTCGCGGGACGGGAAGAAGCGGCGGCTGCGTTGGCGTCGCTGTGGTGGGCTTCACCATGCCGTGCGCACGGGCCGTGCGCAATAGCGTGTGACATGCGTCAAACCCAAATCAAGATCATGATTTCGTACGGCGGACTGTTACCATCCGGCCATGATCAACGAGCCTCGCTGGCCGGCCGACACCCACCGCGAGCCCGGCGCGCTCCCGGTCCTGGCCGCGTTCCTGACCGCCGCGCGCGAAGCCGTGATCGCCAAGGCCACCGGAGTCACCGAGGACCAGGGCCGCACTCCCGGCGTCGACTCCGGCACCAGCCTCTACGGCCTGATCCGGCACCTCACGGCGGCGGAGACCTACTGGTTCGAGGTCATCCTCCTCGGCGTGGACCACCCGGTCGACCTCGGCATGGACGTCCCGGCCACCGCCACCGGCCCCGACCTGATCGCCGGATACCGGGCGGCGGCGGCCCGCAGCGACGCGAACATCGCGGCCTCGGGCGACCCGCTCGCGCTGAGCACCGGCACGCGGCAGCCGCCGAGGACCCTCCAGTGGATCGTGGCGCACATGATCCAGGAGACGGCCCGGCACGCCGGCCACGCGGACATCCTCCGTGAGCAGATCGACGACACCACCGGCCACAAGCTCCGCCGCTGAGCGCCCGGTGGGCCCGGCGCTGGACGATCCGGGAAACCACCCTGCATGATCGGGCGATGACCGACCCGCAGACCGTCGTCGAACGCCAACTCGCCGCCTACAACAGCCACGACCTCGAAGCCTTCGCCGCGACGTACGCCCCGGACGTCCGGGTGAACCGCCGCGACGGCAGCCACTTCGTCGGGCGCGACGCCCTGCGCGAGCGCTACGCCGACCAGTTCGCGCTGGGCCGGTGCCGGGCGGAGATCATCGGACGCCTCACCGAGGGCGACTGGGTGGTCGACCACGAGGTGGCCCACGGCATCAGGGACGAGCCGCTGCGGGTACTGGTCGCCTACCGGGTCCGCGAGGGCCTGATCGACCGCGTCGACTTCCTGACCTGACCATCGGGGCGCGCGGGTCCGTACCCGTCGAAGCCCTATCGCCGCCAGGCACGACCAACCGGCGACGGAGACTCCACTCTGGACCACCGCCACGGCGGAGCGTGCCTATGATCTTCGGCATGTCGAAGTCCGCCACCCCTGAACACGTGTCCTACGACGAAGCCGACGCCCGCCTGGGAGGCGCGCTGACCAGCGCGTTCGACGGCCGGTACGCCACCGTGCTGCTCTTCGACGGCGACCTCACCGTGGACGGGAACTTCCCGGACGCGTTCCGCGACCTCCTCGTGGAGCGCGCCGTCGAGGTGGTCGTGGTCACGGGGAACCTGACGGTCACCGGACGGATCGGGTTCCACGACAGCCTGCCCGGCCTCTACGTCGGCGGTCGCACCGAGGCGGAGACCCTGGAGGCCGGCGACGCGGAGGTGCACATCCACGACGGCACCTTCACGTACCTCGTGCACGGCTACCACAACGACGGCACCCTGCGGACCGGGACCGTCGAGACGCCCTGGGTGATCGAGCACGAGCACGTGATGGAGGTGCACGCCCCCGGCGCCCTCCGGGTGGACGAGTACGGCACCGCCGCGCACGCCGACTTCTCAGGGTTCGGGGTCGCCGCCGCGTTCGTGCCCGAGGTCGTCGACGAGCACGTCGAACTGCGGATCGACGAGTTCCTGAACCGCCTGCGCGCCGGCCTGCCGGTGCTGCTGCCGGGTGCCCGGGAGGCGGCCGAGGCGGCGCGCCGGCACGCGTCCGGTCGGGCCGACGGCGTCGAACACCGCTGACCGCGTCCCCTACCGGGAGCCGGGTGACGCCTAGCTCGCGCGCAGCGCCAACCGCGACAGCTGGTCGGCCGCCCGGGTCGTCTCCGGCAGCCGGTACTTCGGCGTCAACGCCAGCGTCAGCTCCGTAGCGGTATCCAGGTCGTACAAGTGCCCCACGGACACGAACACCGGCTTGACCCCCGCGCGGGTCCGCAGCACCCGGCCGATCACCTCGCCGTCGTCCACGAGCGGCGACCAGTCACCCCGGTTGTCGCCGGGCTCGTCATAGGTACCCACGAAAAGGGTCTTCGCGACCCCGATCGTCGGCAGCCCGGTCTCCAGCCCGACATGGCACGCGAGCCCGAACCGCTCCGGGTGCGCCAGCCCCTGCCCGTCACAGACCAGCACGTCGGGCACGATGCTGAGCTTCCCGAGCGCTTCGAGCAGCGTCGGCAGCTCCCGAAAGGCGAACAACCCCGGCACGTAGGGGAACGTGGCGACCCCGGCGGCGGTCGCCTGCCGCACCGGGAGCAGCGAGGTGCTGTCGAGCACGACCACGGCGGCGGCCACCCGGTCGGACCCCTCCGCGTAGGCGACGTCGAGGCCGGCGACCGTGCGCGGGCTCGTCGGGCCCGGGGAGACCTCGACGCGATGCCGCAGCTCCTTCTGGAGCGCGACGGCTTCTTCCAAGGTCCACTGAGCCATCGCCCGATCCTAGGCCCCCGCACGATGTGGTCACAGGACCCGCCGCCCGTCCGGTTCGTCCGCCCCTGGTGTAGACGATCACCCGGCGCGTTCCGCGGCTAGGCTCGGGCCCATGGACAACGACGGAGCGGACATGTTCGTTGGCGCGGCGGCCGGGGTGGTGGTGCGCGCGGCCACCGAGGCCGACCTCGACGGCCTGGTCGCCTCCACCGCAGGTCTGTTCGCCGAGGACGCGGCCACCCGCGACCGGCTGCGCGACGCCAACTGGCCACAGGCCCACGCCAGGGCCTACGAGGAGGGGAACCTCGCCGACCCGGAGGTCCTCGTCCTGGTGGCGGACCACAAGGGCACAATCGTGGGACACCTGACGGGTACCTTCCACGCGGCCTCCCCGATGTGGACCGCCCCCAAGGCGCACCTGGTCAGCCTGCACGTCGCGGCACCCTGGCGCGGCCGCGACATCGGCACCCGGCTCGTCGGCGAGTTCCGCTCCTGGGCCGCCGACAAGGGCGCCGTCCAGCTCCGGGTGTCCGCCTACGCCGCGAACACCGCCGCGATCCGCTTCTACCAACGCCACGGCTTCGCCCCGCTGGAGACCACCCTCGCCATCGACCTGTAGCCGACGTGGGCTCGTTTGGATGTTCCGACCAGTGGACGAGGTCGCCTCCGGTCACCCGGTCACATCAACCGCGACGTGTAGCCGGCATCGATCAGCCGTCGGAAGGCCTCCAGAACGTCATCCGAGATGTCCTGGGCGATCGCGTAGCCATGCGCGGGGTATTCGACGACCCGTTGCGTGTCGCCGACGAGGTTGGACAGGACCAGATCCTCGTCGCCGATGCTGTCGATGTAGTCGGGCCAGGCCAGGGCCGCCGACGAGCAGAGCACCGTTTCGACCTCCGGCCAGACCTTGCGGCAGGTGGCGAATGCCCGGCGCTGCATGGAAGGCATGGACACGATCAACACCGAATCGACGGGTACGGAGTCACCAGCGAGCACCTGTCGGGACAGGCTGATGTTCTGGCCGGTGTTCGCCGCCCTGGGCTCCAGCAGGATCGCCTGCTCGGGCACGCCAAACTGCATGGCGATGTCCCGAAACCGTGCGGCCTCGCCGTCGGGAAACTCTTCCGGCCTTGTCCGGTTGGGCCCACCGGTGACGACCATGCGGGCGAAGTAGCCCTGGTGAAATAGTTCTGCGGCGTGGCGAGGGACCCCAAGGTCGTGGCCGCCCAGGACGATCCCGACCGAGCAGCGCCGAAGTTCATGACCAAGCTGGTGGTACTCGTACAGGGTCTGGCCGTCGCGGTAGTCCTGGCCGCTGATCACGTGGGCGGGTTCCTCGGGTCAGCCGTGCTAGAACTCGTCAGCCTTGATGGCCGCTGTGAAGGCCTTCCAATCCGATACGGCGAACGTGAGGGCCGGGCCGGTCTGGTCCTTGCTGTCGCGCACCCCGGCGACCTGGGGGAGCAGCGCGATCTCGATGCACTGGTTGGCGCCGTTGCTGCGGCTACTCTTCCGCCACGTCGCTCCGTGCAGGTCCGTGGTCATGCCCTGTTCCACCCGCCGCTTTGATGAACTTGGCCGACGCCTCGGGGGAGAGGGCGGCCCGGTTGATGTCATCGTACGTCGCGAGGATCGGATTGACCTTGGGGGATTCCACGAACTGGAAGCCTCCGAGGTTCTCGAAATAGCCGAACGGAGCGAACGGCTCGCCCAGGTGCATCACCATGAAATCGCCACTGAGGGCGCGGTAGATTCCCGAATCCAGCGGCAGGACGCGCACGGAGATGTGTGGCCGATCTGCCATCAGAAGCAGGTGGCGAAGCTGCGCGTCCAAAGTGCTCTGACCGCCGACCGGCCGGCTGAGGATCGACTCGTCCAGGATCACGTTCAACTCGGGATGATGCTTCTGATTGAGAAGTTCTTGTCGCGCTAGACGAAGCTGGATGGCACGTTCTGCCTGGTCGGAGTCGAATGCCGGGTCTTCCCGGATGAGTGCTTCCATGTAGTCCCGCGTTTGCAGGAGGCCCGGCACAATCCCCAACGCGAACATCTGGATGCTCGTCGCCCGAGACTCCAGCCACACGACGTCAAGGAACCGCAGCGACACAACGTCCGTGTAGTCGTCCCACCAGCCGCGCTTCCACGCGTCCTTCGCGAGTTGGATCAGGCCCGCCCGGTGCGCCGCGTCGTGCACGCCGTACAGGCTGAGCAACGCGTCGACGTCGGGCCAGTTGATCGGGACGTGCGCGTTCTCGTAGCGGCTGACCGTGCCGCCGCTCTTGTTGATGTGTTCGCCCACGGTGTCCAACGTGAACCCGGCCGCTTCCCGGAGTTCGCGCAGTTGCTTGCCGAGCATGAGACTCCGGAGCGTGCCGGTTTCGTTAGCCACCCGCTCATCCTATGCGAAATGTCTCCTTCGGCAAGTCCACACTTCATGGATATCAACATCTCATGCAATCTTGCATGAGCGCATCATCGGGCGTAACGTCCCTGTCGCACTGGTCACCGCGTGGGGACTCAGGGTCACTGCCGTGGGGCCGGTGCGCCAGCAGGGGCGCTCCTGGTTCGCCGAATTCCCGCCCTCTCCCCAGCGCGGCGGACGTCGAGTAGGTGAGCCGGGGGCGCCCCACCCACCACGGCCGGTGGCCCTCCCCGAGGCCCCGCCACCAGGGAGGTCACCTATGGACCCGGCACGGATCGGCCACGCGCCCGCCGCCGCGATCAGCACCGACGAGGACGCCCGAGCGATCGTCGCGACCCACACGGAGGACGACGACGGGTACTGCGCACCCTGCCGCGCCTCCGGCATCCGCGTACACGTCCCGTGCTTCGCCCTGATCGAAGCCGCCCGCCACCTCGCCGCCCTGCGCACCCGGCCCGGCGCCTCCCCGGCCGCCCCCGTCGGCGGTCCGGACCTCGACACCCTGTCCGGTGGTGCCGCGAACGGAGTACCCCCGTGCTGAAGGTGTTGATCTGCACCGCCCCGGAATGCCGGGACGAACGGCTGTCGCTGGCGCGGTTCACCCGCTGGGAGCTGCAACGGTTCACGCCGCTGGCCCGGGCGCGCGTCAAACCCGTCCCGTGCGCCAGCTTCCCGGGCTTCTTCCACACGATGCGCCGCGTCGGCACGACCGACACCGAGGGCTGACGCGTTCCCGCAGGCCCCGTCGCGGCCTGGCCCGTTCCGTGGCCCACGCGGCACCGACGGTGTTCCTGGTCGGGTCACTTGCTGGTGATGGTCCACGCGCCGTCGCCCGCCGCGGCGGCTTTGTCGAGGTCGGCCCACGCGGTGCCGTCGAGGGTGAAGGTGTCCAGGAGGTGCGCGGAGATCGCGTCGGCGACGAGGGCGACGCGGGCGGGGTCCTCGTCGGTGGTTTCGGCGGCCTTCTCCCCGGCGACGCCGCCCATGGTGTGCTCGCCGTCGGCGATGGTGAGCAGGCTCTTCGGGGACGGGCTGAGGTGGTAGGCGTCGGTGAACCAGTCCGGCCCCCGGGTGGAGAGCTGCGACTGGTCCTTGCCGCCCGCGATGACCAGGGCCGGGGTGGTCATGGTGGAGTAGTCCGGCCTCATGAACGCGAGGTGCTCGGTGGCGAACGGGGTGAGGGTGTCGCCGGTTCCGGTCGCGGCGATCAGCGCGCCGGCCGAGACCGCGGGGTGGGAGAAGTCCTCGCCGGGAACGCCGTCGGCGTCGAGCACGCGCGCGCCGAGGACCGCGCCGGCGGTCTGGGCGCCCCAGGAGTGGCCGACGACCGCGACGCGCTCGCGGTCGACGCGGGTCCCCAGGTCGCCGGCCTGGAGGAGGATGTCGCCGAGGCCGTCGAGGACCGCGTGGAGGTCGGCGATCCGGACCCGCCAGATGGTGGCGAAGCGCGGGTCGTCCCAGCCGATGCCGTTGCGGCGGGAGTCCAGGTGGGTGGGCTGCACCACGACGAATCCGGCGGCGGCCCACCGGTCGACGAGCGGCCCGTATCCGTCCAGGGACCACGCGTTGCCGTGGGAGAACACGATGACGGGCAGGTTGTGGCCCGAGAGCGGGGCGGTGACCTTCACCCGCAGGTCGAGGCTCCGGCCGGGCGCGGCGACCGTGATGGGCTTGACTGCGAAGATCCGCTGGTCGAGGTGGCTGGAAGACATGGGGGACCTGCCCTTTCTCCGGGGGATCGCTCTGCCATACTTTGACGGAACGTCGTTCCGCCAATTTAGCGGAACATTGTTCCGCGAGCAAATGGAGGAGTCGTGCCGGAACCCGTCGGAGTACGCCAGGCGCAGGCACAACGCACCCGGAGCGGGGTACTGGCCGCCGCGGCGGCGGTCTTCGTGGACCAGGGCGTCGGGGCCCCCATCCGCGACATCGCCGAACGCGCCGGAGTCGGCGTCGGCACGATCTACCGGAACTTCCCGACCCGGGCGGACCTCGTCACCGCCGTCTACCGGCACCAGATCGACACCTGCACCGCGCTCGCGCCCCGGCTCCTGGCGGAGTCGGCCTCGCCGTTCACCGCCCTGACCCGCTGGGCGGACGCGTTCGTGGAGTTCCTGGTGACCAAGCACGGCCTCGGCGCCGCCCTCGGGTCCGGTGATCCGGGGCTGGAGAATCTCCACGCCCTCATGCTCGACACCCTGGTCCCCGCGTGCGCGACACTGCTCGACGCCTGCGCCGCCGCCGACGAACTCCGCCCCGGCATCACCGCCTACACGCTCCTGCGCGCCATCGGGAACCTCAGCATCGTCGGCCCCGACTACGACCGGGCCGACGCCAGGCGCATGGTCGCCATCCTCCTGGCCGGATGCCGCCGCGAGGCCCGGCCGTAGCACCGCCCACCGCTCGTCCGGGGGCTCTCCCCACCCCGCAGACGCTGGCACGACACGGGCTGGCGTCGGACGCGGACATCCGAGGTGTCCAGGACCCGGAGGAGCTCGACGTTCCCGAGCTGGGCGTGATGGTCCGACCCGGGGCCCGACACGCGTCGTCACGGGCTCATGCCGGTCCGGGTTTCCGCGGGGCTACATCCGGGCTCTGAGGACGTCGAACTCGCAGCCCGGGGAGTCCGGGTCGAAGCCGTGCTCGATCAGCCAGCGGGCCGCCCGCAGGCTCCGCAGCGACCACCAGCCGCGGATCACGTCGAGGTCCACGTCGGTGCCGTAGCCGGCGAGGAGGTCGCCCAGGTGCTCCTCGTGGCCGAGCGTCAACGTGGCGAGGTCGTAGAGGGCGTCGCCCTGTCTCGCCTCGGACCAGTCGATCACGCCGGTGACCTCGGCGCCGTCCACGAAGACGTGCGCGATCTGCAGGTCGCCGTGGATGAACACCGGGGCCCACGGGCGGAGCGCCGCCTGGGCGACCTGGCGGTTGCGGGTGACCAGATCGGCCGGGAGGACGCCGTTCGCGATGAGCCACGCGCATTCGCCGTCGAGGTGCGCGGCGATGTCGTCGATGCCCTGGTCGGTCCACGGCGGCAGGGGCGCGTCGTGCAGCCTCCGGATGGCCGCACCCGCCGCGGCCCACGCCGCCGGTGACGCGGTGGACGGCTCGCCGAGGCGGCCGAGTGCCGAGCCGGGGACGGCGGCGAGTGCGAGGACGGGCGGGTTGCGCCACAGCACCCGGGGGGTCGGGATCGGCGCCAGGGCCATGGCCTCGACCTCGATGGCGGTACGCGTGTGGTCGGCGTCGACCTTCAGGAACACGTCGCCGACGCGCAGGGTCGTGCGCTCCTTGTGGGCTACGACGACCTCGACCTGATCCACGTCGGCCATTATCGCGGGGAGGGCCGCCGACGTCGCCGGGTTTTGCCGCGCGGCCCCGAGGCGGGTACGCCGCACGGTGGCCATGTGGGTGCGACCGCCTCGGTCACCGGCGGCCACGTGCGGGCTGCCGGCGACGGGCGCGGTCGCCGCCGCTGGAGCCGATCCGCCACGTACCCGGAGAAGGTCAGTTGATCGTGACCTTCGCGCCGACGGTCCCCGGGGACGCGTGCAGCTCCAGGTGCGTGAGGGTGGCCGTCTTCGGGATGTCGAACACCAGCACCCCGCTCGACCCGACGCCCGGGTTGTACTCCGTGATCCCGAAGTTGTCGTGCTCGAAGTTGACGAGCAGGGCCGCGCCGTAGTCGAGGCCGTACATGGTCCCGTCCGGGCCGAAGGCGCGCTGGCTGGACGACATGTACCACGTCTGCCGCTGGCCGATGTTCTTCACACTCATGTCGACCAGGCAGAACTGGCCCTTGGCCTGCTGGTCGAGCACCCCGGAGCGGACCTCCGGCACCCCGCACTCCACCTTCGTCACGGTGAACTCGAAGACCCCGTCCCGGACCGGCGTGTTCAGCCCGACCGTGGCCGGCGACGGACTGGCCGTCGGGGTCGGCCACGAGAACGGTGTGCGGGTGTCGGCCGCGCCGGGCGGGCCCGGACGCCGGTCGGAGGCGTCGTCGCGGGACCGGAGCACCAGGAACCCGGCGACGCAGCACGCGCCGATCAGCAGGAGCGCGCCGAAGGTCGCGCCGAGGACGATGAACAGCGTGCGGTTGCTGTTCGGAGCCGGGGGCCGCGGGTAGGCCGGGATGGGGCCGGCGGGCATCGGGTGCGGGCCGGTCGGGTGGGCGCCGCCCGGGATCTGGAAGCCGCCGGTCGCCGGCTGCCCGCCGGTCGCCGGGGGAGCGCTGACCGCCGGGGACGCGTCCGAGGGGCTGTCCGGGGCCGGGGACCCGCTCGGGGCCGACCACGGATCCGGGGACGTGGGCTGGTGGCCCTCCGACGGGGTCGGCTCGGGACCGGGCTCGCTGGGCGCTGACATGACGGTCCTTCGGGTGCTGGGGCGTGGCTCAGGGACGATACCCCTGGTCAGGGCGGGGTTGCGGTCCACGCGTGCCGGATTGTGATCCGCCCGACCCTCGGCGCCGGGGCGGAGGCGTGACCCCGGTACCCGTCGGATCTTCCTTGCGCGGAGAAAACGGACACCGGCGGGCCGGGCGCGTGGAAGCATGGCCCTCATGAGTGGACTCGGGGAGGATCGCGCGGTGGCTGAGGGCACGTCCGGGGGCGACCGGTGGCGGTGGGAGGACCCGGGTACCGACTTCCCGTTCTACAACGGCCGGCCCGTCGCGCTCACCGCCCGCCAATGGTGGCTGGTCGTCATCGCCGTGGCCGTGGCGTTCGCGGTGCTGATCGCGCCGGTCAAGGCCCTGAACGGCACGTACACCCAGCTGATTCCGGCTCTGGTGTTCGTCGCCCTCCCGCTGGCCGTGTTCGCCTGGGCCGCGCCGGGGCACTGGACCGCGCTGTTCCGCCGGGTCCGGCTGCGCGACGTCGGCTGGATGGTCGGGTTCTGGCTGCTGAACCTGGTGGTCACGTTCGTGGTCGGCGGCATCGTCGCGGTCGTGTTCGGGACCAAGGCCAACCCCGCCATCGAGGGCATCGACGACCTCGACACCGCGGGGAAGGTGATGTTCTTCCTCAAGACCCTGCCGCAGCTCCTCGGCGAGGAGGTCCTCACCATCCTGCCGTTCCTCGCCCTGCTCACCTGGCTGCACACCCGCAGGAACCTGGGCCGCAAGCGGGCGGTACTCCTGTCCTGGCTGCTCACCGCGCTCATGTTCGGCGCGGTGCACCTGCCCACCTACGACTGGCAGGTCGCCCAGGCGCTGATCGGGATCGGGGCGGCCCGGGTGGTGCTGACGGCTGCGTACATCAAGACGAAGAACCTGTGGGTGTCGACCGGCGCGCACGTCCTCAACGACTGGTCGCTGTTCCTCCTGGCCCTCTGACCCCGCGAGGCTGACGATGAAGCCGATCGAATACACCCCCGACGGCGGGTACGTGTTCGCCGCCGACGAGGACGACATGAACCTGCTGCTCGCCGGCCTGGGGCTACTGGAGGACGACACGGTCGCGTACTCCCCGGCGACCAATGCCCGGGCGACGGTGCTCCGCGGTGCGCTGCTGCGGTTCTTCGAGGCCGAGGCGGCCTGAGCCGGTCGGCGGCCGGGCCGGTGCCCGAACGGGCTGGCACAATCGGACCGTGACCAACTCCTGGCGGAACACCACGCACGACTGGGCCGGCACCGTCGACACCGGGCACCTGGACGGGATCCGCCGCGACCCGTCGCGGTTCGCCCCGGACGTCGCCCACCTCATCCTCGAGGTGCTCGCCTACGCCGCCGACGAGGCCGAGCACACCGGCTCGGGACGGTGCCTGGTCACCCTGCACGCCGACGGCTCGGTGTCCGTGGCGGACAACGGCCGGGGGACCGACACCCGGTACGACGACCAGGGCCGGCCCGTCCGCAAGCCCGTCATGGCGACCAAGGACCTCCGGTTCTTCGACCAGCCCGACGCCCCACTGCTCCCCGACGGCCACCCCCGGCGGGGCATGTCGGTCGTCGCGGCCCTCAGCGCGTGGCTGGTGCACACCAACCACCGCCTCGGTAGGGCGTGGTCCCAGCGCTACGAACACGGCCTCCCCATCACGGACCTAATCCCGATCCAGAGCGACAACTCGACGGGTACGACCGTGCGCTTCCTCCCCGACCCGGTACCCGGCACACCGGAGCCGCCCGCGAACGACCTGATCCGGCTGGCCCGCGCCACCTGGCCGCACCTCTCCGTTGCGTTGACGGTGGAGCCTGTCGTTTGAGGCGATGTGCGGGGAAGGCGAACCCGCGTTTGGCCGGGTTCGCGGGGTGGGTATGGGTGTGGCATGACGTTCGACATCTAGACTGGTGAATGACGGTTGCCCCTGATCCCCGGTGACGTGCTGAGCACCAAGATCGGGAGGACCTGTGCGCGCTGTGCATTCGACCAACGAACGTTGCCGTGGCGGTACCCGTGTCGCCAGGGGTTTCCGGTGTCGCCCCGGGGCCGGGCCGGGGTGGTGCAGTCGTGCCGACCACTGACCGGGTGTTGCGGGCGTGGATGCGGATCAGTGGTCATTCCGATGGTGCGCCGATCACGATGGCCCACGTGTGCTCGGCCGCGGTGGCGGCTGCCGGGGTGGACGGGGCGGCGGTGACGGTGATGGTCGACGCGACCGTCCGCGACGCCGTGCACTCCACAGACCGGATCGCCGCGGAGTTGGAGGAGTGGCAGCTGTCCTACGGCCAGGGGCCCTGCGTCGACGCGTTCACGGTCGGCGGGCCGGTACTCGTCGTGGATCTGGACACCCCGGTGTGTGCCGCCCGGTGGCCGGCTTTCACGCCCGCCGCGTTGGGCAGTGGCGCGCGGGCGGTTTTCGTCCTCCCCATCCATATCGGCGCGATCGAACTCGGTGTCCTGGCCCTGTACCGCAGGTCACCCGGGGACCTGAGCGCGCACGAGCTGGCCGACGCGTTGGCGTTCGCCCAGGCCGCTGGCACCCTGCTTCTCGACGCGGCCGACGACACCCGGCCGGAGACCGCCGACCTGGCCTGGCAGGAGGACGACGACACCGCCCACCACGCGCAGGTGCACCAGGCCACCGGCATGATCCTCGTGCAGCTGGGCAGTAGCGCCCAGACCGCCTTCGCCCGCCTTCGCGCCTATGCCTACGCCGCCGACCGGCGTCTCGGTGACGTGGCCCGTGACGTCGTCGAACGGCGGCTGCGCTTCGAACCCGATCCGCCGCCGGGCGGCGAGAATGGGAAGTGACCCCGTGCACGGTCAACGCCCCAACCCATCGAGCGTCCCAGCCGAACTACCCGCGACAGAGGTGAACGATCATGAGTGACCGACTGGTGGCCGAGGCGTTCGTCGAACTCGCCGACACCCTCGTGGACGACTTCGACGTGGTCGACTTCCTGCACCAGGTCACCGTCCGGTGCGCCGAGGTTCTCGACGTCGCCGCCGCCGGGGTGCTGCTGACCGACCAGCGCGGCGTGCTGCGGGTGGTGGCCACCTCCACCGAACAGACCCAACTGCACGAGCTCCTCCAGCAGGCGTACGAGGGGCGTGCACGGAGTGCTTCCGCACCGGCGCGCCGGTCGCGGCGCCCGACCTGGACGCCGTCGCATGGCAGTGGCCGCGCTTCGCCACCGACGCCCGCGCGATCGGGTTCGAATCCGTGCACGCCCTCCCGATGCGGCTGCGCGACGACGTCATCGGAGCCCTCGCTCTGTTCGACACCGCCCCCGGCGCCCTCGACGCCGACACGCTCCGGCTCGGGCAGGCACTCGCCGACGTGGCCACCATCGGCATCCTGCAGGCCCGCGCGATCAGCCACCGCGAGTCCCTCGCCGACCAGCTCCAGACCGCACTGAACAACCGGATCATCATCGAACAGGCGAAGGGGGTACTGGCCGAGCGGCGCCACCTGGACATGGATGCCGCGTTCACGCTCCTGCGCACCACCGCCCGGTCCAGCAGCCGCCGACTGTCCGAACTCGCCCGCGCCGTCGTCGACGGATCCGAGACACTCTGAACCCGTACGCGCCCGGCCGATCGGGGCTGGCGCATCGGGGCGCTTGCGCCTTAGCGGTATTGGCGTAGGGTTGGTCTCGGATCAGATTTCGGTGCACACGCGCCCGTCAGCGTTCGCGCCGGCTCACCTCACCGCCCAGACCCCGCGGTCACGACCAGCACACCGGCGATCTCACCTGAGGTTCCGGCCCTGCCGGCACACACACCGCGGCGTGTCCCCCCAAGGGCGATGATTCCCATGACCGTTCTCCCCGCACCACCACCGACGCCGGTCACGCCGGAGACCCTGTCGCCCGCCAGGCCCTGGCTCACCCTCGTACCCGCCCCGCGAGCCGCGTCCCGCCCACTGGCCTCCGGACGGCGCGAGGCGGCACCGGTGAACACCGAGGAACTTCTGCGCGACCTGCGTGCGCTGCCGACCGGCCACCCCGACCGGGCCGGGCTGCGTTCCCGCGCGATCGAGCACAACCTGCCGCTGGCCCGCCGGCTCGCGCTGCGCTATGTCCTGCGCGGCGAACCGCTCGACGACCTGATCCAGGTCGCATGCCTGGCCCTGATCAAAGCCGTCGACGGTTACGATCCCACCCGCCAGATCCCCTTCGTCGGGTACGCCACCCCCACCATCCTCGGCACCCTCAAACGCCACTTCCGCGACACCACCTGGGGCATGCGCGTCCCCCGCGCCGCCCAGGAACTGGCCCGCGCCGTCGCCGTGGCCACAGGGGAACTCGGACAACAACTGGGCCACTGGCCCACCCCCGCCGAACTCGCCGCCCACCTGCACGTGACCGTCGAGAGCCTGCGCTTCGCCCTCGGTGCGTCCCAGGCCTACCACCCGGCCTCGCTGGAGGTACTGCGAGCCGACGGCGAGGCCGTCGACCTGGGCGGTTTCCTCGGCGCCGCCGACCCCGGCTACGAGGCCGTCGACGAGGACCTGTCGCACCAGCCGCTCCTCGCCCGACTGGCCTGCCTGCCGCTCCGGGAACGCCGCATCCTCACCCTGCGCTACTACGACCAGCTGACCCAGAGCCAGATCGCCGCCGAAGTCGGCCTTTCGCAGATGCACGTCTCCCGACTCCTGAAACTCTCCCTGGCCCAGCTGCGAACGGGTCTCACGCGTCCGTGAACCCGGGGCCGGGCTGCGTGGTGGTGTCCCTTCGAGGGGCAGGGACACCACCACGCAGCCGTGGCCAACGGAGGTGCAGGGTTGAAGATCGGCCGTTGAGGGAACTCCAGGGGCATGACTTTTCTCTTGTGGATCCTCGCAGTAGTCCTGGTCGTCGCCGGCATCTTCGCGCTCTTCCGCAAGCAGGTGCTGTGGGGCGTCGTGCTCATCGTCGTGGGCCTGCTCGTCGGCCCCGGCGGCGTCAGCATCTTCACGTAGACACCCCCGAGGGGTTGAGAGCCGGACGGCACGGGTACTGACTACTCATCCGATAGGCAACCCCAGCAGGGAGACTCATGACGAACGCGGATCCGAACGCCACCTTCGACGCCTGGAACTACGGCAAGGACAGCGGCTACACCCCGGGCCTGGCCAACCTGACCGGCTACCACGTCGAAGCCACCGACGGCAGCATCGGCAAGATCGACGAAGCCACCCACGAGGTCGGCGGCAGCTATGTGGTCGTCGACACCGGCCCGTGGATCTTCGGCTCCAAGGTCCTCCTGCCTGCCGGCGTCATCCAGCGCGTCGACACCGGCCAGGAGAAGGTCTACGTCTCCCGCACCAAGGACCAGATCAAGGACGCCCCCGGCTACGACGCCAACACCCGTGACACCGACACGTACCGCAACGATCTCGGCGGCTACTACGGCGGCACGCCCCGCATCTAACAGCGACAGGCCCCCATTGACCCGGGGCCCGAAAGACCAACGTGTGCCCCTCGCCCCGCGAGGGGCACACCTCTGCGCTGCGATGATCCCCACCGGGTGTGTTCCACTCCGTGGTCACGCCGTTCCGGGGCCCGGTGCGCGGTCGAGCAGGTTGGCAGGGGCGGGATCTCGTCGGCGATCCCACCGATCCGAAGACGCCGGTGACCAGGACGGCGTCGGCGGTGGCGCGGTCCTGGGCGCGGTGCCGCCCGGTCGCGGACCCCGTGCGGACACTCCAGCTGGCGGGTGGTCGATAGGTTGACGGTATGACGAAGGTTCTGGACCAGCTTCCGGCGTTGATCGGCCTGATGGGCGTCGTCGTCGGCGGGCTGGGGACCCTGCTGACGACCCGCTTCAACGAGCGGGCCAAGTGGCGTCGGGAGCAGCGGGTCCGGTGGGACGCGCGGCGGCTGGACACGTACGTCACGTACGCGGCGGTGTTGAAGGAGATCCACGCCGTGGCGCTCAGGATGACCGCGGCACACCGGGGCGGCACGACCACGCAGGTCATGGACTACGCCGTCGGACTGGAGACGCTCGCCGCGACCGACCTGCGGCGTACCCGGGAATGGGAGTCCATGCTCCTGCTCGGCGACGAGGCCACCGTCGTGGCGGCCCGGAACTGGTGGGCGGCGATCGTCCAGGTGGAGCGGATGGCCCGCACACTGCCGGCGTTCGACAAGGACGCCTGGGACCTGGCGACCGAGGGAGCCGACACCGCCCGGGACCAGTTCTACGTGGCTGCCCGGGCGAGCCTGTCGGTGGACGGCGGATCCGTGGCACAGGGGCCGTACCAGCGCGCGAGGGCGTGGCGGGCGTGACCGCGTGCGGCCGGACCCGGCCCCGGCTGTGGTGGCCGGCAACCTGTGACGATGGTCGTCGGCCGACGTCCCGAGACGGCCCGTTGGAGCAGCTGCGGCGTCAGCCGCCGGTGACCAGGGGAATCAGGCCAAGGTCAGCAGGTGGTCGGTGGGGGTGTAGTCGATCTTCCAGTCGGTGTAGACGCCCGCGAACGCGTCCCGCCGGCACAGCAGCCCTACGGTCACCCACCGGACCGTCCCGTCCTCGCCCAGGGTGAACGCGACCGCCGCCTCGAACTCGCCGCCGCCGCACGGGCACTCGGCCTCGTCGGGTTCGGCCTCGTCCCAGTACTCGCCGCTGTCCGCGAGGAACACCCGGCCGCCGCACGCCACGCACTCGCGTTCCGCCGCGCCCTCGGTGTCGTCCAGGCGCACCACGAAAGCGCGCCCGCCGCAGCCGGCGCACACGCACGCGACGACCTTCAGCGGGCGCCCGTCGTTCCAGTCCGCGAACAGCTCCACGAGCTGGGCCGGGACGGTCTCGTCGATCTGGTCGTCAGGATGCACGCCGACATCGTCGCAGACCCGTTCCGCGCCCCACTGTCCGACGACCGGCCGGACTTCCCGGGCCCGCTGGGCGGATGCGTGGGGATAGGCGGCGAACATGTTCGTTCGTTGACGAACACATCGGACGGTCGCCGGCTACCGGGCGGGCGGACCGCCGTCGGTCACAGGGTGGACCTGAGGCGGGGAGCCTGCTCCGTGCGTACCCAAAAATAGGGTTTCAGGAGGCCCAGATCGTGCGGACGTGGTTGATGTGCAACGTCATGATCTTCTCGGACTCCTCGGCGTCGCCCTTGGCGATGGCGTCGAGGAGCGTGTGGTGCTCGCGGGCCGAGTCGACCAGGCCGCCGCGCTCGTGCAGCTCCGTCAGGCCGTAGAGCCGGGAGCGGGTGCGCAGGTCGTTGACGACGCTGACCAGGTGCTGGTTGCCGGCGAGCGCGAGGAGGCCGAGGTGGAAGCGCAGGTCCGCGTCGATGTAGGCGATCAGGTCGCCGCGTTCGGCCGCCGCGACGATCTCGTCGGCGATGGGGCGCAGCGCGGTGAGCGCGGGCTGGCTGGCCTGCTCGATCACCCGGCGCATCATCGGGACCTCGATCAGGGCGCGGATCTCGAGGAACTCGTCGAGGTCGCGGTCCGACAGCGCCGTGACCCGGAAGCCCCGGTTGCGGACGACCTCGAACATGCCCTCCTTGACCAGGTCGAGGAGGGCCTCGCGGACGGGCGTGACCGAGACGCCGAACGTGCTGGCGAGGGTGGCGGCCGAGTAGACCACGGCCGGGCGGAGCTCACCGGAGATCAGGGCGGCGCGCAACGCGGCGGTGACTTCCTCACGGAGGGTGCGCCGGGCTGCGGACGGCAGCCGGAGCGTGGGGAGGTCGTGCTCGCTCACCACAGGGTTCTCCGTTCGCCAAGGTGACCAGACGTTACCACCTGAGAGTCGGGAACCTGGTGTCGCGAAGGCCCGATTCTATGTAGTACGTCATATGCTAGGCCACTGTTCGGACAGTTACCAGCCGGCCATGATCATGGATAGGTACGGAACGCCACCGGCACCCCTGGCGATTTCGGTCCCGCCACCAGCGTGCGGTCGTCCGGCGCACTCGTCAAGCCGGCACGTGAAGGCGGTCGCAGGGTGCGGGGCGGCCGGGCTGGGCCCCTCGCCTGGCCCGGCCGCCCCAACTCTCGCCCCGGCACGGCCCCGGGCGGCGCCGTGCCGGGAAAGCATTGCGGGGAAGCCGCCGGTCGCCGGGGGCGGCGGACCGACGACTTCCCCGAGGGGTCCGCGTCACCGAGGGGCCGGCGGCGCGGCGGGTGGGGTGCCGGGGAGGAGGGACCCGGCACCCGGTGTCCTACGGCTGCACGGTCCACTTCTGGTTGGCAGCCCCGGAGCATGTCGCCAGCTCCAGCTTCGTGCTGTTCGCGGTGCCGTTGCCCACCGGCGCCAGGCACTTGCCGCCCAGGCCGGTCACGGTCCCGTCGGACGCCTGCACCCACTGCTGGCCGGCGGCGCCGGAGCAGTTCTGGACCGCCACGACCGCCGCGGTCCCGTCCAGGCAGACGCCGTTCTTGCCGGTCAGCGTGCCGTTGGCGTTGAAGGCCCACTGCTGGTGCGCGGCGCCGTTGCAGCTGTACAGCGTCGGCTGCGTCCCCGGAGCGGTCGCCCCGGCGGGCAGGTCCGCGCACTTCGACGACGTCTGGTGCACGAGGGCGCCGGCGGTCGGCAGGGCCGGCGGCACCGTGCCGGTGGCGGACAGCTCCGCCACGGACGTCCACGGCCCGCGGTTGCCGGCCTCGGTGGTCGCCTTGAGCCGGATGTAGCGGCCGATCTTCGGCGCGAACGTCACCGTCTTCTCGGTAGCGTCGTCGGCGAAGGTGCCGGTGGCCACGGCCGTGCCCCAGTTGCTGGCGGAGTCCGACACGTAGATCTCGTAGGAGCCGATCCGGCCGTTGACGCCGCCGTCCTGGCGGGGCAGGACCTTGAGCGAGTCCACCTTGTACGACGCCCCCAGGTTCACCTGGATCTCGTGCGGCAGCGTGCCACCGTTCCAGACCGAGTGCCACATGGTGGACGTGTTGCCGTCGAACGCGTTGGTGGCCGCGTCGCTGCCGGTGGTGTTCTGCTGGCTGTCGACGTACTGCAGGGACCAGCCCGACTTCGGGATGGGCTGCGAGCCGGTCGGCGGGGTGGTCGCCGCGGGCAGGGTCGCCCCGGTCAGGGTCACCGCGAACGCGCCCGACTGCGAGCCGACCTTCGTCCACAGCACCTTGCCGTCGAAGTACCAGCCGGTGGCGGCGCTGTCGTAGGCGGCCTTGGAGGACTGCTGCGTCAGCGTGGTCGAGCCCAGCTTCACCGTGCTCGGCGCGCCGGCCAGGTGGGTGGTGAACTCGTAGCCCCGGGAGGACGGCTTGCCGGTGTAGGAGCCGACCGACGCGCCCACGTTGACCGTGATGTCGCCGGTGCCCGTGGTCGGGGCGGTCATCGTCACGGCCTGGGTGGCCGAGGAGCCGGTGCGGTACGCCCGGGTGATCCCGTCGTCCTCGTACAGGGTGAAGGAGGAGTTGCCGCGCGGGTACAGGTCGTACGTCAGCGTGGAGACGGCCTTCTCACCGGTGTAGTTCATCTGCGGCCACATCGGGACGATGGCGCCGCCCTTGACGAACAGGGGCAGGGTGTTCAGGGGAGCGCTGTAGTTGTTGATCGTGGTCGGTCCCTGGTAGACGGTCCCGGTCCAGTAGTCGGTCCAGGTGCCGGCCGGCAGGTAGATGCCGTCGCGGGTCGTCGTGTTGGTGACCACCGGGGCGACGAGGAACGAGTCGCCGGACAGGAACTGCCCCGACGTCTGGTTGCCCCGGGCGACCGGGTCGTTCGGGTAGTCCAGGACCATGGCGCGCACGGCCGGGGTGCCGGTGACGCTCGCGTTCTGGCTCATCGTGTACATGTACGGCATCAGCCGCATCTTGAGCTGCAGGTACTTGCGGTTGATGTCGTTGTGCGCGGTGTCGAAGCGCCACGGCTGCTTGTCGTTGTAGCCGGCCGAAGGGTTCTGCGCGCCCCAGCCCGACATGGTCATGAACGCCGGGGTGAACGCCTTCCACTGCAGGTCGCGGGCGTAGGTGTCCGGCGAGCCGCCGTAGATGCCGTCCACGTCGCCGGAGGCGTAGTTGAGCCCGGACAGCCCGGCACCCGCGATGGCCGGCACGTGCCAGCGCATGTTGTCCCAGTCGCCCTCGGTGTCCCCGGTCCACACCACGGCGTTGCGCTGGGTACCGGCCCAGCCGTCCACGGTCCAGACGAACCGGCGGGCGTCGGAGTTGTCCTCGATCCCCGCGACGGCCTGGTTGACGCCGGTGAACGCGTTCTTGTAGCCGCCGCCGACCCAGGCGACGTCCGTCTTCACCGCGCGGGTGCCGGACACGCCGACCTCCGTGGCGATGTTGCCCAGGGTGCGCTCCGTCCACAGGCCCGTCTTGAAGCCCTTGGCGTTCAGGTCGGCCACGGTCTGGGTCAGGTCCTCGTACTCGCAGCCGTAGCCGTCGTTCGGCAGGAACCAGCCCGAGGGCATGTCCTTGGCGCGGGCGTCGGTGGCGTAGGCGACCACGTCGGGGGTGTGCCCGTGCCCGGCCCGGTTCACGGGGCCGCGCGCCGGGTCGGTGTTCCAGGTGCTCCAACAGTCGGCGTTGCCGAGCTCGAAGCCCCACATCGGCGCGAGGAACGGCTTGCCGGTCACGTCGGTGTAGGCGTTCAGGACGCCCTTGAGGTCTCCGGGTCCGTTGCCGGCGAAGTAGTACGCGTCGAACCGGTTCTCGTTGTGCGTCAGGGCCGACGGGCCGGTGAACGCGTAGGAGCCGGTGGACCAGGTGTTGCGCAGGACGCCGTACCCGTTGGTGGACATGTAGAACGGCGCCGGGGAGGCGTTGTCGTTCTCGTTCCAGTGGTTGTCGATCTTGACGGGTACGGTCTTGTCGCGCAGTGCCCACTCGCCGAGCCGCAGCCCGGTGCCGTAGAACTGCTCGTCCGCGCCCCGGGTCAGCGACTGGGTGGTCGCACTCCCCGTCCAGCTGAGCGCGGCGCTCTCCGACCACAGCAGCGTCGTGTTGTCGGCCTTGTAGGCGGAGAACCGCAGCGGGGTCTTGTTCACCCGGAGTGTGACGGAGCTGGTGGCGACCTTGTAGTACGTGCCCTCGTCGGTGAACGCCGGCGCGGTGTACCCGAAGTCGGTCTTGATGGTGATGTCGGTGCCGGCCGGGTCGTCGTACGTCCCGGTCGGCGCGACCTGCACCCGGAAGATGTCGGCCCGCGCGAAGACCACTCTGGCCTTCGCGGTACCCGACGTCGTGATGTTGTACGTGTTGCCGGACTTGCTGAACCCGGTCACGTCCCCGGCGGTGGCGGCGGCCGCCGGGGAGAGGGGAACCACGCTCAGCGCGCCGCCGACGAGCAGCGCTCCGATGAATAGGCGGAGTCTTCGAGGGGAAGTCATGGCGTCATTGGACGAACGCTTGAGCATTCATGTCAATACTTGACTGGAAACGAGCAACTGCGTGCACCAATGCGCGTGACCCCTGCGTATTCACGCAGTTTCCGTGCATGATCGCGGCCATCGTTGTCACATATTGCAAGGTTGCCACGGCCACCCCGAGGCCCGGGCGCGGCCCGTCACAGCCCGGCCACGGGCCTGCGGGGCCGGTCGGGCGGCCGGAGCCCCGCCTCAGGCGTTGACGTCCTCCCGGGCCCTCTCCGGCCGGGCGGCGGGCGTCCCCACCAGGTGCGCCACCACCTCGGCCACCACCCCGGGGTCCCGCAGGATCCGCCGGTGCCCGAGTCCGTCGGTCGACCGCATCCGGGCCCCCGGCCACGCCGCCACCAGCGTCTGCGCGTCGGAGTGCCGCACCTCCTTGTCCCGGACGTCGTGCACCAGCAGCGCGGCCGGCAGCGGCGACACGGCCGCCCGGGCCCGGGCCGGGATGTCGAAATCGCTCATCCGCCGCTTGACCCGCAGTTCGAGGCGCTCCAGGAAGGCCACCCGGGTCCGCTCGGAGAAGCCGAAGGTCGCCGCGTAGTCCCGGGTGTAGGGGATCGCGTCGGCCATCGCGGCGACGAGGACCAGGTGCCGGGCGCGCAGGCCGTCGAGGACCGCGATGGCGGCGGCGGCCCCGCCCAGGGAGTGCCCGACGACCGCGTGCGCCGGCCCGACCGCCTCGACGACCCGGGTCAGGGCGACCGTGAACTCGGGCAGCAGCCCGCGCCCCCTGCCGAACGAGCCGGCGTCGGAGTCCCCGTGGCTGGGCGCGTCGAGGGCCACCACCCGGAACCCGGCGTCGAGCAGCGGCTGCCGGAACGCTGCGAACTGGCCGCGCCAGCCGCCCCAGCCGTGCAGCAGGTACACGATCGGGCCCTCGCCCCAGGACTCGACGACCACCGACCGGCCGTCGACGGGGACGACGAAGCGCTCGCCGGGCACGTCGAAGGGGCGGACCGGGCCGCGCGGGACGGTGCACCACAGCCGTTCGGCGAGCCGGACGGCGGCGGGCGGGGCGACCTTCTCCAGGGTGCGGAACGTCACTCGAAGAGAACGAACGATCGTGCTTTTCGCGAACGAGACCTCAGCCATGGCGTACTCCAAAAGGGGTCTAGGGTCGGGCGTTGTTCAGGAGGGTGTCGAAGGCGCGCCGGGCCCGGGTCTCGGCCAGCGGATCGCGCAGCAGCCGGAACGCGTGGTAGAAGCCCAGCATCACGCCGTTGACGTCGTGCGCGAACTGCTCGGCGTCGGCGTCCGCGCGGAAGGTGCCCTCGGAGATCCCGGCGCGGAACATCTGCGCGACGGAGTCCAGCATGTCCTGGTGGTCGTGCACGAGCTGCTCGCGGACCGGGCCCTCCCGGTCGTCGAACTCGGTCGCCGCCGACACGAACAGGCAGCCTGCGGCGAAGGTGAGCCCCAGGTCCAGCCAGCGGTCGAGCATGACCCGCAGCCGGGGCTCGCCGCGCGGGGCGGCCAGGGCCGGCCGCAGGACGAGGTGGGTGAAGTTCTCCCGGGCGTGCGCCAGGACCTGCAGTTGCAGGGCCTCCTTGGACCGGAAGTGGCCGAACAGCCCGCTCTTGGACATGTTCATGCTGGTGGCCAGCGAGCCGATGGTCAGCCCCTCCAGGCCGAGCCGGGCGGCGATGGTGGTCGCCTCCTCCAGCACGGCCTGCTTGGTCAGCTCACCCTTGCTCATGGGGCCCATTCTGCGCACGGTCGTGCGGAAGTGTCAACCGGCGCACCAGGTCGAGCGCGTCCTCCACGCTTCCGGTGACGTCGGGGATGGGGTAGAGCACACCGCGCACGGTCCGGGCGGCGTCCACCACCAGCGTGAGCCGCTTGAGCCGGGCGGTGCCGGCGGCCCGGAAGGTGGGCAGCCGCAGCGCCGTGGCCAGTTCGAGGTCGGAGTCCGACAGCAGCGGGAACCGGATCCGCTCGGCGGCGGCGAACGCGGCCTGCTCGGCCGGGGTCTGGGTGCTCACCCCGTGCACGGTCGCGCCGAGGGCGGCGAACTCGCCCAGCCGGTCGCGGTACGTGCAGGACTCCAGGGTGCAGCCGGCCGCGCCGGGGACGCCCGCGGCGCCCAGGCCGGTGCCGGGGTAGCAGTACAGCACCGTCCAGGGGGTGGTGGCGACCGGGTCGAAGCCCTCCAGGGCCGGGATCCGGGTACCGACGAGGGAGTGCACCCGACGCGCCTCCGCCGAGTCCGGCGCGGCCGTGGCCGTCGTGCTCCCGTCACCCATCAGCCACCGGTCCCCCCAGTCCTGGAGCGCGACCAGCACGGGCAGCAGCCCCCGGCCGAGCTCCGTCAGCACGTACTCCGACCGGGGCGGGCGGTCCGTGTACGGCCGCCGCTCCAGCACCCCGTGCCCGACCAGCCCGCCGAGCCGCTCGGTGAGCACCTTGCGCGAGACGCCGAGCGAGGACCGCAGCTCCTCGAACCGGTGCAGCCCCCGGGCCACGTCGCGCAGCACCAGCAGGCTCCACCAGTCGCCGACCACGTCGAGGGACTGGGCGATGGCGCAGGCGGGGTCCCGCAGCCGGGTTGTGCGGTCCATGGGGTCCAGTCTAGGGTCAGTTCCCAAAAGAGACTTACTCGGAGGTGCCCCGGTGCGCGACATCCCCCGCCTCGTCTGGGTCCTGGCCGGCGGCCGGTTCGTCAACGCGATCGGCGCGTTCGTGTCGATCTACCTGTTCCTCTACCTCACCGGCCCCCGGCAGCTGTCCCTCGGCCACGCGGCGGCGGTCAGCGCGGCCCTGGGCCTCGGCGTGCTCGCCGGCAACTTCACCGGCGGCGGGTTCGGCGACCGGTTCGGGCACCGGCGGACCCTGGTGGTCACCTCGGCGGTCGTCGGGCTGGGCATGATCGCCGTCCCGTGGCTGCCGTCGGCGCTGCTGGCCGCGCACATGGCCGTCCTCGGCTACGCGGGGGCCACCCTCGGCGTGTCCCAGGGCGCGCTCGTCGCCCTCGCCGTGCCCGAGGGTGACCGCCGCCGGTCGGTGGCCGTCAGCCGGGCCGCGTTCAACGCCGGGTGCGTGCTCGGGCCGCCGCTGGGCGCGGTGCTCGCCGCGTACTCGTACACCTGGATGTTCGTGATCGAAGGGGTGGTGACCCTGCTGGTCCGGGCGGTGACCATCCGGTTGCTGCCCCGGGAGCCGACCGTCGCCCGGAGTGCGGGGGACTCCGGGCGACGGGCCGGGGCCGGGCGCGGCACCGAAGCCGGAGCCGGAGCCGCCGGGCACGGGCGCGCCTCCCTGTGGCGGAGCCTGCGCGCCGACCGCCGGCTGCTCACCTTCCTGCCCGCGATCGTCGCCGTCGACCTCGTCTACCGCCAGCTCTACTCGACCCTGCCCGTGTACCTGCGCGACCACGGCCATCCCGTCGGCCTGTACGCGGCCCTGATCGCGATCGGCTCCGGCCTGATCCTGGTGTGCGAGATCCCGGTGACCCTCGTCCTGCGCCGGCTGCCGTCCCTGGGGATCATCGGCACCGGGTACCTCCTGGTGGGGGTGGGTTTCGCGCTCTTCGGGGCCAGCCCGGCCGCCTGGGTGGTGGTCGCGGGCATGGTGGTGCTGACAGCCGGGGAGATCCTCTACAAGACCACCGCGAACGCGCACGCGGTCGACGCCGCCGCCCCCGAACTCGTCGGCCGCTACCAGGGCCTCTACGTCGGACTCGCCACCAGCGGCACCCTGCTGTCCGCCCCGCTCGGCGCCGCCGTCTACGCCCGCGCGCCCGGCGTCCTGTGGGGACTGTGCGCCGCGCTCGCCGCCGGGGCCGCCGCCCTCACCTGGTGGTCGGCGCGCCTCCCCGCCCCGGTCGCCGACCCCGCCGACCCGGTCGCAGACTCCGCTGCCCAGGTCGCCGACTCCGTGTAAACGGTCGGCCCTTGCCGGCCCCTTGCCTACTCCCTTGTGCCGTTGTTCCGAACGGGAAAGTCCCCTTAACGTCCGTTCACCGGGTCGGATCTAGATCGAATCCCCTCACCCGACCCGGTGAAGGGAACAAGATGTCCAGCAGGAAGATGACGGTCGCCATCGGCGTGGCCGTGGTCGCCGTCGCGGTGACGGGGGTCGGCCTCGCGCAGGCCGGCACCGGCGCCGGCGGCGAGACCCTGGTGACCGCCAGGGCGCTCACCCCCGAGGCGCGGGCCGCCGCGCTCCGGGTCGGCCAGGACGAGGCCGTCGCCACCGCCAGTGCCCTCGGGCTCGGCGCGAGCGAGAAGCTCGTCGTCAAGGACGTCGTGGTGGACTCCGACGGCTCCCGGCACGTCCGGTACGACCGCACCTACGCGGGCCTGCCGGTCGTCGGCGGCGACCTGATCGTGCACCGCGCCCCCGGCGGGGCCGTCCGGAGCACCCAGAAGGCCGTCAACGCCACGGTGACCGTGCCGAGCACCACGCCGAAGGTCAGCGGCCCCGCGGCAGCCTCGCGGGCCACCGGGGCGGTCGCCGGGATCACGGCGGGCAAGGCCAGCCCCGAGCTGGTCGTCTACGCGGTCGACGGCGCTCCGACCCTGGCCTACCGCAGCACTGTGGAGGGTACTGACGCAGAGGGCCACTACGCCAAGTCCGCCGTCGTCACCGACGCGCAGACCGGCGCCCTGATCACCACCTACGAGCTGATCCACTCGGCCGTCGGCTCGGGCAAGGGCCAGCACAACGGCACCGTCAGCCTCGACACCACCCAGTCGGGCTCGCAGTACACGATGACGGACCCGGTCCGGGGCAACACCAAGGTGATGGACTCGCGCAACAGCCCGGACACCAACCCGGGCCAGAACGCGGTCGCCTACACCGACGCGGACAACGCGTGGGGCAGCGGCGCCAACTCCGACCGGGCGACGGCCGGCGTGGACGTCAACTACGGCCTGGCCCGCACCTGGGACTACTACAAGAACGTGCACGGCCGCTCGGGCATCCGGGGCGACGGGGTCGGCGCGACCGCGTACGCGCACGTGGGCAACAGCCTGGTCAACGCGTACTGGAACGACGACTGCTTCTGCATGTCCTTCGGCGACGGCGGCTCCCAGAACGGCAACCTGCCGCTGACCTCGCTGGACGTGGCCGGGCACGAGCTGACCCACGGGGTCACGAGCAACACGGCCGGCCTGCAGTACCAGGGCGAGTCCGGCGGGCTCAACGAGTCGATGAGTGACGTGTTCGGCACGATGGTGGAGTTCAACGCCGGCAACGCCAACGACGCGGGCGACTACTACATCGGCGAGAAGATCGGCTTCAACGTCGGCGGCTCCGGCGCGATGCGGCGGATGGACAACCCGACCGCGGACGGGGTCAGCAAGGGCTGCTGGTACTCCGGCGTCGGCAGCCTCGACGTGCACTACTCCTCGGGCATCGGCAACCACGCGTTCTACCTGCTCGCCGAGGGTAGCGGCACGAAGACGATCGGTGGCCGGGCGCACAACGGCACCACGTGCAACAGCTCCACCGTGGCCGGGGTCGGCCGGGACAAGGCCGCGAAGATCTTCTACCGCGCCCTGACCACCTACATGGGCTCGACCACGAACTACTCCCAGGCCCGCACCGCGTCCCTCAACGCGGCCAAGGACCTCTACGGCGCCTCGTCCGTCGAGTACTGGCAGACGTCCGTGGCCTGGGCCGCCGTCAGCGTCGGCACCGCCGTGCCGCAGCCGACGAGCACCCCGACCGGTGGCCCGACCTCGTCCCCGACGGCGTCGCCGACCACCTCGCCGACCGTCGGCCCCACCACGGGCCCCGGCGGCAACCTGATCGCGAACCCGGGCTTCGAGTCGGGCGTCACCGGCTGGACCCAGTCCGCGCAGGACATCACGAACAGCACGCAGCAGGTACCGCACGGCGGCACGTGGTACGCCTGGATGAACGGCGTGGGCTCGGCGAACACCGAGACCCTGTCCCAGAGCGTCACCATCCCCTCCAACGCCGCCGGGACCCTCACCTTCTGGGTGAAGATCTCCACGGCCGAGTCCGGCTCCACCGCGTACGACACCCTCAAGGTGCAGGTGGGGAACACGACACTGGCGACGTACTCGAACGCCAACGCCAGTGCCGGATATGTCCAGAAGACCGTGAATCTCAGCGCGTACCGGGGCCAGACGGTCACGCTGAAGTTCCTGGGCACCGAGGACCAGTACCTGCAGACGACCTTCCTCGTCGACGACGTGTCGCTGACGTAGGAGAGGCCGCCGGATGAACCGGCGGGTCCGGACGGTGGGCGCCGTCCGGACCTGCCGGTCTTTCGCGTACCCCGGGAGGAAGCGCACACTGTCCCGCATGAGCGATCAACCGACCCTGTTGGGGCGCGAGGACGTTCTCGAACGGTGCCGGGCCCAGCTGGACACGGGGGCCGGCGTGCTGCTGTACGGGCCGGCCGGCATCGGCAAGTCCGCGGTCGTGGAGGCACTGGGCGCCGAGGCGGCCGCCCAGGGGCAGCTCGTCCTGCGCAGCACGCCCTCCGCCGTCGAGGCCGGACTGCCGCACCTGACGCTGTGCGACCTGTTCTGCGGCGTGCTCGACGTGGACCCGCCGACGCTGCCCGGCCACCTGCGGGCCGCGTTGGAGACGGCCCTGCTGCGCGGCGCGCCCCTCGCCGGCGCGGCCACCGACCAGCTCGCCATCCGGCTCGGCGTGCTCGAACTGCTGCGCGGGCTCGCCCTGCGCGGCACCGTGCTGCTCGTCCTCGACGACGCGCACTGGATCGACCCGGCCAGCGCCGAGGTGCTCGCCTTCGCGGCCCGCCGGCTCGGCACGCTGCCCGTCCGGATGCTCGTCACCGAACGCGTCGAACCCGGCTCCGAACCCCTCGCCATCGAGTTGCTCCCGCCGCAGATGACGGAGATCCCGCTGGAGGGCCTGCCGGAGACCGTCCTCGGTGAACTGTTGCGCAACCGGCTCGACATGCCGTTGACGGGCGACACCCTCGGCCGGGTACGGGCGTCCAGCGGCGGCAACCCGCTGTACGCGCTGGAGCTCGGCAGGGCCCTGCGCCGCCGGGGCGAACCTGTGCGCCCCGACGAGCCGCTGCCCGTCCCCGACCGGCTCCGCCCGCTGCTGTCCGCCCGGCTGGCCGAACTGCCCGTCCAGGCCATGCCCGCGCTGCTCCTGGTCGCCGCCGCCGCCCGCCCCGGCCGCGAACTGCTGCCCACCGACGACCCGGGGCTGGCCGTCGGCCTGGCCACCGGCGTGCTCGGCCTGTCACCGGGCGGGGAGCTGCGGTTCAGCCACCCACTGCTCGGCGAGCTCGTCTACGCCGACGCCACCCCCGCCCAGCGCCAGGCCGCGCACACCCGGCTCGCCGACCTCGTCCCCGACCCGGTCGAACGGGTCCGGCACCGGGCCCTGGCCACCCCGGGACCCGATCCGGCGCTCGCCCGGGCGCTGGAGGCGGCGGCCGAGGTGGCCCTCGCCCGGGGCGCGCCGGGCACCGCCGCCGAGCTGTGCCGACTGGCCGCCGAGCACACCCCGGAGATGTCGGGGGAGATCAACGGATCATTCGGGTACTTCGGCGACACGGACCTCTCCGGTGCCGGGCAGTCCCCGGACCCCGACGGCCCGTTCCTCGTCTCGCACCGCCTGCTCGCCGCCGCCCGGCACGCGCACGCCGCCGGCCTGCCCGACCAGGTCCGCTCGGCGTGCCTGGCCGTCACCCGGGGCCCCGACCACACCGACCGGGTCGGCGCGCGGCTGCTGCTCGCCCGCCTCCCCGGCCAGGACCCGGCCGAGGTCAAGACCCTGCTCGACGCGGCAGAGATCGACGCCACCGGCGACCCCCGGCTCACCGGCTGGGTGCTGCTGGCCCGCGCCTACCAGACGTTCCGCGAGACCGGGGTCCGGGTCGGACCGTCCGGGCTGGACCGGATCGAACAACTCGCCCGCGACGCCGCCGACGAGGAACTGGAGGTCGAGGCCATCGCGACCCGGCTCGCCCACCAGCTGCACCGCGACCCGCAGGGCTCCCTGGAGATCCTCGACCGGGGCTGCGCGCTCGCCCACGGCCAGCCCCTCACCGAGGCCACCATCTTCATGCGGCAGATCCAGGCCGTGGCGCAGGTCCGGTCCGGGGACGTCGCAGGGGCCCTCGGCACCCACGAACGGCTCCGGGCCGACACCGAACGCGCCGGCCGGACCCTGGACCTGTGCGACCTGCTGTTCACCGCCACCGGCCTGTACGAGCGGGCCGGCCGGTGCGCCGAGGCCCACGCCACGGGCCAGTACGGCGGGCGGCTCCGGGCGGAACTCGAGTCCGACCGGCTCGGCGAGCTGCTGCAACGCGGCGCGGCCGAACTCAACGGCGGCACCGCCGAGCGCGCCTTCGAGCTCCTCGACGCCGCCGCCTCCGCCTGGGCGCGCACCGACGCCGTCGAGTGGCTGGCCTACGCGCTCGGCCTGCGCGGCCGGGCCGAATGGCTCCTCGGCCGGTACGAGGCGTCCGCGCGCAGCCAGCGCCGCAGCCGGTCCCTGCTGCACCGCCAGGGGTACACCGACCCGGCGATGTTCCTCGTCGACGCCGACCTCGCCGAGTGCCTGATCCTGACCGGCGCGACCGCCGAGGCCGCCGGCCTGCTGGGCGAGGCGCGGGCCGAGGCGAACCGGCTGGGCCGCGACGTCGTCACCCTGGGCCTGACCCGGTCCCGGATCCTGCTCGACGGCGTGACCGGCGACCCCCGGGCGGCGGCCGACGCGTTGCGCGCCCAGCTGCCCGCCGAGCACCCGTACCCGTTGGAGGTGGCCCGCGCGCTGCTCACCCTCGCCGCCCTGGAACGCCGGGCCCGGCGGCGCGCGGCGGCCCGGGCGGCGTTGCAGGACGCGGTGGAGCGCTACACCCTCGCCGGGTGCGTGCCCTACCTGCGGTACGCCGAGGCGGAACTCGCCCGCCTCGACGCGCCCGAGGGCCCGCTGACCGACCTGGAACTGCGGATCGCCGAGCTGGTCCGGGCCGGGGCCACGAACCGGGAGATCGCCGGGGTGCTGCACCTGTCGGTGAAGGCCGTCGAGGCGAACCTGACCCGGCTGTTCCGCCGCCTGGGCGTCCGCAACCGGGCGGAACTGATCAGCCGGGCGCCGACCGCCTGACGCGGGGCCCGGGCCCGGTTCGGCGGGTGGTCCCGGGCCCGCACCGGACGCCCGGCGCGGCAGGCCCGGGCCCGGTCACCGGACCCGGGCGGCTCCTGTCTCAGCCGCCGCCCGCCCGGCTCGTCACCGACACCCAGTCGACCAGCATCGGCTTCCCCGACACGGTCGCCGCGTTCGGCCCGCCGGGCATCGTGCCGCCCACCGCCACGTTCAGGATCAGGAAGAACCCGTGGTCGGTGGCCTGTCGCCAGGTGGCCGCGTCCACACTGTCGGCCCGGACCGTCTGGGTGAGCGCCCCGTCGACGTACCAGCGCACCTCGGCGGCCTCCAGCTCCACCGCGTAGGTGTGGAATCCGGTGACGCACGCCGCGCACGGCCGCTCGCCCCCGCCCAGCCCCTTCGGCTCGGCGCACGGCCCGCCCTGGTAGACCCCGCAGTGCATGGTGGCGAGGACCGAGGGCCGGCCGTTGAGCTGTTCGACGATGTCGAGCTCCCCGACGCCCGGCCAGCCGGTGTACCCGTCGCGGAGCCGGTCGCCGAGCATCCAGAACGCCGGCCAGTACCCGGCGCCGTTGCCGGGGTCGACCTGGGGGAGCTGGATCGACGCCTCGACCCGCAGCGTGCCCGCCCGGGGGGTGGCGAAGTCGGCGCGCCGGGTCTCGATCCGCCCCGACGTCCACCTCCCGTCCCTCAGGGTCGGGGTGATCGCGAGCCGCCCGCCGGCCACGGTCACCGCCTCGGCGGTCATGGTCTCGACCTCGCCGGTGCCCCAGTTGGGCGCGGGGCAACCCGGATAGCAGGTCCCGAGGTCGTACAGCCAGTCGCGGGTGGACAGTGCCGTGCCGTCGAAGTCGTCCCGCCACACCTGCTGCCAGCCGGTGCCGCCGAGCAGGCCGCGCTGTTCGAGCAGCTGGTCGATCCGGGGCGCGAGCAGGGTGGTCAGGGTGGCGGTCAGGTGGCTGTCGTCGCGGTAGAGCAGCACGCCGCCGATGACGGCAGGGCACTGCCCGGCCGGGCAGAGCAGGTCGTTCACGTCGACCACCCGCACCCCGGCGGGGGGCCGTTCGGCGAGCGGGTCGGGGCGCAGCGCGGCGGCGCGCGGGAACTGGCAGGCCCGCCAGTCGTCCAGGGCCCCGGACACGCAGGTCGGGATGTCGCGCCCGGGCAGCGGCGTGGCCCGCAGGTACCCCACATTGAGGTCCTTGAGCCCCATGAGGGTGGTGTCCCAGCCGGCTTGCGGGTCGGGCACGTAGGCGTTGAGGGAGGCCAGCAGGACGAGCTTGGGCTTCGGCCAGGCGTTGACCCGGCCGAGGGCGTGCCTGCGCCACTCGGCGCACTCGCGGTACTCGCGGCCGAGTTGCGGGTTGATGACGCCCACGGTGGCCAGGGGGCAGCCCTGCTTGGTGAGTACCTCCACGCCCAGGCCGCGCCGCCCGGCGAGCTGGAGCACGGCGGGGAACCACTGCGCGGCCTGGGAGTCCCCGAGCAGCACGATCCGGTCGCCGGAGACGGCCCCCGCCCCGGCCCCGAACCGGCACGGCGGGCTCTCCACCGCCGCCGGCGCGACCAGGCACTCCCCGGGCAGCGGCCCGTAGTCCACCCGCGCGGCGGCCGGCAGAGGCACCACCGGCCCCCGGACCCCGGGCACCCCCGACGTCGCGGCGGCCGTGAACTCCGCCAGCGACGGCACCCGCCCGCCGCCGCCCCCGAGCCCGCGCACCGCGTCGGTGCCCAGCAGCAGCCCGGCGATCAGCGGCAGCACGACGGCCGCCGCCCCGATCGCCAGCCCCCGGCGCGGGAACGCCGAGATGCTCACGGAGAACCGCACGGGGCGCTCCACGAGCCACAGGGTGGCCGCGGCGGGCAGGCCGGCGCCCAGGACGAGGGCGAGCTTCACCGGCCAGTCCAGCGGGCCCTGGGCGGCCTCGGCGAGGACCAGGACGGGCCAGTGCCACAGGTACCAGGCGAACGACAGCCGGCCGATCAGCCGGACCGGGGCCCAGACCAGCAGGGACCGGGTCGGCCCGGCGTTGGACAGCAGCACGGCGACGGCGCCGAGGGTGGGCGCGAGGGCGGCGGTACCCGGAAAAGGGGTCTGGCTCGTGAACAGCACCGTCGAGGCCCCGATGGCGGTCAGCCCGGCCGCCCCGAGGAACCCGCGCACCCATACCGGCACTCGGGCGGCCCACGGCGCGGCCAGGGCGGCGAGCCCGCCCACCCCGAACTGCCAGGCCCGCGACGGCGAGGACAGGTACGCCAGCGGCCCCGACTCCTGCGTCCAGTGCAGCGACAGCGCGAACGACGCCGCCGTGCCCGCCACCAGCACCCCGGCCACGACCAGCAGCGGCCGGCGCCGGGCCAGATACGCCACGAGGGCCAGCACCGGGGCCCAGAGCAGGTAGAACTGCTCCTCGACGCCGAGCGACCAGTAGTGCAGCAGCGGGCTCGGGTCCCCGGCGTGCAGGTAGTCGGTCTCGGTGGCGACGAACCGCCAGTTGCCGACGTGCAGGGCCGCGGCGAGCACGTCGGCGGCGACGTCGCGCTGCCGGAGCGGCGGCAGCAGCACCCAGCTCGCCAGCGCGGTGGCGACCAGCACGAGCCCGGCGGCGGGCAGGATCCGCCGGGCCCGGCGGGCGTAGAACTCGGCGAGGGACACCCGGCCGGTGCGGCCCAGCTCCGCGACGAGCAGGCCGGTGATCAGGAAGCCGGAGATGGCGAAGAAGACGTCCACGCCGACGTAGCCGCCCCCGAGGTGCGGCACGGCGGCGTGGAAGCCCAGCACGGTGAGGACGGCGACGGCGCGCAGCCCCTCGATGTCGGGCCGGAAGCCGGGCCGCACGGCGGGCCCGGCGGGGCCCTGCGCGGGCCCGGCCGGCCTCACCGTGTCCACGGCAGCATCGGGTCGACGAGGCCGGAGGCGATCAGGGCGAGGGTGGCCAGCACCAGGGTGGCGGCCAGGCCCTCGGGCCAGCCGTAGCCGGTGGTCCTGCGGCGGCCTGCGGAGACAGTGGTCATGACGACTCCCTACGGGTGAGCATCGGTCGGAGCAGAGCGAGGATCAGAGGCACTGTGAGGTACGAGGTGAGCGCGACGTAACCGGCCATCGCCCAGTGGTCGCGCCCGCCGAACCGGACGAGGTCGTAGCCCAGCCCCACCCAGGACAGCAGCGTCGTGGCCGACAGCCAGCCGATCGCGACCCGGGCCACGGTGGTCGACAGCCTCGACCTCCCGGTCCCGGTGCCGGTGGGCACCCAGGTGGCGCTGCGCCGGCGCAGGGTGTGCACCAGGGCGGCCCCGGCGGCGAAGCTGACCAGCAGGTGCGAGCGGATCACCTCGACCCGCCAGTGCGTGGTGGACACCATCGGCAGCAGCACGAACCACATCCACACCGGCAGGATGATCGGCAGCACGTGCCAGGGCCGGATGTCCTCCGGATACAGCAGCATCATGATGATCGGCGGCAGCGGGGCGGCGAACGCGTTCACCGCTGTCAGGACATAACTGAGAATGCCGTTCCAGTACGACACCTTGAACCGCCACGGGGCGGACATCCGGTGGAAATCCCGGTCGTGCAGCAGGTGCAGATTGCCCATCGCCCACCGGTACTGCTGGTTGATGTACGCGGGCAATGCGTCCGGCGACAAACCCTTCGCGAGCACGATCGGGACATACTGAGTGCGGTATCCGCGTTTCAGCAGTTCCAGACCGGTGTACATGTCCTCGCTGTGTTCGAGTTTCGCGAATCCGTCGATCTCGGCGATGGCCGATCGTCGATAGAGCGCGTTGCTCCCGCAGCAGATCGCCGCATTGTCGGCGTCGCGGGACGGTTGCAGCCAGCGGAAGAACCATTCCTGCGCCGAGCCCGCCGAACGCTGGATCCAGTTCATCTCCGGATCGGTGTCGAAGAACTGCGGGCTCTGCACGATCCCGACCGCCGGATCGGCCAGGTACGGGGCGAGGTGCCGGAGGAAGTCCGGCCGGGGACAGAAGTCCGCGTCCAGGATCGCGATCAGCTCGGCGCCGCTCACCGTCAACGCGTGGTTGAGGTTGCCGGCCTTCTTCAGGAAGCCCCGGTCGGGCCGCACCACGTACCGGAAACCGTGCCCCAGGGCCAGTTCGCGCACCTCGGGGCGGTCGCCGTCGTCGAGCACCCACACCGTGAGCGGGCCGTCCCAGTCGAGCGCGGACACCGCCCGGTAGGCGTTGTCGAGCACGTCGAGCGGTTCGCCGCAGGTGGGCAGGAAGACGTCCACGCCCGGCACGGTCGCGGGCGTCCACGACCGGACCAGCAGTTCGTGCGAGGCCCGGGTCAGCCGGCGCTGGCGTTGACCGTCCACGAGGGACAGGCCCCAGCCCGCGACGTTGACCGCCAGCACGGCGAGAAACACCCACAGCGCGGGATGCCGCAGCGCGAACAGGAATAGCGTGACGGCAGTGAATATGTAGGAGAAGAGTACGGACAGGAGCACCCAGCGGCGCTGCGGTCCGAAATACGAGTAGAGCTCGTCATCGTCGGGTGGAGCGGGCAGGAGCGTCGTCGCGGACATGCTGAAGGAAGACCCCCTGGATATGGGTCTGAATAAGTGGGAATCGATGCGAGGTCGTCCGGGCTGCCACACTGCCGGCCGGTCGACAGCTTTTAGTAAACACGCCTCGCAGTTAATGTGGGAAGCGTAAAGCCGACGCTGTGATCGGGCTCACCGGATACGGATTCCATTCTGGACGGTAATGATCCGTACGCCATTTCCCGGTCATCCGTTGTTTAATGGCGGGCATGGAAGACGCCAGCAACCGCACCCGCGCCGTGTACGACAAGGTCGCCGACGCCTACGCCCGCCTGCACGGCCACATGCCCCCGGCCCTCGTCACGCTCGCCGACGACTTCGCCCGGGTCGGCGGCGCGGCCGGTCCCGTCCTCGACCTCGGCTCCGGGGCCGGCCGGGACATGGCCTTCTGGGAGGCGCGCGGCGCCCGGGTGGTCGGCCTGGACCTGTCCGCCGGGATGCTCGACCACGCGGCCGGGCTGGTGGCCGGGCCGCTCGTGTGCGGGGACATGCTCCGGCTGCCGTTCGCGGACGCGTCGTTCACGGGGGTCTGGTCGATCGCGTCGCTCCTGCACCTGCCGTACGCGGTCGCGCCCCGGGCAGTGGCCGAGATCGGCCGGGTGCTGCGGCCGGGCGGGGTGCTGGCGCTGAGCGTGCAGGCCGGCGACGGCGAGGCGTGGGAGGCGGGGCCGTACCCGGAGGCGGGGGAGCGGTTCTTCGCCCGGTACTCCCTGGCCGGGGTGCGGAAGCTGGTGTCCGGGGCCGGGCTCGCGGTGGGGGACTCCCGGGCGATCCGGCACGGGGACGGGCGCGGGTGGTTGCAGGTGCTGGCCGTCCGACCGGCGGCGCGGGCCCCGAGGCCGCCCCGGCCGTGACGCCCGCGCGGCCGTGGCGGCGCACCCGGCCGTGACGCCCGCGCGGTCCGTGGGGGCCGCGCCGCCCGGGCGGTAGTGTCTGCCGGATGCGCATCCTCGTCACCGGAGGGGCCGGATATGTCGGCTCCACCCTGGTTCCCCTGCTGCTCGCCGACGGGCACGCCGTCCGGGTGCTCGACACGCTGCGGTTCGGGGGGCAGGGGCTGCTCGGCTGCGCCCGGTACCCCGGATTCGAGCTGGTCCAGGGGGACGTGCGCGACGCGGACACGGTCGCGGCGGCCGTCGAGGGCATGGACGTGATCGTGCACCTGGCCGCGATCGTCGGCTACCCGGCGTGCAAGAAGGAGCCGGACGTCGCCGTCGCCACCAACGTCGAGGGCACCCGCAACGTCGTGGCCGCCCGCCGCCCCGGCCAGCGCCTCGTGTTCGCGTCCACCGGCAGCGTCTACGGCGCGGTCCCCGACTACCTGTGCCACGAGGACACCCCCCGGGCCCCGATCACGCTGTACGGGGAGACGAAGGCCGAGGGGGAGAAGCTGGTGCTCGCGGCCGGCGACGCGGTGGCGCTGCGGTACGCGACGGCGTTCGGCGCGAGCCCCCGGATGCGCCTGGACCTGATGCCCAACACGTTCGCCTACCAGGCGGTGCACGACCGCAGCCTGATCGTCTACGAGGGCGGCTTCAAGCGCACCTTCGTGCACGTCCACGACATGGCGCGCGCGATCCTGTTCACCCTGGACAACTGGTCGACCATGCGCGACGACGTGTACAACGTGGGCCACGAGCGGATGAACTTCACCAAGGCCGAGGTCGCCCGCAAGATCCTGGAGCACGTGGACTACTACCTGTACTTCGCGGAGACGGGGTCCGACGAGGACAAACGCGACTACGAGGTGTCCTACGCCAAGATCCGCTCGCGCGGTTTCGAGACCGAGATCGACATGGACGCCGGCGTGGCGGAGCTGGTCAAGGCCGTGTCGCTGATTAACGTTGTGAACCCGTACGGCAACGTTTAACCCTTTCCATACCACCGGGGTGCCGGCGGGCTGGGAGCATATTGGGCATCTTCAATGTCCAAGGAGATCACATGCGCCTCCGTCGACCCCTCGTCACCCTCCTCCTCGCGGCCGGCACCCTGCTGGCCACGGCCCTGCCCGCCCAGGCCGCCGGCCCCGGGTACACGGCACTGGGGGACTCCTACTCCTCCGGCGTCGGCACCCGCGAGTACTACGCCGACTCCGGCGGCTGCCAGCGCTCCAAGCACGCCTACCCGACGCTGGACTCCGGGCGGCTCGGCGCGACCCTCACCTTCGTCGCGTGCAGCGGAGCGCGGGTCGCCGACGTGCAGAACAACCAGCTGGGCGCGCTGAACTCCACCACCGCCTACGTGACCGTCTCCGTCGGCGGCAACGACGCCGGGTTCGCCGACGTGATCACCCAGTGCGCCAAGCCGTGGCCCTACACGTGCACCACGGAGATCAACAACGCCAACAACTTCATCCGCAACACCCTGCCGGGCCGGCTCGACGGCCTGTACGCGCAGATCAGGTCCCGGGCCCCGGGCGCCCGGGTCGTGGTCGTCGGCTACCCGCGGCTGTTCCAGGGCGAGTCCTGCAACGCGCTCGCCCGGATCTCCGCCGCCGAGGCCTCCGCGCTCAACGGCACCGCCGACCTGCTGGCCACCACGACCGCGGGCCGGGCGTCGGCCCACGGGTTCGCGTTCGTCGACTCCCGGTCGGCGTTCACCGGGCACGCGGTGTGCTCCAGCAGCGAGTGGCTCAACGGCCTGTCGAACCCGATCAGCGAGTCCTACCACCCCAACCGCAACGGACACGTCGGGTACGCCAATATCGTCGAGCCGGTCCTGCGCGGCTCGGTCGCCCCGCTGTTCCGCGACCCGGTGCCGTCCCTGACCGACCCGGCCGAGGTCGCCGCCGTGCTCGGCGCGGACTACCGGCGCGCCGCCGCCGTCGCCCGCCAGGAGCAGCTGGACGCCGGACGCGGGGCCTCCGTCACGGAGTAGACACGGAGCACGACACGGGACGCCGCCGACCGCACCGGGGGCGTCCCGTTCCGCGCGGGAGCGTGGCAGATAGCATTTCGGGCAGGTCCCGGCACCCGGTTGGGGCACCCGTCCGAAGGAGCTCACAGTGTCCGCACCGAACCCAGCCGTCAAGGCCGACGCACCTCCACGCGTTCTGGTCCCGGCCGGGACGACGGCGGCGGAGGCTGTCGAGGTCGCGGGGCTGCCGATGACGGGCCCGAAGGCGATCGTCGTGCTGCGTACCGACGA
The DNA here is from genome assembly GCF_053902585.1 of Longispora urticae. NCBI lineage: Bacteria > Bacillati > Actinomycetota > Actinomycetes > Micromonosporales > Micromonosporaceae > Longispora > Longispora urticae. Next base: position 311,923 of record NZ_JAQZSH010000042.1, read on the forward strand.
AGGGGTCCTGAAGGATCTGTCCTGGGTCCCCGACACCGACACCGGGGCAGAGGCGGTGTCCCTGGACAGCAAGGACGGGCTCAACGTCCTGCGGCACTCGACCGCGCACGTGCTCGCCCAGGCCGTCCAGGACGTGTTCCCCGACGCCAAGCTCGGGATCGGCCCGCCGGTCCTCAACGGCTTCTACTACGACTTCTCGGTGACCACCCCGTTCACCCCCGAGGACCTCTCCAAGCTCGACAAGCGCATGCAGGAGATCATCAAGTCGGGGCAGAAGTTCTCCCGCCGGGTCTTCGGCACCCTCGACGAGGCCAAGGCCGAGCTCAAGGACGAGCCGTTCAAGCTCGAACTCGTCGACATCAAGGGCGACGTGGACGAGGACGTCATGGAGGTGGGCGGCGGCGAGCTGACCATCTACGACAACCTCGACGCCAAGACCGGCGAGCGCTGCTGGGGCGACCTGTGCCGCGGCCCGCACCTGCCGACCACCCGGCACATCCCGGCGTTCAAGCTGATGCGCACCGCCGCCGCCTACTGGCGCGGTTCGGAGAAGAACCCGCAGCTCCAGCGCATCTACGGCACCGCGTGGCCGACCCGCGACGCCCTCAAGGAGCACCTGCGCCTGCTGGAGGAGGCCGCCAAGCGCGACCACCGCAAGCTCGGCGCGGAGCTGGACCTGTTCAGCTTCCCCGAGGAGATCGGCTCCGGGCTGGCCGTGTTCCACCCGAAGGGCGGCATCATCCGCCGCGAGATGGAGAACTACTCGCGGCTGCGGCACGAGCAGGCCGGCTACGAGTTCGTGAACACCCCGCACATCGCGAAGGGTTCGCTGTTCGAGATCTCCGGCCACCTGCAGTGGTACAAGGACGGCATGTACCCGGCGATGCACCTCGACGGCGCCGACTACTACGCCAAGCCGATGAACTGCCCGTTCCACAACCTGATCTTCCGGTCGCGCGGCCGGTCGTACCGCGAGCTGCCGCTGCGGATGTTCGAGTTCGGCACGGTGTACCGGTTCGAGAAGTCCGGCGTCGTGCACGGCCTGACCCGGGTGCGCGGCATGACGCAGGACGACGCGCACATCTACTGCACCAAGGAGCAGATGGCCGGCGAGCTCAAGAGCCTGCTGGACTTCGTGCTCAACCTGCTCCGCGACTACGGCCTCGACGACTTCTACCTGGAGCTGTCGACCCGCGACGACTCGCCGAAGTTCGTGGGCGAGCAGTCCGACTGGGACGAGGCGACCGCCGCGTTGCAGGAGGCGGCCGACGCCTCCGGCCTGGAGCTCGTGCCCGACCCGGGCGGCGCCGCGTTCTACGGCCCGAAGATCTCCGTGCAGTGCCGCGACGCGATCGGCCGGACCTGGCAGATGTCGACCATCCAGGTCGACTTCCAGCTCCCGCAGCGCTTCGAGCTGGAGTTCAACGGCCCCGACGGCACCCGGCCGCGCCCCGTCATGATCCACCGGGCGCTGTTCGGTTCGATCGAGCGGTTCTTCGGCGTCCTCACCGAGCACTACGCGGGCGCGTTCCCGGCCTGGCTGGCCCCCGTGCAGGTGGTCGGCATCCCGGTCCGCGACGAGAACGTGGCGTACCTGGAGGAGTTCGTGGCGCTCCTGCGCAAGGAGGGCATCCGGGCCGAGGTGGACGCCTCCGACGACCGGATGCAGAAGAAGATCCGCACCGCGCAGCAGCAGAAGATCCCGTTCATGGCGATCGTGGGCGACGACGACGCGAACGGCGGGACGGTGTCCTTCCGGTACCGCGACGGGTCGCAGCGCAACGCCGTCCCGCTCGCGGAGGCCGTGGCGCACGTCGCCGAGGTGGTCCGGTCGCGCACCAACGTCGGTCCGTCGGCCCCGGCCGAGGTCGAGGCGTAGCTCTCCCGCACGGTGCCCGGGTCCCGCGCGGACCCGGGCACCGTCGTTTCCGCCCGGTGCCCGTCGTTTCTCCGGACGTGCGCGAAGCACCCTCGCCCCGGGCGGTCCGGCGGCACAGGCCATAGGATCGGGCGCATGACGGACGATCGGCTGCAGCGACTCTGGACTCCCCACCGGCTGGCCTACGTGGCCGGTGGGGAGAACAACCCCGTCGGCGACGGCCCCGAGGGCTGCCCGTTCTGCCTGTCCCAGGCCCGGCCGGACGACGAGGTCAACATCATCGTCCGGGGCGAGCACGTGTTCGCGCTGCTCAACCTGTACCCGTACAACTCGGGGCACCTGATGGTCTGTCCCCGGCGGCACGTGGCCGACTACACGGACCTGACGCCCGCCGAGGCCGTGGAGCTGGCGGAGTTCACCCAGAAGGCGATGCGGGCCCTCCGGCTGGCGCAGAACCCGCACGGTTTCAACATCGGCATGAACCAGGGCTCGGCGGCCGGGGCCGGGATCGCGGCCCACCTGCACCAGCACGTGGTGCCCCGGTGGAGCGGCGACGCGAACTTCATGCCGATCGTGGGACAGACGAAGGTCATCCCCCAGCTTCTGCCCGAAACGCGCAAACTTCTCGTAGAGGCATGGAATTCCCTGGGGTAAATCCCGGATGTCAACCCCTGCGCACCCGTGAAACCATTCTCGGGGTACGAACGGACGGGGGCGCACGGGTGGGGATCACACGACGGGGGCTGTTGCGGGGCACGCTGCTCGCGGCGGGCGGGGCGGTGGCGGGTGCCGCCACGGTGGTGGGCGCGGAGAAACTGCCCCGGTGGTTCGGGCCGGACCGCCAGCCGATCGGCGGCGGCTACGCGCCGGGCAGCGACCGCAACATCTGGGCCGACGACGGCCAGCAGAGCGTCACCTGGCACGTGAACACCGACCAGCCGCTGGTCGCGTTGACGTTCGACGACGGGCCGGGGCCGCAGTACACGCCGAAGGTGCTCGACGCGCTGGACAGGGCCGAGTGCCCGGCGACGTTCTTCATGGTCGGCGAGCGGGTGAGGAAGTACCACGGGCTCGTCGAGGGGCGGCTGGACCGGCACGAGGTCGGCAACCACACCTGGAGCCACGCGGACCTCGCCGAGCAGGACTTCGACGGGGTCACCTCGCAGCTGCGCCGCACGCACGCCGCGATCGTGAAGTACACCGGGAAGACGCCCCGGCTGATGCGGCCGCCGTGGGGGCACCTGGGCGGCAGTACCCTGCTGGCCGCCAACGCGCTGGGCTACAACGTGGCCCTGTGGTCGCACCAGATGCGCGAGAAGTTCTACAAGGACGACCCGGCCGGCAACGTCCGCTACATCGTCGAGGGCGTCCGCCCGGGCGCGGTGATCCTGGCCCACGACGTCGGCGACCCGTTGCGGCTGGTCTCCATCGACCACCTCGGCGCGATCATCGACGGCATCCGGGCCCGGGGCCTGAAGCTGGTCACCCTCTCGGAGCTCCTCGCGGCCAGGCAACAGCCCGTTCAGCACTGAAAAAGACCCGTTTAGTTGTACCGTGCGTTTTATGGCCAAAGGCATGGTTCTCGGTCTGGTGCTCGTCCTGGGCGGCTGCACGGCCCAGGAGGCCCGCTACGTCGCCGCGCCCAGCGTGGCCCCGCCGGCCGGCCCGGTCACCGCCGCCGTGACCAGCCCCGCGCCGGGCGCGACCGGGGTGTCCACGGCGCCGGAGATCCGCACCGCGATCACCGGGGCGGCCACCGGATTGGTGACCCTGACCGGCCCCGGCGGCCCGGTCGGGGGCGCGCCCTACCCGGACGGCGCGAGCTGGGTCCCGGCGGCCCAGCTGGACTACGACGCCACCTACACGGCCACGGTCACCGCCACCCGGTCCGACGGACAGAAGACGACGGCGACCAGCTCGTTCCGCACCATGGGCCGGCCCGGCAACACGGCCGGCTCGGGGCTCTACCTGGCCGACGGCGAGACGGTCGGCGTCGGCATGCCCGTCGTCGTCGAACTGGCCCGCGACGTTGCCGACGGGAACCGGGAGGCCGTCCAGCGCCGGGTGTCGGTGCGCTCCGACCCGCCCCAGGTCGGCGGCTGGCACTGGTTCAGCGCGCACGAACTGCACTACCGGCCCCAGGTGCCGTGGCGGACGGGCACCCGGATCGACGTCCGGGCCGGGATCGGCGGGCTGGACATGGGCGGCTGGTACGGCGAGGCCGACCGGTCCGCCTCCGTGACCGTGGGCCCCGACCAGCGGTTCGTCGTCGACAACGGCACCAAGCAGATGACGGTCACCCGCGACGGGGAGGCGCTGCGGACCATCCCGGTCAGCCTGGGCAAGCCGAGCACCCCGTCGTCCAGCGGCAACCTGGTCGTGATGGAGAAGGCCGAGTCGATGGTGTTCGACTCCAGCACGTTCGGGGTGCCGGTCGACTCCGCCGACGGCTACCGCACCACGGTGTACTGGGACCTCCGGCTCACCTGGGGCGGCGAGTTCGTGCACGCCGCCCCGTGGTCCGTCGGCGACCAGGGCGAACGCAACGTGTCGCACGGCTGCGTGAACATGTCCACCGAGAACGCGACGTGGCTGTTCCGGCTCGCGCACCGGGGCGACATGGTGACCGTCGCGGGCACCGAGGTGAAGGTCGGCGCCGGCGACGGGTGGACGGACTGGGAGCTCGGGTTCGACCGGTACCAGCAGGTCGGGCCGTCGCCGAAGCCCGGGCTGCCGGACGCGGTCCAGGAGGCCCGGCAGCGCTGAACCGGCCAGGCGCGAGCCCGACCAGTGCCGGCACGGTCCCGACGCGCACGGGCCGACCATCCGGGCCGGGCCGGCGCGCGCCGGGCCGGCCCCCGGCCGTACCCCTCCGAGGGTTGTCTCAGTGGGTGGAGTGGGCCTTGCGGACCTGGTCGGCCACGTTCGGCGGCATCGGGTCGTAGCGCGAGAAGGTGCGCTGGAACGTGCCCGTGCCCGAGGTCATCGCGCGCAGCTCGACCGCGTAGCGCAGCAGCTCCGTCGCCGGCACCTCCGCCCGCACCACGGTCCGCTCGGGCGCGCCGGTCAGCTCCGGCTCGCTGCCCAGCACCCGGGCCCGCCGGGGGGACAGGTCGCTGAGCACCGCGCCCACGAACGCGTCGGGCACCACGATCCGGACCTCGTCCACCGGCTCCAGCAGCGAGATCTGGGACTTCTCGGCGGCGTCCTTCAACGCGAGCGCGCCGGCCGTCTGGAACGCCGCGTCGGAGGAGTCCACGCTGTGCGCCTTGCCGTCGACCAGGGTGACCCGCAGGTCCACGACCTCGTTGCCGGTGACCAGGCCCCGGGTCAGCTGGTGCCGGACGCCCTTCTCCACACTCGGGATGTACGCCTTCGGCACCGCCCCGCCGACCACCCGGTCCACGAACTCGAAGCCCGAGCCCTGCGGCAGCGGCTCCACCTCGATGTCGCACACCGCGTACTGCCCGTGCCCGCCGGACTGCTTCACGTGCCGCCCGTGCCCCTTGGCGGCGGCGGCGAACGTCTCCCGGAACGCGACCCTGACCGGCTCCGTCTCCAGCTCCACCCCGCCGGTGCGCAGCCGGTCGAGCACCACGTCGGCGTGCGCCTCGCCCATGCACCACAGCACCAGCTGGTGGGTCTCCGCGCTGCGCTCCAGCCGCAGGGTCGGGTCGCCGGCGACGAGCCGGGCCAGGTTCTTCGCCAGGTTGTCCTCGTCGGCGCGGCTGCGGGCCACGATCGCGATCGGCAGCAGCGGCTCCGGCATCTCCCACGGCGCGACCAGCAGCGGCCGGTCCTTCGCCGAGATCGTGTCCCCGGTCTCGGCCGTCGTGGACTTCGTGATGGCGCACAGGTCGCCGGCCACGCAGTACGCCACCTCGCGCAGCGACGCGCCCAGCGGGCTGAACAGGTGCGCCACCCGCTCGTCCGCGTCGTGGTCGGGGTGCCCGCGCTCGGCGAGCCCGTGCCCGGAGATGTGCAGCGCGGTGTCGGGGCGCAGGGTGCCCGAGAACACCCGGACCAGGGACACCCGGCCCACGTACGGGTCGATGGTCGTCTTGACCACCTCCGCCACGAGCGGGCCGTCCGGGTCGCAGGTCAGGTGCTCGACCGGGTTGCCGTCCAGCGTCGTCACCGGGGGCAGGTCGTGCTCCAGCGGCGACGGGAACGCGCTGGTCAGCACCTCCAGCAGCACGTCGAGGCCCAGGCCGGTCGGCGCGCAGACCGGGATCACGGGATAGAAGGTGCCCCGGGCGACGGCGGTCTCCAGGTCCTCGACCAGGGTCTCGACGGGAATCTCCTCGCCCGCGAGGTACCGGTCCATCAGGGTCTCGTCCTCGCTCTCGGCGATGATGCCCTCGATGAGCTCGGCGCGGGCCTCCTCGATCGCGGAGACGTGCTGCGGGTCCGGCTCCTTGATGACGGCCGGGTGCCCGGCGGAGTAGTCGAACACCCGCTGGGTGATCAGGCTCAGCAGCCCGACCACGCTGTCGTCGTCGCCGTGCATCGGCAGGTACAGCGGCAGCAGGCCGTCGCCGAACACCCGCTGGCACAGGGCGACCATCTCGTCGAAGTCGGCGCGGTGGTGGTCCATCCGGGCCACGGCCACGGCGCGCGGCATCCCGACGGCGGCGCACTCCTCCCACAGGGCCACGGTCGCCGCGTCCATGCCGTCGACGGCGGACACGACGAAGAGGGCGGCGTCGGCGGCGCGCAGACCGGCGCGCAGCTCACCGACGAAGTCGGCGTACCCCGGAGTGTCGAGGAGGTTGATCTTGACGCCCTGGTAGACCAGCGGCGCGCAGGACAGGCTGACGGACCGCTGCTGGCGGACGGCGGACGGGTCGTTGTCGGTGACCGTGGTGCCCTCGGTCACGGAACCGGCGCGGGCGACGGTGCCGGTCGCGGCGAGCAGCGCCTCGACGAGCGTGGTCTTCCCCGCGCCGGAGTGGCCGACGAGCACGACACTGCGGACGACGTCAGGCCGCTCCGCCACCGGCGCGGCGCCGGTCACCCCACGTTCCTGGCTCTTCTGGGCCATGCGAATTCTCCCTGCTTCATGGGCGCTCGGCCGCCGCCGTTGCCGGCCCGGGCCGGGGCCTTGCTCTTCACGCCCTAGATCCACGGAGTGTGACCGTTGCCACTACTCTGTGTCCGATTCCATACCCGAAGTGCCGGGTAGCGCAACCCTTGACGCTACCCGGCCCGTATCGTGTCACCCGACATGGCAAAGCTTCTCAGTGTGTTCGGCCGAGCCCGGCTCGCGCGCGTCCTCGACCCGGTGGGTTCCGCCCTCGTGCGCGCCGGCATCTCCCCGAACACGGTCACCGTCGCCGGCACCCTCGGCGTGGTCCTCGGATGCGTCGGTTTCGTCGCCCGCGGCCACTTCCTCGTCGGGCTGGTCATCGTGACCCTCAGTTGTCTCACCGACCTCATCGACGGGGCCATGGCCCGGGCGAAGGGCACCGCCAGCCGGTTCGGCGCGTTCCTCGACTCGACCATGGACCGGGTCGCCGACGGCGCGATCTTCGGCGCGCTCGCCTACTGGTTCGGGACCACCGGGCACCCGTGGCCGGCCGCGGCCGCCCTGCTCGCGCTGATCCTCGGCCAGGTCGTCTCGTACGCCAAGGCGCGCGCCGAGGGCCTCGGCATGACCTGCAACGTGGGCATCGCCGAACGCCCCGAGCGCCTCATCCTGATCGGGATCGGCGGCCTGCTCGCCGGCCTGGGCGTGCCCTACGGCCTCGACGTCGTCCTCTGGCTCCTCGTGGCGCTGTCCGGCATCACGGTGTGGCAGCGGATCGCGCACGTGTACAGGCAGGCGTCGTGACCCCGCAGGAGTGGGGCTACACGGCCGGCTGGCGGATCGTCCGCGCCCTGCCCGGCCCCGTCGCCTCCGGGCTGTTCCGGGCCGGCGCCGACCGGGCCGCGCGCCGCCGGGGCCCCGGGGTACAGCGCCTGGAGGCCAACCTCCGCCGGGTCGCCGCCCCCGGCACCGACATCGACGCGCTGGTCCGGGCCGGCATGCGCTCCTACGCCCGGTACTGGATGGAGGCCTTCCGCCTGCCGTCGCGCAGCCGGGCCCAGATCCTCGACGGGTTCCGCCTGGAGGGCGGCGAGACGCTGATCCAGCACGGCAAGGCCGGCGAGGGCGCCGTCGTGGCTCTGCCGCACGGCGGGAACTGGGACGCCGCCGGGGCCTGGGCCGCCGCGAGCGGGATCCCGCTGACCACCGTCGCCGAACGACTCAAACCGGAAGGGCTCTACCGGAAGTTCCTGGAGTTCCGCGAGAGTCTGGGCATGAGCATCATCCCCGAACGCGGCGGCGACCGGCCGCCCGTCGAGGTCCTCGTCGAACGGGTCCAGGCCGGGCACCTCGTGCCGCTGCTCGCCGACCGGGACCTGTCCCGCCGGGGCGTCGAGGTCACCTTCTTCGGCGGCCGGACCCGGATGCCCGCCGGCCCCGCCCTGCTGGCGCTGCGCACCGGGGCACCCCTCTACACCGTGTCCATGTGGTACGAGCCGGACGCCGCCTGCGGCAAGCTCGTCGGACCCCTGCCCGTACCCGCCGACGGCACCCTCGCCGAGCGGGTCAAGGTGCTCACCCAGTCGGTCGCCGACGCGCTCGCCGTGGGCATCGCCGAGCACCCCGAGGACTGGCACATGCTCCAGAAACTGTGGCTGGACCCGTCGTGAGGATCGGCATCGTCTGCCCGTACTCCTTCGACGTGCCCGGCGGCGTCCAGTTCCACATCCGCGACCTCGCCGAGGCGCTGATGGCGCTCGGGCACGAGGTCAGCGTGCTGGCCCCCGCCGAGGACGAGGACGGGCTGCCGGACTACGCGGTGTCGGCCGGGCGGGCGGTGGCGGTCAAGTACAACGGATCCGTCGCGCGGTTGACCTTCGGCCCCATCTCCGCCGCCCGGGTCCGGCGCTGGCTGGCCCGGGGCTCCTTCGACGTCCTGCACGTGCACGAACCGGTCACCCCGAGCCTGTCCATGCTCGCCACCCTCGCCGCGCGCGGCCCCGTCGTCGCCACCTTCCACACCGCCATGACCCGGTCGCGGACCATGGCCGCCGGGGCGCCGATCCTCCAGCTCATCCTGGAGAAGATCACCGCCCGGATCGCCGTGAGCGCCCTGGCCCGCAAGGTGCAGGTCGAACACCTCGGCGGGGGAGCGGTGGAGATCCCCAACGGGGTGGCCGTCGCCGCGTTCACCGGCGCGGAGCCGCTGCCCGGCTGGCCCGGTACCGGCGGCGCGGTCGGCTTCCTCGGCCGGTTCACCGAACCCCGCAAGGGCTTCGACGTGCTGGTCGAGGCGTTCGCCCGGCTCGCCGCCGACCGCCCCGGCCTGCGGCTCCTGCTCGCCGGGCCGGGCGACCTGTCCGAGGTGGAGCTGCCCGACCTGGTCCGCGATCGGATCACGTTCCTCGGCAAGGTCTCCGAGGCGGACAAGCCCCGCATGCTGAAGAGCGTCGACGTGTACGTGGCTCCCAACACCGGCGGCGAGTCCTTCGGCATGATCCTGACCGAGGCCATGGCGGCCGGGGCCCCCGTGCTCGCCAGCGACATCGACGCGTTCCGCCGGGTACTCGACGACGGCCGCGCCGGCGCCCTGTTCACCGTGGGCGACCCCAAGTCCCTCGCCGCCGAACTGGGCGACCTGCTCGACGACCCGGGGCGGCGCGCCGCGCTGTCGGAGGCCGCGAGCCGGGCCGTCGCGCACTACGACTGGCCGGTGGTGGCCCGCCGGATCCTGGAGGTGTACGCCACGGCCATCGCGGCGACGACCGGGGTCGTGACCGGGGACGATCCGGAGCTGGACGCGCGGCTCGCCGGGCTGCCGTAGCGAGCCGTCCCCCCGTCCCCTTGCGCCCGGGGGATAGGATCCGGCCTCATGTGGTGGGTCGTCGTCGTAGTCCTCGCCGTGGTGCTGGTGGCGTCCTACGTGACCTGGCTCGCCGCGCGGGTCGAGCGCCTGCACGACCGGGCCGCCGCCGCGGCCGCCGCCCTCGACGCGCAGCTGGTCCGCCGCGCGGTCGCCGCCACCGGCCTGGCCAACGGCGGCCTCCCGGAGCTCCGCGACGCGGCCCGCACGGCCCTCGCCGCCGGCCCCGACGACCGCTCCGGCGCGGAGAACGACCTGACCCGCCAGCTCCGCGCCCTGGACTGGGACCCCGACGCCATGGCTGACGTCGTCACCACCAGCCGCCGGGTGGCCCTGGCCCGCCAGGTGCACGACGATCTGGTCCGCGACGCCCTGGCCGCGCGCCGCCGGAACATCGTTCGGATGCTCCGCCTGGCTCGTAAGTATCCCAAACCCACGTATTTCGACATCGAGGAACCCACGCTGGGCACGTGAGGCCTCTCACACCGCCGGGCGGGTTCCCGGGGGCTGGGACGTACCATGAGGTTGACGATCCCTATTCCCCTCAGCAAGGAGCACGAACGTGACTGAGACCGCCGTCACCGGTACCGCCCGCGTCAAGCGCGGCATGGCCGAGATGCTCAAGGGCGGCGTGATCATGGATGTGGTCAACGCTGAGCAGGCCAAGATCGCCGAGGACGCCGGCGCCGTGGCCGTCATGGCCCTCGAGCGCGTCCCGGCCGACATCCGCGCCCAGGGTGGCGTCTCCCGGATGAGCGACCCCGACATGATCGACGGCATCATCAACGCCGTCTCGATCCCGGTGATGGCCAAGGCCCGCATCGGACACTTCGTCGAGGCCCAGATCCTGCAGTCCCTCGGTGTCGACTACATCGACGAGTCCGAGGTGCTGACCCCCGCCGACTACGCCAACCACATCGACAAGTGGGCCTACACGGTCCCCTTCGTCTGCGGCGCGACGAACCTCGGCGAGGCGCTCCGCCGGATCACCGAGGGCGCGGCCATGATCCGCTCCAAGGGCGAGGCCGGCACCGGTGACGTCTCCAACGCCACCACCCACATGCGCAAGATCCGTGGCGAGCTCCGCCGCCTGAGCACCCTGGCCGAGGACGAGCTCTACGTCGCCGCCAAGGAGCTCCAGGCCCCGTACGAGCTGGTCAAGGAGGTCGCCGAGTCCGGCAAGCTCCCCGTCGTCCTGTTCACCGCGGGCGGCATCGCCACCCCGGCCGACGCCGCGATGATGATGCAGCTCGGCGCCGAGGGCGTCTTCGTCGGCTCCGGCATCTTCAAGGCCGGCAACCCGGCCGAGCGGGCCGCCGCGATCGTCAAGGCCACCACGTTCTTCGACGACCCGGACGTCCTCGCGAAGGTGTCCCGCGGCCTCGGCGAGGCCATGGTCGGCATCAACGTCGAGGAGATCCCGCAGCCCCACCGGCTCGCCGAGCGCGGCTGGTAGTCACCTCCGCGAAGAAGCCCTCCCGATCTCCTCGGGAGGGCTTCTTCCGTTCAAGAACACAGCAGAGGGGTACGCCGCCGGCCCGCCCGATTCCGGGTTCCGCCCCGCGTCAGCTCCCCTAGCCCGACCGATTTCGGCGTCCCGACGCGCATCCCCGCCCCCGGCCTCGCGCGGCGCCCGATCGGTTCGTCTCCTGCGCGCCGACCCGGCCCCCGTTGCCCGCGAAGTCGCCCTGTGGCCACCAGGCCGGGTGGTGCGGCCGGGCCTGCCGGCCATGTGAGTGGCCCGTGGCCGCTTCCGGCACCGGAAGTCTCCGATCTGAGGTGGCGGAGAAATTCCGGGGCCGGTGCTGTCGCGCCCCCTGTCCGTCGCGCGGTCCGGCTCGCGGTCCGGTCGCCGTGCCTCGACGGCACATCCCGATCCGGCGGGCCGGCACCGGGTCTACTCCAGGGCGAGCAGGTCCGAGGCGAGGGCCAGAGCGAGCAGCCCCGCCATGGATGCCGCCGCGACCAGTGCCCGCCGGCGTGCCCCGCCGCGCCGGCGCACCGACCGGTAGTACGCCACGGTGCCGGCCACGATCAGCGCGCCCTCCACGACGGCGCTGAGCCAGCCGATCCGCCACAGCCCGAACCCGAACGTCGGCAGCCCGCCGGGATTTCCGGGCAGGATCGGCAGGTCCGCCCGGTGCACGAGCAGGTCGAGGATCCAGTGGCTGAACACGAGCCCGCCGAACAGCAGCCCGCCGCGCCGCCCCCACCGCCACGCGGCCAGCCCGCCGCCGACCGCCGCGATCGTCAGCGCCCCGACCAGGGAGTGGGTGTAGTCGGCGTGGATGAAGAGGCCGCCGTAGCCGGCGTGCACCTCGTCGGCGTACTCGACCTTGCCCGCCAGGAACAGGATCACGAAGAACACGTCGAGCAGCTGGGTGGCGAGCATGAGTGCCCACAGCGGTGCGGTGCGGTCGGTGGTCCGCGTCGCGGCGGCGAGGGCGAAGTGTCCGGCGAACATCAGAGGGCGCCTTTCGGGGTACGGGTGGCCCAGCGGTCGAGCCAGCCGCCGAGCAGGACGAACAGCAGGGTGAAAACAATGAAGCTCATGTCCCGCCTCTCTCGCTAACGTTCTTAGCTAAGGACTGTAGCTAAGCACGTTAGTCACGTCAACCCGCACACCGGCACCCGGCCCGCTCCGGCCCCCGCCGACGCGGCCACTAAGCTCGCAGCGTGAGTGGAGACTTGATCATTGGTGTGTTCGCCCTCCAGGGGGACGTCCGCGAGCACCTGGCCGCGCTGGCCGAGTGCGACGTGCTGGCCCGGCCCGTCCGCCGCCCCGAGGAGCTGGCGTCCGTGCACGCCCTCGTGATCCCCGGCGGCGAGTCCACGACCATGAGCAAGCTGGTCGAGATCTTCGGGATGCTGGAGCCGATCCGGGAGCGGATCAAGGCCGGCATGCCCGTGTACGGCTCCTGCGCCGGCATGATCATGCTGGCGGAGCGGGTGCTCGACGGCCGCCCGGACCAGCAGACCTTCGGCGGGATCGACATGGTCGTGCGGCGCAACGCGTTCGGGCGGCAGGTGGACTCGTTCGAGGCGGACGTGGAGCTGACGGGCATCGAGGGCGACCCGTTCCACGCGGTGTTCATCCGCGCGCCGAGGGTCGAATCGGTCGGCGAGGGCGTCGAGGTGCTCTCGCGGATCACGGGCGGGGACGCTGACGGTACGATCGTGGCGGTGCGGCAGGGCCCCCTGCTGGCGACGGCGTTCCACCCGGAGTTGACGGGGGACCTGCGCGTACACGCTCTCTTCGTCGAGATGGTGCGCGCCGCCGCGCGTTAGTCGAGACGACGGAGGAAAGCGACAGATGAGCGGCCACTCAAAATGGGCGACGACGAAGCACAAGAAGGCCGTCGTCGATGCCAAGCGTGGAAAGATGTTCGCCAAGCTCATCAAGAACATCGAGGTCGCCGCGCGCACTGGCGGCGGTGACCCCACGGGCAACCCGACCCTGTTCGACGCCATCCAGAAGGCGAAGAAGAGCTCGGTCCCCAACAACAACATCGACAGCGCGGTCAAGCGTGGCTCGGGCGCCGAGGTCGGCGGGGCCGACTGGCAGACCATCATGTACGAGGGCTACGGCCCCAACGGCGTCGCGGTCCTGATCGAGTGCCTCACCGACAACCGCAACCGCGCGGCCGCCGAGGTCCGCACCGCGCTGTCCCGCAACGGCGGCAGTCTCGCCGACCCGGGCAGCGTCGCGTACATGTTCAACCGCAAGGGCATCGTGATCATCGGCAAGCAGGGCCGCTCCGAGGACGACATCCTGGAGATCGTGCTCGACGCCGGTGCCGAGGAGGTCAACGACCTCGGCGACGAGTTCGAGGTCGTCTCCGAGCCGACCGACCTGGTCGCCGTGCGCACCGCGCTCCAGGGCGCCGGCGTGGACTACGAGTCGGCCGAGTCGAGCTTCGTGCCGACCATGAACGTCCCCCTCGAGGAGGAGGGCGCCCGCAAGATCTTCAAGCTGATCGACGCCCTCGAGGACAGCGACGACGTGCAGAACGTGTACGCCAACTTCGACGTGTCCGACGAGGTCATGGAGAAGCTGGACGCCTGAGCGGGCGGGTAGCAGCGGGCTCCATCGGCGCGTCCCGGGTCACCCGGGGCGCGCCGAACCGTCACGGGGCCGCGGGGAGCCCCGTCACCCGACCGGGTTGAACTCGGCCGCCACGGCCTCCAGTACCCGGAAATCGGCTTGGAAGTGTCCTTCGGCGCGTGGCCAGTGCACGACGAAGGACGAGAAACCCATCGCGGTGTACCGGCCCACGCAGTCCCGGAACGCCTCCACCGAGGCGAGCGGCCTGGTGTCCCCGGTCCCGAGCAGGATCAGCCGCCGCACGTCACGCCCGGTCTCCGCGCACGCCGCGTCGAGCCGCTCCACCTGCGCCGGAACGTCCCCGACATCCTGGGTGACCCACGTCTGCGCGTGCCGGGCGGCCAGCCGGATCCCGCGCGGCCCGGTGCCGGCGACCGCGATCGGGATCCGGGGGAGCCGCCCGCCGGTCCAGGCGTTCTCCGCCGACCAGTTCTTCCCGTGGTGCGTGGTCTCCTCGGTACTGAGCAGCGTGTCCACCAGGTCGACCCACTCGGCGAACCGGTCGGCCTTCTCCCGGGGCGGCCACGGCCCCTCGCCGGTGACCCGGACGTCGCTGGAGTTGCCGCCCGCCCCGACCCCGAGCGTGAACCGGCCGCCGGAGATGTCGTCGACGGCCAGCGCGGCCTTGGCGGTGGTCACCGGATGCCGGAACCCGGGCGCGGTGACCATGGTGCCGAGCCCGATCCGCGAGGTCACGGCGGCCGCGGCGGCGAGCGTCGCGTACGCGTCGAACCACGGCCGCAGGTCCCGCCAGGCCACGTGGTCGAACAGCCACGCGCGGCCGAAGCCCAGCTCCTCGGCCAGCAGCCAGTCGGCCCGCGCCTCGGCCCAGGGCGCGGTGGGCCACATCATCACGTCGACCCTGGTCACGGCCGCACCCCCAGCGGCAGCCGGCCGTACGGGCCGCCCAGCACGTGGTAGTCGGGGTCCTCGGGGGTCAGGGTCCCGACCCGGTCGGCCCAGGCCTCGGAGTCGTCCCGGGCGTGGTAGCCGATCGCCTCGCCGCCCGCGTGGCTCAACCAGCCCCGGGTGTTGGCCGACACCCCCCACACGTGGTGCAGGCCGGTCTCCTCGGTACTCAGGCACGCCTCGACCAGCCGGGCCGCGTCGGCGGGGGACAGCCACATCGTGAGTGCGCGGGGGTCGTCGGGTTGCGGGAAGCACGCGCCGATCCGCAGACAGAACACCGTCATCTCCGGGTACCGCCGCTGGTAGAGCGCGCCCAGCGACTCCAACGCCGCCTTGCTCCAGCCGTAGAACCCGTCCGGCAACGGCGGGGCGTCGGCCGGCAACGGGGCCTCGTCCCGGGTCCGGTAGCCCACCGCGTGCCCGGAGGAGGCCAGCAGCACCCGGCGCACACCCGCGTCGGCGGCGGCCTGCAGCACGTTGCGGGTGCCCTCGACGTTGACGGCCAGGATGTCCGCCCACGGCGCCTCCTGGCTGAGCCCGCCCAGGTGCAGCACCGCGTCGGCGCCGGCACTCGCGGCGGCCAGCGCGGCCGGGTCGGTCACCGAACCGGCGACGACCTCCTCGCCGGGCCCGGGGTCGGGCACCGGGGCGATGTCGAACAGTCTCAGCACCCGGCCGGGCCGGGCCAGCAGGGGCCGCAGCAGTGCGCCGATGTTGCCGGCCGCACCCGTGATGAGCAGTGTCTCCACGCGTCCTCCCTCGTCAGCTGGCTCCACTGTAGGGCGGGGCGAACACCACCAGCAGGGTCAGATCCTCGGACACGTCGGTGAACCGGTGCTCCTCGTTCGCGGGCACGAACACCACCGAACCGGGGCCCAGGTCCGCCTCGCCGTCCGACGTCACGATCCGCGCCCGGCCGGCCGTCACCACGTAGACCTCGTCCTCGCGGTGCGGCGACTGGTCGTCCGTGCCGCCGGTCCGGATCGAGTATGTCCCGAGGGACATGTCGGGCGTGCGCAGTGTCTCCACATAGTGGTTCGGCGCGTCGCCCGGGACGCTGAAGGCGTGTTCGATGAGGCGCATGTCAGTACCCTACGGTAGGTTTTGCCGAACAGGTGTTCGTCGGGAGAGGGCTGAGGCGTGCGGGTTCTAGGAGTCGACCCCGGGCTGACCCGGTGCGGCGTGGGCGTCGTCGAGGGCCTGCCGGGCCGGCCCTGCCGACTCGTGCACGTCGAGGTCATCCGCACCGATCCCGACCTGGATCTGGCGCTGCGGCTGCTCGCCGTCTCCGACGGGATCGCCGCCGCCGTGGCCGCCTGGCAGCCCGAGCAGGTCGCCGTCGAGCGGGTCTTCAGCCAGAACAACGTCGGCACCGTCATCGGCACGGCCCAGGCGTCGGGCGTCGCGCTCGTGACCGCCGCCCGGGCCGGCCTGCCCGTCGTGACGTACACGCCGAGTGAGGTCAAGGCCGCCGTCACCGGCTCCGGCACCGCCGACAAGGCCCAGGTCACGGCCATGGTCACCAAGCTCCTCCAGCTCAAGACCGCCCCCCGGCCGGCGGACGCCGCCGACGCCCTCGCGCTGGCCATCTGCCACGTCTGGAAGGGTGGCACCCAGGCCCGGATCGCCGCCGCGATCCGCGCCGCGAAGACCGCGCAGTCGGCCCCCAGGGCGCGGCCGGCCGGTGCACAGACACAGACGGGAGTCCGACGGTGATAGCGAGCGTGCGGGGCCAGGTGACGGCCATCGGGTCGGACACGGTCGTGGTCGAGGTCGGCGGGGTGGGCCTCGCGCTGCACTGTTCGCCGGGCACCCTCGCCGACCTGCGGGTGGGCGCGCAGACCCGGCTGGCGGCGAGCCTGGTGGTCCGCGAGGACTCCCTCACGTTGTACGGGTTCGCCGACGACGACGCCAAGGCCCTGTTCGAGCTGCTCCAGACCGCGAGCGGGGTCGGGCCGCGGGTCGCGCAGTCCATCCTCGCGGTGCACAGCCCCGACGCGGTGCGGGTCGCGATCGCCACCGCCGACACGGCCGCGCTGACCCGGGTGCCCGGGATCGGCAAGAAGGGCGCCGAGCGCCTCGTCCTGGAGCTGCGGGACAAGATCGGCGCCGTCGCGGTCCTCGGCGACGGGGGAGTGACCACCGTCGGCGGGGCGCACGTGTGGCAGGAGCAGGTCCGCCAGGCGCTGATCGGCCTGGGCTGGATCGCCCGGGACGCCGAGTCGGCCGTGTCCGCCGTGCACGACTCCCTCGACAAGAGCGCCGACCCGCCGCCGGTGCCGGTGCTGCTCAAGCAGGCGATCCGGATGCTCGGGCGGACCAGGTGACCCGGGAAACGGCCGCCGCAGCGGGGACCTCCACCCTGGCACGCCCGACGGGAGTCGACCGGGGAGCCGCCGCGCGCCGTCGTGCCGCCTCCGGCCGCCTGACCACGGCCGACCGTCGGACCGTCGTGGACCGTCAGGCCCGCGCCGGCCACGGTACCCCCGCCGGTCGTCCGGCCACCGGCCCGACCGCTCCCGGCGGAGTACCCGTCGAACGGTCTTCGTCCTCGTGGTGCTCCCGATGACCGACGAGTACTTCGACGACGGCTCGATGCTGGTGTCGCCCGACGCCACGGACGCCGACCTCGCCGCCGAGACCAGCGTCCGGCCGAAGCGGCTGGAGGAGTTCATCGCCCAGCACCGGGTGCGCGAGCAGCTCCAGGTGCTGCTGCAGGGCGCGGTCCGCCGGGGTTCGCCGCCCGACCACATCCTGCTGTCCGGGCCGCCGGGCCTGGGCAAGACGACCCTGGCCATGATCGTGGCCGCCGAGCTGGGCACGGGGCTGCGGATGACGTCGGGCCCCGCGATCGAGCGTTCGGGCGACCTGGCCGCGATCCTGACCGGGCTCGGGCCGGGCGACGTGCTGTTCATCGACGAGATCCACCGGATCGCCAAGCCCGCCGAGGAGCTGCTGTACTCGGCGATGGAGGACTTCCGGGTCGACGTGATCGTCGGCAAGGGCCCGGGGGCCACCGCGATCCCGCTGGACGTGGAGCCGTTCACCCTGGTCGGGGCCACCACCCGCGCCGGCCTGCTGACCGGCCCGATGCGCGACCGGTTCGGCTTCGTCGCGCACCTGGACTTCTACGAGCCCGACGCGCTGCGGCACATCCTGCACCGCTCGGCCCGGATCCTCGGCGTGGACGTCACCGACGACGGGGCCGTGGAGATCGCCGGCCGGTCGCGGGGCACACCCCGGATCGCCAACCGGCTGCTGCGCCGGGTCCGCGACTACGCCGAGGTCCGCGGCGACGGCAAGGTCACCCTCGCGGCGGCCCAGGCGGCCCTGAAGGTGTACGACGTCGACGAGCTGGGGCTCGACCGGCTCGACCGCGCGGTGCTCCGTGCCCTGGTCACCTCGTTCGGCGGCGGGCCGGTGGGGTTGTCGACCCTGGCCGTGGCCGTGGGGGAGCAGCCGGACACGGTCGAGGAGGTGTGCGAACCGTTCCTGGTCAGGGCCGGTCTGCTCGCCCGGACACCCCGGGGCCGGATGGCCACGCCGGCCGCCTGGCGGCACCTGGGACTCCAGCCGCCGGACAGCGCGTTCGGGGCGGCGCAGACCCGGATCGACGTTCCGGATATCTTTGGATCTGATCCGTGATCGGACCGTGACCCACGCCACTACCGGTGTGTTCCACGGCGCCGACTAGACTCCCCCGCGATCCAACTCATCGCGCGTGACCGGAAGGCAATACAAGTGCTTCTCGCAGCAGAAGGCTCTGGCGGCAGCAGCCTCTTCCCGCTGATCATGTTCGGAGCCCTGATCGTCGGGATGTATTTCCTGCTGATCCGCCCGCAGCAGAAGCGCCGCCGCGAGATGGCGGAGCAGCAGCGCAACATCGGGATCGGCGACGAGATCGTCACCATCGGCGGCCTGTACGGCACCGTGGTCGCTCTTGATGACGAGACGATGACGCTGCGTATCGCCGAGGGTGTCGACGCGAAGTACGCACGGCAGGCCTTCGGTCGCGTCGTCACCCAGCAGGACGGTTCCAACGAGTCCATCGCTGACGAAACCGGCGACGGCGACTCCGCTAAGTAACGTTTTCCCGTGGATTCGGGGAGGGACTCTTCCCGAGTGGCCGCGGATACTGAATAGTCATGTCCGGCCAGTATTGGCCGGACATGCGGCCTGGGCCGGCCTGCGCCGGCGACGACATTGCAGGGAGACGGGACAGCCGTGGCAGCACCACAAGGACAGCTGCGGGTGAAGTGGTACTTCATCTCGCTCTTGAGCATCACAGCGGTGCTCTTCGCGTTGGTATTCGGAACCGGCTCCGGTTCGATCACCGACCGGCTCAAGCCCCGGCTCGGCCTCGACCTGCAGGGTGGCACGAGCATCACGTTGCAGACGAAGACGGACAACGGCAAGCCCCCGGCCAAGGACAAGCTCGACGAGGCCCGCAACATCATCGAGCAGCGGGTCAACGCGACCGGTGTCGCCGAGCCCGAGGTCGTCGTCGAGGGTGACCGCAACATCGTCGTCAACATCGCCGGCGCGCAGACCGGTGACGGCTTCCGCGCGCTGGTCGCCCCGGCGGAGCTCCGGTTCCGCCAGGTGGTGACCTCGACGCCGGACATCGACGAGGCCGCGGTCAACGCCACCCCGTCGCCGTCGCCCAGCGCGTCCGGTTCCCCGGCGCCGAGCGCGAGCCCGTCGACCTCCGCCAGCCCCAGCGCGGCGGTGTCCCCGACCCCGTCGGCGAGTGCCGCCCCGAGCGCCACCCCGTCGGCGAGCGCGTCGCCCAGCGCGGCCCCGTCCGCCAGCGCCGCCCCCTCGGGCAGCCCGGCCCCCAGCCCCAGCGCGAAGGTCGACCCGGACCTGGCCTCGCGCCGGGCCACCGACCTCGCTGCCGCCAAGGCCGCCGTGGGCGACAGCAACTGGGCGCTCGCGGAGGCCCTCGTCGCCGACGCCACCCAGTTCCAGGGCAAGGAAAAAGAGGTCTACAACCAGCTCAAGCCGTTCGGCAAGCTGACCGGGGCCCAGGTCGACGCGCTGCCGCTCAAGATGCAGTTCGGCATCTACAACATCTCGTGCAAGCAGCTCGGTGAGCGCGCGCCCGGTGCCGTGCAGGCCATCGACCAGCAGGTCGTCGCCTGTGGCAAGGACACCAGCACCGACCCGAAGACCAAGAAGAAGACCACCACCTGGACGAAGTACGTCCTGGACGTCGCCAAGGTGCTCGGCACCGACGTGGCCGACGCCACCGGGTCCTACGACACCGGGTGGAAGGTCAACATGAAGTTCAAGGGCGCCGGCCAGGACAAGTGGACCGAGCTGACGAAGCTCGCCTACAACAACGGCCAGAACGCCGCCGCGCAGAACGGTACCGACCGGGTCGCGATCGTCCTGGACAACACCGTCGTGTCGGCCCCGGCGATCCAGGGCGTCATCAACGGCGACGCGCAGATCACGGGCACGTTCAGCCGTGAGGACGTCACCAACCTGGCCGCCCAGCTCCGGTTCGGCTCGCTGCCGCTGACCTTCGAGCAGAGCCAGGCGCAGACGATCTCGCCGACCCTGGGCTCCGCCCAGCTCAAGGCGGGTCTGCTCGCGGCCGGCATCGGCATGCTGCTGGTCATCCTGTACTCGTTCTTCTACTACCGGCTGCTCGGCTCGGTCATCTTCCTGAGCCTGATCATGTCGGCGATCCTGGTCTTCGGCGCCCTGGTGCTCCTCGGCCGCCAGATCGGCTTCACCCTGACGCTGGCCGGCATCGCCGGATTCATCGTCTCGCTGGGCGTCGCCGCCGACTCGTTCGTCATCTACTTCGAACGACTGAAGGACGAGATCCGCGAGGGCCGCAGTCCCCGGAGCGCCGTGCCGCGCGCCTGGGCCCGGGCCCGCCGGACGATCATCTCGGCGAACGCGATCTCGATCCTCGCGGCCGTGGTGCTCTACATCTTCGCGATCGGCACGGTGCAGGGCTTCGCGTTCGCGCTGGGTCTCGCCACGGTGCTCGACCTCATGGTGGTGTTCCTGTTCCGACACCCGATCATGGCGGCCTTCGCCAGTACCAAGGCGTTCCTCTCCCCCCGGGTGAGTGGTCTCGGCCGGGTGCTGCAGAAGCCCACCGAGCAGGGCGACCTCCCCGTCAGCACCAACCCGAAGGAGGCGTGACATGGCTGGTTCCGGTCTCGCTAACCGGCTCTACAGCGGTAACGCCGGCCTCAACATCATCGGCAGGAAGAAGGTCTGGTTCACCGTCGCCGGTGTCGTCCTCCTGATCGCCGTGTTGAGCTTCGTGTTCCAGGGCCCGCACCTGGGCATCGACTTCACCGGTGGCAACAAGTTCCAGGTGCCGGCCAGCGTCGGCACGGCCCACGAGGTCGAGTCGGCCATCACCAAGGCCGTGACGGACGTCGACCCCAAGGGCAAGACCCTGGCGGCCGTGAAGATCGGTGGCGGCGAGACCAGCTACGAGGTCAAGACGACGTCGCTGAACCCGGACCAGGCGTTCAAGGTCAAGACGGCGCTGGCGAAGAAGTTCGGCATCGACGTGACCAAGATCAGCGACACGCAGGTCAGTGGCGCGTGGGGCAGCCAGGTCACCTCGAAGGCCCTGACGGGTCTGGGGGTCTTCCTCGCGATCGTGATCGGGTACCTGATCATCCGGTTCGAGTGGCGGATGGCGATCGGCGCGGTGGCCTCCCTGGTGCTGGACCTGACGCTCACCGCCGGCGTGTACCTGCTGGTCGGCTTCGAGATCACGCCGTCCACGGTGATCGGCTTCCTGACGATCCTCGGCTTCGCGCTGTACGACGTGGTCGTCGTGTTCGACAAGGTCCAGGAGAACACCGCCGGGATCCTGGCCCGCAACACGATGACGTATTCGGAGGCGGCCAACCTGGCCGTCAACCAGACCCTGATGCGCTCGATCAACACCGGTCTGGTCGCGCTGCTCCCGGTCGGCGGCCTGCTGTTCATCGGCGCCGGCCTGCTCGGCGCGGGCACCCTGAAGGACCTCGGCCTCGTGCTGTTCATCGGTATGGGCGCGGCGGTCTACTCCTCGATCTTCTTCGCCACGCCGGTTCTGTGCTGGCTGAAGGAGAAGGAGCCCCGGGTCGTGGCGCACACCCAGCGGGTGCTCGCCCGACGGGCCAGCATCGCCGAGAAGGGCGAGGACGGCGTGCCGACCCCGCGCACCCCGGTGTTCGCGGCGGACGGCGGCACCCTGGCCCCGAAGCCGGGTCAGCGTCCGGTCAGCCGGCCCCGGAAGCGGTAGTTGGTGGCATTCACGGGGGACAGCGGTCCCGAGGCCGCCCGGCTGGTCTCCAGCCGGGTGGCCGACGTGCCGGACTTCCCGAAACCGGGCATCCTGTTCAAGGACCTGAGCCCGCTGTTCGGGGACGGCGCGGTGTTCCGTGCCGTCGTGGACGAGATCGTCGCGTTCCACGGCGCGGACAGTTTCGACGTGGTCGCGGGCATGGAGGCCAGGGGCTTCCTGCTCGCCGCCGCGATCGGGTACGCGACCACCAAGGGCGTCGTCCCGGTCCGTAAGGCGGGGAAACTGCCCCGCGAGGTGCTGTCGGCCTCCTACGACCTGGAGTACGGCCAGGCGACCCTCGAGGTGCACGCCGACGCGTTCGCCCCGGGCACCCGGGTCCTGGTCGTGGACGACGTCCTGGCCACGGGCGGTACGGCGGAGGCCACCCTGGGCCTGGTGGAGCGGGCCGGCGGCGTGGTGAGCGGGTTCAGCGTCGTGCTGGAACTCGGCTTCCTGCCCGGCCGCGAGCGCCTGGCCCCGCGCCCGGTGCATGCCCTCCTGACGGTTTGACGTAGCTTGGGGTACGACGCGGGGGAGTGAGGGACGCTCAAGGGCTACGATGAGACGTCCTGAGAGATCTCATGGCGAGGAGCAGGCGGTTGTCGAGCGACGTCACATCCCCAGCGGAGGGTTCCGTGGCGGGTTCCGGCGCGCCGGTCCCGCCAGGTCCCACGGACACCTCCGCCGTTAACGGGCAAAAATCCGTGCTGAACGTCGTGGCCACCGAGGAACCCGTGGTCCCCGGCGAGGAGGCCAGCGGCGTCCGCCCCGGCCTCGGCAACGTGCCCACCGGCCGGCGGGTCCGGGCCCGGCTCGCCCGGTTCAACGCGCCGTGGCAGAGCACCCAGGTCCGCGAGGTCCTCGAGCCGCTGGTCGCCACCCACCGCGCCAGCCACGCCAAGGCCGACGTCCGCCTCCTCCAGCAGGCCTACGACGTGGCGGCGAGCTACCACACCGGGCAGTACCGCAAGTCCGGTGACCCGTACATCACGCACCCGCTCGCGGTGGCGACGATCCTCGCCGACCTCGGGATGGACACCACGACCCTGGTGGCCGCGCTCCTGCACGACACGATCGAGGACACGCCCTACTCCCTGGAGGAGATGCGGCGCGACTTCGGCGGCGAGGTGGCGCTGCTCGTCGACGGCGTGACGAAGCTGGACAAGGTCAAGCTGGGCGACGCGGCCAAGGCGGAGACGATCCGCAAGATGGTCGTCGCCATGGCCAAGGACCCGCGCGTCCTCGTCATCAAGCTCGCCGACCGGCTGCACAACATGCGCACCCTGACGTTCCTGCCGCAGGCCAAGCAGGAGCAGAAGGCCCGCGAGACCCTGGAGATCCTGGCGCCCCTGGCCCACCGCCTCGGTATGAACACGATCAAGTGGGAGCTGGAGGACCTGTCCTTCGGCACGCTGTACCCGAAGCGGTTCGACGAGATCCGCCGGCTCGTGCAGGACCACTCCGGCCAGCGCGACGCCCTGCTGGTCCAGGTCACCGACCGGGTCAACACCGACCTGCGCACCTCGAAGATCAAGGCGAGCGTCACCGGCCGCCCCAAGCACCTGTACTCGATCTACCAGAAGATGATCGTCCGGGGCCGCGACTTCAACGACATCTACGACCTGGTCGGAGTGCGGATCCTGGTGGACACCGTGCGCGACTGCTACGCCGCGCTCGGCGTCGTCCACGCGAACTGGCAGCCCGTCCCGGGCCGGTTCAAGGACTACATCGCGATGCCCAAGTTCAACATGTACCAGTCGCTGCACACCACCGTGATCGGCCCGAACGGCAAGCCGGTCGAGATGCAGATCCGCACCTACGCGATGCACCGCACGGCGGAGTACGGCATCGCGGCGCACTGGAAGTACAAGGAGACCAAGGGCGCCACGATCGTCGGGCCGCCCGCGCACATCGACGAGATGGCGTGGCTGCGCCAGCTCCTCGACTGGCAGCGCGAGGCCGCCGACCCGAGCGAGTTCCTCGACGCGCTGCGCTACGACCTCTCCAGCCAGGAGGTGTACGTCTTCACCCCCAAGGGCGACGTCATCGCCCTGCCCAAGGGGTCCACGCCGGTCGACTTCGCGTACGCGGTGCACACCCAGGTCGGGCACAAGTGCATCGGCGCGCGGGTCAACGGCAAGCTCGTACCCCTCGAATCGTCCCTGAACAACGGCGACGTGATCGAGATCTTCACGTCGAAGTCGGAGACGGCCGGCCCGACCCAGGACTGGCTCGGCTTCGTCAAGAGCCCCCGTGCGCGCACCAAGATCCGGCAGTACTTCAACAAGGAGCGCCGCGAGGAGGCGATCGAGGACGGCAAGGAGCAGATCACCAAGGCCATGCGCAAGCAGGGCCTGCCGCTCCAGCGGATGCTCACCCTCGACTCGCTGACCACGATCGCGCGCGACCTGCACCTGCAGGACGTCTCCTCGCTGTACGCGGCGGTGGGCGAGCACCAGGTGTCCGCCCAGTCCGTGGTGCAGAAGCTCGTCGCCGGCTACGGGGGCGAGGAGGGCCTGGTCGAGGATGTCGCCGAGACCGCCCTGCCCACCCGGGTGTCGCGCTCGCGCGGCCAGTACGACCCGGGCGTCGTCGTGCACGGTGTCTCCGATGTCTGGATCAAGCTGGCCCGGTGCTGCACCCCGGTGCCCGGCGACCAGATCATGGGCTTCGTGACCCGGTCCGGCGGGGTGAGCGTGCACCGCCAGGACTGCGTGAACTCCGACGACCTGCGCAGCCAGCCCGAACGGCTCGTCGAGGTGACCTGGAAGCCGTCGGCGGGGTCGACGTTCCTGGTCGCGATCCAGGTGGAGGCGCTCGACCGGCACAAGCTGCTCGCCGACGTGACCCGGGTGCTGTCCGAGGAGAAGGTCAACATCCTGTCGGCGACCGTGACCACGACCCGGGACCGGGTGGCCGTCAGCCGGTTCACATTCGAGATGGCCGACCCGAAGCACCTCGGGCACCTGTTGAGGGCTGTGCGTGGCGTTGACGGGGTCTACGACGCCTACCGGGTGACGTCCGGGGCCTGACCTTCCCGGGTCCGGCCACGGCGGCCGGGGTGGCGCGGTGGTGCCCGCCCCGGCGGGGTGGTGCGGCCCCGACGGCGGTGCGTGCGTCGCCGGGCCGGCGCGGCCCCGTCGGCGGTGACCGGGTGCCGGGCGACCGTCCTGGCCTGGCGGCGGACGACAAAGGCAGATCCGACGGGTACGCGTACCCGTCTCAGGGTGTGAAAGGGGGCGCTCCGGGAAATCCCGGAGCGCCCCCTTCTCGTGCGGTGTGACCTGGTGTTACGGCGCCGCGGTCGGGCTGGCGCCGGCGCTCGGCGACGGGGACGCCGCGGCCGACGCGGGGCCGACCTTCAGGGACTTGATCTCGAACGGCTCCTTGGGAGCGCCGTCCGTCGCGTCCTTGCCGTCCTTCGTCGCGCCCTTGGCGGCCACGGCCTTGACGAGGTCGAGGCCCTTCGTGACCTTGCCGACGACCGTGTAGCTGGCCGGGAGGTCCGTGTCGGCGTACACGATGAAGAACTGGCTGCCCGTGGAGTTCGGCGCGTTGGTCTTCGCCATGGCCAGGGTGCCGGCCGGGTAGGTCGGCTTCTTGCCGGTCGGCAGGTTCTCCTCGGCGAACTTGTACATCGGGCCGCCCATGCCGGACGCCGACGGGTCGCCGCACTGGAGCACGAAGATGCCCTCGGTGGTCAGGCGGTGGCACTTCGTGTTGTCGAAGAACTTCTTCTCCGCCAGGAACGCGAAGCTGGCCGCCGCGCACGGCGCGTTCGCGACATCGAGCTCGAAGGACACCTCGCCGGCGCCGGACGTGATGTCCATCGTCCGGGTGCCGGTGCGGGGCTCGCCCTTCGCCGGGGTGCCGACGTCACGCAGGCTCGGGTTGCCGTTCTTCTCCTCCGGCAGCCAGTTGCAGGCGTTCGCGCCGGCCGACGGGGTCGCCCCCGGGCTGGCCGTGTCGTCCTTCTTCTTCTCGCCGCCGAACACGGCGATACCCACCCAGATGCCGATGCCGACGACCAGGACGAGGGCGATCGCGGAACC
The DNA here is from genome assembly GCF_053902585.1 of Longispora urticae. Lineage (NCBI taxonomy): Bacteria > Bacillati > Actinomycetota > Actinomycetes > Micromonosporales > Micromonosporaceae > Longispora > Longispora urticae. The sequence goes on from NZ_JAQZSH010000042.1 coordinate 338,072, forward strand.
GATCGCGGCCTGCAGCTTGCGACGCTTCGCTGCGGCTTCGGCCTTGACGGTCATGCCCTGCTGGAGTTTGGCGCGCGCGGCGTCCCGCTGCACGCGCTCCCGCTGAGAACTCACGTGAACTGCTCCTCTGTCGCTCAGGTGGCCGATTCGGTCGGCTTCGCGACGGTCAGGGTCTGGATGATGATGTCGTTCTTCGGCTTGCCGTCATTCACCTTGGCACCGCTGGAGTCCACGGCACCCGCCTCGGCGGCCTTTGTGATCAGCTCGAGACCCTTGGTGACCTTGCCGACGATGGCGTACGCGGGGCTGGCCGGCGTGTCCTTGTAGAAGATCATGAACTGGCCGCCGTTGGTGTTCGCACCCTTGTTGACCAGGGCGATCGTACCCGCCGGATAGGTCACCGTCGGAGACGGCGGGGCGCTGGCGGTCGGGTCCGGCACCGGCGCCTGGGGCAGGTTCTCGGTGGCGTAGGTGTAGCCGGGCTCACCGGTGCCCTCCGCGTTGTGGCTGCCGCACTGCAGGACGAACAGCTGTTCCTGGGACAACCGGTGGCAGGCCGTGTTGTCGAAGTACTTCTTGCTCGCCAGGTACCGGAAGCTCTCCGCCGCGCACGGGGCCTTCGCCACGTCCAGCTCGGCCGAGATCGCGCCGAGGTTCGTGGTGATCACCGTCGGCGCGACGCCGGCCTTCGCCATCCCTGTCGTCGGCGGCTTGCCGACGTCCTTCACGGTGGGAGCCGTGTTGGGCTGCCAGGTGCAGTCGCCGATCGCGGCGGGCGGCGTGGGCTTCTTGTCGAAGACCCCGCCCATCCACAACGCGCCGACGATGATGACGAGCAGCGCGATCCCGCCGGCGACGCCGGCACGGATCTGCCGCCGTCGACGGGCGTGCGCAGTCCGCCGAGCGGTCTGTCGGTCGAGCTTCGCCCGGGCCAGCTGGCGCTGCCGGTCTCTGCTGGAAGCCACGTGTGCTCCCTCCCCAAGGTGGGCACGGTCGATCCGTGCCGTAGGTCACATCCGCCCGAGTGTACGGTCGGGTCGGTTCGATAGGGTACCGGGTCAACCTGTATCTCCGTGCGACCGTCCGGACAGGCTCGGTAGGCTCTACGGCGGAGCCGTCACCTCGCCCAGAAGGACCCTTTACGTGTTTATTGCCGGGTTTCCCGCCGCCGCCCTCGGCACGAATTGTTACGTTGCCGCCGGCGACGGGCCGGGCGGCACGTGCGTGGTGGTCGACCCCGGCCTCGGCGTCCTGGCCGACCTCGACGCGCTCCTCGCCGAACACCGGCTCACCCCCGTGGCCGTCCTGCTGACCCACGGGCACTTCGACCACGTCTGGTCGGCGGCGGAACTGTGCGCGGCCCGCGACCTGCCGGCGTACGTGCACGCGGCCGACGTGGGGCTGCTCGACGATCCGACGATGGGCCTGCCGATCAGCCTCGCGCAGCTCGTGGGCCCCGGCCGGACCTACACCGGCCTGGAGGACCCGCGCCTGGTCACCGACGGCGACGTGCTGGAACTCGCGGGTACGGCGTTCACCGTCGACCACGTGCCCGGCCATACCGGCGGGTCGGTGCTGTACCGGACCCTCGGCGCCGAACCCGTCTGCTTCACCGGCGACGTCCTGTTCGAGGGCACCATCGGACGCACCGACCTGCCGGGCGGCGACTCCGCGACGATGATGGCCAGCCTGCGCGACCGGCTGCTCACCCTCGACGACGCGACGGTCTGCCTGCCCGGCCACGGCGCGCGCACCACGATCGGCCGCGAGCGCGTGTCGAACCCCTACCTGACCGGCCTGGCCGCGCCGGACACCCGGCGGACCGGCTTCTAGTACCCGTCCGCGTCGTTGGTCCTTTCCGCGGGGACGGCGACCCTTCCGTGCGGGCCGCGACCCGGCACGGCGAAGACTGTGAAACGAGAGAGAGCACCCGACATGACCCGTCCGACTCCGCTCAGCGGCTTCCCCGAGTGGCTGCCCGGCCAGCGCATCATCGAGCAGACCGTCCTCGACCGGATCCGGGGCACCTTCGAACTGCACGGCTTCGCGCCGATCGAGACCCGCGCCGTCGAGCCGATGGACCAGCTGCTCCGCAAGGGCGAGACCTCCAAGGAGGTGTACGTCCTGCGCCGCCTCCAGGCCGAGGGGGCCGACTCCTCCGACTCCGGGCTGGGCCTGCACTTCGACCTGACGGTGCCGTTCGCCCGGTACGTGCTGGAGAACTCGGGCAAGCTGACGTTCCCGTTCCGCCGGTACCAGATCCAGAAGTGCTGGCGGGGCGAGCGCCCCCAGGAGGGCCGCTACCGCGAGTTCTACCAGGCCGACATCGACATCATCGACCGCGAGACGCTGCCGAACCACTACGAGGCCGAGCTGCCCGTCGTGGTGGCCGACGCGCTGGCGACCCTGCCGGTCCGGTTCACGATGCACGTCAACAACCGCAAGCTCTCCGAGGGCTTCTACCGGGGCCTGGGCCTGACCGACCCGATGGCCGCGCTCCGGGTGATCGACAAGCTGGACAAGGTCGGCCCGGACAAGGTGACCGCGATGCTCGCCGAGCAGGCCGGGGCCACCGGGGCGCAGGCCGCCGCGTGCCTCAAGCTCGCCGACATCTCGACGCCGGACAGCTCCTTCGCCGACGCCGTCCGGGCGCTCGGCGTCAGCGACCCGCTGCTCGACGAGGGCCTGGAGGAGCTGGCCGCCGTGCTCGACGCCGCCGCCGAGCACGCGCCGGGCCTGCTCGTCGCGGACATGCGGATCGCCCGGGGCCTGGACTACTACACCGGCACCGTGTACGAGACGTTCATCGAGGGCCGGGAGAAGTACGGCTCGGTGTGCTCCGGCGGCCGGTACGACACCCTCGCCCAGTCCGGCAACGACACCTTCCCGGGCGTCGGCCTGTCGATCGGGGTGAGCCGGATCCTCGGCGTCCTGTTCGGCTCCGGCGCGCTGACCGTGAGCCGGCCGACCCCGACGTGCGTGCTGGTCGCGCTGCCGGCGGAGGAGGACCGGCCGGCGTGCAACCGGATCGCGGCGGCGCTGCGCGGGCGGGGGATCCCGGTGGAGGTCGCCCCGGCGGCGGCGAAGTTCGGCAAGCAGATCAAGTTCGCCGAGAAGCGGGGTATCCCGTTCGTGTGGTTCCCCGGGGACGAGCAGACGGTGAAGGACATCCGCAGCGGGGAGCAGGCGGCGGCCGACCCGGCGACGTGGGCGCCTCCGGCGGGGGATCTGCGGCCCACGGTGGCGTAGCGCGGAGGGACGCGGGGCCGGCTCAGCCGCCGGCCCTGGCGTCCGGCCCCGGACCGACCTTGCCGGGACCCGCCGAGGTGGGCCCCGGCTCCCTGGGTGCCATCGCCACCACCCACGCCGACTGCACCCCCAGGAACACCAGCAGACACAGCAGGATCGCCTCGACCTGCAGGCTCGTCAGGTTCCCGCGGATCGCGTCCCCGAGCGGCGGGATCGCGGCCACGGCGGCGACCACCAGGTACACCGGCACGGCCCCCCACAGCAGCGCGCGGGCCGTCCGGGGCTGCCCGGTCGACTTCCGCAGCGCCGGGACCAGCAGCGCGATGCCGAGCGCGCCGGCCAGCCCGGCGAAGGTGAACGAGGCCCGCCACAGGGTCGGCACGTCCGGGGCGACCTGGGACAGCAGCGACACGGTGCCGGGGACGACGAACTGCAGCGACACGAGGTACGCCATCCGCCGCCCCGCCGAGTCCCGCACCGACATGTCCGGCCGGTCCTTGGCGGCCACCCACCACAGCCCGAGCAGGGTGAAGTTGATGCCCGCGACGACGCCGTAGAACGCGCTGAGATCCATCTGGGCTCCTCGGGGCCGCGTGGTTCTGCCCCGATTGTAGGATTTCGCCCCATACTGCCGTCGGACAACGGCCGAGTTGCCCGCCCCGGGGAAGCGGGCTGGCCACCAGGGGACGGCCGGCCGGCCGCGCAGGTGAGGCACGGCCGGTGTCCCTCCCGTCGGCCCGGCCGGTCCGCGCGCTGCCGCCGGGGGTGCCCCGCCGGCCCGCCCCCGGCGCTCTGCGAGAATGTTGCGCGACGAAAACGGACGAAGGAGAAGCTCTGTGATCCGCACCCACGAGGCCGGGGCGCTGCGTTCCACGCACGTCGGCGAGCGCGTGACCCTGGCGGGCTGGGTCGCCCGGCGCCGTGACCACGGCGGTGTCATCTTCATCGATCTCCGGGACGCCTCCGGGTTCGTCCAGGCGGTGTTCCGCGGTGAGGACGAGGCCGCCCACGGTCTGCGCAACGAGTACTGCGTCAAGGTCACCGGCACCGTCGAGCTCCGCCCCGCCGGCAACGAGAACCCCGAGCTGCCCACCGGCGAGATCGAGCTGAACGTCACCGAGCTGGTCATCCTGTCGGAGGCCGCCCCGCTGCCGCTGCCGATCGACGACCACGTCGAGGTCGGCGACGAGGCCCGGCTGCGCTACCGCTACCTGGACCTGCGCCGCTCCGGCCCCGCGAAGGCGCTTCGGATGCGCTCGGACGCGAACCGGATCGCCCGCGACCTGCTCAACGAGCGCAAGTTCGTGGAGATCGAGACCCCGACCCTGACCCGGTCGACCCCCGAGGGCGCCCGCGACTTCCTGGTGCCGGTCCGGGTCAAGCCCGGTTCGTGGTACGCGCTGCCGCAGTCCCCGCAGCTGTTCAAGCAGCTCCTGATGGTCGCCGGCATGGAGCGGTACTACCAGATCGCCCGCTGCTACCGCGACGAGGACTCCCGCGCGGACCGCCAGCCGGAGTTCACCCAGCTCGACATCGAGATGTCCTTCGTGACCCAGGAGGACATCATCGAGCTTGGCGAGTCGATCGCCGCCGCCCTGTGGCGCGAGCTCGTCGGCTACGAGATGCCCCGGCCGCTGCCGCAGATCACCTGGCACGACGCGATGGACCGGTACGGCTCGGACAAGCCCGACCTGCGCTACGGCGTGGAGCTGGTCGAACTCACCACCTACTTCCAGGGCACCGAGTTCCGGGTCTTCCAGGCCCCGTACACCGGCGCGGTCGTCATGCCCGGCGGCGCGGCCCAGACCCGCAAGGAGCTCGACGGCTGGCAGGACTGGGCGAAGTCCCGGGGCGCGCGCGGCCTGGCGTACGTGCTGTTCGACGCCGAGACGGGCGAGGCCCGGGGCCCGGTCGCCAAGAACCTGTCCGAGGCGCACCTCGCGGGCCTGGCCGACGCTGCGGGCGCGAAGCCGGGCGACGCGGTGTTCTTCGCCGCCGGCGAGCGCCGGGCGTCCCAGGAGCTGCTGGGCGCGGCCCGGATCGAGATCGCCAAGCGGTCGAACCTGATCGACGAGTCGGCGTGGGCGTTCTGCTGGGTGGTCGACGCCCCGATGTTCGAGCAGATCGACGGCGGCGGCTGGACGGCCGTGCACCACCCCTTCACCTCGCCGAACGAGGAGTGGGAGCCGAAGTTCGAGGAGTCCCCGGACGGCGCGCTGGCCTACGCCTACGACATCGTCTGCAACGGCAACGAGATCGGCGGCGGCTCGGTCCGTATCCACAAGGGCAGCGTCCAGCGCCGGGTCTTCGACCTGCTGGGCATCACCGAGGAGGAGGCCGCGGACAAGTTCGGCTTCCTGCTCGAGGCGTTCAACTACGGCCCGCCGCCGCACGCCGGGATCGCGTTCGGCTGGGACCGGGTCTGCATGCTGCTCGCCGGCTCGGACACGATCCGCGACGTGATCGCGTTCCCGAAGTCGGGCGGCGGCTACGACCCGCTGACCGGCGCGCCGACCCCGATCACGGCCGTGCAGCGCCTGGAGGCCGGCGTGGACGGCCCCCCGAAGAAGGCCTAGAAACACCCCTTTTCCGGGTACGCGCGCAGCCGCCCCCGGGACCCCGCCGGCACCTCGGCGACCGGTTCCGGCGGGCGGCTGCCGTCTCGTACCCCTCGGGAGGGTTTAGGGTCTGAGTCCGTGGACACTCTTCTGATCACGGGCGCGTCCGGTTTCCTCGGCCGGGAGGTGGCCCGCCAGGCGGTCGCCGCCGGTTGGCTGGTCGTCGGCACCTACCAGTCCCAGGTCCCCGAGATCGCCGGCGTCACCTGGCACCGGCTCGACGTGACCGACCGGGTCGCCGTCACGGCGCTCGTCGAGGAGGCCGCCCCCACGGCGGTCGTGCACACGGCGTTCGCGAAGAACTCGTGGGCGGTCACCGCCGACGGCACGGCCAACGTGGCCCTCGCGGCCGTCGGCGCCCGCCTGGTGCACGTGTCCAGCGACGCCGTGTTCGCGGGCCGCACCGAGCCCTACACCGAGCAGGCCGTCCCGGAGCCGGTCAACGCCTACGGGGCGGCGAAGGCGGCGGCGGAGACCGCCGTGCACGCCGTGCACGCCGACGCCGCGATCGTCCGCAACTCCCTGATCCTCGGCGACGGCGACAGCGCCCACGAGCAGATGATCCGGGAACTGGCCGAGGGCCGCCGGGAGGGCATCCTGTTCACGGAGGAACTGCGCTGCCCGGTGCACGTGTCCGACCTGGCCTCGGCCGTGCTGGAGCTGGCCGTCAACGACCACGCGGGCGTCCTCAACGTCGCCGGCCCCGACGCGGTCAGCCGCTACGAACTCGGCCACCTGCTCGCCGCGCGCCTCGGGATCGCGGCGGACAGACTGCGAGGCGGACCCGCCCCGTCCGCGTGCCCGGGGGAGATCCGCCTCGACATCAGCCTTGCTCAGGACCTGTTGCGTACCAGGCTCCGGGGTGTCCGGGAACTGGCGGCCTGATCCAGATCTACAGCCGCGTGTCGTTGGCGCAGGAGAGCCACCCGCTCGTCGCCTCGCGGGCCTGCTCGGCCTGCGCCGCCGTCACCAGTCCGTTCACGTCGGAGGACCGTCCGAGGATGGCCTCCACCTGGGCGCGCTGTTCGACCGTGATCGCCCAGAAAGCGGATGACGCGCTACCGTCAGCGTGCCAGTCCACAATGCTCAACGTGCGTCGCTCAACCATCACTGCCTCCCGCAACCCATAGGGCGCGGTCTCACGGCGGGGAGGAGCTGACTGCCGTCAGATCGCGCGAACGTTTTCCGCCTGCGGGCCCTTCTGACCCTGGCCCACATCGAACTCGACCCGCTGGTTCTCATCCAGGCTGCGATAGCCCTGGCTCGCGATAGCGGAGAAGTGCACGAAGAGATCCTGCCCGCCGTCGTCCGGAGTGATGAAGCCGAAACCCTTTTCGGCGTTGAACCACTTCACTGTACCTTCGGCCATTGACCCGGCCTTTCTGTTGCTACCGCGTGACTTGCCCTCCAGCCTAGCCCGGTATCGGCCCCCGAACACGCGAATCGGACGATGCCAACATGCCAGCGGTCCGCGGGCACACCGCCCGGAAGCCCAGCCGCTCGTACAGCGCGGAGGCCCGGGAGTTGTCCGAGTACACCCCGAGGCCGGCGATCCCGTGCTCGGCGAGCAGCACCCGGGTCACGGCCGTCGTCAGCGCCCCACCCAGCCCCAGGCCCTGGTGGGCGGGGTGCACGGCGATCCCGGAGACCACCCCGAACCCGGGCGGGGACACGTCGGCGGCGACCGCGGCGAGTCGGCCGGCGACCCGGATCCCGTACCACGCCACCGCGTCGGCGTCGCCCGGCCGGACCGAACTCTCCGGCAACGAGAGATCGAGAACGGCGTTGATCTCCGCGTCGTCGGCCGGGTCGAGCCGGACCGCGTCCCCCGGGTCGGCCCGGACCGCGTCGGGAGCCCCCGGCCGGTCGGCGGGCGCGGACTCCGTCCACCGGAAGTCCCACTCGTGCACCCGGCCCTCGAAGCCGGGGTCCACCCCGCGCGGCCCGTTGACCCAGTTCCCGGCGGACAGCTCCCCGGCGGCCCGGACGAAGTCGACCAGCGCCGTGCACGTGTCCGGGTCGCCCACGGCGTGCGCCCGGGGGTCGCGACCGGGCGGCCGGCCGACGACGAGCACGGAGCCCTCGTACGCGTAACCGGTGACGGGGCCGTCCATCTGGAGGATGAGCCGCAGGTAGGGGGAGTCGTCCGCGGCGCGCACGGCGGCGGCGTCGGCAAGGATGCGGGGTTCCACGCCCCGACCGTACCCGTGAGCGGCGTCACCGCGAACCGGACATTCGCCGGGTTCCGTCGGACCCCGGCGGTAAGGTCTGCGGCGTGGACGCGCTGTTCGAGTTGTCGGAGCCCGGAGGTTCCGCCTCGGCGTCCTCGAACGACTTCGCGGACGTGCCGCCGGGGGCCCCGCTGGCCGTCCGGATGCGACCCCGCGCCATCGACGAGCTGATCGGGCAGGAGCACCTCCTCGCCGCCGGCGCGCCGCTGCACCAGCTGGTCAGCGGCGACTCGCCGATGTCGGTGATCCTCTGGGGGCCGCCCGGCTCCGGCAAGACCACGGTCGCGCACCTGGTCGCCCGGTCCTCCCAGCGCCGGTTCGTCGCCCTGTCCGCGCTGTCGGCCGGGGTCAAGGACGTCCGCGAGGTGATCGCCGCGGCCAAGGCCGACCGGCGGCGCACCGGGCGGGCCACGGTGCTGTTCATCGACGAGGTGCACCGGTTCACCAAGACCCAGCAGGACTCGCTGCTGGCCGCCGTCGAGGACCGGACGGTCACGCTGCTGGCCGCGACCACGGAGAACCCGTACTTCTCGGTCGTCTCACCGCTGTTGTCCCGGTGCGTGCTGCTGACCCTGAAGCCGCTGGACGAGGTGGCGGTCGGGGCGCTGGTGGACCGGGCGCTGACCGATGAGCGCGGGCTGGCGGGGGCGGTGACCCTGACGGCGGAGGCACGCGACCACCTGGTGCGGTTGGCCGGGGGCGACGTGCGCAAGGCGCTCACGGCCCTGGAGGCGGCGGCCTCGGCGGCGCTGGCCCCGGGCCCGGCACCGGACGGCCCCGCCCCGGCCGGTACCCCGACGATCGATCTCGCCACGATCGAGGCCGCCATCGACGTCGCCGCCGTCCGCTACGACCGTGACGGCGACGGCCACTACGACGTGACCAGCGCGTTCATCAAGAGCATGCGCGGCTCCGACGTCGACGCCGCCCTGCACTGGCTCGCCCGGATGCTCGTCGCGGGCGAGGACCCCCGGTTCATCGCCCGCCGCCTGGTGATCTTCGCCAGCGAGGACGTCGGGATGGCCGACCCCACCGCCCTGCTGGTCGCCACGGCCGCCGCCCAGGCCGTGCAGCTGATCGGCCTGCCCGAGGGGCAGCTCAACCTCGCCCAGGCCGTCGTGCACCTGGCCACGGCCCCGAAGTCCAACACGGTCACCACCGGGATCTTCGAGGCCATCGCCGACGTCAAGGCCGGCCGGACGGGGAACGTGCCGCCGGCGCTGCGCGACGCGCACTACGCGGGCGCCAAGGGCCTCGGCCACGGCGCCGGCTACCGCTACCCGCACGACGACCCGCGCGGCGTCGTCGCCCAGCAGTACGCGCCGGACGAGACCGTCGGCCGCGACTACTACCGGCCCACCACGCACGGCGCCGAGCGCGCGGTGTCCGAACGCATCGACAAGCTGCGGACCATCATCCGTTCCCGGGGAGACTCCTAGTGCGCACGAAGTTCCTGGTCGCCCTGTCCGTGGCGGCCCTGGCCCTGACCGGCTGCGCAGGCGGCCCGAGCGGCGCGGCCGACGCGCTGGCCAAGGTCGAGGCCCCCGAGTGGCTGGGCAAGCCCGCCGACACCACGAAGGGCGACAACCTCGTCCGGACGTACGTGGGCGTGCCCCGGCGCGCGGCGGAGGCCGAGTCGGCGTACTCGCAGGCGCTGGACCGCGCCGGCTGGCGGTTCCACGAGGGCGGCCCGACCTGCGGGAAGAACCCGACGAAGGACGGCTGCTGGACGGCCGACGACCTGCTGATCACCGTGTCGGGCAGCGGCAACGACAGCGCGACGCCGGACGCGACCCCGGCGATCACGTTGACCGTCGTGGTGTCGGCGAAGGGCTAGCGCCCGTCCGGCGCGGGCCCGCGAAGGCCCGGGTCGCGCACCCGGCAGGGGCCCCCGAAGGCCCGGGCGCGCACCCGGCACGGCCACCAGCCCCGCCCGGCCCCGGCCACGCACCACGCGGGGTCCCGGCCACCCGCCCCGCGAAGGCCCGGGCCGCGCATCCCGTGCGCCCCGGCCCACCCGCGCGTGTCCGCCAAGGCCTAACGCAGGCCCTCACGGGGTAGGCGATAGGGTCAGCCCGAGAGGTTTGTCACGAAGGGGGACCCCAGTGTCGTTCGGAGAGGTCGCGGCCCTGATCGCGGCCGTCGCATTCGTAGGTCTGGTGGCGGCCCTCGCGGTGCCGATCCTGAGGCTCCGGCACACCGTGGACGCGGCGACCCGGGCGCTCACGGACCTCACCGACCGGACCGGCCCGCTGCTCGGCAACGTCAACACGACGGTCGACAACGTCAACGTGGCCCTCGGCCAGGTGCAGGTCACCCTCGACGGGGTGAACGAGCAGCTCGCCCGGGTGGACACGATCACCAGCCACGCCTCGCAGCTCACGGCCAACGTGGCGAACGTGAGCACCCTGGTGTCGGCGGCCGTCGCGAACCCGCTGGTCAAGGTCGCCGCCCTCGGCTACGGCTTCCGCAAGGCCGCCGCCAAGCGCCGCGCGGCCGACGAGGACCGCGAGGTGCGCGACGAGCTGAAGTCGCGCCGCAAGGCCGCCAGGAAGGGCTGAGATGTTCAAGCGACTGCTGTGGCTGGGCGTCGGGGTGGCCGTCGGGGTGGTGGTCGTGCGCAAGCTGACCCGGACCGCGCACGCGTTCACGCCGGCCGGCATCGCGGGTAACCTCGGGCAGTCCGCCGGCGGGCTGCTCGATTCCGTGCGTAGCTTTGTCGAGGACGTCCGCGAGGGCGCGGCCGAGCGCGAGGCGGAGATCGCCGACGCCATCGCGCACGGCCTTCTGATCACCGATGACACTGAGGAAAGCGAAGAATACTGATGCGGACCGCGGAGATTAAGCGCCGGTTCCTGGCCCACTTCGAGGCGAACGGGCACACGGTCGTGCCCAGCGCACCGCTGCCAGCGATTGATGACCCGAACCTGCTGTTCATCAATGCCGGCATGGTGCAGTTCGTCCCCTACTTCCTGGGCCAGCAGGCAGCTCCGTGGAAGCGCGCGGTCTCGGTGCAGAAGTGCATCCGGACCCCCGACATCGACGAGGTCGGCAAGACCAGCCGGCACGGCACGTTCTTCCAGATGAACGGCAACTTCTCCTTCGGCGACTACTTCAAGGCCGAGGCCATCCCGATGGCCTGGGACCTGCTGACGAAGTCCCTCACCGACGGCGGCTACGGCCTGGACCCGGAGACCCTCTGGGCGACGGTCTACCTGGACGACGACGAGGCCATCGACATCTGGCACCGCACGGTCGGCCTGCCGATGGAGCGGATCGTGCGCCGGGGCAAGAAGGACAACTACTGGTCGATGGGCATCCCCGGCCCGTGCGGCCCGTGTTCGGAGATCTTCGTCGACCGCGGCCCGTCCTACGGCCGCGAGGGCGGTCCGGAGGTCGACGAGGACCGCTACATGGAGATCTGGAACAACGTCTTCATGCAGTACGAGCGCGGCCCGGGCACCGACAAGGAGAACTTCCCGATCCTGGGGGAGCTGCCGGCGCGCAACATCGACACCGGCATGGGCCTGGAGCGGATCGCCTCCGTCCTGCAGGGCGTCGACAACCTCTACGAGATCGACGAGGTCCGGCCGCTGATCGAGAAGGCCGAGGAGCTCGCCGGCAAGCGGTACGGGGCGTCGAAGAGCCACGTGGCCTCCGAGTCGCACCCCGACGACGTGCGGCTGCGGGTCATCGCCGACCACGTCCGCACCGGCCTGATGCTGATCGGCGACGGCGTGACCCCGGGCAACGAGGGCCGGGGCTACGTGCTCCGCCGCATCCTCCGCCGGGCGATCCGCTCGATCCGGCTCCTGGGCTTCGAGGGCCAGGCCATGCCGCACCTGCTGCCGGTGGCCCGGGACTGCATGGCCCCGAGCTACCCCGAGGTGGCCAGCGACTACGACCGGATCGCGCGGTACGCCTACGCGGAGGAGGACGCCTTCCTGTCCACCCTGCGGCAGGGCACGACGATCCTGGACCTGGCCCTGACGGAGACCAAGTCGGCCGGCGGCGAGAAGCTCGCGGGCTCCAAGGCGTTCCAGCTGCACGACACGTTCGGCTTCCCGATCGACCTGACCCTGGAGATCGCGTCCGAGCAGGGCCTGTCCGTGGACGTGGAGGGCTTCAAGGCCCTGATGCTGGAGCAGCGGACCCGGGCGAAGGCCGACGCGGCGGCGCGCAAGAGCGGGCACGCGGACCTCTCGGCGTTCCGGTCGGTGCTCGACGAGCACGGCCCGACCGACTGGGTGGCGTACTCGACGCTGGAGTCCGACGCGACGATCCTGGCGATGCTGAAGGAGGGCCTGCCGACCCGGCACGGGGCCCCCGGCGAGGTCGTCACGGTGATCCTGGACCGGACCCCGTTCTACGCCGAGTCCGGCGGCCAGGACTCCGACGCGGGCCGGCTGGTCGGCGCGGATGTCGAGGCCGAGGTGCTCGACGTGCAGCGGCCGGTGAAGAAGCTGGTCTCGCACCAGGTGCGGGTCCTGCACGGCGAGCTGCACGTGGGCCAGAAGGTGCACGCGGCCGTCGACGCCGAGTGGCGGATCGGCGCGCGCCAGGCCCACTCGGGTACCCACGTGGTGCACGCGGCCCTGCGCCAGGTGCTCGGCCCGGCGGCCCTGCAGTCGGGTTCGTACAACCGTCCCGGCTACCTGCGGCTGGACTTCTCCTGGCGCGGCGCGCTGTCGGCGGAGACCCGCAGCGAGATCGAGGAGGTCTCCAATCTCGCGGTCCGCAGCGACCTGCTGGTCACGGCGAACGTGATGCCGATCGCGAAGGCCAAGGACCTGGGCGCGATCGCCCTGTTCGGCGAGACGTACGACGAGGACGTCCGGGTCGTGGAGATCGGCGGCGAGTGGTCGCGCGAGCTGTGCGGTGGCACGCACGTCGAGCGGTCGGCGCAGATCGGCCCGATGGCGGTGACCGGTGAGTCCTCGGTGGGCGCGGGTTCGCGCCGGATCGAGGCCGTGGTCGGCCACGAGGCGTTCCGGTACCTGGCCCGCGAGCGGGATCTGGTGCTGCGCCTCGCCGAGCTGTTCCGGGTGCCGAGCGACCAGCTGGGTGACCGGGTGGCGCAGATGATGGCCCAGTTCAAGGACACCGAGAAGGAGCTGGAGAAGCTGCGGGCCCAGATGGTCCTGGCGAACTCCGGCGGCCTGGCGGCGGGCGCGAAGGACGTGCGCGGCGTGGCCTACGTCGGCGCGGAGGCCCCCGAGGGCACCGGCGCGAACGACGTGCGGACCCTGGCGCAGGACGTCCGGGGCAAGATCGACCCGAAGCGGCCTGCCGTGGTGGCCGTCACTGCGCGGGCGAACGGCAAGGCGTCCATCGTGATCGCGGTGAACGCGGCGGCGAAGATCGCGGGCCTCTCGGCCGGGGACCTGGTCAAGGGCGCGCTGTCGGGCAAGGGCGGCGGCAACGCGGACCTGGCCCAGGGCGGCGGGATCCCGGCGGACCAGGCCGGCGCGCTGCTCGACGCGGTCGAGAAGCTGGTGGCGGAGCGGGCTTGAGCGGGACCGGTTGGCAGCGCGGCGTCCGACTCGGCATTGATGTCGGGAACGTCCGGATCGGCGTCGCGCGCTCCGATCCGGACGGCATCCTGGCCACTCCGGTGGTGACCGTGGCCCGGGACCAGTCGGAGACGGACAAGCCGACCGATCTGGCGGAAATCGCCAAACTGGTCGAGGAATATGATGCGATAGGCATCGTCGTGGGTCTGCCGATCGCCCTGAACGGCAAAGAGGGACTGGCGGCGGCCGCCGTGCGTGGCTACGCTGCCCGCTTGACCGAGGCCCTGCCGTCGATCCCGGTACACATGGCCGACGAGCGGATGTCAACCGTCGTGGCGGGACGTAGGCTCGCAGAACGGGGTGTCAAGGGGAAGCGCCAGCGCGCTGTCGTCGATCAGGCGGCCGCGGTGGAGATCCTGCAGGGTTGGCTCGACGCTCAGCGGAGGCTACGCGGATGATGGACGAACTGGGGTTGTACGAGGACGTCGACCCCGGCCGGCACCGCCGTCGCAGAAAGAAGAAGGGCCGCAGCGGGCTCGCGCTGATCCTCACGGTGGTCATCCTGCTCGTGCTGGGCGGGGGCGCCTGGTGGGGCGCGACCAAGATCAGTGACATGCTCGCCACCCCCGACTACGCCACCGGGGGCACGAGCGACACCACGGCCACGGTGAAGAAGGGCCAGTCCGTGGCCGACATCGCCAACACCCTCTACACCGCCGACGTGGTGAAGAGCGCCAAGGCGTTCGTCGAGGCCGCGAAGGAGAACCCGAAGGGCACGTCCTTCCAGCCGGGCACGTACCGGGTGCGCAAGCAGATGCGGGCCAAGGACGCGGTGACCGCGCTGCTCGACCTGAACAACAAGATCACCACCCGGGTGACCCTGCGCGAGGGCCTGACGTTCAAGGGCACGTTCGCGGAGCTGGAGAAGGCCACGAAGATCCCGGCCGCCGACTTCGAGGCCGTCGCCAAGGACCCGGTCGCGCTCGGGGTGCCCGAGTTCTGGTTCAAGCGCAACGACGGCAAGCCGGTGGAGAAGTCCATCGAGGGCTTCCTGTTCCCGGACACCTACGAGTTCGAGCCCAATTTCACGGCGACCTCGATCCTGACGAAGCTGGTCGCCCGGTTCAACGCGGAGATGGAGTCCAGCGGGTTCATCGCCCGGGCCGAGAAGGAGCGCCAGATCTCGCCGTTCGAGGCGCTGATCGTGGCCTCGCTCGCGCAGGTGGAGGCCGGCAACGCGGACGACCTGGGGAAGGTGGCCCGGGTGGCGTACAACCGGGCGTACAAGAAGAACATGCCTCTGGAGTTCGACGTGACGGCCAACTACTGGCTGATCAAGCAGGGCAAGCCGTCGAAGAGTTCCTCGGACCTGACGGCGGCAGAGATGGACGACCCGAAGAGCCCGTACAACGTGAAGAGCGTGCGCGGTCTGCCGGGCGGGCCGATCTCCAACCCGGGGGCGGCGGCCCTGAAGGGCGCGATCGAACCCCCTGCCGGCGAGTGGGTGTACTTCGTGGCCGTCGACAAGGAGGGCCACTCCGCGTTCGCCGTCACGCTCGCCGAGCACGACGCGAACCGGCGCAGGGCGTGCCAGGCGGGGGTTCTCACCGGAGCCGCGTGCTGATGCGGGCCGCGGTGCTCGGCCGACCCGTCGGCCACTCGCTGTCCCCTGTCCTGCACAACGCCGGTTACGCGGCCCTCGGCCTGGACTGGTCCTACGCGGCGGTCGACGTCGGCGAGGACGAGCTGGCGTCCTTCGTGGACGGTCTGGGGCCCGAGTGGGCCGGTCTGTCGCTGACCATGCCGCTCAAGGAGGTCGCGCTCGCCGTCGGCCGGGACGTCACGCCGCTGGCCCGGGTGCTGGGCGCGGCGAACACCCTGGTGCTGCGCGGCGGCACCCGGTTCCTGGACAACACCGACGCGCCGGGCGCGGTCGACGCGCTGGCCCAGGTGGGCTGCGTGGCGGCCGCGGAGATGGCGATCCTGGGCGCCGGGGGCACGGCCCGCGCGGCGCTGGCGGCGGCCTCGTCGCTGGGCGCCCGGGCCACGGTCTACGCGCGCCGTCCCGAGGCGGTGACGGAACTGCTGCCGGTCGCGGCGGCCCTGGACGTGCGGATCGTCGCCGCGCACTGGGAGGACGTGGCCGACGCGGCGCACGCGGACGTCATCGTGTCCACGGTGCCGAAGGGCGCCGCCGGGACCCTCGCGGAGCTCAAGCCGCACCGCGACACGGTCGTCTTCGACGTGCTCTACGACCCGTGGCCGACCCCGCTCGCGGCCGCCGCGCTGGCCGCCGGCTGCCGGGTGGTGAGCGGGCTGGACCTGCTGGCTGCCCAGGCGTACCTGCAGTTCGCGCTGTTCACCGGGGTGCCCGCCCCGAGGGCGCCGATGCGCGCGGCCCTGGACGCGGCGGTCGCCGCACGGGGCTGAGGCCCGCCCACGACCTGTGGACGGGCCTCAGAAGAACACCAAACCATGCGACGGGTACGCGTCCCGCGCGCCGAAAACGACCGGCGTCGGGCCTCGCAGCTCCGGGGGCGTGCCGCGAACCGGCCCGGTGGGGTCGGCTCGCGGCGTCCGTGCGGCTAGAACGGGCTGTCGTCCGCCGCGCACACCAGGTTCTTCGGCGGCAGGACACCGGTGAACAGGTAGTCCCGCTTGGCCTTCTCGCCACAGGTGCTCGGCGTGTACATGCCGGTGTGGCCCGCGCCCTCGATCACCATGAGCTGCGCGTTGGCCAGCTCGGCGGTGCCGTCCTGCGCGCCGTGCAGCGGGGTGGACGGGTCGTAGCGGTTGTTCACCACGAGGATCGGCGCGGCGGTCGGGGTGTTCCACGGACCCATGAACCGGTCGGTGTCCCGGCCCGGCCAGGTGGCGCACGGCATGTAGCCGAAGACGCCGATCCGGCCGAAGTACGGCACCCGGCGGTCCTCGGGCTCCGCGAGCCGGCTGTACGTGGACGTGTTGCGGGGCGAGACGCTGTCGGTGCAGTTGATCGCGAAGTACGCCTCGCTGCGGTTGTCCAGGTACTGCTCACCCAGCTTCGGGGTCGCCTCCCGCACCGCCCCGAACGCGCGCGCGGCCGGCTGGACGTTCGCGAGCCGGTCGAGCAGGATCCCGAGGTCCTTCCACCACAGCGGGTGCGCCAGGTTGCCCTGCACCGTGCTGATGATCGTCGTGTACGACCAGCTCTCGCCGTCGAGCACGATCGGCGCGACCCGCGCCCGGTCGGTCAACGCCTTGAACCGGGCCTTCGGAGCGACGTCACCCTTGGCGAACGCGCACCGCTCCGGGCCGGCCGTCTGGCACTGGGTGAGGAACTGGTCGAACGTCTCGGCCAGCCCGCGCGGCACGTCCTGGCGGGTGTCGATCGGCTTGGTCAGCCCCTCGATCCCGTGCCCGGTGGCGCTGCCCTGGAAGTCGAGCGCGCCGTCGAGGACCAGCGCCCGGAACTTGTTCGGGAACAGGTTCGCGTAGGTCGCGCCGACGTGCGTGCCGTACGACAGGCCGAGGTAGCTCAGCTTCTCGTCGCCGACGGCGCGGCGCATCACGTCGAGGTCGCGGGCCGTGTTGGCCGTGGACAGGTGGTTGATCAGGTCACCGCCGCGCTCCTTGCAGCGCGTGGTGAGGTCGGCGGCCTGCGCGTAGAACGCGGGCTCCTGCGCGGCCGTGGCCGGGAACGCGGGGACGGCGTTGAAGTACGCCTCCTGCTCGGCCTTCGTCTCGAAACATCGGATCGCCGTGCTCCGGCCGACGCCCCGGGTGTCCCAGGAGACGACGTCGAACCGGGCGCGCAGCTCGGGGGAGAACAGCCAGTCCCAGTGGCCGCGCCACTGGAGCCGGTCGACGCCGGACGCGCCGGGGCCGCCGAAGTTGACGAACAGGGAACCGATCCTGCGCGCCGGGTCGGTGGCGGGCATCCGGATCAGCGACAGCGAGATCTGCTCGCCGCGCGGCCGGTCGTAGTCGAGGGGGGCGGCGGCGGTGGCGCACTCGTACCCGTCCGCGCAGGTGCTCCAGGTGAGCGTCTGTGCCGGGGGAGTGTCCGTCGTCGCGCCCGCGGGCGACGTCACCGCGAGGGTCGCGGCCATGGCGACGAGCGCGGTGCCCGCGGCCAGCCGGAGCCGGGTGAATGGGGTCATGCCGGTGACTCCTGTCGATGAGGGATTCCAGCGCCTAAACGCTAGGTCACCATGACAAGGTTGCACGTTGTGATATTGATCATGAAATCATTGCGCCTGTTCGGTAGAAACGCACGGTGATCTGGGTGGCGGTGGTGCTCGGCGTCCTGGTCGGCCCGGTCCTGACCGGCGCAGCCGACCCGTGGTGCCCGACGCCGGCCACGTGGCGGACCCGGCTGGTCGGCGCGGCGGTCCTCGCCGGGGCGCTCGCCGCCCTGACGGCCCGCCTCCCGGTGCCGGAGCTCGCCGGGCACCCGGTCGGATGGCCGGAAGAGTTCGGGCAACCCCTCCTGACGGGTACGGGTGCCCCGGGTGCCGGCCACGCCTTCGCGCTCATCGCCTGCTACGCCGCCCTGGCATGCCTGGGCCTGGTGCTGGCCAGGGTGGACCTCGCCGCGCTCCGGTTGCCCGACGCGCTCGTGCTCCCCGGGTACCCGACGATCGCCCTGCCCCTGGCTCTTCTCGCCCCCACCGGAGCGCCGCGCGCCCTGCTCGCCGCCGCCTGCTGCCTGCTCGGCTACGGCCTGCTCTGCGCGGCCGGCGGACTCGGCTTCGGCGATGTCAAACTCGGCGGACTCCTCGGCCTGGCCACCGGCTGGGTGTCCTGGCGCGCCGTCGCGGCCGGGGTGCTGTTCGCCCTCGTGCTCGGCGCGGCGCACGCCGTGACCCGCAGGCTCGCCGGCCCGCCCGGCCCGGCCCCCTACGGCCCCGCGATGCTCGTCGGCACCCTGGCGGCGCTCACGGTGCCCCTCTGACGGGTCGGCCCGTCCCCGCCCCGCCCGGCTCGGATCCCGGCGCCCGCGCCGCCACCCGGACCCGCGCGCCGGTCGCATCCGGCCTGGTCCGGCCCCGACCCGCCGGGCCCGGCCCGGCCACCTGTTGACCCGGTTCGCGGCCGGATCCGCGCAGCTCGGGCCGCCCCCGGTCCCAGAGGCTGAGAATCGCGCGAACACGCCACGGAGCCGCCATGGTGACCGTTCCCGCCGCGTGAAAGACTCGGCGTGTGCTGCGATGGTTTACTGCTGGAGAGTCCCACGGTCCCGCCCTGGTCGCCATCCTCGAGGGGGTGCCCGCCGGGGTCGAGCTGACGAGTGCCGAGATCGAGCGGGAGCTCGCCCGACGCCGGCTCGGCTACGGCCGCGGCGCCCGGATGAGCTTCGAACGCGACGTCATCGAGATCATCGGAGGGCTGCGGCACGGCGTGACGCTGGGTAGTCCCTTCGCGGTCCGGGTCGGCAACAGCGAGTGGCCGAAGTGGCAGACGGTGATGGCCGCCGACCCGGTGCCCGCCGAGGAGCTCGCCGCGCAGTCCCGCAACGCGCCGCTGACCCGGCCCCGCCCGGGGCACGCCGACCTGGCCGGCATGTCGAAGTACGGGCACGACGACGCCCGGCCGATCCTGGAGCGCGCCAGTGCCCGGGAGACGGCCGCCCGGGTCGCGATCGGCACGGTGGCCAAGGCGCTGCTGAAGCAGGCGTACGGCATCGAGATCGTCTCGCACGTCGTCGAGCTGGGCTCCGTGGCCGCCAAGCCCGGGGTGCTCCCGCTGCCCTCCGACGAGGAACGGCTCGACGCCGACCCGCTGCGCTGCCTCGACCCCGAGGCGAGCGCGCGGATGGTCGCCGAGATCGACGCGGCGAAGAAGGACGCGGACACCCTCGGCGGCATCGTCGAGGTCCTCGCCTACAACGTGCCCGTCGGGGTCGGCACCCACACCCAGTGGGACCGCCGGCTCGACGCGAAGCTGGCCGCCGCCCTGATGTCCATCCAGGCGATCAAGGGCGTGGAGGTCGGCGACGGCTTCACCCAGGCCCGGTCGCGCGGCAGCGTGGCCCACGACGAGATGTACCCGGCCGCCGAGGGCCGCACCGACGCGACCAGCGTGCGGCGGGAGACCGACCGCGCGGGCGGCATCGAGGGCGGCATGTCCAACGGGCAGCCGGTCCGGGTCCGGGCCGCGATGAAGCCGATCTCCTCGCTGAACCGCGCGCTGGCCACGTTCGACACCACGACCGGCGAGGCGGCGACCGCGATCAACCAGCGGTCCGACGTCTGTGCCGTGCCGGCCGCCGGGATCGTCGCCGAGGCGATGGTCGCGCTGGTGCTCGCGGACCTGGCGGCGGAGAAGTTCGGCGGCGACTCGGTGGCCGAGATCCGGCGGAACGTCGCCGGCTACCTGGACGGCCTGGCGTGACCGGCCCGGCCGCACAGCCGGTGGACGGCTCGGCGAGCGGGCCCGGGGCGGGCGCCACCCGCCCCGTCTGCGTCCTCGTCGGCCCCCCCGGTGCCGGCAAGACCACGGTCGGCCAGGCCCTCGCCGAGGCGCTCGGCGTGACCTTCCGCGACACCGACGCCGACATCGTGGCCGCCACCGGCAAGGAGATCACCGAGATCTTCGTCGACGACGGCGAGGACGTCTTCCGCGCCCTGGAACGGCGGGCCGTCGCCGACGCGCTCGGCAGCCACCCGGGCGTGCTGGCCCTGGGCGGCGGGGCCGTGCTGGCCGAGGAGACCCGGGCCCTGCTGATGGCGCACGTCGTCGTCTACCTGGAGCTGGACCTCTCCACGGCCGTGAGCCGGGTCGGCCTCCAGGGCGGCCGGCCGCTGCTGATGTCCAACCCGCGCGCGACCCTGAGGTTCCTGCTCGACCAGCGCCGCCCGCTGTACGAGGAGGTGGCCGACGTGATCGTGCCGGCCGCCGTACCCCCGGCCGAGGTCGTCGCGATGATCACGAGTGCCCTGAAGGAGCTGTCGGCCCTGTGACGACGATCCCGGTCGGCGACGACTACGAGGTGCGGATCGGCCGGGACCTGCCGGTCGAACTCCCGAAGGCCGACCAGGCGGCCGTGCTGTACGCGGCCCCGCTGCGCGCGCACGCCGAGCGGATCGCGGCCCGGATCGACGCGAAGGTCACCCTGATCGAGGTGCCGGACGCCGAGCACGGCAAGTCCATCACCACGGCGGAGGACTGCTGGGCCCGGCTCGGCGCGGCCGGCTTCACCCGCCGGGACCTGGTGGTCGGGGTCGGCGGCGGGGCGGTCACCGACCTGGCCGGGTTCGTGGCGGCGTGCTGGTTGCGCGGCGTCCGGGTGGTGCAGGTCCCGACGAGCCTGCTGGGCATGGTCGACGCGGCCGTGGGCGGCAAGACCGGCGTGAACACGGCCGCCGGGAAGAACCTGGTGGGCGCGTTCCACCCGCCGGCCCTGGTGCTGTGCGACCTGGCGACCCTGGACACCCTGCCGGAGCCGGAGCTGGTCAACGGCATGGCCGAGGTCGCCAAGTGCGGGTTCATCGCGGACCCGGTGATCCTGGACCTGATCGCCGACGACTACCGCAGGCACCTGCCGGAGCTGGTCGAACGCTCGGTGCGGGTGAAGGTCGACGTGGTCGTGGACGACCTGCGCGACACGGGCCGCCGCGAGTTCCTCAACTACGGGCACACCCTCGGGCACGCGATCGAGAACCGGGAGAACTACCGCTGGCGGCACGGCCACGCGGTCTCCGTGGGTCTGGTGTTCGCCGCCGCGCTGGCCCGGCTCGACGGCCGGCTCGACGCGCCGACGGCCGACCGGCACCGGACGGTGCTGGACGGACTGGGCCTGCCCACGGCGTACCCGTCGGACGCCTGGCCCGAGCTGCGGGCCGCGATGCGGGTCGACAAGAAGGCGCAGGGCGCGACCCAGCGGTTCGTGGTCCTCGACGGCCTGGCGAAGCCGGCCATCATGACGGGCCCGTCCGAGGAACTCCTCGAGGCGGCCTACGCGGAGGTGGCGGCGTGAGCGAGCATCGGGCGGACATGACGGGCTCCCACGGCGGTTCCACGAAGGTCTACGTCCTCAACGGGCCGAACCTGAACCGGCTCGGCACCCGCGAGCCCCTGATCTACGGTTCCACCACCTACGCCGACCTGGTGGCCCTCTGCGAGACGACGGGCAAGGAGCTCGGCCTCGACGTCGAGGTCCGACAGACCAACGCCGAGCACGAGCTGATCGGCTGGCTGCACGACGCGGCCGACGAGGGCGCGGCGGTGGTGCTCAACGGCGCGGCGTGGACGCACTACTCGATCGCGGTCCGCGACGCGTGTTCGCAGCTCACCGGCCCGCTGGTCGAGGTGCACATCTCCAACATCCACGCCCGGGAGGCGTTCCGGGAGCACTCGGTGATCTCGGCGGTCGCCACGGGCGTCATCGTCGGCCTCGGCGTGGACGGCTACCGGCTGGCCCTCCTGCACCTGGCCAGCCGGCGGCCGAAGCCCCTCAGCGCCTAGCCGCCCCGGCCCGGCGGCCACCGGGTCACACCCGGAACACCCTTCTCCGGGTACGAGGTCACCTGGCGCGCAGCCGTCGCGCCCCCACCCCGGTCGCCCCGAACGCGAACACCATGAACGCGATCCAGTGCTTCGTCGTCCAACTCTCGACGGGCGTGTGCGCCGTCGGGGCCGCCACGGGCTCGAACGGCAGCGGCGGGGGCGGCGGTGGCGGGCTCTTCCTGGCCGGCGGCGTGGCGCTCGGCGGCGCCTGCGCGGCGACGGCCGCCGGCGGGGGAGCGGCCCGCCGCGACGGACTCGGCTTGGGCGTCGCCGCGGGCGTCCCCGGAGCCGCCTTGGGCGCGCACCCGGTGGCGTCACTCGTGGCCGCCTGCGGTCCCGCGCCGAGCTTCGCGGTGTCGGCGGGCCGGGCCAGCGGCACGGCGTACCAGCTCGACCTGCCGGCGTCGTTGTTCGCGAGGGTGTAGAGCGTCCGGTCGGGCCCGAGGAACGCCGACCCGTACGCGGACTCGGGCAGCCGGCCCACCGTCCGGGTGTTCCCGGTGCCCGGGTCGGTGCGCAGCAGGAGCGCGGGCCCGTGCCCCTCGGCGGTCACCCCGTACAGCCCGCCGTCGGTCGGGTCGTACTCCCAGTCACCCACGGTCGCGGTGACGTCCATGGGTGCGCTGGCGAGCACGGTGGCGGTGCCCGGGTCGAGCACGTACATCCGGCCCTCGGCGGCCACGTGGTAGTGCCCGGCGACCATCGCGCCCGCGTAGGACTCGTCGAACCGGGGGCCGACCGTGCCCCGGTCGCGGACCGTGCCGTCCGGCTCGATCGTCACCAGGTGCGCGCCGTCGCCGAACGCCGCGCCGCCGTGCCGGATGGCCAGCGCGTGCATCCGGGGCCCGTCGGCGGCGAGCGCGTTCAGCTGGTACCCGGTCCGGGTGGTGTGCCCGTCGGGCCAGACCAGCGTCGAGTCCGTGTACGGGGTGGCCGCGTACACGAGGTGGGCGCAGGGCAGTTCGGCCGGCGTCCCGTCGACCACGATGCTGCCCAGCATAAAAATCGGCGAAAACCAGATAATAAACATGATTCTGGTACTTTATTACGCCAAAATGCTCAGCGTGAACATCTACCTCGAAGGTTTGCTGTGGGTCGTCGGCGCGGGCGTCGTGGCCGGCGTGCTCGTCTACCTCCAGCACCGCTATCTCTCCTCCGAGCTCCGCGCCCAGCACAACGACGTCACCGGCGCGTTCTTCGAGATCATCGGCGTGTTGTACGCGGTGATGCTCGCCTTCATCGTCATCGCGGTCTGGGACACCATGAACGAGGCCGAGGACAACTCGTACAAGGAGGCCAACGCCCTCGTCGAGGTCTACTGGGTCGGCCACCACGCCCCCGAGCCCCAGCGCGCGAGGATCGAGGCGCTCAGCCGGCAGTACGCGAACGCGGTCGTGGACGACGAGTGGCCCCGGATGTCCGCCCGCGAGGCGGTGTCCCCGACCGGCTACCAGATCCTCGACGACCTGCGGGTCGAGGTCGAGGGCCTGAAGTCCGCGGACCAGGTCACCTCCCGCCGGTACCAGGAGACGGCCGACAAGCTCAAGGAGGTCGTCACCGCGCGGGGTACCCGGCTGGCGTCGGTCGAGGGCGGGGTCAACCCGGTGCTGTGGTTCGCGCTGATCGGCGGCGCCGTACTCTTCGTCGCGTTCGCCTACCTGTTCGGGGTGCCCGGCCGGCTCGCGCACGCGACAATGGTCGTGACGGTCACCATGATGGTGGTGATGCTCCTCTACGCGGTGTACCAGCTGGAGTTCCCGTTCAGCCGGGCCACCGCCGTCGGGCCGGACGGCATGCGGTTCGCCCTGGAGCGGTTCGCCCAGATTGGCGGTGGCGGGTCGCTCACGCCGAGCCGGTAGACTGTCCGACGGCCATCAGCGGCCACCGTACCGAAGTAGTCAACCCATACGAAAGAGGACGTAACGAGGCATGGCATCCACTAACGAGCTCAAGAACGGCCTCGTCCTCAACCTCGATGGCGAACTCTGGACCGTCATCGAGTTCCAGCACGTCAAGCCCGGCAAGGGCCCGGCATTCGTCCGGACCAAGCTGAAGCACGTGCTGTCCGGCAAGGTGGTCGACAAGACCTTCAACGCGGGCATCAAGGTCGACACCGCGACCGTCGACAAGCGCGACATGCAGTACCTGTACGCGGACGGCGAGGACTTCGTCTTCATGGACACGTCCAGCTACGAGCAGCTGCACATCTCGGGCAAGATCGTCGGCGACGACGCGGGCTTCCTGCTCGGCGAGATGGTCGTGACCGTGGCGACCCACGAGGGCGCGGTGCTGTTCATCGAGCTGCCGACCAGCGCGCTGTTCGAGGTCACCTACACCGAGCCGGGCATGCAGGGCGACCGCTCCACCAGCGGCACCAAGCCGGCGACGCTGGAGACCGGCGCCGAGGTGCAGGTCCCGCTCTTCATCAGCATCGGCGAGAAGGTCAAGATCGACACCCGTGACAAGCGGTACCTCGGTCGTGCCTGAGTCCTCCCACGACCCCGCGTACAACCCGGCGCGCCGCAAGGCGCGCCGGCGCGCGTTGGACGTGCTGTACGAGGCGGACATCCGGCAGATCGGCATGCTCGGCGTGCTGACCGCGCGGCAGAAGATCTCGCTGCGCGAGCCGGAGGCCCCGAAGTTCTCGGAGTACGCGGTGGCCCTGGTGGAGGGCGTCGCCCAGAAGCGCGAGGAGATCGACGAGCTGATCTCGACGTACGCCGAGGGCTGGACGCTGGACCGGATGCCGACCGTGGACCGCAACCTGCTGCGGATCGCGGTGTTCGAACTGATGTGGGGCGACGGCATCGACGCGCCGGTCGCGATCAGCGAGGCGGTCGAGTTGGCCAAGGAGCTGTCCACGGACGACTCCCCGCGCTTCATCAACGGCGTCCTGGGTCGGATATCCGACTATTCCGGCCGCTGGTAGTACAAGGGCGCGCACGCGACGTCCGGCACGGTCGGGGCGGGTTCGTTGGAAGAGAAGAGCGTTCGACTCTCTCCCACCGAACCCGCCCCGACCCGACTCACCCGGCCGCGCCGCCCACACCACCGCGGAAGCCCCGGCAACCCACGCGCCGACCGGTACGGTCCGGGGCGGGGTCGTCCGAGGAGAGTCAAAGGCTCTTCTCTCCTCGGACGAACCCGCCCCGGACTCACCTACCCGGACCATCCAGGGCCCCAACAAAAAACTGAACCGGGCACTGCGAGACGGGGGGATGTCTCGCGGTGCCCGGTTCAGGCGTTTTCAGGATACCTGGCCGGTATTGCGTTAGTTCTGGCCACCCTGGTTCTGCATCAGCGAACGCGGGTCGGCCACCAGCACGCCGAACTCGTTCAGCTGCTCGACCAGGCCCGACGGGGTCGTGTCGAACACGACGGCGAGGGTGCGCAGGTCGTCGGCGCGGATGGACAGCACCCGGCCGTTGTAGTCGCCACGCTGCTGCTGGATCCCCCGGGCGTACCGGGCGACCACCGTCAGCTCGTCGGCGGTGTGCTCGTACAACTTCTCAAGATCGAGAATGATCTTGTTGGCCTGCTCATGGCGGACACTGCTACCGTCCGGCAGCAGCTCGCCGACCGGAACCCGGTAGAACTCGGCGAGTTCTGCCAGGCGGGCGACAGTTACGGCACGGTCGCCGCGCTCGTAGGAACCGACAACCACGGCCTTCCACCGACCGCTCGACTTCTCCTCGACACCCTGCAGGGACAGCCCCTGCTGCTGCCGGATGGAGCGGAGCCGAGAGCCGAGGGCCTTCGCGTACTCAGAGGGCATGCGGACACTCCCAGTCACTTGCCCGGGGACGCTCCCCAGTTCATCGCTACGGAGCGTGACGGTACGGCTCTTTGTGGGCTCGGTCAAGTGGTTGTTACCCACCCGTTGAGTTCTGCCGGGCAGTTGTTAGGCTCGAGCGCGCCAGACAACCTTTAACGACCCGTCCCGTGAGGCGGGGAAGGCGGTTTGATTGATATGGATAAGATAACTATGCCCGAAATGTCAGACGTGAAGGAAATTCTTTCCGCGTCCGACATCACCCGGATCGTGGACCGGGTCGCGCACCAGATCCTGGAGAAGACCTCCGGGGCCGCCGACACCGTCCTGCTGGGCATCCCCACCCGGGGCACCCCGCTCGCCCGCCGGCTGGCCGAGCGCATCCACGCCTTCGAGGGGATCGCGGTGCCGCACGGCACCCTCGACATCACCCTCTACCGCGACGACCTGCGGCTGCACAGCGCCCGCCCCGTCGGCCCCACCGACCTGCCGCCCGGCGGCATCGACGGCCAACGGGTCATTCTCGTCGACGACGTGCTCTTCTCCGGCCGCACCGTCCGGGCCGCCCTCGACGCGCTCAGCGACCTCGGCCGCCCCCGGCAGGTGCAGCTCGCGGTCCTGGTCGACCGGGGCCACCGCCAGCTACCGATCCGCGCCGACTACGTCGGCAAGAACATCCCCACCTCCCTGTCGGAGAGTGTCCGGGTCTCCCTCGCCGAGATCGACGGCACCGACGCCGTCCTGCTCACCGGGAACATCTGATGATCAAGCACCTCCTGTCCGCGGCGGACCTCGACCTCGATGCCGCCACCCTGGTCCTCGACACGGCCACCGAGATGGCCGCGATGGCGTCCCGGGAGGTCAAGAAGCTCCCCACCCTGCGCGGCCGGACCGTGGTGAACCTGTTCTACGAGGATTCCACCCGCACCCGGGTCTCGTTCGAGACGGCGGCCAAGCGGCTGTCCGCCGATGTGATCAACTTCTCGGCCAAGGGTTCCTCGGTGGAGAAGGGCGAGAGCCTCAAGGACACCGCCCTGACCCTCCAGGCGATGGGAATCGACGGCGTCGTGGTCCGCCACCCCGCGTCCGGCGCGCCCACCACGCTGAGCCAGTGGGTCGACGGCTCGATCATCAACGCCGGCGACGGTACCCACGAGCACCCGACGCAGGCCCTGCTCGACGCGTACACGATGCGTTCGCGGCTCGGCACGCTCAAGGGGCTGCGGGTCACCATCGTCGGCGACGTGCTGCACAGCCGAGTCGCCCGGTCCAACATGCTGCTGCTCACCACCCTCGGCGCGGAGGTGACCATGGTCAGCCCGCCGACCCTGGTGCCCGTCGGGGCGAAGGAGTGGCCCGCGAAGCTGTCGTACGACCTCGACGCGGCGCTCCCCGACTCCGACGTGGTCATGATGCTGCGGGTGCAGCGCGAACGCATGACCGAGGCGTACTTCCCCTCGACCCGCGAGTACGCCCGCCGGTACGGCCTCGACGTCCGCCGGATGAAACTTCTTCCAGAGCATGCAATAATTATGCATCCCGGTCCGATGATCCGGGGCATGGAGATCGCCCCCGAGGTGGCCGACTCACCCCGCTCCACGATCGTCGAGCAGGTCGCCAACGGCGTCAGCGTCCGGATGGCCTGCCTCTACCTGCTGTTGGGCGGCAGGTCGCTGTGAGCGCGTCGAGTGAACCCGTCAGCCCCGCCGCAGTGCACGAAAGGCACCCAGTGACCACGTACCTGATCAAGAATGTCTCGGTGCTCGGCGCCGCGCCCACGGACCTGCTGCTGCGCGACGGCCTCGTGCACGACGGCGCCGGGCAGACCGCCGACGTCACCGTGGACGGCACCGGCCTCGTCGCCCTCCCGGGCCTCGTCGACCTGCACACCCACCTGCGCGAACCCGGCCGCGAGGACGCCGAGACCGTGGAGACCGGCTCCCGGGCCGCCGCCCTCGGCGGCTACACGGCCGTGTGCGCGATGGCCAACACCGACCCGGTGGCCGACACGGCCGGCGTCGTCGAGCAGGTCTGGCGGCTCGGCACCGCCGCCGGACTGGTCGACGTCCAGCCGATCGGGGCCGTCACCATCGGCCTGGCCGGCGAGCAGCTCGCCGAACTCGGCGCGATGGCCGATTCGCCGGCCAAGGTGCGGATGTTCTCCGATGATGGGTTCTGTGTCCACGATCCGCGCCTCATGCGACGGGCCCTCGAGTACGTGAAGGCCTTCGACGGGGTGATCGCCCAGCACGCCGAGGAGCACCGGCTCACCGTCGGCGCGCAGATGCACGAGGGCGTCGAGTCCGCCAAGCTCGGCCTGACCGGCTGGCCCGCCGTCGCCGAGGAGGCGATCATCGCCCGGGACGTGCTGCTCGCCGAGCACGTCGGCTCCCGGCTGCACGTGTGCCACGTCTCCACCGCCGGCAGCGTCGAGATCCTCCGGCACGCCAAGGCGCGCGGGGTCAACGTCACCGCCGAGGTCACCCCGCACCACCTGCTGCTCACCGACACCCGGGCGTGCACCTACGACCCGGTGAACAAGGTCAACCCGCCGCTGCGGACCCAGAGCGACATCGACGCGCTGCGCGCCGGCCTGGTCGAGGGCGTCATCGACGCGGTGGCCACCGACCACGCGCCGCACGCGACCGAGGACAAGGAATGCGAGTGGGCCCGGGCCCGGCCCGGGATGCTCGGGCTGGAGACGGCGCTGTCGATCACCCTCGAGGTGCTCGGCGACCGCGCCGAGGGCCCCGCGCTCTGGGACCTCGTCGCCGAGCGGATGAGCCGCACCCCCGCCCGGATCGCCGGCCTCACCGGCCACGGCCACGACCCGGTGCCCGGCGCGCCCGCCAACCTGACCCTGGTCGACCCGGCCGCGCGCTGGACGGTCGACCCGGCGGCGCTGGCGAGCCGGAGCAGGAACACCCCGTACACCGGAATGGAACTTCCCGGCAGGGTCGTCGCGACCTTCCTGCGCGGCGAGGCGACCGTGCTCGACGGAAAGGCTCAGAAGTGACTGACGCGATCCTGGTACTCGAGGACGGCCGCACCTTCCGCGGCCAGGCCTACGGCGCCGTGGGCGAGACCTTCGGCGAGGCGGTGTTCTCCACCGGCATGACCGGCTACCAGGAGACCCTGACCGACCCGTCCTACCACCGGCAGGTCGTCGCCATGACGGCCCCGCAGATCGGCAACACCGGCTGGAACGACGAGGACGACGAGTCCTCCCGGATCTGGGTCGCCGGCTACGTGGTCCGCGACCCGGCCCGGGTGCCCTCCAACTGGCGTTCGACCCGGTCCCTGGAGTCCGAGCTGGATCGGCAGGGCGTCGTCGGCATCGCCGGCGTCGACACCCGGGCGCTCACCCGGCACCTGCGCGAACGCGGCGCGATGCGGGTCGGCATCTCCAGCGTCTCGGGTGACGTGGACGCGCTGCTCGCGAAGGTCCGCGCGTCCGCCGAGATGACCGGCGCGAACCTCGTCGCCGACGTCACGACGAGCGCCCCCTACGTCATCCCGGCC
Source organism: Longispora urticae (assembly GCF_053902585.1). NCBI lineage: Bacteria > Bacillati > Actinomycetota > Actinomycetes > Micromonosporales > Micromonosporaceae > Longispora > Longispora urticae. Next base: position 367,467 of record NZ_JAQZSH010000042.1, read on the forward strand.
GTCGGCGACAAGCGCTACACGGTGGCGGCGATCGACCTGGGCATCAAGAGCAACACCCCGCGCCGGATGGCCGAGCGCGGCATCGAGACCCACGTGCTGCCGGCCACGGCGACCATCGCCGACGTCCTGGCGACGGGTGCGGACGCGGTCTTCCTGTCCAACGGCCCGGGCGACCCGGCCACGGCCGACCTGACCCTGGTCCGCGAGGTGCTGACCCGCAAGCTGCCGCTGTTCGGCATCTGCTTCGGCAACCAGATCCTCGGCCGGGCGCTGGGCTTCGGCACCTTCAAGCTCAAGTACGGCCACCGGGGCATCAACCAGCCCGTCATGGACCGCACCACGGGCAAGGTCGAGGTGACCGCGCACAACCACGGCTTCGCGGTCGACGCGCCGCTGGACGAGGTGGTCGACACCGAGTTCGGCCGGGTCGAGGTCAGCCATGTCTGCCTCAACGACGACGTGGTCGAGGGGCTCCGGTGCCTCGACGTGCCGGCGTTCTCCGTCCAGTACCACCCCGAGGCCGCGGCGGGCCCGCACGACGCCGACTACCTGTTCGACCGTCTCGTCGAGCTGATCGAAGGGACGAGGAACAATGCCTAAGCGCGAGGACATCAAGCACGTCATGGTGATCGGCTCCGGGCCGATCGTGATCGGCCAGGCCTGCGAGTTCGACTACTCGGGCACCCAGGCCTGCCGGGTACTGCGCGCCGAGGGCATCCGGGTCTCCCTGGTCAACTCGAACCCGGCCACGATCATGACGGACCCCGAGTTCGCCGACGCCACCTACATCGAGCCGATCACGCCCGAGTTCGTGGAGCAGATCATCGCCCAGGAGCGCCCCGACGCGCTGCTGGCCACCCTGGGCGGGCAGACGGCCCTGAACACGGCCGTGGCGCTGCACGAGGCGGGCGTGCTGGAGAAGTACGGCGTCGAGCTGATCGGCGCGAACATGGAGGCCATCCACCGGGGCGAGGACCGGCAGATCTTCAAGGGCATCGTCGCCAAGGCGGGCGCGGCCCTGGGCTGGGGCGACGAGCCCCTCGTACCCCGCTCCCGGGTCTGCAAGACCATGGAGGAGGTCCGGTCGACGGTGGAGGAGCTCGGGCTCCCCGTCGTCGTCCGGCCGTCGTTCACCATGGGCGGCCTCGGTTCGGGCATGCCGCACACGCACGAGGACCTGGAGCGGATCGCGGGCGCGGGTCTCGCCGCCTCCCCGGTGCACGAGGTGCTGATCGAGGAGAGCGCGCTCGGCTGGAAGGAGTACGAGCTCGAGCTGATGCGCGACCGCAACGACAACGTGGTGGTCGTCTGCTCGATCGAGAACATCGACCCGATGGGCGTGCACACCGGCGACTCGGTGACCGTCGCGCCGGCCATGACGCTCACGGACCGCGAGTACCAGCGGATGCGCGACCTGGCCATCGCCGTGATCCGCGAGGTCGGCGTCGACACCGGCGGCTGCAACATCCAGTTCGCGGTGCACCCGGAGACCGGGCGCCTGATCGTCATCGAGATGAACCCGCGGGTGTCGCGGTCGTCCGCGCTGGCGTCGAAGGCGACCGGCTTCCCGATCGCGAAGATCGCCGCGAAGCTGGCCATCGGCTACACCCTCGACGAGATCGCCAACGACATCACCAAGGAGACCCCGGCGGCCTTCGAGCCGACCCTGGACTACGTGGTCGTCAAGATCCCGCGGTTCGCGTTCGAGAAGTTCCCCGGGGCCGACGCCGAGCTGACCACCACGATGAAGTCCGTCGGCGAGGCGATGAGCATCGGCCGCAACTTCACCGAGGCGCTCGGCAAGGCGATGCGCTCCATGGAGGAGAAGCGGGCCGGGTTCTGGACCGGGCCGCCGGTCGAGGGCAACCTGCTCGACAAGCTCCGCATCCCGCACGACGGCCGGCTCTACACCGTCGAGGCCGCCCTGCGCGCCGGGCACAGCGTGGAGGAGGTGCGCGACGCGTCCGGCGGGATCGACCCGTGGTTCATCGACCAGATCCTGTACCTGGTGGAGCTGCGCGCCGAGATCCAGGCCGCGCCCGTGCTCGACGAGCAGCTGCTGCGCGCCGCCAAGCGGGCCGGCCTGTCCGACCGCCAGCTCGCCGAGCTGCGCCCCGAGTTCGCCGGCGAGGACGGGGTCCGCCTCCTGCGGCACCGCCTGGGCCTGCGTCCCGTGTACAAGACCGTGGACACCTGCGCGGCCGAGTTCGCGGCGGCCACGCCGTACCACTACTCGACGTACGACGAGGAGAACGAGGTCGCGCCCAGCGACCGGCCCAAGGTGGTCATCCTGGGCTCGGGCCCGAACCGGATCGGCCAGGGCATCGAGTTCGACTACTCGTGCGTGCACGCCGTGATGGCCCTGCGCGAGGCCGGCTACGAGACCGTCATGGTCAACTGCAACCCGGAGACGGTGTCCACGGACTACGACACCGCCGACCGGCTGTACTTCGAGCCGCTCACCTTCGAGGACGTCCTGGAGGTGATCCACGCGGAGAACGCCTCCGGCGCGGCCGGCGGCGGCCCCGGGGTCGTCGGCGTGGTCGTGCAGCTCGGCGGTCAGACCCCGCTCGGCCTGGCCCAGCGGCTGGAGGACGCGGGCGTGCCCATCGTCGGCACCTCCCCGGCCTCGATCCACCTGGCGGAGGAGCGCGGCGCGTTCGGCGCCCTGCTGGCCCGCGCCGGCCTGCCGGCGCCGAAGTACGGCATGGCCACCTCGTACGCCGAGGCCAAGGCCATCGCGGACGAGATCGGCTACCCGGTCCTCGTCCGGCCGTCCTACGTGCTCGGCGGCCGCGGCATGGAGATCGTCTACGAGGACTCCGTGCTGGAGGCCTACATCTCCCGGGCCACCGACATCTCGCCCGAGCACCCGGTCCTGGTCGACCGGTTCCTCGACGACGCGATCGAGGTCGACGTCGACGCGCTCTGCGACGCGGACGGCGAGGTGTTCCTCGGCGGCATCATGGAGCACATCGAGGAGGCCGGCATCCACTCCGGCGACTCGGCCTGCGCCCTGCCGCCGATCACCCTCGGGGACGCCAACATCGCCGAGATCCGCCGGCACACCGAGGCCCTGGCCCGCGACATCGGGGTGCGCGGCCTGCTCAACGTGCAGTACGCGCTCAAGGACGACATCCTCTACGTCCTGGAGGCCAACCCGCGCGCGTCGCGGACCGTGCCGTTCGTGTCCAAGGCGACGGCCGTGCCGCTGGCCAAGGCCGCCGCGCGGATCGCCCTGGGCGCCACGATCGCGGAGCTGCGCGCCGAGGGCATGCTGCCGGCGACCGGGGACGGCGGCAAGCTGCCCCCGCACGCGCCGATCTCGGTGAAGGAGGCGGTGCTGCCGTTCAAGCGGTTCCGCACCCCCTCCGGTCGCGGCGTCGACAACCTGCTCGGCCCCGAGATGAAGTCCACGGGCGAGGTGATGGGCATCGACGTGGCCTTCGGGCACGCGTTCGCCAAGTCCCAGGCCGCCGCCTACGGCTCCCTGCCCACCAGCGGCACGGTGTTCATCTCGGTCGCCAACCGGGACAAGCGCGCCATGGTCTTCCCGGCCAAGCGGCTCGCGGACCTGGGCTTCGACCTGGTGGCCACGGCCGGCACGGCCGAGATGCTCCGCCGGCACGGCATCGAGTGCCAGGTGATCCCGAAGCACCTCGACGCGGTCGAGGGCGTCATGCACGCGGTCGAGTTCGTCGAGGCGGGCAACGCCGACCTGGTCATCAACATCCCGGCGGGCTCCGGGGCCCGGGTCGACGGCTACGAGATCCGCTCGGCCGCCGTCGCCACCGACACCCCGTGCATCACGACGGTGCAGGCCGCCGCGGCGGCGGTGATGGGCATCGAGGCCCTGATCCACGGCGAACTGCGGGTCCGCCCGCTCCAGGCCCTGCACGCGGCGCTGAAGGCCAAGGCGTGACGACGGGTACGAGGGTCGGCGGGTTCCCCGCCGGCCCCGGGCCCCACGCTGCCCGGACGACGGCACCCCGTACGGGGCCCGCCCGGGCCCTGGCCAGCGGAAACACGGCTCCGGTCGGCCTCCGGTCCACCCATGCCGCCGCCCCCGTCGCGTGGCGGTCGGCCCCGGCCGCCCCCGGCGTTCCGGCCGGCGGGGGAGTGTCCCGGTGATCTACGAGAAGACCGTGCGCCCCGTCCTGTTCCGCCTCCAGGGCGGCGACGCCGAGCGGGTGCACGAGTGGACCATGCGCCGGCTCGCGGCACTGGCGGGGCGACCGGCGATGGTGCGTACCCTCCGAAAGCTCTTTTCGGTCCAGGCTCCTAGGACGCTCTTCGGGGTGAGATTCCCGTCACCCGTGGGCCTGGCCGCCGGCATGGACAAGGACGGCCACGCGCTGCCGGCCTGGCCCGCGCTCGGCTTCGGCTTCGTCGAGGTCGGCACGGTCACCCGGCACGCCCAGCCCGGCAACGACCGGCCGCGGCTGTTCCGCCTGCGGGAATCCGAGGCGATCGTCAACCGGATGGGCTTCAACAACGCCGGCGCCGAGGCGCTCGCAGGCCGTCTGGCCAGGCTCGGGCCGCTCAGCGTCCCGCTGGGCATCAGTCTGGGCAAGTCCAAGGTGACACCCCTGGAAGCCGCCGCGGAGGACTACGCGGCCTCCTACGGGGCTCTAAAGGGCTACGGGGACTACTTCGCGGTCAACGTGAGCTCGCCCAACACCCCTGGCCTGCGCGCACTCCAGGACAAAGCCGCCCTGGGCGACATCCTCAAGGCCCTGCGCGGGGACAAGCCGATCCTGGTGAAGATCGCCCCGGACCTCACCGACCACGCGATCGGCGAGCTGCTCGAGGTGTGCGCCGAACACGGCGTCGCGGGCCTGATCGCGACCAACACCACGCTGGGCCGCGGCGGCCTCGCCCCGTCCGACCAGGCACTCGGCGCCGAGGCCGGCGGGCTGTCCGGCCGACCGCTGACCGAGCGGGCCCGCGAGGTGGTCGCCCTCGTCGCGAAGGAGACCGGCGGCACGCTGCCGATCATCGGCGTCGGCGGCCTCGGCAGCCCGGACGACGCGCTGCGGATGCTCGACGCGGGCGCGAGCCTGCTACAGCTATACACCGGCTTCATCTACCACGGCCCGCCCCTGGTCCGCGCGATCAACAGGGCAGTGGCCACCCGCCCGACCTCCTGACCGGCGCGGGCCGCGGGGCCCGCCCGGCACCGACCACGTCTAGGAGACACGCATGGAGTCCTTCGGTACCCGGCTGCACGCCGCCCTCGACGAGCGCGGCCCGCTGTGCGTCGGCATCGACCCGCACAGCCAGCTCCTGGCCCACTGGGGCCTCGACGACGACCTGGTGGGCCTCGAGAAGTTCAGCAGGACGGTCGTGGAGGCCCTCGCGGGCCGGGTCGCGGCCCTCAAGCCCCAGTCGGCGTTCTTCGAGCGGCACGGCGCGCGGGGGATCGCGGTCCTGGAGAGCGTCGTCCGGGACGCGCGCGCGGCCGGGGCACTGGTGATCCTCGATGTCAAGCGGGGCGACATCGGTTCGACCATGGCCGCGTACGCGAAGGCGTACCTGGAACCCGGTAGTCCGCTGGCCGTGGACGCCGTGACGGTAAGCCCTTACCTGGGGTTCGGCTCGTTGAGTCCGATAATTGACACTGCGGCCGCCCATGGTGGGGGCGTGTTCGTGCTGGCCCTGACCTCGAACCCGGAGGGTCCGCAGGTCCAGCACGCGATCACCACCGAGGGGGTCACCGTGGCCCAGACGATGGTGGACGCAGTGGCCGAGCTCAATGCCGGTGCGGTACCGCTCGGTTCGTTCGGAGTCGTCGTCGGCGCGACAATCGGGGAGACTGCACACGATATTTCCGGACTTAACGGTCCAATTCTCGTCCCGGGGCTCGGTACCCAGGGTGGCCGTCCCGAGGATCTTCGGCGCATTTTCGGCGCGGCAACGGCGGGCGTCGTGCCCTCGTACTCCCGCGAGGTGTTGAGCCATGGACCCAGCGTGACGGGCCTGCGCGACGCCGCCGACCGGGCCCTCGAGGCCTGCCGCGCCGCCCTGTGACCGAAGAGAAACGACCAAAAATTTACGCCCGATAAGTACGGTTTGCCCCGAAATTCCTCCAGAATATCTCTCCGTACTTAACTGATCACGCATGGCTACGTTGCCGGAATGGGCCTTTGGCCACTAGGTTTCCAGCGCTGGAACCACCTTTCGCCTGTTCCTCGACCAAAGGAGACCTGGTGTCGCTCCCCACGCTCACCCCCGAGCAGCGCGCCGCCGCGCTGGAGAAGGCCGCCGTAGTCCGTAAGGCACGCGCTGAGCTGAAGGACAAGCTCAAGCGCGGCGAGAAGACCCTCGGTGAGGTCATCGAGCTCGCTGACGCCGACGACGTCGTCGGCAAGCTCAAGGTGTCGGCGGTGCTCGAAGCACTGCCCGGCATCGGCAAGATCCGCGCCACCGCCATCATGGAGCGCCTGAAGATCGCCGACTCCCGCCGCCTGCGGGGCCTCGGCGAGCAGCAGCGCAAAGCACTTCTGGGGGAGTTCCCCGCAGCCGGCAAGTGAGCGGTTGCTAGAAACACCTAGTGAGCTTTGACGAAGACGCACGTCCGGCCGGGTGGAGTGACGCTCGACTGCTGGTCCTTTCCGGCCCCTCCGGGGTCGGCAAGGACAGCGTGATCGAGTGGGTCCGGAGCCACCCGCATGAGTTCTGGCTGTCGGTTTCGGTGACCACCCGGCCGCGGCGCGCGTACGAGGTCGACGGAGATCACTATTTCTTCGTCGACAACGCCGAGTTCGACCGGCTGCTCGAAACGGGGCAGCTGCTCGAGTGGGCGGAGTTCGCCGGCAACCGGTACGGGACCCCGCGCAAGCAGGTGCTCGCCCGGTTGGCCGAGGGCGTACCCGTCCTCCTCAAGATCGATCTCCAGGGCGCCCGGCAGGTCAAGTTGACGATGCCGGAGGCGCTGCTGGTGTTCCTCGCCCCACCGAGCTGGGACGAGCTGGAGCGCCGCCTGCGGGGCCGGGGCACCGACGACGCGGCGACGATCGCGCACCGCCTGGAGCACGCCCGCGAGGAACTGGCCTCCGAGGCCGAGTTCGACGTGACGGTCGTCAACGACTCCGTCGAGAAGGCCGCGGCCGAGTTGATACAATTGCTCGATTCCTCATCCAAGACTCCCGTGAGTCACCGTCGATCCAGAGGTTGATCCGCTTTGTCTGGAACCGTTGCGAACCCCGTAGGCATCACCAACCCGCCGATCGACGAGCTGCTCGACAAGACCCAGTCGAAGTACGCCCTGGTGATCTTCGGCGCCAAGCGCGCCCGCCAGATCAACGCGTACTACAGCCAGCTGGGCGAGGGCCTGCTGGAGTACGTGGGCCCGCTGGTCGAGACCACCCCGCAGGAGAAGTCGCTGTCGATCGCCCTCCGGGAGATCAACGCCGGCCTGCTGACCGCCGAGCCGACCGAGGGCTGAGACCCCCGCGATCGCGGGATGCCGCCTCGCGGCGGCGCCTGCGATGCTCAACCCCGTGATCCAATAGGGTCACGGGGTTCGTCATTTTCTTTCCAGGAGGTGCACGGGTGCGGATCGTCCTCGGTGTCGCCGGCGGTATCGCCGCCTACAAGGCGTGCGAGCTGCTGCGCCTGCTGACCGAGGCGGGCCACTCCGTCCGGGTCGTGCCCACCGCCGCCGCCCTGGAGTTCGTCGGCGCGCCCACCTGGGCGGCGCTGTCGCACCAGCCCGTCAGTGCCGACCCGTTCCACGACGTGCACGAGGTGCCGCACGTCCGGATCGGCCGCGAGGCCGACCTGCTGATCGTGGCCCCGGCGACGGCGGACCTCCTGGCGAAGGCCGCGCACGGCCTCGCCGACGACCTGCTCACCAACACCCTGCTCACCGTCGGCTGTCCGGTGATGTTCGCCCCGGCGATGCACACCGAGATGTGGGAGCACCCGGCCACCGTCGCCAACGTGGCCACCCTGCGGGCCCGGGGCGCGGTCGTCGTCGAGCCCGCCGTCGGCCGGCTGACCGGCTCCGACACCGGCAAGGGCCGGCTGCCCGACCTGACCGAGCTGTTCGCGGTGGCCCTGCGGCTGCTGCGGGGCCGGGTCGCCACGGACCTGGCGGGTCGGCACGTCCTCGTCACGGCCGGCGGCACCCGCGAGCACCTCGACCCGGTCCGCTACCTGGGCAACATCTCCAGCGGCAAGCAGGGTTACGCGTTCGCGCGCACGGCCGTGGCCCGGGGGGCGCGGGTCACCCTGATCAGCGCCAACGTCTCCCTGCCCGACCCTGCCGGGGTGGACGTGGTCCGGGTCGGCTCCACCGCCGAACTCCGCACCGCGGTGCTGGAACACGCGGAGGACGCCGATGTCGTCGTCATGGCGGCCGCGCCCGCCGACTTCAGACCGACGAAATACGCGGAACAGAAAATCAAGAAGACCGTCGACGGGATAGCGCCCGTCATCGAACTGACGAATAATCCCGACATCGCCGCGGAGTTGGGTGCCGACCGCCGGCCCGGTCGCCTACTCGTCGCTTTCGCGGCGGAGACACAGGACTTCGTGCGCAACGCGCGCGGCAAGTTGACCCGCAAGAACGCCGACCTCATCGTCGTGAACGAGGTCGGAAACGGAAAGGCCTTCGGCACCGACGACAACGCGGTCACGGTGCTCACACGGGACGGAAAAGAGACGACCATGTCGGCGGCGCCGAAAGAGGACATCGCCGACGCGGTGTGGGATATTGTCCTACCGCTGTGGTAGGGATTACAGATTCAGGTCTGACGAGGCTGCTAGGCCACGGTCAGCGCACGGAGCTAGACTTCCCCAAACCCAACAAACCCCGCTAGGAGAGCTGTGGCACGCCGTCTGTTCACGTCCGAGTCTGTGACCGAAGGTCACCCGGACAAGATCGCTGACCAGATCAGCGATGGCATCCTCGACGCGCTGCTCGCCCAGGACCCGAAGAGCCGGGTCGCGGTCGAGACGCTGATCACCACCGGACAGGTGCACGTGGCCGGCGAGGTCACCACCTCGGCGTACGCGGACATCCCGTCCATCGTGCGTGAGACCATCCTGCGGATCGGCTACGACTCGTCGAAGAAGGGCTTCGACGGGGCCTCCTGCGGGGTCAACATCGCGATCGGCGCGCAGTCGCCGGACATCGCGCAGGGTGTCGACACCGCCATCGAGAACCGGTCCGGCGAGTCCGGCGACGCGCTCGACCTCCAGGGCGCCGGCGACCAGGGCATGATGTTCGGCTTCGCCTGCTCGGAGACCCCCGAGCTGATGCCGCTGCCGATCGCCCTCGCGCACCGGCTCGCCCGCCGCCTCGCCGCGGTCCGCAAGGACGGCACCGTGCCGTACCTGCGCCCGGACGGCAAGACCCAGGTCACCGTCGAGTACGAGGGCCTGCGCCCCGTCCGGCTGAACACCGTGGTCGTCTCCTCGCAGCACGCCCCGGACATCTCGCTCGAGTCGCTGCTCACCCCGGACATCCGCGAGCACGTCATCGCGCCGGAGATCGAGGCCCTGGGCCTGGAGACCGACGGGTACCGCCTCCTGGTCAACCCGACCGGCCGCTTCGAGATCGGTGGCCCGATGGGCGACGCCGGCCTCACCGGCCGCAAGATCATCGTGGACACCTACGGCGGCTACGCCCGGCACGGTGGCGGCGCCTTCTCCGGCAAGGACCCGTCCAAGGTCGACCGCTCCGCCGCCTACGCCACCCGCTGGGTCGCCAAGAACGTCGTCGCCGCCGGCCTGGCCGAGCGCTGCGAGGTCCAGGTCGCCTACGCGATCGGCAAGGCCCACCCGGTCAGCCTCTTCGTCGAGACCTTCGGCACCGAGGTCGTCCCGGTCGAGCGGATCGAGAAGGCCGTCCAGGAGGTCTTCGACCTGCGTCCGGCCGCGATCATCCGCGACCTGGACCTGCTCCGCCCGATCTACCAGCAGACCGCCGCCTACGGCCACTTCGGCCGCGAGCTGCCGGACCTGACCTGGGAGCGCACCGACCGGGTCGCCGAGCTCAAGTCCGCCGCCGGCGCCTAGGCCGTTTGGACCCGCTGAGAACGACGCTGGACTGCACGAAGGAAGCACCCGCAGGGCTCTGCCCTGGCGGGTGCTTCTTTCGTTTGCCAGCGCCGTCCTCGGCGGGCCACTTCGTGTTAGATCAAGAACCGAGAGCTTTGATGGTTACGGTGGGGCGTGGCCTGGGGCGGAGGCACTGGGGTGCCTGGTGGGTCGGGTGGTCGGCGGCGTTCGTGGGGCGCGGGCGGCCGCGCCCGTTCGGGTGTGCGGCCGAGGGTGGCTCGTCCGCGATGGATCTTGCAGGGCACGCGTCGGTACCGTTAGTGTCAAGATCAAATACGACTCGCGCGTAGCCAAGGAGCAGTCCATGAAAGCGCACGTCAGCTCAATTCTCCTCGGCGTCCGGGACATGGACCGGGCCAAGCAGTTCTACACCGAGGGGCTCGGCTGGAAGATCGAGAAGGACTACGGCATCTCGGTGTTCTTCGCCTCCGACGGCGCCTCGCCGGTCGGCTTCTACAGCCGCGAGGGCCTGGCCGGCCAGGTCGGCACGAGCCCCGAGGGCAGCGGCTTCAGCGGGCTGGTCCTGACGTACGTCGTGCGCACCGAGGCGCGGGTCGACGAGATCATGGCGGAGGCCCAGCAGGCCGGCGCCACGATCCTCCAGCCCGCCGGCGCCCTGCCGTGGGGCGGCTACGGCGGCTCCTTCGCCGACCCGGACGGCTACATCTGGAGCCTCGGCTACAGCGACCAGGGCACGGACCAGCCCTACGCGGAATAGCGCGGCGCCGGGGCCGGGACGACGCGGCACGTGCCGCGTCGTCCCG
>NZ_JAQZSH010000043.1:0-37721 GCF_053902585.1 Longispora urticae
CCCCCCCCCCCGGCCCCCCCCCCCCCCCCCCCGCCGGCGCCGCGGCACCCTCGTCGCCTGGCTGTTCCTCGCCCCGGCCCTGGTGCTGTTCCTGTACTTCAAGTTCATCCCCATGGCCCAGGGCCTGCGGATGAGCTTCTACGAGGTCCGCACCTACCTCGGCGACCGCTACGTCGGCGTCGACAACTACAGCACGATCCTGTCCGACCGGGCGTTCACCAGCGCCCTGTGGCACACCGTGGCCCTGGCCGCCGGCACCACGGTCGGCTCGCTGATCATCGGGTTCGTGCTCGCCCTGCTCGTCGAGGGCAAGGCCCGGCACCTGTGGCTGGTGCGCACCGCCGCGTTCCTGCCCGTGGTCACCACCATGGCCGCCGTCGCCGAGGTCTGGCGGATCATGTACTACCCCGGCGACTCCGGACTGATCAACACGATCGCCGGCTGGGTCGGGATCGCGCCGCAGCCGTACCTGGCCAGCGAGAACAGTTCGCTGGTGTCCATCATGGCGATGGGGATCTGGCGCGGCGCCCCGTACGACATGATGATCATCCTGGCCGGGCTGGCCGGCGTGGACCGCAGCCTGTACGAGGCCGCCGCCGTCGACGGGGCCACCCCCTGGCGCCGCCTCCGGCACATCACCATCCCCGCGCTGCGGCCCGTGTTCGGCATCCTGTTCACGCTCGCCGCGATCCGGGGCCTGCGGGTGTTCACCGAGGTGTTCACGCTCACCAACGGCGCGCCCAACGGATCCAGCGAGGTCCTGATGACCCTCATCTACAAGCTGGGCCTGCAACGCGGCGAGCTCGGCGTCGCGGCGGCCGGCTCGATCGTGCTGTTCGCGGCGACCCTGGTGCTGACCGTGGGCGTGCAACTGTTCCGCCGGAAGGACTCCCGATGACCACCGCTCTTCCACCCGTTGTGAGGTGCTGTCATGAGTGACCGTTTCGACAGTGCGCTCGGGTTGGAGTCCCGGCGCGGCCCGGGAGCATGGGCGGCCAAGCTCCTGCTGTACACGATGATGGTCGTGGTCTTCGCCGGCCCGCTCGTCGCGCTCCTGGTCGGCGCGTTCAGCCGGGTGATCGACCCGACCGGCTTCTCCCTGATCCCGAACGGCTTCACCCTGGACAACTTCGTCGAGGCCGGCCGCAAGAACGTCTACCTCTACCTGCTCAACTCCTTCGTCGTGGTCGGCTTCGGCCTGCTGCTCCAGATGCTGGTCAGCGTGTTCGCGGCCTACTCGCTGGCCCGGAAGAAGTTCCGCGGCATGGCGGTCGTGCTGATCGTCATCCTCGCGACCATGATGCTCCCCGAGGAGGTGATCATCGTCCCGCTGTCGGTGGTCCTCGCGGACATCCCGCCCTTCCACACCAATCTGATCGGTACCTACGCCGGCATGATCCTGCCCGTCGGCGCGTGGGGCTTCTCGATCCTGGTGATGACGGAGTTCATGAAGGACGTGCCGATCGAGCTGGAGGAGGCGGCCCGGATCGACGGGGCCGGCGAACTGCGCACCTTCTTCTCGATCATCCTGCCGATGTGCCGGCCCGCGCTCGGCGTGATCGGCGTGTTCGGCTTCACGATGATCTGGGACCAGTACCTGTTGCCGCTGATCGTGGCCACCGAGCCCGGTCAGTACACGCTGCCGATCGCGTTGCGCACCCTGCGCTCCGACGAGGAGGTCGGGATCGGCGTCCTGCTCGCCGCCGCGCTGCTGGCACTGCTGCCCTCCGTGTTGGCGTTCCTCGCTTTCCAGCGCCAGTTCATGCGGGGACTGACCAGCGGCGCGATCAAAGGTTAGGAGTGTCTCGAATGGACAGACGAGAAGTGTTGCGCGCGGCCGGGGTCGTCACCGGGGGAGTGCTGGGGGCGGCGTTGACGGGCGGGGTCGCGTCGGCGGGCCCGGGTGCCGCCGGGCCGCCGGCCGGCGCCGACGCGCCCGGACCCGGTGCCGCGCCCGGATCCGCCGCCGCACCCGCCTTCACCCTGATGACCACCGCCACCCGGGTGGCCGCCCGGACCGACCGCCGCCCCGTCGCCGGCGCCGTCCACGACCCGGTGGCCAACACCACCTTCATCTCCTGGGGCGGCCTCAACGAGGACAGCTACGTCCAGTCCTACGACCACGACACCCGCGTCTGGTCGGCGAAGCAGAAGGTCCTCGACGGCGGCGGCGACTCGCACAACTACCCGACGCTCGTCCTCGCCGCCGACGGCCACCTGCTGCTCTTCGTCGGCATGCACAACCAGGCCCTCGTCGTGGCCCGCGCGCCCCGGCCGCACTCGACCGCAGGCACGTGGACCGTGGCGAACATCGCCCCCGCCGCGAGCTATCCGATGCCGTTCCGCACCCCGTGCGGCCACCTGTTCGTCTTCTACCGCGAGACCAGCCAGGAGGTCGACCCGTCGGCCCCGACCGACACCCGGCCCATGCTGTACGTGCGCTCCACCGACCACGGCCGGACCTGGAAATCCTCGGCGCAGCTCACCGGGCACCCGTACGCGATCGGCTCGACGACCCGCGCGGACCACCTCAACGAGGAGTACGTCGGCCAGCTCCGCCACGATCCGGCCCGCGACCGGGTGCACCTGGTGTGGACGAAGGCCGGCGGCGGCCCCACCCAGAACGTGCACGACTACTACCACAAGGACATCCACCACGCGACGTTCGATCCGGGCACGTTGCGGTTCCGCAGCGCGGCCGGCAAGGACCTCGGTACCCAGATCGGCGACCCCGACCAGGACGGTCCCTGCCTGGTCGCGAGCACGGCCCTGGTCCGCCCGGCCGGGATGAAGTCCCCCGACTACATCCAGCTCACCGGCTGGCTCGACGACGGGAAGCCGTTCCTCGTCTGGTTCGCCTACGACGACGCGGCCGTCCCGCACGTGATGGCCTCCGTGTGGACGGGCAGCGCCTGGTCGACCCGCGAGGTGGCCACCGGCCTGCGCGCCCGCGAGATGGAGCGGGTGGGCCCGAACACCTGGCGGGTGTACTGCACCCGCCTCGGCCAGCCCGACATCCACACCTTCCTGCTCGCCTCGGGGCGGACGTGGACGGCGGAGACGACGATCCGCACACCCAGGGAGATCCAGCGGATCGACCTGGTGGCGGGCTTCCGGGACCCGGTCCGGATCCTGGCGACCGGGGCGTCCAGCGCCCGCGAGGTGACGGTCGCGGACGGGGACGTCCACACGGCGGGTCTGTAGCCGCGCCCCCGCCGCCCGCGCGGGCGAGGACAGGGCGGGCCGGGGCTGAGGGGTCCCGCCCGCCCACCTCCGCGCCCTAAGGGGCCTCGAAGGCCTCGATCGCGCGGGTGAGGCCCTTGTGCCGGTCCGAGGGGGCCAGTCCCAGGTGGTACAGGTGCAGGCCGTCGGCACCGGCGGCCCGGAGCCGACGGGCGTGCGTGGGCACGTCGTCCACCGCGGTCGGCGCCAGCACGGTCACATAGGCCCCCACGTCCACCCCGGGGCCCACCGCCGCCCGCATGGCACCGATCCCGGCAGCGGTCGCCGACGCCACGGGCCACGCGGGCACGAGCACGCCGGCCACCCCGGGCAACGGGACCGCGCCGGTGTCCGGCAGGGGCAGGCCGGGGGACGGGCCGGTCGCCCACGGGTCCGGCGACGCGTGCAGGGTCACCGGGACGCCCGCCGGCAACCCCGCCAGGACCTCCTCCCGGAGGGCGGCCGCGGCGGAGTGCCGGGTCGCCAGTACCCCCCAGGCCTCCTCCGCCCCGATCAGGTCCGCGACGGGCGCGTCGATCCCGGTGGACCCGGACAGGGCGCGCACCACGGCCCGCAGGTCCGCGACCAGCCGGTGGTCGTCGAGGCCCCGGTCCCGCCAGGCCCGCCGGCACGCGCCGCAGCAGCACACCGACAGCAGCCGCGCGCTCGCCGGCGACCAGGCCCCGTCGGTCTTCTCGTGGTGCGACAGGTGCGTGATCCCGAGCTGCCCACAGGCTTCGAGCGAAACCCCGTCGAGGGGTACGTCCCGGCACGCCTCCGCCGCGAGGGTCGCCGCGTACCCGCGCACCTCGGCCCACTGCGGGCACAGCGCGTAGGGGTAGCGCTCGCCGAAGCAGTTGACGACGGCCACGTCCGGGTGCGCCGTACCGAGCCGGGTGTTGTGGGTGAGCACCACCCAGGCGGTCACGGGCAGCCCGGCGGCGCGCAGGATCCCCGCAGCCTCCCCGAACGGGTCGCTCTCCGCCATCCAGCCGGGGGTGCGGGGCACCAGGCGCCCGGTCCACGCCTCGGGCCGCACGGGCCGGTACAGGGCCGCGTACGAGGCGTCGACGACCTGCCGGGCGGGGTGCAGGGGCGTGGCGGCCCGGCACGAGTGGTACGCCGCCGCCAGGGTCACCGACCGCACCCCGAGGCCGGCGGCGCGCTCCGGGAACGCGGGGTCGCCGAGCACGTCCCAGGGGTAGGCGTGCCCGGCCACCGTCGTCACCACCGGGGCCGCCGGTTCTCGTACCCCGGGTCGATGCTCTTCATGTATCCCAGGTCGTCCCGGGACCGGATGCCGCAGGCCAGGTAGTCGGCGTGCATCCGGGCCAGTGCCGCCTGGTCGAGTTCGACGCCGAGCCCGGGGGAGTCGGACACCACCACGGCGCCGGCCACGAACGGCAGCGGTTCGGCCACCACGTCCACGCCGCCCTGCCAGGGGGTGTGCGTGTCGCAGGCGTAGGTCAGGGTCGGGGTGGCCGCCGCCAGGTGCGTCATCGCGGCCAGGGAGATGCCCAGGTGGGAGTTGGAGTGCATCGACAGCCCGAGCCCGAACGCGTCGCACACGGCGACCAGGTCCCGGGAGCCGCGCAGCCCGCCCCAGAAGTGGTGGTCGGCGAGGACCACGCCGACGGCGCGCTGCCGGACGGCCGGTTCGAGGTGTTCGACGGCCACGACGCACATGTTCGTGGCCAGCGGCATCGACGTGGCGGCGGCGACCTCGGCCATGCCGGCGATCCCGGGCGTCGGGTCCTCGAGGTACTGCAACAGCCCCTCGGTCTCCTTCGCCACCCGGATCGCGGTCGCCGGGGTCCACGCGGCGTTGGGGTCCAGCCGCAGCGGCAGCCCGGGGAACGCGGCGTGCAGCGCCCGGACGGCCGCGATCTCCTCCTCGGGCGGGAAGACGCCGCCCTTGAGCTTGATGGACCCGAAGCCGTACTCGTCGATCATGCGCCGGGCCTGCTCGACGATGCCCTCGGGATCCAGCGCCGCGCCCCACTGGTCGGGCCCGGCCCCGGGGTGCCCGGCCCACTTGTAGAACAGGTACGCGCTGTACGGCACCGCGTCGCGGACCTTGCCGCCGAGCAGCGCGTGCACCGGCCGGCCCACGGCGCGGCCCTGGAGGTCCCAGCAGGCGACCTCGAAGGCGGCGAACACCCGGGCCCGGGTCTTCTCCCCGCTGGACCCGCCGGTCAGGCCGTGCATGTCGGGGCTGTCCACGCCCCGGGTGACGGCGGCGACCCGGCGGTCGAGGTCGTTGAGGTCGAACGGGTCGAGCCCGGTCAGGGTCGGCGCGACCCGGTTGAGGAGGTCGAGGTGCGCGGCGTCGCCGTACGTCTCGCCGAGGCCGGTCAGTCCGGTGTCGGTCCGGACCTCGACGATCGCGCGCAGCGCCCACGGCTGGTGCACGCCGGCCGCGTTGAGCAGCGGGGGGTCGGGGAACGCCACCGGGGTGACGAGCACACTGTCGACGCGCATCACGAGACCGCCTTGTGTCCGTTGTCGATGATCTCCGCCAGGCGCGCGAGGTGCGCGTCCGTCGGGTCCAGCAGGGGCGGGCGCACCCCGCCGAGGTCGAGTCCCCCCAGTCTGGCCCCGGCCTTGACGAGGGACACCGCGTACCCGGGCACCTCGTCGCGCAGCTCCGCGAACGGGCCGTAGAACTCAGCTATCAGCCGCTGGGCGGTGGCGGTGTCGTCGGCGTGCACGGCCGCGTGGAAGGCCAGCGCGATCCGGGGCGCGAAGCAGTACGCGGCCGAGGAGTAGCTGGGCACCCCGATCGCCCGGTACGCCTGGGCGGACAGTTCCGCCGTCGGCAGCCCGTTGAGGAAGCCGAACGCGTCGGCGCGCGGGTGCCCGCTGGCCCGGACCGCGGTGACGATCCGCAGGAAGGCGTCGACGTCGCCGATCCCGTCCTTGATGCCGACGACGGTGGGCAGGTCGAGCAGGGCGACGGCCGTGGCGGGGGACAGCCGCGCGTTGGCCCGCTGGTACACGATCAGGGGCAGGTCGGTGCCCTCCGCCACGTGCTCGACGTACCGCAGGTAGCCGGCCGGCGGGCTCGTGACCAGGTAGGGCGGGAGCAGCAGGAGCCCGTCGGCCCCGGACTCGGCGGCGGCCACCGCGAACTCGCGGGCGACCGCGGGGCCGCCGCCCGCGCCGGCGTACACGGGCACCCGGCCGGCGACGGTCGCCACCGCCGCGCCGACCACCTCCCGGTACTCGCCCGGGGACAGCGCCCCGAACTCGCCCGTCCCGCAGGCGACGAACAGTGCCCCCGGACCCCCGGCGAGCTGCTGGTCGAGATGCTCGCGGTAGGCCGCGAGGTCGAGCCGGTCGTCGGCGGTGAACGGGGTCAGCGGGAACGACAGCAGGCCGTCTGGAAGCATCGCGGAACTCCGGTTCATATATGTGGACGGCAGCCAGCATGCTGCACACCATGTGAGATGAAGTTATCGTTCGCTATAGTGGCGGTCAATACACGCGCGTAGATGGGGTGGACGATGGAGTCCTCGTTGGTCAAGTCCGCCGAGCGGACCGTCCGGATCCTGGAGGCCCTGGCGGCCTCCCCCGAGCGCCTGACGCTGTCCGAGTTGCAGAAACTCGTCGGCTACCCGCGCAGCAGCCTGCACGCGCTGATCCGCACCCTCGCCGAGCTGAAGTGGATCGAGGCGGACGAGTCCCGCTCGGCCTACGGGATCGGCCCGCACGCCCTGCTCACCGGCACCGCCTACCTGGACAAGGACCCGGCGCTGTCCTTCGCCCTGGAGGCCCTGGAGGACCTGCGCGCCGAGGTCGGGCACACCGTGCACTTCGCCCGGCGCGACGAGGGCCACGTGCTCTACCTGGCCAGCCGCGAGTCCCGCGAGGCGGTCCGGGTCATCTCCCGGGTCGGCCGCCGGCTGCCCGCGCACCTCACCGCCCTCGGCCAGGCGCTGCTCGCCGGGCTCACCGACGACGAGGTGGTGGCGATGCTCAGCGGCCCGCTGCCCGCGTTCACCGACGGGAGCATCACGGACGTGCCGACCCTGGTCGCCGAGCTCGACGCGGTCCGGGGCCGGGGCTGGGCCTTCGAGCGCGAACAGGGCACCCCCGGGGTGGCCTGCGTGGCCTGCACCGTGGACTACCGCATCCCGGCCAGCGACGCGATCAGCTGCTCGATGCCGGCGGACCTGCCGCAGCCCGAGGTGGACAAGGTGATCGAGGCCGTCGTGCGGCACACCCGGGCGCTCGGGGCGAAGCTGCGCAAGGAGGGCGTGCGCTAGACCGGAACCCCTTTCCCGGGTACGGGTCGGGCGCGCCGGTGACCTGCGGCGAAACACAATCCCGCTGGGCGGACTGTGCCGTTGACACGGTTCCCTCCCCGGTGGTCTGATCGCGGCGCACTCCAGGTAAGGAAGGTTATCTATCTAATGTGAGGTGCGTCGTGAAGTCCAGACCCCTTCTGCGTCTCCTGCCCACGTTCGGCTCGGCGCTGCTGGTCGCGGCCATACTCCCCGCCGGTAGCGCCGCCGCCGCTGCCACCCGCTACGAGGCCGAGAACGCCACGATCGTCCAGGGCGTGGTGGCCACCAACCACACCGGCTACTCCGGTACCGGCTTCGCCGACTCCACCAACGTGGCCGGCAGCTACGTCGAGTTCACGGTGTCCGCCCCGTCGGCGGGCACGGCCACCCTCGGCGTCCGGTACGCCAACGGGACCGCCGCCGACCGGCCCGCCGACGTGGCGGTGAACGGCACCGTGGTCGCGGCGGGCGCGTCGTTCCCGGCCACCGCGAACTGGGACACCTGGGCGACGAGGACCATCACGGCGCCCGTCCTCGCCGGTACCAACAAGATCCGGCTCACCGGCACCACCGCGACGGGCGGTCCCAACCTGGACTACCTCGACGTGGACGTCGCCGCCGCGCCGGCCACCGACTACCAGGCCGAGAACGCGGCCATCTCGCTGGGCGTGGTCGAGGCGAACCACACCGGCTACACGGGTACCGGCTTCGTCAACTACGACAACGTGGTCGGCGGCCACGTCGAGTTCACGGTGAACTCGGCGACCGCCGGCACGTACGCCGTGCGGCTGCGCTACGCCAACGGCACCACGGTCGACCGGCCGCTGGACATCGCGGTGAACGGCACGGTCGTCGCCCCGGCCGTGTCCTTCCCCTCCACCACGAACTGGGACACCTGGGCCGAGAAGACGGTCACCGCCACCCTCGTCGCGGGCGCCAACACGATCCGGGCCACCGCGACCAGCGCCGTCGGCGGGCCGAACCTGGACCGGATCAGCGTCGCGGCACCCAGCGACACCCAGCCCCCCACCGCCCCGGGCAACGCCCGCGTGGTGGGCGAGGTCCAGCCGACCCAGGTGGAACTCGCCTGGGACGCGTCCACCGACAACGTCGGCGTGGCGATGTACGAGGTCTACAACGGCGGCAACGTCCTGCAGACCGTCGGCGGCAACATCACCTCGGTGATCCTGAAGAACCTGACCCCCAACACGCGGTACGTGCTGAGCGTGCAGGCGCGCGACGGGGCCGGGAACGGCTCGGTGGGCAGCAACAACGTCGACATCACCACCCCGCCGAGCGACGACCCGCAGCCGCCGACCACCCCGACCGGGCTGCGCTCCACCAACGTCGGCTCAACCAGCGTCACCCTGGCCTGGAACCCGTCCACGGACAACGTGGGCGTGACCGGGTACCACGTCTACCGGGACGGCACGAGGTTCGCCACGGTGCCCGACCTGACGGCCACGGCCGACGGGCTGACCGCCAACACCACGTACTCGTTCGCGGTGGAGGCGTTCGACGCCAACAACAACGTCTCGGCGCGCAGCGCGGGCCTGTCGGTGAAGACCACGGGCGCGGCCGGCGGCGGGGACCCCGTCTACGACAAGGACGTCACGAAGCTCGACCTGCCGTGGGGGATCGGCTTCCTGCCCGACGGGTCGGCGCTGGTCGCCGAGCGGGACCGGTTCGAGATCGTCCGGGTGACCCTCGCCGGGCAGAAGACGGTCGTCGGCAAGGTCACCGAGGCGGTCACCACGGTCGGTGAGGGCGGGCTGCTCGGGCTGGCCGTGTCGCCGACCTTCGCCACGGACCACTACGTCTACGTGTACTACACCTCCTCCTCCGACAACCGGGTCGCCCGGTTCAGGTACGAGAACGGGGCGATCGGGGCCCGGGAGCCGCTGGTCACCGGGATCTCCAAGTCCAAGTTCCACAATGGCGGCCGGCTCAAGTTCGGCCCCGACGGGTACCTGTACATCACGGTGGGCGACGCGCAGGACGGCCAGCGGGCCCAGAACCTCAACTCCCTCAACGGCAAGATCCTCCGGGTGACCACCACCGGCGCGCCGGCACCGGGCAACCCGTTCGGCACCCGGATCTACAGCTACGGGCACCGCAACCCGCAGGGCCTGGCCTGGGACTCGATGGGCCGGCTGTGGGCCTCGGAGTTCGGCGACGGCACCTGGGACGAGCTGAACCTGATCCAGTCCGGCAAGAACTACGGCTGGCCCAACTGCGAGGGCTCGTGTTCCAACACCGCGTACGTGAACCCGGTCCGGCAGTGGGACGTCGCCTCGGCCTCGCCCAGCGGCCTGGAGATCGTCAACGACTGGATCTACATGGCGGCCGTCCGGGGCGGGCGGCTGTGGGTCATGAAGATCACCGGGAACACCACGGACACCCCGCGCGCGTTCTTCAACGGCCGGTGGGGCCGGGTGCGCACCGTCGTCAAGACCCCCGACGGCGGGCTGTGGCTGACCTCCACGAACAACGACAAGAACGGCGGCACGCCGACCGTGCTGGACAACTCCATCGTCCGGCTGTCGTTCGCGGGCGGGACGGCGCCGTTCGCGCTCACCAGCACCGCGTACGCCAACAACGGGAACATCCCGACGAAGTACACCTGTCAGCAGGACGGGGTGGCCGGCAACGACATCTCGCCACCGTTGGCGTGGGGGGCGGCCGCGGGGGCGAAGAGCTACGCGATCACCTTCGTCGACACGGCCAACAGCGGCAAACACTGGGTGATCTGGGACCTGGCGCCGACCAGGAGCTCGCTGCCCGAGGGGCTCGGCCTCGGCTACGACGTGCCCGGCCAGGCGCCCGCGAAACAGAAGGGGATGAGTACCGGGAACAAGGCCCTGCAGTTCTTCGGGCCCTGCCCGGGCAGCAGTACCCACAAATACGAGTTCACGCTCTACGCCCTCGACGTCGCCACGCTGCCCGGCGTGACCTCCTCGTCGAGCGTCGCGGCGGTGGAGACGGCGATCCTCGCGCACGACCTGGCCAGCACTAAACTGGCGGGGAACTCGGCGGCGCACACGTAGCCGCGACCCGACGCGGCCTCCTCGGGGCCGTGCGGCACCACCCGGCCGGGCTGGCCTTCCCAGCCCGGCCGGCACCACGTCGGGGAGGTCCGTTGTCCGACCGGCGGCGGGGGCCGATCCTGGCGGTCTGCTGCATGAGCCTGCTGATCGTGGGCCTCGACAACACCATCGTCAACGTCGCGCTGCCGTCCATCCGGCGCGAGTTCGACGCCTCGGTCGCGGACCTGCAGTGGACCATCGACGCGTACATCGTGGTGCTCGCCAGTCTGCTGATCCTGTCCGGCTCGACGGCGGACCGGCTCGGCCGGCGGCGTACCTTCCAGGTCGGTCTGGTGCTCTTCACCGGCGGCTCGTTCCTGTGCGGCCTCGCGCCCGGCCTCGGCTGGCTGGTCGCCGCCCGGATCGTGCAGGCGGTCGGCGGTTCGATGCTCAACCCGGTCGCCATGTCGATCATCACGAACACGTTCACCGAGCCCCGGGA
This sequence comes from Longispora urticae, assembly GCF_053902585.1. Lineage (NCBI taxonomy): Bacteria > Bacillati > Actinomycetota > Actinomycetes > Micromonosporales > Micromonosporaceae > Longispora > Longispora urticae. The sequence goes on from NZ_JAQZSH010000043.1 coordinate 11,040, forward strand.
ACGCGCCCGCGCGATCGGCGTGTGGTCCGGGGTGGTCGGGATCAGCATGGCGCTCGGCCCGGTGGTCGGCGGCCTGCTCGTCGGTACCGTCGGCTGGCGGGCCATCTTCTGGATCAACATCCCGATCGGGCTCGCGGCGGTCGTCCTCACCGCGGTGTTCGTCCCCGAGTCCCGCGCGCCCCGGCCCCGCCGGCCCGACCTGGTCGGCCAGGCCCTGGTGATCACCCTGCTCGGCTCGGTGACGTTCGCGATCATCGAGGGCCCGGCGGCCGGCTGGTCCTCCCCGCTGATCCTCGGCCCCGGCACACTGGCCGTCGCGGCCCTCGCCGCCCTGCTGTACTACGAGCCGCGCCGGGTCGACCCGCTGCTGGAACTCCGGTTCTTCCGCAGCGCGCCGTTCTCCGGGGCCACCCTGATCGCGGTCAGCTCGTTCGCGGCGCTGGGCGGGTTCCTGTTCCTCAACACCCTGTACCTCCAGGAGGTCCGGGGCCTGTCCGCCGCGCACGCCGGGCTCGCGGTGCTGCCGATGGCCGCGATGGTCCTGGTCTTCGGCCCGCTGTCCGGCCGGTTCGTCGGCCACCGGGGGCCGCGGCTGCCGCTGCTCGTCGCGGGCGCCGCCTTCGCGGTCAGCGGGCTGATGATGCTGCCGGTGACCGTCGCGACCCCGATGGGCTGGCTGATCGGGGCCTACGCGGTGTTCGGGTTCGGCTTCGCCGTGGTCAACCCGCCGGTCACCCAGACGGCGGTGTCGGGCATGCCGCGCGCCCAGGCCGGGGTGGCCGCCGCGATCGCGTCCACCAGCCGGCAGGTCGGCCAGTCCCTCGGCGTGGCCGTCGCCGGGGCCCTGGCCGCCTCCGCGCTGGCGTCCGGGGCCGGCTCCGACGCGTTCCCGTGGTGGCTGATCACGGTGTACGGACTCGCGGTGCTCGCCGCCACGCTGCTGACCACCGGACCGGGCCTGGTCCGGCCGGAGCCGGCCGACCGGCGGGAAGCCTGAGCCCGCAGGGCGCGTGCGGCGTCCGGTGCGCCCCGCCGGCCCGGTGCGCCGGCGCCGGGGCGGGACGCCGGCACGCCGGCCGGGTCGGGGGCGACCTGGCCGGCGTGCGCGGAGGGGGTGGAGTCAGCTGTCGATGCGGAACGGGTCGCCGTAGACCTTCCAGCTCAGCGGCGGGTTCAGGTCCAGGTTGCCGGCCTTGAGGAACACCCGCTGGGCGGTGTCGACCCGGCTGGTGTCGGAGTGCGCGTCCTCGTGCTTCATCGCGACCTTGCGCGCGTCGAGGAACGCGTTGAGGTAGGCCACCTGGTCCCCGCCCTGCGACGGCGGCTTGGCCTTCTTCAGGGCGTTCTTCCGGATCGAGCCGAAGCTGTCCCGGTCGGTGCCGTTGCCGTGCATCACGATCGTGTCGTAGTAGGCGAACTGGCCCAGGGCCCACAGGCCGTCGGCCTTGGCCTGCTGGACGGCCGGGTTGAAGTACACCCGGTCGCGCTCGTCGTCCTGGGCCTTCTTGAACGCCGAGTCCTTGGCGGCCGTCGCCCAGTCCTTCTCGAAGGCCGACCCGAGCCCCGTGTGCGAGTCGGTGCCGTTGACCTTGCGCAGCGCCGGCAGGTACTTGGCGAGCACGTTGCCCGGCTTGCGCTGGGCGTACAGCTCCACGAGGTCGAGCATGTCCCCGGTGCCGGAACAGAACCCGATGATGCCGGCCGTGTAGCCGCGGCCGTCGTCGATGTCCTCGATGTACTTGTACTGCGACTTCCAGTCCAGCGAGGAGTTCTCCGCGCTGGACACCAGCTGCATGGCGATGTCCTTCTTGTGCGGGTCGTTCAGGTCCACGTGCGCGGCGTTGGCCGAGACCGCCGGCGTGGACAGGTGCGCGGACGCGGTGCTCGCCAGGACGAGGGGAGCGCCCGCGACCAGGGTCACCGCCGTCGCCAGGCCGACGATCCGATGGGACAACCGCATGGGTACCTCCTGAGGGGGGAAGGTTAGGAAGGTTACCTAACCTTCCTAACCCCCAAGGTCGTCAGTGTCAACGGGGTGGGGCAAAGCTGGCCCACCGGGCACTTCCCGGCACTTGTACTTTCCGATTGCGACAGGTCTGAAACGGAACGGAGAGCGCTCTCTGAAACGTTCCCGAACCGCTCTTTTGTGCCGTTCGGGAACAGGCGTCGACAAGTGTTGACAAGGGGGTGACGCCCTCGTTATCAATGAATGAGAGCGCTCTCAACGATCGACTGTCACCCCTCATCCGCCTCCCTCGGCGGGCAGACAGGAGAAGAACATGCAGACGCGCCAACTCCTCGCCGTCCCCCTGGCCGTGGCCACCCTGGTCGCGGCAGGGGTGGTCGCCCACCGCACCCCGGTCGCGGCCCAGGCGGCCCCCGCGGCCGCCACCTCGGGGCACCGGGCCCACGGGGATCCGGCCCGTGCCGCCGATCCGGGCCGCCCCGCCGCCAACCCGCACGCCGCCCACGCCTGGACCGTCAGCCCCGAACAGGAGGCCGCGCTCCTGGCCGTGCAGGCCGTGCCGTTGCGCGGTTCGGAGTTCCGCGCCGACTGCGCCAGCGCCAGACGGGCCGGCGACGACCCGATCGTCAAGCCCGGCCAGCCCGGGGCCTCGCACATCCACGAGTTCTACGGGAACCGTTCCACCGACGCGCACTCCACCCTGGCCTCCCTGGCGGCCGGCACCACGAACTGCGACCCGTCGGTCGACCTCTCCGCCTACTGGACGCCGACCCTCTACCAGAACGGCCGTGCCGTCGCCCCCGAGCACGTGACCGTGTACTACCAGGGCATCACGGACCCGCGGAACGCGAAGCCGTACCCCCGCGGCCTGCGGGTCGTGATCGGCAACGCGCTGGCGACCAGCCCCGACCAGAACCCGGCCGCCCGGTGGTCCTGCGTGGGCCAGTCGCAGTCCAGCCGGGACTTCCTGGCCTGCCCGCCCGGCTCGAAACTGGAGACCTATCTGGACTTCCCGACCTGCTGGGACGGCGTGCGCCTCGACAGCCCCGACCACCACGACCACATGGCCTGGGGGCTCGGCGGCGTCGGCGGCACGTGCCCGGCCAGCCACCCGGTGCCCGTGCCCCGGATGGAACTCCTGATCACGTATCCGGTCACCGGGGGCGGGCTGAGCCTGGCCGGCACCCGGAACGGGGTCAACACGACCACCGCGCCCGGGTACACGTTCCACGGGGACTTCTTCAACGCCTGGGACGCGGTGCAGCTCCAGCGCAGGGTCACCAACTGCGTCAACGCCGGGTACGTCTGCGGCAACGACGGCAACCCGATCCTGCAGTGACCGCCCCGGCCGGCGGCGGACATCCGGGGCCGCCGCCGGCCGGGGTCTCCATCCGGGGCGCCGGCCAGGATCTCCGCACGGGGCGCCGGTCGGGGTCCCCGCGCCGGCCAGGGACCGCCGCCTACTCCCCGGACCCGGTTCCGGGGCGGTCGACTACTCCCCAGGGAGGGCCCCGGACTACTCCTCACGACGGACGGCCCGCACCCCTGATCCGGATACCCTCGGAGGGCCACTACCGGGGGAGGTCGCATGGCCACGTCGAAGCCCACGCGCAAGGTGGGTTTGCGGACTCTCCTGCCCTACCTGCGCGCCTACCGGGGCACGCTGTCCGTCGTGGCGGTGCTGTCCCTGGTCGCCGCCGCCGGCACCCTCGTCCAGCCCCTGGTCACCCGCGAGCTGCTGAACGCGATCGGCGCCCGCGAGTCCTACGGGCGGTTCGTCCTGATCCTGGTGGCCCTGCTGGTCGGCGCCTCGGTGATCGACAGCATCCGGGAGTATCTGCTCCAGCGCACCGCCGAGGGCCTCGTCCTGTCCTCGCGCCGCCGGCTCACCGGCCACCTGCTCCGCCTCCCCATCGTGGAGTACGACAGGCGCCGGGTCGGCGACCTGCTCTCCCGGGTCGGCGCGGACACCACCCTGCTGCGGGCCGTGGTCACCTCCGGCCTGTTCGAGATCGTCTCCGGCGCGGTGATGGTGGTCGGCGCGGCCACCGCGATGATCGTGCTCGACCCGCTGCTGTTCGCCGTCACCCTGGTCGGGCTCGCGGCCGGGCTGGCCGCCGGGATCGGCTTCGCGGGCAAGGTCCGGCGCGCGTCGCTGGAGGCGCAGACCCGGGTCGGGGAGATGACCTCCGCCGTCGAGCGCGCCATCTCCGCCGCCCGGACCATCCGGGCCAGCCGGGCCGAGGCGCGCGAGACCGACGTGGTCTCCGCGAGCGCCCAGGACGCCTACGACGCTGGCCTGCGGATCGCCCGGCTCCAGGCCTTCATCCGGCCCACGGTCGTGACGGCGATCCAGGGCTCCTTCCTCCTGGTGCTGGGGGTGGGCGGCGCCCGGGTCGCCAGTGGACACATCACGGTCGGCGACCTGGTGGCCTTCATCCTGTTCCTGTTCTTCCTGGTCATGCCGCTCGGTGGCGCCCTGCAGGCGTACACGCAGCTCCAGGCGGGGCTCGGCGCGCTCGAACGGATCGAGGAGATCCTCACCCTGCCGGCGGAGACCGACCACGACCTCGCCATGACGGCCCCGGCGGTGGGCGGCCCGGCCGTCGAGTTCGACCAGGTCGGCTTCTCCTACGAGAACGGCGACCCGGTGCTCCGCGACATCACCTTCACCGTGCCGTACGGGACCCGCACCGCGCTCGTCGGCCCGTCCGGCGCGGGCAAGTCGACCCTGCTGTCCCTGGTCGAGCGGTTCTACGAACTCGACTCGGGCGAGCTGCGGGTCGCCGGCCGCGACGTGCGCGCCCAGCCCCGCGACGAACTGCGCTCCCACCTGGGGTACGTGGAACAGGAGGCCCCGGTCCTCGCCGGTACCCTGCGCGACAACCTGCTGCTCGCCTCGCCCACGGCCACCGACGCGCAGATGGCCGACGTGCTGGCCGCCGTGAACCTGACCGACCTGATCGACCGCACCCCGCTCGGCCTGGACGCGCAGGTCGGCGAGGGCGGGGTGCTGCTGTCCGGCGGCGAACGCCAACGGCTCGCCATCGCCCGCACCCTGCTGTCGGCCCCGCCGATCCTGCTGCTGGACGAGCCGACCAGCAACCTCGACGCCCGCAACGAGGCCGCGCTGCGCCAGGCCATCGCGGCCGTCGCGGAGAACCGGACCCTGATCGTGGTGGCGCACCGGCTGTCCACGGTGGTCGACTCCGACCAGATCGTGGTCCTCGAACACGGCAAGGTGGTCGCGATCGGGCGGCACACCGAACTGCTGGAGACCAGCCCGCTGTACCGCGAGCTGGCCGCCCACCAGTTCCTGGTCGCCGTCGAGTAGTCCGCCACGAGGCCGCCGCCCCGGCTGTGACGGCGTGCACCGCGAGGTCACTGCCGGGCCGCGACGGCGTGCGCCCCGGGGCCGGGCTCGGACGGGGAGCGGCGGGCCGGTCACCTCGGCCGGTCGCGCCCGGGCGGCCCACCGCCACCCGGGCGCACGTCGACGCCGGTCAGAGCCCTGTGACGACCCGCCACACCGGCAGGTAGAACGGCTGGTCGGGCTGGCCCGTCAGGTAGCCCCGGAAGCCCAGTGACGTCGCCACCGTCACCTCCGCCGCCGAGTCCCCCTCGTACACGGCCGAGCAGCCGCCCGCCTGGCCGAGGGCCCGGGTGAACAGGGCCGGCGCGGGCTTGCGTTCGGCGTCGGTGCGGGGCAGCAGGATCCGGCCCTCGAAGTACGACCAGACGAACGGCTCCGGCTCGGTCCAGGTCGCGGCGATGTACGCCTTCAGCGCCTCGATCCGCGCGGCGTCGTCGGCGCCCCAGGACGGCGGGATGTTGCTGATCAGCCCCAGCGGCACGCCGAGCAGGCGCAGCGTGCGCAGGTGCCGGAGCGCGCCCTCCTCGTAGCGGAAGTGGGTCGGGTCGGAGGAGTCGACGAGCACGTCGCCGAGGTCGAAGTAGACGACCGCGCAGCGGGTCGTGAGGGGCGCGGGCCCGGCGGCCGCGTGGGCCGGGAGCGCGGGGGCGAGGAGAGCCGCCGCCGCGACCAGGACGGTCGCGAGACGGGAGGGGAATCGGATCATGCCATCCATCATGACCGATCACACACCGCCGGTATAAGACCGGTCACACCGGGCGTGAAACATGAATGCCAGCGAAAAACACAAAAGCACCGAAATTTGTACCCTCTAAAAAGGACCAATCCGGGCAAGATATTCGCGTGTGACGCCAGCTACAGATGGGTATCAATTGACCATTACCCCCGGTGTGCCCCAAACTCCGCAGGGTCGAAAAACGGGCGAGCGAGAGAGGACTCCATGGTGGACAGGACGGCGACAGAGGAGACGGACGCGGCGGTGAGGGCGGTCGTGGGGGAGCGGCTAACCCTCGAGGCGTTCGACCAGCTGGCCGGAAGGTTGTCCGGGCACTCGTTCGTCAAACTGGTCGTGGACCGACCCGCCGAGCGGATCCACTTCCTGTCCCAGGGCGCCTACGGCTTCCACGCCTACTACATCGCGGCGGAGATCCTGCACATCGGGCGCGACGAGCTCGAGGCCAACGTGGACGCCTTCAACCAGCGCTTCTACCACGACCCGGACCGCGACCTGTACCTCGGCCTGCTCGCCCTGCACACCCGGGTGAACCCGGAGACGGGTACCGAGCGGCGGTTCTTCTCCCTGGAGACCGTCGAGGTGGACACGATGTCGGCGGAGATGCTCCGGTGGTTCCACGGCTTCGTCCGCGCGCACGTCGACCCCGCGCTGCCGCTGCTGTTCAAGCCGGCGACCCACCTCCAGGAGCAGTACCTGGCGGAGATCCCCGCCGCCGAGGTGCCCCGGATCTCCGCGCACGAACTCTTCTCCGACGCGCCGTTCGTCGCGCTGCAGCCGGGGGTCGCCGAGGGCCGCCTGCGCGCCTTCCGCGACGCCCGGGACTACGACCGCGCCGAGCCCCTGGAGTGGTACGACATCATCGCCATGGAACGGGTGCCCGACGACATCCCCCGGCTCGCCGGCATCATCAACGCCCAGCACACCACGCCCCTGTCGCACACCAACGTGCTCGCGGCCGGCTGGCAGATCCCGAACGCCATCCAGCTCGACGTGCTCGACCGGATCGCCGACGAGGGCCTGGACGGCAGGTGGGTCCGCTACGAGGTCACGCCCGACGCGGAGCAGATCGGCCTGACCGTGGTCGACGCCCCGGCCGAGGTCGACCGGCGGCCCGCGTGGGTGGCCCAGCGGGTCACGATGGAGAGCCCCGAGGTGCTGTCCAACCCGATCGTGCCCCTGGGGGAGCTGCGGACCTCCGACCGGTACCGGTACGGGACCAAGGCCGCCAACCTCGGGGAGCTCCAGCATCTCCTCGCGCACCGGTCCGACCGGCTGCTCGGCTTCTACCAGGTGCCCCGGCCGCCCCGGGACAACCTGCTGCCGTACCTGGAGAAGCTGCTCGGCGCCCCCGACCTGCTCCCGGCCGCGCACCGCCTCCTCAACGACACCCTGTACGTGCCGCGCGGCATCGCCCTGCCGTTCTCCCTGCAACGGGAGTTCCTGGAGTCCTCGCCGCGGATCCAGCAGACCATCGGCAAGCTCAAGATGGCCCTGGAACTCGACGCGCACGAGGTCGACGCGCTGGCCCTGGAGTTGCAGCGCGCGATCCGGGCCACCCGGATGCCGGAGCCGATGCGCCGCCGGATCGACGGGGCGATCGTCGGTCACCTGGGCGGGGTCGGCAGCTTCGTGGTCCGCAGCTCGTCCAACGCCGAGGACCTGGCCGGCTTCTCCGCCGCCGGGATCTACGAGTCCGTCAACCAGGTCACCACGGCCGACCAGGTGGTCCGCAGCGTCACCGACGTGTGGGCGTCGCTGGTGTCCCCGCGCAGCGTGCGGCTCCGCCAGCAGGCCGGCATCTCCCTGGACGACGCGTACATGGGGGTCGTGATCCAGGAGGAGGTGGCCGCCTCGATGGGCGGGGTGCTGGTCACCACCAACCCGTTGCGGCGCGCGGACTTCCGCAACGTGTACGTGAACCTGTCCGAGAAGTCCGTCGGGGACATCGTGTCGGGGACGGCCGCGCCGATGCAGTACCTGTTCAACACGGTCGAGGGCGGCGGGCGGACCCTGTCCCTCGGCGACGCCGACCGCGACCTGGGCGACGACGCCCGCGAACTGCTCGGCCGACTCGCGGTGGCCGGCCGGCTGCTCCAGGCGCACTTCTCGCCCGACTACACGTTCGCCGAACCCGTGGACATCGAGTGGGTCAGCGACGGGGACCGGGTGGCCGTCGTGCAGCTGCGGCCCTACGCGAGCTGACCGTGACGGCGACCCTCGCGCCCGCCCCGGCCGTCCGCCGGGTCGTGGGCCTCACCTACGGCTTCCAGTTCTTCTTCGGCCTGCTCGTCTGGGTGCCGGTCTTCTACTCCTACCAGCGGCTCGTGGGGCTCAGCAACGAGGAGATCCTCGGCATCCAGAGCATCTACTACCTCGTGTTCTGCCTGTTCGAGATCCCGACCGGGCTGTTCGCGGACCGGTTCGACTACCGGTGGAGCCTCGGCGCCGGCGCGGGCGTCCTGCTCGCCGCGAACCTGCTGCCGATCGCCGAGCCGTCCTACGCCGGGTTCCTCGCGCACTGGCTGCTCGTGGCCCTGGCCCGGTCGCTGGTGTCGGGGGCGGCGAGCGCGTACCTGTTCGAGTACCTGCACCGGGCCGGGCGCGGGGAGGACTACCAGAAGACCGAAGGGCGGAGCCGGGCGTACAGCCTGGTGGGCAAGATCGCGGTCTGGCCGGTGGCGGGCCTGCTCCTCACCTGGCACATGACCTCGGTGTACTGGCTCACCGCGCTCAACGCCGCCGTCGCGCTGACCCTGGTCCTCGGCCTCCCGAAGCTCCCGGCCCCGCCGCCGGACGCAGCCGCGGGCCCCGACGGCGCGCCGAGCGACCGTTCCGGCGCCGTGCCCTCGGTAGGAGCGGGCGGCTCCCGCACGGCGGTGGCGACCGGGGCGGCCCCGCCCGAGGGGAAGGTCTCCCTGGGCGCCACCCTGACCGGCGCGTTCACCCAGCTCCGCACCTCCCGGATGCTCGTCCTGATCATGCTCCAGGGCGTGGCCATCTTCACCCTGGCCCGGATCGGCCAGGTCAACCTCTTCCAACCCATCCTGGAGTCCAAACACGTCCCGCTGGCCTGGCACGGCCTGGTGATGTCCGCGATGACGGTCTTCGAGGTGCTCGGCGCGGCCCGCAGCCACCGGGTCCGCAAGGTTCTCGGCGACCTGCGCGCCGTGTTCGCGCTGACCGCGGTGATGGCCGGCGCGCTCGCGCTCGTCGTACCCGTCGGAGTGGCTCTGGTCGTGGCCTGTCTGTGCGTGTTCTCCCTGGCCTCGGGGCTGTCGTACCCGATCCAGCGCAAGTTGCTCAACGAGGCGATCACGGACTCGCGGTACCGGGCGACCCTGCTGTCCGCCGAGTCCATCCTCGACCGTCTGGTGTGCGCCCTCGTCGCGCTCGCCCTCGGCGTGTACCTGGCCCACGGCCGGCTCGACGCCTTCCTCGGCCACGCGGCACTCGGTGCCGGGCTGCTGATGGCGATCCTGGTGCCGCTGTTCATGCTGGCGCGCCGCCGTACCCATGGAGGTTCGTGATGTTGATTTTCGTGGAGGCCGGGATCGCCGGCACCGGCCTGTCCTGCCTGCGGTGGGCCGCCGACGCCGGCCTGGACCCGGCCCTGGTCACCAGCGACCCGTCCGTCTACCGGGACGTGCCCGACGGCGACCTGCTCGGCGTGCTGGCGGCCCGGGACCGGATTTTCGAGGCGAAGGACACCGACGGCGACGAACTCGACCCCGGGCTGCTCGACTGGGCCCGCTCCGGGGACTCCGGGATCGGCGTCGTGTGCGTCGGGGACCGCAATCTGCCGTTCGCGGCGACCCTGGCCGAGGCGCTCGGCGCGCCGTTCCCGTCGGTGCGGGCCGTCGCGACGTTCCGGGACAAGCGCGCCGCCCGGCACGTCTACACCGAGCTGGGCATCCGCTCGCCGCGCTGGACCCCGGCGGCCGACGCGGACGAAGCGGTGGCGCTGTTCGAGCAGGTCGGGCCCGTGGTGCTGAAGAACGTCAAGGGCGCGGGCAGCCTCGACGTGCTGCTGTGCCGGACCGCCGAGGAGGTCCGCGCGCACCACCACGCGCTCGCCACCGGCGGCCGGTACCTCGACGGGGAGCTGATGGCCGAGGAGTTCGTCACCGGCCCGCTGCTCAGCGTCGAGACCGTCGTCACCGACGAGCGCTGCGTGCACCTGGGCGTCACCGACCGCCAGCTCGGCCCGCGCCCGCACTTCTGCGAGGTGTCCTACACCTTCCCGGTCATGGCCCCGCCCGCCGCCCGCGCCGAGATGGAACGCGCCGTCGAGGCCTGCGTCCGGCACTTCGGGCTCACCGGGTTCCTGCACTCCGAGTTCATCCTGACGGCCGACGGGCCGGTGCTCGTGGAGATCAACGCGCGGCTCGGCGGCGGGCTGCTGGCCCTGATGATGACCGACTGCCTGACCGTGCCCAGCTGGGAACTGCTCTGCCGGGCCGCGCTCGGCCAACCGGTTCCCGTGCCCGAACACACCGGCCGGTACGCGAGCGTCGTCACCGTCTACCCCGAGTCCGCCGGCACCGTGGAATCGCTGGTCGAGCCCGGGACCGTGGCCGCCAACCCGTTCGTGGTGGACGTGGTGTGGAACGCCGGCCCCGGCGACCGGGTCGCGCCGGCCACCGACTACCGGGGCTCGCTCTGCCAGATCCGGACGGTGGCGGACGCGCCGGCCGTGGCGTACAACGCGGCCCTGACCGCCGCCCGGGACGTCCGGGTGAACCTGGTTGCGGACGGCCGGAGGCGGGGCTAACCTCGAACGATGATCCGCGCCATGCAGTCGACGACGACGCCAGGACCTCCCTGGCGACGGACCGACGCGCGGTAACCCACGCGAACGACCAGCCCCGGGGCATGTGCCCCGGGGCTTCGTCGTCGGTGTGTGTGCCCCGTTCCCCGAAGGAGCACACGCCATGAGCGCCAGACTCGCCCGCGACCTGGGCCTGATCCACAACCACCCGCTGATCGGGGCCGGCCTGCCCGTCTGGCTGCCCGCCGGGGCCGCCGTCCGGTCCGCGATCGAGGACTACGTGCGCGGCCTGGAACGCCGGGCCGGCCACCAGCAGGTCTACTCCCCGCCGATCGGCAAACGCGAGCTCTACGAGCTGTCCGGGCACTGGCAGCACTTCGCCGACGACATGTTCCCCGTGATGGACGACGAGGTGCTGCGGCCCAGCCTGTGTCCGCACCACGCGCTCGTGTTCGCCTCCCGGGGCCGGTCCTACCGCGAACTGCCGGTCCGGATCAGCGAGATCGGCCAGATGTTCCGGGCCGAGCGCTCCGGCGTCGTCGGCGGGCTGAACCGGGTGCGGTGCATCACCCTCAACGACGCGCACCTGTTCTGCGCCCCCGACCAGCTCGACGCCGAGGTCGGCTCCGTGCTCGACCTGATCGGCGAGTGCTACGCCCGGCTGGGCATCTCCGGGCACCGGTACCGGCTGTCGCTGCGGGGGCCGGGTGCGAAGTACGTCGAAGGCGACGCGATGTGGGCGCGCGCCGAGGGCATCCTGCGCGCCGCGCTCGTCGACCGGGGCCTGGCGTTCGAGGAACTGCCCGGCGAGGCGGCGTTCTACGGACCGAAGATCGACATCCAGGTACCGGACGCCGCCGGTCGCGAGTGGACCCTCTCCACCGTCCAGCTGGACTTCCACAAGCCGGAGCGGTTCGACCTGTCCTACACCGCCGCCGACGGCTCCCGGCAGCGCCCGGTCATGATCCACCGGTCGTTGGTCGGCTCCATGGAACGCCTGCTCGGCCTGCTGCTCGACCAGCACGACGGCGCGCTGCCCGCCTGGTGCGCCCCGGTCCAGGTCGCGGTGCTGCCCGTCGCCGACGCGGACCCCGGGGAGTTCGTGGCGGCGGCCCGGGCGGCCGGCCTGCGGGTCGAGGTGCACGCCGACGGCGGCCTGGGCGCCCGGGTGGCGAGGGCGACCGCCGACCGGGTGCCGTACGTGGCCGTGATCGGGGCCCGCGAGGCCGCCGCCGGGGCCGTGTCCCTCCGGGTCAGGGGCCAGGCGGGGTCCGACGTGCTGCCGGTATCCGACGCCGTGTCCCGGATCGGCCACTGTGCACCCTGAACGGCTCCGTCCACAGTGTTCTTTATGACAGCCACAGGCGATAGGGTCGGTCGACCGTTTGATCTGACATGGGAGGCACCCTTGCCCAGGAGAGTTGCGGTACTCACCGCGGCGTTCGCGCTCGCCCTACCTCTGGTTGTCACGGCCGTCGCCGTCCCCGCGTCCGCGGACCCGGGTGCCCCGGCGGCGGCCAGCAAGATCCCGAGCCTGGTCGCCGACCGGGTCGCCCAGATCCGCGCGGCCGTCGGCACCCACCGCGGCCTGCGCGGCGGTGGCCTGTCCGACGCGCAGCGCGACACCCTGTCCGCCGGCTACCTGACCATCTCGCCGGCCGGCGGCATCGACCTCACCCTGCACGCCACCGGCCCGGTCGGCAAGGCGGAGGAGCAGGCGCTGCGCGACCTCGGCGCGACCGTCGTACGCAGCTCGGCCGAGTTCGCGAAGGTGCCCGGCGTGACCCTGCCGGAGGCGGGCCTCGTGCACGCCGTCGTGCCGTACGACAAGGTCGACGCCGTCGCCGGCCTGGGCTGGGTCGCCACCCTGCGGCCCACGCTCAAGCCGCAGGTCGACGCCGACCCGCAGCTCGTCGCCGAGGCCGTGCCGCTGCACCGCACCGACGTGGCCAACAGCCGGGGCTTCACCGGCAAGGGCCAGAAGGTCGGCTTCATCTCCGACGGCGTGTCCAGCCTCGCCGAGGCCATCGCGCGCGGCGAGCTGCCGGCCGACAGCCAGGCGCTCGCGGTCGGCGAGGGCGACGAGGGCACGGCGATGATGGAGATCACCCACGACATGGCGCCGGACGCGAAGCTGGCGTTCCACACCGTGGGCGAGGACCTGACGTCCTATGTGGCCGCGTTCCACGCGCTCGCCGCGTCCGGCGCGAACCTGATCGCCGAGGACATCGCGTTCGACGACGAGCCGGCGTTCCAGCAGGGCCTCGGCGCGGCGACGGCCGAGAAGCTCGCCCAGCAGGGCATCTGGGTCAGCTCGTCCGCCGGCAACCTGGGCGCCAAGCACGCCACCCGGGCCCCCGCCGTCGGCACCGGCCGCACCCCCGACGGGGTCGCCGGCGGCTACGCGAACTGCCCGACCGCGCCCCGCAACACCGTCAACCTGCGCGGCGGGGACAACACCTACGACGTGATCATCCGGCCGGGCGGGGCGATCCTGCCCACCCTGCAGTGGAGCGAGCCGCGCGCCATCTACCCGACGATCGGGCAGGGCGGCTTCACCAACCTCAACCTGTACCTGATGAAGGCCGACGGCTCCGACTGCCTCGCGTCCAGCACCAACGTGCAGGCCAACGGGGTCGGCGACTCCATCGAGCAGCTGATCTTCGAGAACACCACGGGCGCGAACATCCCGGCGAAGATCGTCGTGGACGTGGCCGGCACCTCCTCGGCGGTGAAGGTCCCGACGTTCGACCTGCGCTGGCGCACCGCCCTCGTGACGGCCGTCGACCCGGGTGACCGGGCCGGCTCCCTGAACCCGGACTCGAACTACCTCGGCTTCGCGACCAGCGCGGGCGCGGTGGCCTCGAACGTCTCCACCAACCCGGCCACCATCCCGCTGGAGACCTACAGCGCGGCCGGCCCGGTGCAGATCGGCTCGACCACGGTGTGCGCGTCGGGCGTCGGTCCGTGCACGGGCGTCGCCGGCGGCGGCTTCCGGTCCTTCGTCGGCCCCGCGTGGGCCGCGGCGGACGGCGTGACGGTCAGCGGGGTCGGCGGCTTCGGCTCCGGCACCTGCCCGTCGAACGTGCAGGGCGGCTGCCGGTTCTTCGGCACCTCGGCGGCGGCGCCGTCGGCGGCCGGGGTCGCGGCGCTGATCCGGGAGCAGATCGGCGCGAGCCAGTCGCCGCTCACGGTGAACCGCACGATGTACGCGCTGGCGCTCAAGCGCGCCGGCGACCCGGGCTTCGGCGCGGGCGTGCTGCGGGCGACGACCTACTAGACGGGTACGAGGAGCCCGCGCGGCCGGTCCGGGGCACTCTCCCCGGGCATGGTCACGCGGGCTCTTTCCGTAGCCGGCGGGGGAGCCGCGCGTGCCGGGGAGTTCCCGTGGACGCCCGCCGGTCGCGCCGTCCCGAACCGCCTGGCGGTACAGCCCATGGGGACCGCCTGGCCGGGTCGCCCACCCGGGACCGCCTGCCGGGACAGCCCATGGGGACCGCCCGCTCGGGCCGCCCGTCCGGGGTCCGCCCGGCGGGCCGGGGCCACTCGGCCCCGGCTGTGCCCCGTTCACCCCAGCCGGACCGGCACGCCCTCCGCCGAGGACCGCCGCGCCGCCTCCAGCACGGTCAACGCCGCCACCGCGTCGCGCGGATCCACCGGCGCGGGCCCGTCCCCCCGCAGCGCGGCGAGCACCCCCCGGTAGAACGCCGGATAGTCACCCGCCTCGGTCGGCACCGCCCGGGTGTCCCCGTCGGCGCCCAGCACCCCCCACGCCTCCTCGGGTTCGGTGCCCCACCCGGGCCCGGGGACCCGCCCCTCGCGCAGCGCGTTCTCCTGCGGGTCCAGCCCGTACTTCACGTACCCGGCCGCGTCGCCGAGCACCCGGAACCGGGGCCCCACCTGGGCGGTCACCGCGCTGGTCCACAGGTGCGAGCGGACCCCGCTGGCGTGCGTGAGGGCCACGAAGGAGTCGTCGTCCACCCGCGCGTCGGCCCGGCGGGTGTCCACCTCGGCGTACACGCCGGTGGCCGGGCCGAACAGGTGCAGCGCCTGGTCCACGAGGTGGCTGCCCAGGTCGTACAGGGTGCCGCCGACCTCGGCCGGGTCCGCGTTCTCCCGCCAGCCCTCCTTGATCCGCGGCCGCCAGCGTTCGAACCGGGACTCGAAGCGGCCGACCCGCCCGAGGGCGCCCTCCCCGACGAGCCGCCGGACGGTCAGGAAGTCCCCGTCCCACCGCCGGTTCTGGTACACGGTGAGCAGTAGTCCGCGCTCCTCCGCCTGGTCCACCAGGGACGACGCCTCGGCGGACGTACCGGCGAGCGGCTTGTCCACCACCACGGCGAGCCCCAGCCCGAGGGCCGCCCGCGCGTACGGCACGTGGGTGCGGTTCGGCGACGCGATCACCACGAGGTCGAGGTCCACGGCGAACAGGTCCTCGATGTCGGCGACGACCCGGGCGCCGGGGTGTTCCCGGGCGACGCGCGCCGCCCGCTCCGGGTTGGCCGTGAGGACCGCGTCGAGGCGCAGGCCCGGGGTGGAGGCGATCAGGGGCGCGTGGAAGGCCGACCCGGCCAGCCCGTACCCGATGAGTCCGATCCTGAATGTCACTGGTGTCCCTTCCGAGTGCCCGGTCGACCATAGCCGCGCGCGGGGCCGCCACCCGGCCGACCGTTCCGCCAGGCGGCCGAGTGTTCCGTCACCGGCCGACCGCTCCGCCACCCGGCGGACAGCCCGTCACCCGGCCGACCGCTCCGTCACCCGGCCGGCCGTTCCGCCGCGTGGGCGATGTTGCGGGCCATGCCGCCGAAGACGACGGCGTGGAAGGGCGAGACGGCCTTCCAGTACAGGTGGCCGGCGAGGCCCCGGGGCAGGAACACGGCGCGCTGCCGGTAGACGCTGCCGTCCGGGCCGGGTTCGACGTACATCTCCAGCCAGGCCCGACCGGGCACCCGCATCTCGGCGCGCAGCCGCAGCAGGTGACCGGGGACGATCTCCTCGACCCGCCAGAAGTCCAGCGCCTCCCCGACGTGCAGCCGGTGCGGGTCGCGGCGGCCCCGGCGCAGGCCCACGCCGCCGGAGAGCCGGTCCATCCAGCCGCGCACGGACCAGGCGAGGGGGAACGAGTACCACCCGGTCTCGCCGCCGATGCCCTCCACGACCCGCCACAGGTCGCTGCCCGGGGCGTGCACGGCCCGGGTCCGCTCGTCCACGTACGCCGTCCCGCCGGACCAGTTCGGGTCGGTGGGCAGCGGCTCGGCGGGCGCGCCGGTCCACGCGGCGGTCGCCCACCGGGTCTCCACGTCCGCGTCGCGGATCTTGGCCAGCCCGAGCCGGACCGCGTCGTCGAAGCCGATCAGCCCGCCGGGCGGGTCGGGCACGTACCGGGCGATGTCGTGTTCGGCGCACACCGCCTCGTGCACCAGGCTCGCGACCAGGGGCCGGGCGATCCTGCCGGGGACCGGGGTGACCAGCCCGACCCACAGGGCGCTGAGCTTGGGCGACAGCACCCGGACGGGCACGATGAGCCGGGGCCGCAGCCCGGTGACGGCCGCGTACCGCCGCATCATGTCCGCGTAGGTCAGCACCTCGGGGCCGCCGATGTCGAAGGCCCGGTTCACCTCGTCGGGCACGTCGGCCCAGGCCACGAGGTAGCGCAGCACGTCGCGGATCGCGATCGGCTGGATCCGGTTGCGCACCCAGCGCGGGGTGACCATGGCGGGCAGCCGCTCGGTCAGATAGCGCAGCATCTCGAACGACGCCGAGCCGGACCCGAGGATGACGGCGGCCCGCAGCACCACGGTCGGCACTCCGCCGGCCAGCAGGATGTCGCCCACCTCGGCCCGGGACCGCAGGTGCGGGGAGGCGTCGGCGTCGCCGGGGTCCGGGCCGCCCAGGTAGACGATCCGGCGCACCCCGGCGGCCCGGGCGGCGGCGGCGAAGTTGCGGGCGGCGCGGCGGTCGGCGGCCTCGAAGTCGGGGCCGCCCATCGAGTGCACCAGGTAGTAGGCGACGTCGGTGTCGGCCAGGACCTCGGCGAGGCCGTCGGGTTCGGCGAGGTCCGCGGTGACGATCTCGGCCCGGGTCGCCCACGGCACGTCGCGCAGCCGGCCGGCGTCGCGGGTCACGCAGCGCACCGTGTGGCCGGCGTCGAGCAGCCGGGGCGCCAACCGGCCCCCGACATACCCGGTCGCACCGGTCACGACACAACGAACCACACGGACCAGTCTAGAGGGGTACGGGGGGACCGGGCGTGCGATCAGGTCAGCGCCGCCGGGGACTCCGCGTCGGCCGCCACCAGCCGGGGCTTCCCGGAGCCGTCGGCCGGCACGGACCAGACGCCCTTGTCGACGCCGTAGCCGACCGTCGACGGGTCCAGCCACGCCGCCTGGTCGTCCACGCTGCGGGTCTCCGCGAGGGGGGTCTCGGCGAGGGTGGCCAGGTCCAGTACGGTCAGCCGCCAGGTCCGGTCGGGCAGCATCCTCTTGTACGCGACCCGGGTCCCGTCCGGCGACAGCGACGGGCACTCCACGTTCTCCTTGACCTGGTGCATGGCCCGCGCTGCGAAGTCGCCCTTCATCAGGTACCGGTGCCCGCCCGTGGACATCGTCGCGTAGAACGTGTTGTCGTCGGCCGCGAACGTGACGCCCCAGAAGTTGGCGTCCAGGTTGGGCTTGGCCCCCTGCACCGTGAAGTTCTCCAGGTTGCCGGCGAGCGTCCCGGTCACGGTGTCGAGGATGCCGGACCGGGTGGCGAACTGTCCGCCGTTGTAGGAGTCCCCGGTCACGAACGTCGTCCACGAGGCCATCCGGCCGCTGCCGGACACCCGGGCCCGGTTCGGCAGCCCGTTGAGCGGCAGGCTCCGGGTCACCCTCAGGTCGGCGTCGAGGATGGTCACCGTGTACGAGCCCAGGTCCTCGCGCAGGCACACCCCGGTGCCGTGCGCGGCGTACACCCGGGCGCAGTGCAGGTCCGACGCGCGCCGGGAGCCGTCGGGGCCGACCACGGCCAGCACCCCGTCGGCGGACCGGACGAGCAGGCCCGGCCCGGCCAGGGACACGGTCGCGGCGGTGGCCGGGACGGGCCGGGTGAACCACACGTAGCCGAGGGCGGCGCCCGCGAGGACGACGGTGGCGGTGAGCGCGACGAGGATGCGCCACTTCATGGGGTACGTCCCTTGAGGAGGAGCCCGGACACCGGGAGGGCCACGGCCACCGCCCCGGCCGCGACCAGGCACGCGACGGGCACGCCCCAGTTCTGCCAGGCGAGGCCGAACAGTACGGAGGACACCAGGTAGGCCAGCGCCTGCCCGGACTGCACGAGGGCGAACCCGCTGGTCCGGAGTTCGGCGGGCAGCAGCGGGCCGGCGAGGGCCATCAGCACCCCGTCGGTGGCGGCGTAGAACAGGCCGTAGAGCCCGAGGATCAGGGGCAGCGGGCCGCGGCCCGAGGCGAGGAGGAGGTAGACGGCGAGCAGCGCGCCGTAGCCGCCGAGGACCACCGGCCAGCGGCCGATCCGGTCGGCGAGCCAGCCGAGCGGCGTGGCCAGCACCAGGTACGCCAGGTTCGCCCCGACCGCGAGCAGCGGGAACGTCCAGATCGGCAGGTCGTCGCGCCGCTGCAGGATCAGGTAGACGAAGCCGTCGCCGACCGTGGTCACGCCCAGCAGCACGGCCGCCACGCACAACGCCCGGAACCGCGCCTGCCGGAGCAGCCCGAACGCCCGGGGCAGCGACGCCCGGACCGGGGGCAGCTCGTCGCGGCGGTCCCGGACGAACAGCACGAGCAGCAGCACGCCGAGGACGGCCGCGCAGAAGCTGGCCACGAACACCGCGTCGTAGGACTGCCCGGAGCCGGCCAGGGCCAGCACCGCCAGCGCGACCAGCGGGCCGGCGAACGCGCCGAGGCTGTCCAGGGTCCGGTGCACGCCGAACGCCCGGCCGAGCCCGTCGGCGGGGGAGGACAGGGTGATCAGGGCGTCCCGGGGGGCGGTGCGCAGGCCCTTGCCGGTCCGGTCGACGGCGATCACGGCCCCGATCGCGCCGGGGGCCGCGCCGGCCGCCAGCAGGCCGAGTTTCGCGACCGCCGACAGGCCGTAGCCGAGGCCGGCGACGAGTTTGCGCAGCCGGAACCGGTCGGCGACGTAGCCGCCCGCGAGCCGGGTGAGCGCGGTCGCGCCGGTGTAGAGGCCGTCGACGACCCCGTACTGCGCGATGGACAGGTGCAGGCCGAGCACCAGGTACGCGGGCAGCACCGCCGTCACCATCTCCGCTGAGATGTCCGTGACCAGGCTGACCAGCCCGAGGGCCAGCACGTTGCCGGTGACGAACCTGCGGGCCGGGGCGCCCTCGACGGACGCCCCGGGTCGCACGGTGGACAGGTACACGTCAGCTCAGCGTGATGTCGTCGAACCAGGTGATGCTGGGATCACCCGCGTAGTTGTCGTCGTGGTTGGTCAACTGGATCGTGTAGGAGTGCCCCGGCGTGATGGTGTCGGTCACCGACTTCCACGCGCCGTTGGCCACGCACGTCTTCGCCAGCGGGGTCGCGGTACTCCCCGAGGTGTTGTGCCTGACGACGATCGTCGCCCAGGCGTACTGCACGGAGTCCTTGCAGTCGCCCTTCCACCAGATGGTCAGCTTCGTCTTGCCGGCCGGGGCGGTGAACGTCTGGGTCAGGGTCGAGTCCCCGTCGGTCGGGCTGGTGGACCCGGCCGCCCCGCTGTACGCGCCGGAGTGCGGCACCGTGGCGATCGCGGTCGTCCCGGTCCTGGTCCAGCCGGTGAACGTGCCGAACTCGAAGCCCGGGTTGGTCACCCCGCCGGCGGGCGGCGCGGTGGTCGGGGCGACGGTCGGGCTGGGCCCGGTCGGGGTCGGCTGCGGGGTGGACGTGGTCCAGATGCCGGTGATCGGGGTGGCCGACGCGGCGCTGCCCAGCGCGGGCAGCCCGTAGGCGTCCTCGAGGGTCCGGAGCACGTTGTAGTGGTTGATCTGCTGCGAGTACTGCCCGGGGCGGACCTTCTCCCCGACCATGACGGTGGCGATCTGGTTCACGGAGCTGAAGTTGTCCTCGTCGAAGGTGGCGATCAGCAGGCTGTTGTGCGTCTTGGCCCACTGCGCGTACGCGTCGAGGTTGTTCTTCAGCCAGGTGTCCCCGGTCCTGGTCGAGCAGTCGTGCATGTCGTTGCACATGTCCGGCACCACGAACGACACCGTGGGGAGCTTGGTGTAGTCCGTCGGGAACTGGCTGTACCGCAGGTTGCTCGCGGCGGGCACGTTGTCGAAGTTGACCCAGGGGTTGTGCTTGCGCACGTACTTCCCACTGGAGCCGGAGCAGTCGGTGTACCCGTCGGAGGGCATGGCCTCCGAGTACCCCTTGAAGGTGAACCCGGCCCCGATCAGCTGGCTGCCGAGGTTGCCCTTGTTGGTGAAGTTGTTCGGACAGCTGTCGTTCGTGACGCCCTGCTGGGAGCCGGAGAACAGGGCGATGTAGTTGCCCTGGCTGGGGTGGGTGACCCCGAACGACTGGGTGAAGCTCGCGCCCTGGCTGGCCAGGGAGTTGAAGTAGGGCGCGTCGGCGCTGCCGATCACGTCGGCGTAGTCGGTGTTCTCGAACAGCACGACGACGACGTGGTCCGGGCGCGGTACCGCCGCGACAGCGGCGACGGAACCGGTGGTGGGCTGCTGCGACGCCACGGCGACGCCCGCCCCCACGGTCGCCAGGGCGGCGACGACGGAGGCCACGATGGCCACCTGTCTCCTGAACATGTGTACTCCTGAGGGGATGAGTGGTTCACCGATCCGCGTCATGCTGCTGGCGGAGGGTTGCCGCCCGCACCATGCCGGATGGACGGGTGATGAACACGAGACTGGTCTCCCTCGACCCTCGTAGGGAAGATCGCACGCCGCCCTGGAATTTCAGTACCGACGGGTAACCCGCCGAGGCGGGCACCCGTATTCCAGCGATTTAACACCTTTAGCTGGGTACTGGGAAGCCCCCCGCCTCCGCGACCTCCTTCAACGCCCGGTTGAACGCGGCGAACTCGGCCTCCAGCGCCGCCCGGCCGGCGGCCAGCACGTCCGCCGCCATCGAGCCGGTGAGCGTCTCCCGGTTGCGCAGCCGGGTGCCGGCCCCGTCGGCGGTGAGCTCCCAGTGGTGCCGCCCGTACAGCAGTTCGGGCATGCCACCCTCGGTGACCAGGAGTTCTCCGGGTTCGACGGCGACGACGGTGCCGGGGAACTCCCGTTCGCCCGGGGTGCCGATGCCGGCCCGGGTCAGCAGGGCCGCGCCGACCACGGCCTCCCCGGACACGTACGCCAGTGTCGGGTTCCACTCGGGGTAGCGGGCGAAGTCGACGAGGATCTCCCAGACGCGGGAGACGGGTGCGTTGATGGCCACCTCGTGGGCCAGAGTATTTTCCTGCATGGTCGTGCAGCATAATGGCGACCGGGTCGGCCCGCATCCGATAAACTGCCGCCATCGCTGGGGTCAAGGGACAGGTGCAGCGGCGCGGCGAGGAGCGGCGTCGCCTCATCGTCGACGCCGCGATCACCCTGTTCGGCCAGCGCGGCTACCGGGGCGCGACCGTCGCCGCCATCGCCGGGGCCGCCGGCATCACGGCCTCCGCCGTCATCCACCACTTCGGCTCCAAGGAACAGCTGCTCCGCGCCGTGCTGGCCGAGCACGACGCCCGCTCGGCGGCCCGGGTCGCCGGCCACGTCGGCACCGGCCTGCCCGGCCTGGTCGCCGCGTTCCTGGCCGACGCCGAGCACACCACCCGGCACCACGGCCTGGCCACCCTGCACGCCGTCCTGCAGGCCGAACAGCTCGGCACCGACTCCGAGGTGCACGAGTGGTTCCGGTCCCGCAACCGGCTGCTGCGCGGGCACGTCGCCGAGGTGCTGCGCGGGGCCGGCGTGCCCCGCCCGGAACTGACGGCCGCCGAACTGCTCGCGTTCCTGGAAGGGGCCCTGACCATGTGGCTCCTGGACCCGGAGACGGTCGACCTGCGCGAGCTGTACGCCAGCTACCTCGGCAGGCTGGTGCCGGCGGCCGGGTGAGGCGACCGAATGCGGCGTGCGGCCGCCGCGCGGGTGCCCGGGTCGCCCGCTAGTGCGCCGCGCCGCCCAGGTTCAGCAGCACCACGCCCCCGATGATCAACGCGATCCCGCCGATCTTCACCAGCGAGATCTCCTCGCCCAGGAACGTGAACCCGATCGCGGCGATCACGGCGGTGCCGACCCCCGACCAGATCGCGTACGCCGTCGAGACCGGCATGCCCTTCAGGGCCATCGACAGGAAGAAGAAGGAGATCAGATACAGGACCATGGACAGGCCGGTGGGGAACAGGCGACTGAAGCCCTCGGAGTACTTCAGGGCCGTCGTCGCGCCGATCTCGCAGCCGATGGCCAGGGCCAACATGATGTACGCCATAAGCGCTCACCCTACGTCGCGATCGGCTGGCACGATCAACTGGTGACTCTCGCGGCGGTACTCCTCGACATGGACGGCACCCTCCTCGACAGCGAGAAGGTGTGGGAGGTGGCGCTGCACGACCTCGCCGCCCACCACGGCGGAACGATGTCGGCGGCGGCACGCACCGCGATGGTCGGGGCGAGCATGGCCGACTCCATGGACATCCTGCACGCCGACATCGGCCGCCCCGAGCTCGACCACGGGTACAGCACCGACTGGCTGGAGAGCCGGATGGTCGAACTCTTCTCCGCCGGGGTGCCGTGGCGGCCGGGCGCCGCCGAGCTGATCGCCGCCCTGCGCGCCGAGGGCGTGCCCCTGGCCCTGGTCACCGCCACCCGCCGGCACCTCGTCGAGGTGTGCCTGGACACCCTCGGCCGGGACAACTTCGACGTCGTGGTCTGCGGCGACGAGGTACCGGCCACGAAGCCGGACCCGGCCCCGTACGTCCGCGCCGCCGCCCTGCTCGGCGTCGACCCCGCCCGGTGCGTGGCGATCGAGGACTCGCCGACCGGGGTGGCCAGCGCGGTCGGGGCGGGCTGCGCGGTGCTCGCCGTGCCGTGCGAGGTGCCCCTGGACGGGCTGGGGGCGACCGTGGCGGACAGCCTGGTCGGCGTGGACCCCGCATACCTGCGCGCTCTCGTCTGACCCTCAGAGGGCGATCCGCAGGCCCGGGGTGGCCAGCACGACCTGGCACCCGGCGATCGCCGCGGCCTCGTCCAGCAGCGCCAGCGGGTCCTGCCACGCGCGCAGGTGGGTGAGCACCAGCAGCCTCGCCCCCGACCGGGCGGCCAGCCGCGCCGCGTCCCCGGCCGTGAGGTGACCGCGCAGCGGGCCGTCGGCGTCGAGTCCCGAGGCCCCCGCGAGCAGCACCCGGCAGCCGGCCGCCAGCTCGTCGATCTCCGGGCACGGCTCCGTGTCGGCCGTGTAGCACAGCGCGTCACCGATCCGGGTGCCCCAGCACTCGACGTCCCCGTGCCGGACCCGCCCCAGCCGGACCGCGAACGGGCCGATCCGCCGGTCGCCGGCCGTCGCCACCGTGGTGTCGAACGTGTCCGGGTTGGTCGTCAGCACCTCGTGCATGTCCGACGGCCCGATCACCGTGACCGGTCGGCCGGCCCGGGCCCGGTGGTAGCCGAGCTGGGTCGTGTCGCCCCAGTGGTCGGAGTGGGCGTGGGACAGGATCAGGGTGCCGATGTCGAGGGGGTCCGCGTAGCGCTGGAGCGGGCCCGACGCGCCCGCCCCGAGGTCGAGGAGGAGCCGGTGGCCGTCCTCCTCGACGAGGTAGCTGGAGCAGGCCGAGTCCGGGCCGGTGGTCGAGCCGGCGCATCCCACCACGGTGAGTCTCATGATCGGAAAGATACCCACGACGGGTACGGCTCCGCCGCCCCGGAAACGGACGCGCCCGGTGCCGGTGCCCTCGGCGCGCGGGGCAGCGTGGCCGGGTCCGCAGTGCGCCGCGCGGACAACTCCCGCCGCCCCGGTGCGCGGACAGCGCGGCAGGGGAGCGCCTCCTTCGGTGCGCGGCACGGTGCGGCCGGGTCCGCCGCCCTCGGCGCGACAGTGGACCGATCGCGCGGCCAGGGACGGAAAGGGCCCCCGCCAACCGGCGGGGGCCCTTCGTCGATCCGTGTCGGCTACTCGTAGGAGATCGCCTTGAGGACGTCGGTCCGGGCGGCCCGGATCGCCGGGATCACCGCCGCGACGACGCCGATGATCGCGGCCAGGATCAGGTACGTGATCATCTGGCCCCACGGCATCGCCAGCGAGCTGAAGCCCTGGTCCTTGAGCGCCCGGACGATGGCCGTGCCCAGCGCCACGCCGACCCCGATGCCCAGCAGCGCGCCGAACACCGAGATCACCACCGATTCGACGGTGACCATGGCCATCATCTGGCCCCGCCCCATGCCGACCGCGCGGAGCAGACCGAGTTCCTTGGTGCGTTCGATCATCGACAACGCCAGGGTGTTGATCACGCCCAGGACCGCGATGATGATCGCCAGGGACAACAGGATCTGGATGATGACGATGATGCTGTCCAGGCCCTTGGTCTGCTGCTCCACGAAGGAGCTCCGGTCGGTGACCGTGACCTCGGGGCTGTCGGCGAGCAGCGTGTCCACCTCGGCCTTGACGGTGTTCACCTTCGTGCCGTCGTCGAGCTTGACGTAGGCCTGCACCGGGCTGGAGACCCGGAAGGTGTCCGTGGCCGACGCCGGCAGCAGGTAGGTGAAGTTGGTGAGCACGTCGTTGTCGGCGTAGATACCGACCACCTTGTAGGTGACGGGTTCGCCCTTGGCGCCCTGCACCTTCACCGTGCTGCCGACCGACAGTTTGTCGTCCTTGGCATGCTTCTCGCTGGTCAGCACCTCACCGGCGCCGAGCGTACCCACCGTGCCCGACTTGGTCTTGATCTTGAAGATCTCGACGGCGGCGGGCACGTCGCTGAGCACGCCCACGATCGCGTCCTTGTCGTTGGCCTCGACCTGGTCGTAGTAGACCCCGGTCACGCCGTGCACGCCCGCGATCGACTTGATCTTCGGCAGCACGGCCGGCTCGAACGTCGGCGGCGTGGGTCCGGTCTGCTCGCCCGAGACGATCAGCTCGGCGGACATCCCGGTGTCCAGGCTCTTGGTGATCGTGGCCTTCAGCGAGGTGAGGACCACGCTGACGCCCGTGATCAGCGCGATGCCGATCATCAGGGCCGCTGCCGTGATCGCCGTCCGGCGCGGGTTGCGGGCCGAGTTGCCCCGGCCGAGCTTGCCCGGCATCGACCACGAGAACGGCAGCGCCAGCAGGGACACCACGGGCTTGCCGATCAGCGGGGTCAGCAGCGCCACGCCGACGAACGACAGCAGCAGGCCGCCGCCGAGCGCCAGTCCGAGGTTGCCGCCCTTCGCCGAACCCGACAGCGCCCACCACAGCCCGGCCACACCCAGGGCCGTGACCACTCCGCCGAAGATCGACAGCTTGGTGAGCGGCTTGCTGGTGTTCACCGCGTCGCGCATCGCCGCGATCGGCGGGATCCGCGAGGCGCGGACCGCCGGCACGACGGCCGCGACCAGGGTCACGAGCATGCCGACCGCGAACGCGGCGATCACGGCGCTCGCCGGCACGGTCAGGGTGCTCAGCGAGATGCCGCCGAACCCCGAACCGATCAGCAGGATGAGCAGCGCGCCCACGCCGATGCCGGCCGCCAGGCCCAGGATCGAGGCGATCAGACCGATGACCAGGGCCTCGACGATCACCGAGTTGATCACCTGCCCGCCGCTGGCGCCCAGGGCCCGCATCAGGGCCAGTTCCCGGGTGCGCTGCGCCACGATGATCGAGAACGTGTTCACGATCAGGAAGATCCCGACCAGCAGCGACACGGCCGCGAAGCCGAGCAGGATGTAGTTGAAGAAGCTCAGACCGGTCTTGATCTGGTCGGTGGACTCCTTCGTCAGCTCTTTGCCGGTCTTCACCGCGTAGGTGTCGCCGAGGCTGGCCTTCAGGCTGTCGCGCACCTTCTCCGGCGTCGTCCCGGAGTCGGTCTGCACCTCGATCGAGTTGAACAGTCCGGTCTTGCCGAGCATGTTCGCCTGGGCGGCGTTCGTCGTGAACCCGATGGTCTGCTCGCCCAGCAGGGAGTCACGGGCGCCGGTGTACCCGAACACGCCCACGATCTTGTAGGTCGTCTTCGGCTGGTACGGCGTCAGCACCGGCACCGAGTCGCCGACCTTGTACCCGGACGCGTCGGCCAACAGCTTGTTGACGACGATCTCGTTGTCGGCGGCCGGGGCCCGACCCTCGCGCATCTCCACGATGGCCGCGCCGTCGATCCAGTTGGTGCCGAACCGGACGCTGCCCGGGATCAGCTTGCCGGACTTGCCGATCATCTTCGCGCCGTCGGCGAAGACCTGGCCCTCGGCCTTCTTCACCCCGGACGTCGACCGGACCTGGTCCACGAGGGACGCCGGTACGGTGTCCACCGACTGTTGGCCGTTGTCGGCCGGCTTGGCCTTCGGGGCCACCTGCACGTCGATGGAGGAGAAGGCGGAGGAGAACAGTCCGTCGAAGGACTTGCCGAGTGTGTCGGTCAGGACGAACGAGCCGGACACGAACATGACGCCCAGCACCACCGCGAGTGCCGACAGGACGAGTCGGAGTTTGCGGGACAGCAGACTTTTCAGTGTCGCCTTGAGCATCAGTTGTCACCGCTGTGCGCGTGCGGGTCCAGGCTCTTGAGCTTGTCGTGGACCTGGTCCACGGTCGGTTCGAGGAGTTCGTCGACGATCTGCCCGTCAGCCAGGAAGATCACCCGGTCGGCGTACGACGCCGCGGTCGGGTCGTGGGTGACCATCACGATGGTCTGGCCGTAGTCGCGCACCGAGT
>NZ_JAQZSH010000044.1:0-30437 GCF_053902585.1 Longispora urticae
CGACGGGAGCCACCCGTCGCGGGCCGGTCCGACGACCAATGACGCACAATCCGTCCGATCCCGCCCGGAGCGGGCTTGGCACGATGGCGGCGGAACGGAGTTCAAGGAAGTAGCCGCCCCGCCGGGCGGTGAACACGTCCGTCCCGCCGGCACAACCGTGGCCACCCCGGGCCCTCGCCCAGGGGTGGCCACTGTGGCGAACAGCTCCCTGCGATCCGGCCCCGGGCGGGCGGCCGGGCCACTACGCTGCGGGGGACGACATCGGCCGGCACGAGGAGTGACCGATGGTGGACACCAACGACAGGCCCGAGACCCCGGCCGAGGCGCTGAGGCTGCTCCTGGAGGGCAACCGGCGGTTCGTGGACGGGGATCTGCGGCACCCCAACCAGGACGCCGAGCACCGTACCGCCCTGGCCCCGGGACAGCGCCCGTTCGCCGTCCTGTTCGGCTGCGCCGACTCCCGGCTCGCCGCCGAGATCATCTTCGACCGGGGGCTCGGCGACCTGTTCGTCGTCCGTACCGCCGGGCACGTCGTGGGCCCCGAGGTGCTCGGCAGCATCGAGTACGGGACCGCGATCCTCGACGCCCCGCTCATCGCCGTCCTCGGGCACGACTCCTGCGGGGCGATCGCCGCCACCCTCGACGCGCTCCGCGACGGTCAGACCCCCGGCGGCTTCATGCGCGACGTCATCGAGCGGGTGATGCTCAGCGTGCTGACCGTGCGCGAGGAGGCCCTGGCGGACTCGGAGGCGGCGGTGGAGGAGCACGTCCGGTACACGGTGGAGATGCTCTCCCAGCGGTCCACGATCATCGCGGAGCGGCTGGCCCAGGGGAAGGTCGGCGTCGTCGGCCTGTCCTACCGGCTGGCCGAGGGGACCGTGCGGCGGGTGGCCGGGTACGGCGTGTGAGTTCCCCGGTTCCGCCCGCCCGTGCCGGTCACTGGCCCGGGCGGCTCCCGTCCTCGGTGTCCTCGGTTCCGTCGTCGGCCAGCCACCGCCGGTCGGTGAACTCGTCCGCGTCGTCCATTTCGTCCGGATCCGGATCCAGGACGGGCACCCGGATCCGGCCGCCGTCCGGCACCGCTCCGGGTGTCGAATCCTCGATGTCGAAGTCCATGGCCATGGTGACCTCCCCGCCGCCCCATAGATAGATTGCACCTTTCGCACATTATGTGTCAGCCGTTGGCGAGCAAAACCCAGACCCCTCCTCCGGGTACCGGCGCCCCGGTCACCAACCCGTGGGTTCCCGAATCCGTCGCCCCGCCACCGACAGGCCCGGACCGGAATGTCTCCCCGCGACCGACCGGTCCCCGGGTTCGGCCGCGCACCGGCCGAGGAGGTGCCCCGACCGCGACGTGCCGGACCCGCGCGCGTGCACTCCGACCGGGCTCCCCGCCGCGCCTCACACGCCCCGGTGGGGGTCGCGGCCGCGTAGGCTCGGGCGGGTGGAGTGCTTCGACGTGGCGGTGGTCGGCGCGGGGCCGGCCGGGTCGGCGGCGGCGCTGGCGGCCCGGCGCGGCGGGGCGGACGTCGTGCTGCTGGACCGCTCCGACTTCCCGCGCGACAAGCCCTGCGGCGACGGCATCGCCCCGGAGGTCCTCGACGTGCTCGCCGCGTTGGGGGTGGGGGACGCCGCGGCCGGGTACCCGCCGGTGCCCGCTCTGCGGCTCGTGTCCCCCGGCGGCGAGGTCGTCGCCCGCCCGTTGCACGCCGGCACCCACACGATCCCCCGGGCGGTGTTCGACCACCGCCTGGTGACCGCCGCCCTCGGGGTCGGGGTCCGGTTCCGCCGGCACCGGGTCCGGACCGTGGAGCAGCTCGGCGACCGGGTCGTCCTCGACGGCACGGTCGCCGCCCGGGTCGTGATCGGGGCCGACGGCGCCGGTTCGGTCGTGCGGCAGGCCCTCGGGCACGCCGGCAACCCGCCCGGCCACCTGGCCCTGGCGCTCCGGGGGTACGCGCCCGCGCCGCCCGGCCCGCCCGAGCAGCGGATCGTCACCATCCCCGGCCGGTGGCCCGCCTACGCGTGGTCCTTCCCGATCGGGGACGGCCGCGCGAACGTCGGCTACGGGGAACTCCTGCACGGCGGCCCACTGAGCCGGGAGTACCTGCTCGAGCGGCTGGGTACCCTGATGCCGGATCTGGATCTCGACGCGGCCACCGACTGGCGCGGGCACCACCTGCCGCTGTCGACCCGCCGACCGCCGCCCGGTCGGGGCCGGATCCTGCTGGTCGGCGACGCGTTGTCCCTGGTCAACCCGTTCACCGGCGAGGGCATCTTCTACGCCGTGGTGTCCGGCCAACTGGCGGGTACCGCCGCCGCGGAGTCCGTGGCCGGCACGCGGGCCGCCGGATCCGCG
This sequence comes from Longispora urticae, assembly GCF_053902585.1. NCBI lineage: Bacteria > Bacillati > Actinomycetota > Actinomycetes > Micromonosporales > Micromonosporaceae > Longispora > Longispora urticae. The sequence goes on from NZ_JAQZSH010000044.1 coordinate 2,360, forward strand.
ACCGGCGTCGGGGGCGCGGCATCCGAGACCGCGGCCGGGCTCTACCGCCGCGCCCTCGCCCGCCGGCTGCACGGCCACCTGCGGCACACGGCCGTCACCGCCCGGCTCGGCCGCTGGCCCCGGCTCGTGGACGCGGCCGTGCGCGCCGCCCGCGACGACCAGCGGGTCTTCGACACCCTGCTCGCGATCGGCCTGGCGGACGGCCGCCTGAACCTGCGCACCCTGCGGCACATCGTTCGCCGCCTCTGACACCGGCAGCGCGTGCGGGCGCGGGCCGGGCCCACCGAGGTGACGGGTGTCGACCACCGGCGCCGCCCGGCTCGGTGGCCGCCGACGTCCCTCCCCGCCACGCCGGCCGATGGGTACGACGTCCCGCGGCTATTCCGGGACCGGTACCCCGAGTCGGGTGTAGGCCTCGCGCGCCCGTTCCCGGTGCTCCGCCCCCTCCGCCCCGGGCAGGGCCGCCCCGAGCCCCCGGTGCGCCCGGGCCTGCTCGTACGGGTCGCCCATGTCCACCGCCAGCACCCGCCGGTGCTCCGCCACCGCCCCGGCCGCGTCCCCCAGCGCGAGGCACGCCTCGCCGAGCCCGTTGCGGGCCACCACCTCCAGCCGCCGCGCGCCGGTGTCCACCGCGATCGCGAGGGCGGCCCGGTGGCTCTCCCGTGCCTCGGCGTGCCGCCCCAGCCGCCCGTACGCCACGCCGAGGCACGTCCACGCGCTGCTCTCGTTGTCCCGCGCGCCGACCTCCCGGGCGATGTCGAGGGCCCGCAGGTGGTGTTCGACGGCGAGGGTGGTCCGGCCGAGGCTCGCGTACACGATGCCGAGGCAGTTGGTGCTGCCGCCCTCGCCGCGCCGGTAGCCGTTCTCCCGGGCGAGTTCGAGGCCCCGGGTGTGGTGGTCGAGGGCCTCGTCGTAGTGGCCGAGGCGTTCGAGGACCATGCCCAGGTTGAAGTGCCAGATGCCGACGGACACCTGGTCGCCGAGCGACGCGAACCGCGCGAGGTTGCGGCGGAGGGTGTCGGCGGCTTCGAGGTAGCGGCCCACGGAGCTGTACACGTTGGCGAGGTTGCCGGAGACCCTGGACTCCGTGATCTGGTCCCCGGTGCCCCTGGTCACCTCCAGGACCCGTTCGTAGTGGCCGATCGCGGCCGGGAACCTGCCGAGCTGGGCGCACAGGTTGCCGAGGTTGCCGAGGGCGTAGGCCTCCTGGACGCGGTCGCCGGCCGCCCGCGCCATCCCCAGCGCGTCGGTCTGGTGGTTGATGGCCTCGTCGTAGCGGCCGGTGAGTTCGCAGAGCCGGCCGAGGGCGACGGCGGCGCCGATCCGCTGGGTGGGGTCGCCGAGGCTGCGCGCGGCGGTCTGGAGGGCCTCGGCGTCGGCGTAGTGTCCGGACACCTCCAGGGGGCGTTCCAGGTGGGCGGCGAGGCGGCAGGCGTGGGCCGGCCAGCCGTGTTCGGCGGCGTGCCGGGCGGCGGCGACCAGCACGGCCCGTTCGTCCGCGAACCAGCGGAACGCGCCGGCCGCGTCCGTCACCCCGGGCCATCCGGCCGACCCGGCCCCGGTGGGCCTGCGGCCGTGCGGGAAGGCCAGCGCCTCGACCGTGGCGGCGGCGTGCGTCAGGTGGTCGAGGAGCCGGGTCACGGCGGCGTGCTGGCGGCTGTGCGGCTCCTCGACGTGCGCGAGCCGCCGGGCGTGGGCGCGGACCAGGTCGTGCATCCGGTACCGGCCGGGGGCGCCCTCCTGCACCAGGTTCTCGGCGTGCAGCCGGCGGAGCAGCGCGCCGCCCTCGGCGGGGTCCACCCCGGCCAGGGCCGCCGCCGCGTCGGGGGTGACGTCGGGTCCGGGGTGCAGGGCGAGCAGCCGGAACAGTTCCCGCTGGCTGTCGGGCAGGGTCGCGTAGGAGGCGGCGAGCGCCGGGCGGACCGCCTCGTCCCGGGGCAGGGCGGTGATCCGGATGACGTGGTCGGCGAGGGTCCAGTGTGCCTGCCGGGCCAGGTCGGCGCCCGTGACGGCGAGGTCGAGGGGCAGGTGGCCGCACAGTTCGGCGATCCGGCGGGCCGCGTCGGGCTCGGCGGCGAGCCGGTCGGTGCCGGTGGCCCCGGCGAGCAGGTCGAGGGCCTCGTCGGCGGTGAACACGTCGAGGGGTACGTGGGTGGCGTCGAGGTCGGCGAGGTGCCTGCGGCTGGTGACGAGCACCCGGCAGCCGGGGCCGGTGGGCAGCAGCGGCCGGACCTGGTCGGTGCCGGCCGCGTCGTCGAGGACGAGCAGGGTGGCCCGGTCGGCGAGCAGGCGCTGGTAGAGGTCGGCGCGGTCCGCCGGGGCGAGCCGTCGGACCTGGTCGGCGGGCGCGCCGAGGAGCAGCAGGACCTCGGCGAGCACGGAGTCCGGGTCGGCGGGCGGCGCGTCGGGGTCGTAGCCGCGCAGTTCCACGAACAGGGGGCGGGTGTCGGGCGCGGCGCGCAGGAGGGCGTGCGCGGCCCGGACCGCCAGGTGGGACTTGCCGACGCCGGGCATGCCGGCGACCAGGCAGTTCCCTTCGTCGAGGGCGGTGAGGACCCGGTCGAGGTCGGCGACGCGACCGGTGAAGGCGGGCGGGTCGGCCGGCAGGCCGTTCCGGGCGTGCCCGGGGGCCGGCGGCGGGGGGCTCAGGGTCTCCCGGCAGGCGTCCCGCCACCGGCCGGCGGCCTGCTCGTCGGCGGTCAGCGCCCGGACGATGTCGACGACGAGCTCCACGTCGATCCGCCGGCGGCCCGGGCGGAAGCAGTCGTACACGGTGACCCGGCCCGGGGAGCGCTCCCCCGGCGGCAGGCCGCGCCCGGTCCGGAGCCGGCCGATCCGGCGGACCAGTTCCGCGTAGGACGGGTTGCCGGCCCACGCGCGCAGGGCGAGGAGGCCGGCGGCGAGCGCGTCGAGCGTTGCGGCCGGCGGCGGTCCCGGGGGTCCGGTTTCGGTCACCGTGGGTCCGTTCCGGTAGGTCTGTGATTGATCTCGGCCGAGTCTATCCGGCGTCGGAGATCGCCCCGGGCCGGGCGGAAAAGGGCACGTCCGGACAGCACCGCCGGGCCCCACTGTCCCTTTAGGATGCTCGGATGGTGATCCGGGTGGTGGGCGGCGGTCTGGCGGGCGCCACGGTCGCGTACGCGCTGGCGGGGGCGGGCCGCGCCGTCGAGGTGCTGGAGGCGGATCCCACCTGGGGCGGCCAGCTGCGCACCGCCCGGGCCGGCGGCGTGTACTACGAGCCGACCGGCGCGCACATCTTCCACACCCGCGACGCCGAGGTGTGGCGCCTGGTGTCGGGGCTGGTCCGGATGCTGCCCTACCGGCACCGGGTCCGCACCCGGGTGTTCGGTACGGAGCTGAGTTGGCCGCCCCAGCTGGGCGAGCTGCGGGAGCTGGCCGAGTGGCCGACGATCGAACGCGAGCTGCGGGACCGGCCGCCGACCCCGGCCGGGGGCGACTTCGAGTCCTGGTGCGTCGACCTGATGGGCGCGACGCTGTACCGGGAGTTCATCGCCGGGTACACCCGCAAACAGTGGGGCACCGAACCGGCGCGCCTGGCCGCCGCCTGGGCCCCGAAGCGGATCGAGCTGCGCGACGACGGGTTCACCGACCTGTTCCGGGACCCGTACCAGGGCTGGCCGGCGGGCGGGTACACCGACCTGGTCGACGCGCTGCTGCGGGACGTACCCGTCACGATGGGTCGCCGGGTGTCGGTCGCCGACTGGGACGGGCTGTGCCGCGACGCCGAGGCCGTGGTGCTGACCTGCGCGCTGGACGAGTTCTTCGCCGAGTCCCGGGGCCGGCTGCCGTGGCGCGGGGTGTCGCTGGTCAGCCACTACCTGCCGGGGGTGGGGCACGAGCTGCCGTGCGGGGTGCTGAACACGCCGGGGCCGGAGGTGGCGCACACCCGGGCGATCGAGACGAAGTGGATGAGCGGGCAGTCGGGGCCGGGCACCGTGGTGAGCTACGAGTACCCGGGCGCGCCCGCGCGGCACTACCCGGTGGACGACGTGGCCGGGGACAACCGCCGGCTGCAGGCGGAGTACGAGAAGGATCTCGACGCGCTGCCGGGGCCGCCCCGGTACACGGCCGGCCGGCTGGCCACGTACACGTACATCGACATGGATCAGGCGATCAGGCAGGGTCTGAACGTGGCGCGGAGAATCGCCGGAGCGGGACGGTGAGCACGGCGGCGGCGAGCGCGAGGTGCACGGCCAGGAAGACCGCGGCCTCGACCACCGACGGTTGGTGCCCGTAGAACACGGTGATGTGCGAGGCCCACTTCAGGTGGGTGGGCCGCCCGTCGGGCCAGTGGTAGGTCGCCCAGAACGTCAGGTCGTTGAGCCCGGAGATCATCACCAGGACGGCGGCCAGGCCGGCGCGGGCGACCCGGACGGTGCCCGCGCCGCCGAGCCGGTAGGCGAACAGCACCGCCAGCACCGTGAACGAGGCGACGAACAGCTGCGCCTGGTACAGCGGCGGGAAGGCCGACTCGGCGCCCGACGCGGCGGCGTAGTCGTCGATCCGGGTGATGTAGAACGTGTCCATGACGCCCATGTAGACCACGAACAGGGCGAACACCAGCCCGAGTCCGAGGCCCCTGCGCTGCGGGAAGCCGGCGACGGCCAGCACCGCCAGTACCAGCGGACTGGTCTTGAACAGCACTTCCCAGACGCTGTCGATGGACCGGTCCGCCGGGAGGACCACCATGATCACGGCGGCCAGGACGCCGGCGCCGAACGCGGGCAGGACCCACCACCAGCCGCGCAGTCGGTTCACTTCTCCACCCAGAACGGCCCCAGGGCGAGGGCGTCCATGTCGGTCTTCAGGAAGCAGCGCACCGCCTCCTCCGGCGAGCACACGATCGGCTCCTCGTTGTCGTTGAAGGACGTGTTCACCAGCATCGGCACCCCGGTGAGCTCGTCGAACCGGGAGATCAGCGCGTGGTACAGCGGGTTGTCGGCCCGCGACACCGTCTGCACCCGGGCCGTCCCGTCGGCGTGCGTGATGGACGGCACCTTGTCCCGCTGGTGTTCCAGCACGTCGAAGACCAGGAGCATCACCGGCGACGGGTACCCGCTGGCGAAGTACTCCCCCGCCCGCTCCGCCAGGCACGACGGCGCGAACGGCCGGAACGACTCGCGGTGCTTCACCTTCTCGTTGAGCCGCTCCTTGCTGTCGGCGCGGCGCGGGTCGGCCAGGATCGAGCGGTTGCCCAGGGCGCGCGGCCCGCACTCGCCCCGGCCCTGGTACCAGCCGACGATCCTGCCGTCGGCGATGGCCCGCGCGGTGGTGTCGAGCAGGTCGTCGGGCCGGGTGTGCGCGAGCCCGGCGGCCTCCAGCGCGGCGAGCATGACGTCCTCGCCGAAGGACGCGCCCAGGAAGATGTACTCGCCGCCCTTCTTCCACGGCCGGCCCAGCTTCGTCGTGCTCACCATCACCGCCGCGCCCAGGGCCGACCCGTCGTCGGCGGCGGCCGGCTGGGCGTAGAACTCCTCGAACGGGGTCTCCAGCAGGATCCGGCCGTTCATGACGCTGTTGAGGGCGACGCCGCCGGCCGTGCACAGCCGGGTCTCGCCGGTGGCCCTGGCCAGCCAGTTCGCCGCGTGCAGGCCGACGCGCTCCAGGGAGTCCTGCAGGGCGTAGGCGACGTCGGCGTAATGCTGGTCGATCTCGCCGCGCACCCGGGGCCGGGGCGGGCCGAACAGGTCGAGGAACCTCCTCGACACCTGGTGCTTGGCGGTGGCGTGGTGCCGGAAGTAGGACAGGTCCAGCTCGTACGCGCCGCCGTCGGTGAGCCCGACCAGGGGCGCGAAGGCGTCCACGTAGCGCGGGGTGCCGTACGCGGCCAGGCCCATCACCTTGCCCTCGTCCCGGCTGGGGTGGAAGCCGAGGAAGCCGGTGACGGCCGCGTACAGCGCGCCCAGGGAGTGCGGGAACCGGATCCGCTTGAGGTCGACGATGGTGTCGCCCTCGCCGAGCCCGAAGTAGGTGGAGGTGCCGTCGCTGCCGATCCCGTCCCAGGTGATGATGGCCGCCCGGTCGAACGGGGACAGGAAGTACGCGCTGGCGGCGTGCGCGTGGTGGTGGTCGACCAGGTGCACCTTGAACTTCGTCGGCCGGGTCCAGCCGAGCTGCTCGCGGACGATCGCCCCGAACCGCACCGACCGCTTCAGGTGCAGCAGCAGCGCGCCGCCCACGTGGTAGTCGTCGGGGTGCCGCTGGACGCCCTGGTTGCGCAGCGTGTCGACGAGCCCGGTGGCCTTCGGGGTGAAGTCGCCGCCGTCGTTGCGGAACACCGCGAGCGTGTCGGGCAGGTGCCGGACGAAGTGGCTCAGCGCGTGCTGGATCTCGCGGTAGCCCTGCCAGAAGTACGCCACGTGGTCGACGTCGCCCAGGGTGATGCCGGCCTCGTCCAGGCACCAGCGCGCGGCCAGCCGGGGGAACGCCCCGTCGTGCTTGAGCCGGCTCAGCCGCTCCTCCTCGATGAAGGCGACGATCTCGCCGTCGCGCAGCAGGGCCGCCGCGGAGTCGTGGTGCTGACTGAGGCCGAGTACGTACATGGCTGCGATCATCCACCGGGCGACCCGACGAATCAAGGGTGTCGATCCCTTCCCTTTGCCCACAGTGGACGCTAGTTTCGCCCGATGACGCCGTTCCCCCTCTCCGTCGTGGTGCCCTGCCACAACGAGGAGGACAACGTGGGGCCCTGCTACGCGGAGATCGTCGCCGAACTCGGCGACTGTCGGCCGCTCCAGGTGCTGTTCGTGGACGACGGCAGCACGGACGGCACCCTGGACCGGATCCGCGCGCTGGCGGCCGACGACCCGAGGGTGGGGTACCTGTCGTTCAGCCGGAACTTCGGCCTGGAGGCGGCGTTCTCCGCCGGGTACCTCTACGCCGCCCAGCCGTGGATCCTGCACCTCGACGCCGACCTGCAGTTCCCGCCCGCCGAGGGGCTGCTCCTGATCGCCCGGGCCCGGGAGGGCTACGACGCGGTGTTCGGGGTCCGGCCCGACCGGCGCGACTCGGGCCTGCGCAAACTCGCCTCCCTGGTGCACGACCGGATCGCCCGCCGCGTGCTCGGCATCCAGCTGCCCCGGGGCGCGACCTGCTTCCGGCTGGTGCGCACGGACCTGGCCCGGCGGATCGTCCGGATGCGGCTCGGCACCCCGTACTTCCTGGCCACCGTGCCCCGGCTGACCCGGGCCTGGACGACGGTGCCCACCGCGCACCGGCCCCGGGTGCGCGGCGAGTCGAAGGTGTCCGTCCGGGGCCTGGCCAAGCACTCCGTGGAGCTGTTCGTGTCGTACTCCGACCGGCTGCTCACCTTCGCGGCCGTCGGCTGCCTGCTCGGGGCGGCCGTCGCGCTCGCCGGCTTCCCCGGGATCGGCCTGGCACTGGGCCTGGCGGCCCTCGCCGTCGTCGCCCGCTACCTCGTGCACCTGTCCCGGGGCGGTCCCCGCCCGCCACTGTTCCTGGTCCGGGAGACCAACCTGACCGTGGCTCCCGCCGACCTCCTGTACCCCGAGGAAACCCCATGAGAACCCTGGTCGTCCTGGGTGGCGCCGACGGAGCCATCACCACCCTGCGCACCGCCCGCCGGCTCGGCGTGCGCACGGTCTGCGTGGACGTGCGGTCCGACGCGCCCGCCGTGGCCTGGGCCGACGAGTTCTGCAACGTCAGCACCCGCGACACCGACCGGCTCGTCGGCGTGCTCGCCGGCCGGCCCGACCTGGCCGGGGTGCTGTCGCCGGCCAGCGACGTCAACCTGCCCACCCAGCTGGCCCTGGCCGGGCGCCTGGGCCTGCCGTGCGGGCTGTCCGCCGACGCGGTGCGGGCCTCGGTGGACAAGGGCTTCTTCCGGTCCGTCGCCGACGGGCTGGGCCAGCCCGGGCCGCGCTACACCCAGGGCTCCCCCGCCGAGGTCCGGGCCGCGCTGCCCGGCCTGCGGCTGCCGGTGATCCTCAAGCCGACCGACTCCAGCGGGGGGCGGGGCATCAGCCTGTGCTCCACGGCCGGCCAGTTCGAGGGCGCGCTGGACGGGGCCGCCGCGTACTCGATGTCGGACGTGCTGATCGCCGAGGAGTACCTGCCGGGCCGGCACCTGACCGCCGAGGCCGTGGTCGCCGACGGCCGGGTCGCGCTCCTCGGGCTCAGCGACCGCCGCCTCACCGCCCTGCCGCACTTCGTCACCGTCGAGCACACCATGCCCGAACGCGGCCACGGGCTCGCCGACCGGGTCCGGGCCATGCTCGACGACGTGTGCGCGGCGCTGGCCTACCGGTGGGGCTCGCTGAACGTGGACGTGCTGGTCACCGACGACGGCGACGTGGTGCTGGTCGAGATCGGCGCCCGGCTGGGCGGCAACGGGGTCGCGGAGCTGCTCGGGCTGGCCCGGGGCGTGGACGTGACGGAGCTGTCCATCCGGATGGCGCTCGGGGAGGCCGTGGACCTGACCCCGGGGACGGCCCGGCACGCCGGGTTCCGGGTGCTGCGCGCCGAACGGGAGGGCAAGCTGACCTCGATCGTCGGGCTCGACGTGGCCCGGGCGCTGCCGGACGTGGTGGACATCGTGGTGGCGGTGGCGGAGGGCGAGCACGTGGAGCCGTACACCCGGGCGGGGGCGAAACTGGGCTACGTGCTGGCGGCCAGCTCCGACCGGGACCAGCTGATGGGCACGCTGGACGCGGCGGAGCGGCTGCTGCGGTTCGACATCCGGGACGCGGCGTGAGCAGCGGCGGCGGGGTGTCGCTGTGGGAGCTGGGCTCCCTCGTCGCGGCGCTGCGGGTCCGCCGCCGGTCACCGGAGGACGTCGAGCGCCGGGCCAGGGCACAGATCAGGGCCTTCCTCGGGTACTGCCGGGAGCACGTCCCCTACTACGCCGACTACCCCGACGCGGAACTGGAGGACCTCCCGGTCCTGGCCAAGCCGGACGTGGTGGCCGCCGGCGTCGAGCGCTTCCACGGCCCGGTGGCCGAGTTCATGGTGGACCGGACCAGTGGCACGACCGGTCTGGCCATCGAGGTCCGGCACGACCGCCGCGCGTACGGCTACCACGGTGCGACCATCGTCCGCCGCTTCCTGACGGCCGGCTACCGACCCTGGTGGCCGATCACGCAGCTCAAGCCGTTCGACCGGCCGACCCGGTGGTTCCAGCGCCTCGGGGTGTTCCCGCGCACCGTGATCCGGTCGACCCTGCCCGACGCGGAGGTCGCCCGGGCCGTGCTGGCCTCGCGCCCCCGGGTCCTGATGGCGTACCCCCTGGTCCTGCGCACCCTGTCGCGCACCCTGACGCCGGAGGAACTCGACCGGCTCCGGGGCCGGCTGCGGGTCGTGCTGACCGACTCGGAACTGCTCACCCCGGAGGCCCGGGCCCAACTCGCCGACGCGTTCGGGGTGCCGGTGTTCGACGAGTACTCCGCGTACGAGGTGCTGACCATCTCCTCCGACTGCGCGCTCGGCCACGCGCACGTCGACCTCGACCGGGTGTGGGTGGAGGTCCTCGACCCCGACGGCGGACCGGTGCCGGCCGGCGAGGAGGGCGACGTCGTGGTCACCCACTACCGGGAGCGCGCGATGCCCCTGGTCCGGTACCGGGTCGGCGACCGGGGCGCGCTCGTGCCCGGCCCGTGCGGGTGCGGCAGCCCGCTGCCCCGGATGCGGCTGGCCACCGGGCGCACCGACGAGCACGTGGTCCTCCTGACGGGGCGGAGGTTGGGGGCGGCGCTGTTCCTGCGGGCCGGGGCGTACACCCCCGGGCTGGCCGAGTGCATGGTCCGCCAGGACGCCACCGGCCTGATCACCGTGCACCTGGTGCTGGAGCGGGGCGCGGAGTTCGAGCCCGTCGCCCGCGAGTACGACGCCCAGGTGGCCGGCAGCCTCGACGGCACCCGGATGCGGCTCGTCGAGGCCGACCGGGTCGAGCTGACCGCCGCCGGGAAGGGTCGCTTCCTGGCCTCGGACTACCGGCCCAGGCCCGACGCGTGAGCGAGCACCGTCCACTGCGGCCGGAGCCGGAAGCCCAGGGTCCGCTTCGTCTGTTCGCTGCCCTTGCCCATCACCACCCCGGCCCGGCCCTCGGCCACGCACCACCGGACGCACGCGGTCAGCATGTGGAACCACAGGTGCTTGCGGCCCCCGTCCTGCGGGGCCAGCGCGCCCCAGGACCCCAGCACCGGCCACTCGGCATGGTCGAGCAGGTACGCGCAGGCCAGCAGGCGGCCGTCGCCGTCGCGGTAGGTCAGCCAGTGCGTGGTCGGGTCGGCCAGCAGGGCCGCCGCCAGCGCGGGCCCGGTCGACGGCGCGGGCAGCAGTCCGGTCCGCTGCCGGCGGGCGGTCGCCGCGACCAGCCCGACGACCTCGGCCGGCGCCGGCAGCGCGTCCCGGCCGAACCCGCAGACCAGGCCCGGGTCCGCGTCGATCCGGCGCAGCTGGGTGGTCAGGGAGTTCCGCCGCCCCTTGCCGAGGGTGGCCAGGTACCCGTCGAACGAGTCGAAGTCGTTGTCGAACACGGCGACCGACAGGCCCCGCCGGACCACGGCCGGGCCACGCAGGACCGCGGGCAGGTGGGCTTCCTGGAGCTGGCGGAGCAGCACCGCGCCGCCCAGCGCGCCGCCGACCGCCCGGAGCGCCTCCGACCAGCGGCCGGGGTCGGTGGCGACGCCGGGCAGGACGCTGGACGCCGGGCAGAGCACCTCCGCGACGCCGGGCACCCCCCGCCAGGCGGCCAGGCCCGCGACCGAGCCGTCCTCGTCGCGCAGCAGGGCCCGGACGCCGCGCCGGCCGGCCCGGGCCCGCAGCACCGGCCACGCCCACGCCGCGTGCAGCCCGGCGGCCGACACCGCCTCCGCCCAGCCCGGCGGCTCCACCCCGTGTCCCTTGTGGAGTTCCACCCGCATCACAGGACGGTACCGTGGCGCGGCTGAGAACCGTCGTCACCCTGATCGCCGGGCGCGGCGCGTACCGGATCGCCCAGCAGGTGTCCGAGGTGTCCCTGCTGGCCCTGTGGGGCGCGCAAGGCTTCGCCCCGTACGCCGCCGCGACCGGGATCTCCGCGTGGCTGTTCGCGCTGACGTCCAGCGGGGTGGAGAAGGCCGCGCTGACCCTGATCCCCCGGGGCGACGGGCCCGGCCTGGAGCGGTTCTTCCACCGGCTGGCCCTGTTGCCGCTCACGGTGTGCCTGCTCGGCTGGCTGGGCGCCACCGCCGTGCAGCCGGGCGGGGCGGCGGCCCGGTACGCCGCCGCCGCGACCCTGGCCACCGGGATCGGCTGCTGCGCCGTGCAGGTGGCGCTGTTCCGGCTCCGGGGGCTTCCGTACGCCGACGCGGTCGCGTACTCGGCCATCGCGGCGGCCTACGGCGGCGGGGTGCTGCTGGTGGCCGCGACCGGCGCGCGCGCCCCGGCGGTGCTGGCGTACCTCGCGGGCGCGGTCACCCTGGTCAACGTCGTGCTGGCGCTCCGGCTCCGGCCGCCCGGTCCCCGGCTCGCGACCGGCGCGTGGCCGGCGGCCCGGGCGGCGGCGGTGCTCACGGTCGGCGAGGCGCTGGCCATCGCCTCGGTGTCGGTCCTGTACGCCGAACTCGCCACTCTCTCGACCCCCGAGCAGGTCAGCCACTTCTACCTGCTGGTCCTCGGCCCGGTGGCCTGCGGCGTGCTGTGGGGCTACCTGCTGCGGATCTGGCAGCCGCGTACCGTGGCCTGGCTGCGCTCCCGGGGGCCGGAGGCGGGGGTGCGGCTGGCCCGACGGGTCCTGCGCTGGCTGCTGCCGCCCGCCGCCCTGGCCACCGGGGTGCTGGTGGTCCGGCCGCACCCGGTGGCCGTCGGGGTGGAGATCGTACTCTCGGCCGGCTGCGTGTTCTGCGTGTACCTGATGGAGAACCTCGACGCCCGGTGGCGGCGCGGCTCGGCCGGCACGGCGGTGGCCCAGTGCGCGACGGTGGCCGTGGCGGGCTGGCTGCTGATCCCCGGGGCCGGGGCGGTGGGCGGCATCGTGGCCGTCGCGGCCGGGTACGCGGTCCAGGGTGGGGCGTTGTGGCTGCTGCTGCGCCGAAAGCCGGCGGAACCAGCGGTCGGAGCGGCGGGCTCGGCACCCACGGCCGGCACGGCGGACCCGGTGCGGCCCGCCCCCGGTGCCGAGCGCCCCGCCTAGACCGACCCCAGGAACGACCGCAGCGACTCCCGGTCCGACGGCAGCCCGTACGACCGGACCAGCATGGACACGTTGCCGAACGTCTGCTCCCCGATCTTCCACGGCCCCTCGTGCTCCGCGAGCACCCGGGCCAGTCGGACCTGCCGCTCGTCGAGCCCCGTGGCCGGCACCCCCTCGGCGAGCGGGCCGGTCGGGAACGCCAGCCGCAGCGCCTCGCCGAGCACCGGCAGGGTCTCCGTACCCGTCACGGTGGGCATCCGGGTGAGCAGCGCGTCGTAGGTGGCCTCGACGTGGGCGGGGCCGAGCTGGGCGAGCGCCAGGGCCGCGTACCCGGAGAGGTCGCCCTCCAGGAACGGGATCTCCCACCGCACCCCCGCGCCCGTGCGGGTCCAGCCGAGCAGTTCGTCGGCGACCGACTGGTCCGCGCCGTCGCCCCGCACCCGGGCGGCGGCGATCGCGGCGGCCCAGCCGACGACCGGCCGGTTGTCCAGGGGCCGGTCGAGGGTGCCCCCGAGCAGCCCGATCGCGACCAGGGCGGTGGCCGCCACGCCCTCGTACTCCTCCGGGGACACGAGTTCCACCAGGGGCGGCAGGCTGTCCTCGGCGTCGTCGGGGAACCAGGCCAGCAGGTAGGCGGCCATGGTGCGCACCCCGAGGTCGGGCGAGCCGAGCAGGTCGCGGTAGAGCGGAACTCCCGCGCGCACCGCCCCGTAGGCCGCGGACGCCGCCGGGTCCGACCACAGCTCGGCCTCGGTCAGGCCTGCGGGCAGCCAGTTCTCGTCGTAGCCGACCGTGAGGGCCGCCAGCAGGCCCAGCAGGGTCGACTGGTCGGCAGGGGCCTGCGCGGCGAGCACCTCGAGGAGGAACGGCACCGCGTGCGCCGTCGCCTCGAAGCGGGCGCCCTGGTGGAAGATCGTGCCGTACAACCCGCCGAGGGCCTCGTCGCGGGTCTTCTCGTCGGGGGCCAGCAGGGCGCGGATCAGGTCGGGCACGTCCCCGGCGGATCCGGGCGCGTGGCCGAGCCGTGTCCAGTTGATGTCGTCCAGTCCGGTCAGCACCCGGATATCCTGTCATCCGGGTCCGACATCAGTGCGCGGGGCGCAGGTCCGACCAGGCCCGGCCGGGTGCCGCCAGCCGCCACGCGTCCAACGGTCCGTCGAGGACCCCCGCCGGTCCGGCGAGCCACACCAGCTGGGTACCGGGCGCGACCACCCGTTCCTGGGTCACGCTCCCCTCGCTGCAGCACCGGCACAGCACCCGGGTGTTCTCGGCCGGCTCGGCGCACAGGCCGCGCGCGTCGAACAGGTCGATGAGGTCCTCCAGGTCCACGGCCGCGGGCGCGGTCACCGTCACGGTCCACGAGGACAGCTCGGACGTGCGCCACAGCAGGATCTCGTCGAAGACCGGGAACGCCTGGTCGCCGACGACGCGTTCGCCGTTCGGCGCGCCGTCGTGCAGCACGATCTCGCCGAACCGGCGCTCCGACGCGGTGGGGATGCTCACGACCCGGGCCCGGGTGGGGCAGATCCGGCGGGCCCAGACGACCTCGGAGCCGTCGGCCTCGTCGAGCCGGACGCAGGTCATGCCGAAGTCGTCGACGATCTCGCCGTCGCCGGGCGCGAGGTCGATGCCGAAGCCCTGCCAGGCGTCGCGGGCGGTGGTCCACTCGCCGAGGACGGTGGCGGCGATGCCGAGGTTCCAGTACGCGGGCTCCTGGACTCCACGCTGGACCCGGGCGGCGGCCTTCACGCCCATCGAGTACGCGCGCGCCCAGTCCCGGCGGAACTTGTGCGCCAGGGCCGCGTCGAACAGCCACGCGGGGCAGCCGGCATGGTCGGGGTAGTCGGCGGCGAGGACCTCCAACAGTTCGGCGGCGGTCTTCCAGTCCTGGGTCTCCCAGGCCGCGTACGCCTGCTCCAACCGCTCCCGCCCCACCGAGCCCACCCACTCCCCGTCGCAACCGGCACAGGCGGCCCACCCTAGAGGACTCCGACTCCGGTGGACAACTGTGCGGAAGTCGCCGCCGGTCACGGGGCGTGGTGGGGTTCCGGGCCGGCCCGACCGACCCGGAACCCCGGTCTCCGCTACCCGCAGACGAAGCGGGCCGCCGCCCAGTCCGCGTGGTCGCCGCCCTTGCCGTCACCCCCGTCGGTCACCACGAGGTCGACGAGCCGGGCCCCGGTGACGTCCACCGACACCGGTACCGGCGTCGACGTGCCGGTCATCAGGGGCGAGCGGTACTTCTCCACCCCGTCGACCTTCACCGCGAACACCACCGAGCCGTAGTCGGCGATCTCGTCGTCCACGCCGACGGTGGCCGTGAACCGGCCGCACTTCCTGTCGAGGTGGTAGGTGACCGTGGAGTCGGCGTGCGCGCCGAGCCCCTTGGGGTACACGGTGCCGGCCAGGGTGAGCGGCGCGCCGTCCCCGCCGTCGTCCTCGCCGTTGCTGCGGTCGCGTTCGACCGGGCCCCAGCCGTTGCTCGACTCGACCCAGGTCAGGTCGCTGGCCCAGGTGTCGCCGGTCGGGGCGGGCGGCAGCGGCACGCTGGTCACGGTCACCGCGAACAGGTGCAGGGCCGGCGCGTCGGGCAGGGTGACCGCCTGCACCGTCTTGCCGGGGTCGACCCTGACCTGCTGGTAGAACACCCGGTAGGGCGTCGTCGGGTACTGGTGCGCCCCCGCCGGCGTGTTCTTCCCCAGGGTGCTCAGCGCGACGGTCGCCCCGAAGCCGCCGGGGTCGACGCAGCACCAGTTCGGCACCCCGAGGTCCCGGGTCTCCGTACTGCCGTCGGTGTAGCGGACCGTCACCGGCCCGTTGGCCTGGCCCGTGCCCGTGGCGAGGACCGCCAGGTGCGTGCCCTGGCCGGACAGCGAGATCGTCTGGCCCTTGGCGGTCACGTTGTCGGCCTGGCCCGCCGGCACGTCCGGCCAGGTGAAGGAGGTGCCCTTCACGGTGACGGTCGCGCCCGGGGCGGCCCCGGCGGCGGCGAGGGACTGGGCCGAGAAGCTCGACCCGGAGCCGTCGATGTTGCCGGCGGTGGTGGCCGCGTCGTCGCTGGTCGCCACGTTGTTGCGGGCGGCGGCCAGGGAGCCGTACGGCACCTGGGTGGTCGCGTTCGCGGCGGCGGAGTTCTGCCGGCCCCGGACCGTGTAGTCGACCTTGCCCGTCACCGTCCTGTCGCCCGGCCCCTCGCCGGGGGTGACCCGGAACCGGACCTCGAACACCTTGCCGGGCTGCACCAGGTCGGATGTCGGCCGGCCCACCGGGGTGGCGGTCCACCCGGCCGGGGTCTGGATGCTGAGCCTGACGTCCTTGACCGGCTGGCCGGTCAGGTTGCGGAACAGCACGCTCTCCTCGTGCGTCACGCCGGGCGGCGCGAACGCGGGGGCCCCGATCTCGGCGCGGCCGAGCCCGTCGGTCGGGTACAGGCCGCCGAGGGCGGTGCCGCCGACGAGCTCGACCGTCGCCGACGCGGTGACGGCCACGGACGGCGTCTTGACGTGCACGACGCCCGCGCGGTCGGCCGGGTCGTAGTACCAGCCGGTGGCCGCGGCGGCGTAGCCGGCCTTGTCCAGTGCCGGCAGGGCCTCCCCCGCCACGGTGACCATGGTCGGGGCGGAGCCGGAGTGCACGGTCAGCTCGTAGGGCCGCGCGGTCGGGCTGCCCGTGTAGGAGCCGACGGACGGGCCGATCCGGACGGACACGTTCCCGGGGCCGTCCTTCGGGGCGGAGACGGTGAACTCCTGCGCCGCCGACGCCGTCGAGCGGGTGACGCCGTCGTCCTCGTGCAGGGTGAACGACGAGTTCCCGGACGGGTACACGTCGAGGGTCAGCCGGTCCGACGGCGCCCGGTCCCGGTGGTTGTTGATGCCCTCGGGCCACATGGGCACGACCGCGCCGGCCTTGACGAACAGCGGCAGGGTGCTCAGCGGCGCCTGGTAGCTCTCGATCGTGGTCGGGCCCTGGTAGAGCCGGCCGGACCAGTAGTCGACCCAGGTGCCCTTGGGTAGGTAGATGCCGCCCCGGGACTCACCGGAGGTCGACACGGGCGCGACGAGGAAGTCCTCGCCGGCCAGGAACTCACTGGTCGCGTTGCCGCCCCAGGTCTTCGGGTCGTCCGGGTACTCCAGGACCAGGGACCGCGCGATCGGGGTACCGGTCCGGTGCGCCTCGGCCGCGTACGTGTAGAAGTACGGCAGCAGCCGCTCGCGCAGCTTCAGGTAGTTCCGGTTGATGCTGGTGTACGGCTCGCCGTAGGTCCACGGCTGCTTGTCGTACTCGGCCCAGCCCGACATGCTCATGAGCGCCGGGGTGAACGCCTTCCACTGCAGGTCGCGCACGTAGCTCTCGGCGGAGCCGCCGAAGATGCCGTCGATGTCGCCGGCCGCGTAGGCCTGCCCGGACAGCCCGGAGCCGTGGATCGCCGGGATCTGCCAGCGGATCGCGTCCAGCGAACCGGCGTGGTCGCCGGTCCAGGTGACCGCGCAGCGCTGCGAACCGGTCCAGCCCTCGACCATCCACACGAACCCGCGCGCGTCGGAGTGCCGTTCGATGCCGTCGTGGGCGTCCTCGCAGCCCGACAGCGCCTGCCGGTAGCCCTCGCCGACCCAGGCGACGTCGAGCTTGCGGACCCGGACGCCGGCCGTGCCGACCTCGTAGGCCTGGTTGGTCAGGGCGCGCTCGGTCCACAGTCCCATGTCGATCTTGCGGTCCCGCAGCGCCGTGCCGACCTGGTCGAGGTCGACGTACTCGCAGCCGTAGCCGTCGTTGACGAGCATCCAGCCGCGCGGCATGTCGTGGTCCACGAAGCCCTGGGCGACCTTGACCGCGTCGGGGGTGCGCAGCTTGTCGGGGTCGCGGGTGCCCTTGTAGCCGGGGTTGGACCGGTTGTAGCAGTCGGCGTCGCCGTACTCCAGGCCGTAGACCGGGGGCATGAACGGCCGGCCGGTCAGCTCGGTGTACCGGTCGAGGGACTGCTTGAGGTCGCCGACGAAGAAGTACGCGTCGAAGCGGCGCTCGTCGTGCGTGGTGGCCACGGGCGCCTTGAAGGCGTAGCTGCCCGGGGCGAAGGTGTTGCGGAAGACGCCGTAGCCGGCGGTGCTCATGTAGTACGGGACGGCGTTGGGGTTGCCGCCGTCCTCCCAGTTGTAGTCGGTGGAGATGGCGATGGTCTGGTCGCGGTGCGAGAACCGGCCGTTCTGCATGCCGCCGCCGAAGAACTGCTCCTTGTCGCCCCGGCTCAGGCTCTGGGTGGCGCTGCCGGCCGTCCAGGACAGGGGCGCGGTCTCGGCCCAGATCTTCTTGTTGTCGGCCCCGTACAGGGTGAAGGTCAGGGCGCTCTTGCGGGCGACGAGGCGCATGGCGGCGGTCCGCAGCTCGTAGGTGTCGCGGGTCTCCTTCCACGTGGTCGCCGGTACCGGATAGTCGGTCTTGACGACCAGGTTGGCCTTCGGCGCGGCCGGGTCGGCGGGCGCGGTGTTCGCCGGGTCGGTGAACTCGCCGTCCGGGGCGAGCCACAGCCGGAACACGTCGGCCTTCTGGAACACGACCCGGACCTTGGCGGCCCCGGAACTGAAGGTGTAGGTGGCACCGTCGGCCGCGAAGCCGGTGACCGCGCCGAGGTGGCCCGGATCGGCCGCCACGGCGGTGCCCGGCGACAGGATCGAACTGGCGAGTACCAGCCCGACCGCCGCCGCCAGCAGGGGTTTCATACGCATCTTTCCGACCGCCCGTCGTTGAGAGGGATGAGGCAGTGCTACTTGGAACCGGTGAAGGCGATGCCCTGGATGAGGTGCTTCTGGGCCACCACGAAGATCACGATGACCGGGAGGGTGGCCATCAGGGAGCCGGCCATCAGGACCGGGTACTCGGTGAGGTGCTCGCCCTGCAACGTCGCCAACCCGGCCGACAGGGTCATCGACTCCGGGGAGGTGTTGACGACCAGCGGCCACATCAGGTCGTTCCAGGACCACAGCACGGTGAGGATGCCCAGCGCGAGCAGCCCCGGGCGGGCCAGCGGCAGCATCACGTGCCAGAAGATCCGCAGCGGGTTCGCGCCGTCGATCCGGGCCGCCTCCTCGATGTCGTTGGGCAGACCGAGGAAGAACTGCCGGAGCAGGAACGTGCCGAACGCGCTGAACATCCCGGGCACGATGAGCGCCGCGAGCGTGTTGAGCCACCCCAACGACGAGACGATCTGGTACTGCGGGATGAGGAACAGCTGGCTGGGCACCATGAGGACGGACAGGAACACCACGAACAGCGCGCCCCGCCCGGGGAATTTCAGCCGCGCGAACGCGTAGCCGGCCAGCGCGCAGAACACGAGCTGCGCGAGGGTCCGCCCGGCGGTCATCAGGACCGTGTTGAGGAACTGCCGCCCGAACGGCAGCGAGTCGAAGACCCGGCCGTAGTTGGACCACTCCCACGAGGGCACGAACGTGGGCGGGATCCGGGTGGACTCCCCGAACGACTGCACCGAGGTGAGGAATTCCCAGAAGAACGGGGCGACCATCGCCGCCGCGCCGACCGCGAGCACCAGGTGCACCGGCCAGAGTCGGGTCCTACTCATAGTGCACCCACTTCTTCTGCAGCCGGAACTGGACCACGGTCAGGGTCAGGATCACGGCGAGCAGCACGACGGCGATGCAGGCCGCGTAGCCGCGCTGGTTGTCGACGAACGCCGCCTCGTAGAAGAGGTAGACGATGGTCCGGTTGTCCGTGAGGGCCGGGTTGCTGCGGTCCATCATCATGTAGATCAGGTCGAACATCTGGAGCGAACCGATCACCGTCAGGACCGTCACGAAGAAGATGCTGGGGCTCAGCAGCGGCAACGTGATCGAGAAGAACTGCCGGACCCGGCCCGCGCCGTCGATGGCCGCCGCCTCGTAGTAGTGCTGCGGGATGCCCTGCAGGCCGGCGAGGAAGATGACCGCGTTGTAGCCGATCAGGGTCCACACCCCGACGACGGCCATCGCGTACAGCACGACCCGGCCGTCGGAGACCCAGTACGGGCCGTCCACGCCGAACAGGGACAGGCCGTAGTTGAGCAGGCCGTAGTCGCCGTTGTAGATCCACCGCCAGAGCATCGCCACGGCCGCCGGCATGGTGACCACCGGCAGGAAGTAGAGCGTGCGGTAGACGCTGACGCCGCGCAGCTTCGGCGTGTTCAGCAGCACCGCCAGCACGATGGACAGCGGCACGCCGAGCAGGACCAGTCCGGAGTAGACGAACGTGTTCCTCAGCGCCTGCCCCACGGCCGGATCGCCGAACAGGGTCGTGTAGTTGGCGAGCCCCACCCAGGTGTGCCCGCCGAACGCGCCCCACTCGGTGAAGCTGAAGTAGACGGTCTGCACGACCGGCCACAGGTAGAACACGGCCAGGCCGAGCCCGGTCGGGGCGATCATCAGGTACGCCCAGGGCCAGTCGCCGCGCGGCCGCCGGCCCGCGCCCCCGGAGCCCCCGAGCCGGGCCAGCCACCCCGGGGCCCGGGTGACCGCGTCGGCCACCCGGGACTCCGTCGCCGTCATTCCTTCGCCAGCGCCGCGTTCATGGCCGCGGCGAGCTCCTTGGCCACGCCCGGCAGGTCGCGCGAGCCGTCCCAGGCCAGCGGGAGCAGCTTGCGCTCCTGGTCGGCCCACCCGGCGGTGTTCTTCGAGATCGGGTACGGGACCGCGTAGGGCACCTCGTCGAGGAACGCCTTCAGCTGGTACTGCGGCATCGCGCCGACCCACGTCGCCTGCGTGCCCTCGTACGCGGGGATCACCGTACCCGTCTCGGCCTGGATCCTGTGCGCCTGCTCCGAACCGAGGAACGTGGCGAACTCCAGGGCCTCCTTCGGGTGCTTGCTCTTGGCGTACACCACGTTGCCGAGGCCGTGGATCACGACGGCGCGCTTGTCGCCCTGCGGCAGTACCGCCACGTCGATCTTGCCCTTGAGCCCGTCGTCCTTGGCGAAGCCGACGGCCTCCCAGGAGCCGCCGTACATCATGGCGACCTTGCCCGAGGTGAACAGCTGGGTCGGCTCGGTGTCCGACATCTGCTGCACGGTCGGCGACACCTTGTGCTTGTTGATCAGGTCCACCCAGAACTGGAGGCCCTTCACGGTGGCCGGGTCCTCGTACCCCGACTTCTTGCGGTCCGCGGACACGACCGTGCCGCCGGACTGGAAGATCGTGTTGTAGTAGTTCTCCTGGCTGTAGGCGGGGGCCGCGATCCCGAACTGCCCCTTGGCCGGGTCGGTCAGCTTCTTCGCCGCCGCGGTCAGGGTCTCCCAGGTCCAGGTCTCATCGGGGTACTTCACACCGGCCGCGTCGAACAGCGCCTTGTTGTACCAGAGCCCGATGGTGTCGAAGTCCTTCGGCAGCGCGTACTGCTTGCCCTGCCAGTTGTAGGTGTCCACCAGCGACTTCGGGTACTTGGACAGGTCCGCCTTCTTGTCCATGGGCGCGAGCACCCCTGAGGAGGCGTAGAGCCCGAAGCGCGGGGCGTTCATCCAGAACACGTCGGGGGCGCTGCCGCCGGTGACCGAGGTCTGGAGCTTCGTCCAGTACTCCTTGTTCGGCGTCAGCTCCACCTTGACCTTGACGGTGGGGTGCGCCTTCGTGAACTCGGTGGCGATCTTCTCCATCGCGGGCACCTGGTTCTTGTCCCACACCCCGTACGTCAACGTGACGTCGCCGCCGGAGTCCCCCGACCCCGAGCAGCCCGCCGTCGCCAGCAGGGCAGCCGTGACCAGGCCCGCCAGCACTCTTCTCCGCAACATCAGTCCGTCCTTCCGCGGTGCGCGTGGCCCCCGATGTTGAGGGAGCCTAGCGCGCACTTATGCAAGAAGGAAGCATAATTCTTGCCGAACTTTGCAGACGGCGTCAGACGGTGAGCACGGTGACCCCCAGGTCCTCGAACGCGCGCACCGCGTCGGCCGGGGCGTCGCGGTCCGTGATCAGCAGGTCGACCTCCCGGGTGTGGCAGATCCGGGCGAAGGACCTGCGCAGCAGCTTGGAGCTGTCGGTGACCACCACGACCTGCCGGGCGAGCTCGGCCATCAGGTGGTTGATGCTGGCCTCGCCGTCGTGGTGCGCCGAGGCCCCGAACGCCGGCTCGATGCCGTCCACACCGAGGAACGCGATGTCGAAGGTCAGCTCCGAGATGATCTTCGTCGCGAGAGGACCGATCAGCTCGTAGGACTGCGGGAGGGCCACCCCGCCGGTGGCGACCACCCGGACGTTCGGCCGCATGATCAGTTCGGAGGCGATGTTCAGCGCGTTGCTGACCACGGTCACGACCTGCCCGCCGCCGGGGTCGGCCAGCGCGGGGCTGGTCGCGATGGCCCGGGCCACGGCCGTGGTGGTGGTGCCGCCGTTGAGGGCCACGACCATGTCCCGCTTGACCAGGGCGGCGGCCGCCGCCGCGATCCGTTCCTTCTCGGAGACGTGCCGGGCCGACTTGTACCGCATCGGCAGGTCGTAGGACACCTGGTTGGCCACCGCCCCGCCCCGGGTGCGGGTGACGAGCTGCTGGGCGGCCAGCTGGTCGAGGTCGCGGCGCACGGTCGCGGCGGACATGCCGAGCTTCTCGGCGGCCTCGTCGATCTCGACCTGGCCCTGGGTGGCCAGGATCTCCAGCAGGGCGCTCAGCCGTTCGTGACGGTTCACGGGGTCCTCTCGTAGCGCGTGTGTTCCACAGACTCCACCATGAGTCCACACGAATCTACGCTCCGCGCACCATTGTTGCAAGAAGCTGCAATATTAGTCGGCAATCTTGCAGTTGGGGCGCGCGGGGTGGGGCGGGCGGCGGGCCGTCGACCCGGTGGCCGGCGAGGACGGCCCCGGGCGGAGCCGTGCCCCCGCCGACCCCGCCGCGGGCGGGGTCGGACCGGGGGCACGGAGGCAGGTCACCGGCCCGCGGCTCAGGTCACGAACACCGTGAACTCCGCCAGGTGCACCGTGCCGCCCGCCGCGAACTGGAGGAACATCCGCTGCTCGCCCCGGGTGCCGAACTGGGCGTGGAACACCAGGGTGGACCCGCTCGGCCCGGCCGTCGTCATCGCCGGGGCCAACGGGTGCAGATGGGTCAGCGCCAGGCTCTGGGACTCGAAGGAGGACAGGTGGGCGTACGCGCCGAGGTAGGGCTCCAGGGCCGTGACCACCGTCCCGGACGCGTCGGACACCTCGAACCGCATCGTGGTGCTCCGCCCGACCGGCAACATGGCCAGCCCGTCGAGCCGGGTCACCGTGTACGGGCCGGCCTTCGCGGTCTTCGCCGGGGGCGGCAGCGGGACGAAGTTCGTGTCCCCCGGGATGAGGAAGGGCACGCCGAGGACGGTCGGGTGGCCCGCCGCGCCGCCCCTGCCCCGGGGCAGGAACTCGGCGAAGACCCGGTACGCGCCACCGTCGGGGACCGCGACCGTCGCGCGCCAGGTGCCGGCCGTCAGGGTCGGGTGCAGGTGCTGGTAGGCGCTCATGTCGTCGCGGACCACGTACATGTGCAGGCGCTGGGTCTGCAGGTCGTCGTACTCGGTCGCGGGTTCGCCATCGGGCCCGAGGATCCGGAACGCCACCTCCTTGGCCGGGCCGCGCGCGTCGGGGACCGTCACGGCGATCATCCGGTAGCCGTCGTGGCTGTCGGACAGGCCGTCGCCGTGCAGGGTCGGGGACGGCGAGGGCAGGGGGGCCGACGCGGCGGGCGGGCCGGACGACGCCCGCACCGTGTACACGACGGACGCGGCGAGGATGCCGGCCAGCAGTACCCCGAAAGCGATCTTGATTTTCACGGGTCCTCCACGGACGCGCCGAGCCCGGGCGGGGAGCCAGAGGTGCGCTCCCCGCCCGGGCGGGCGGGATCAGAACTGCAGGTTCCAGGCGTCGATCTTGCCGACGTCCTGCGAGGCGACGTCCTTGACCTGCAACTTCCAGACGCCACCGGGCGCCTCGGACGAGGCGTTGACCGTGTACGTCTTGATCACGTTGTCGGCGCTGTCGCTGTTGGCGATGTCCTCCAGCAGGTAGACCGTGCCGTCCGGCGCGATCAGGGAGATGACCAGGTCACCGCGGTAGGTGTGCTTGATGTCCACGCCCACCTTCAGCGTGCCCGGCGTGACGGTCGGCCCCGACACCGTGATGGAGCTGGTCACCGTCGCGTTGTCGGTGATCGCCACGTCGGCGGTGTTCTCGAAGTAGCCGCCGGTAGGCGGGACGGTGCCCAGGTTCGGCTTGACCAGCACGAGGCCCTGCTCGATGCCGTTGATGGCCACGATCCCGCTCTTCAGGAACGGGTAGACGTTCCACGCCCCGTTGAACGACTGGTTGTTGTCGGCCGGGTAGATGTCGAAGTAGCCGGCCTCCGTCAGGGTGTTGGAGGCGATGTTCTTCGCATCCAGGATGTGCAGCCCGGCCCGGTAGTTGGCCTGGTACACGTACCCGTTGTGGATGTACTGGTTGTGGTCGATCGCCGCGCCCATCGAGCTCGGGTTCGGCGTGTAGGTGCCCGACCACACGGGCGCGTCGAGGTCGGCGACGTTCCAGATCAGGGTCCGGCCGTCGTTGTCGAGCTCGTCGTCCATCACCAGCATCTTGTGGTCGGCGGTCAGCCAACCCTGGTGGGTGTACCGGTTGTTCGTGTACCCGGTCCGGGACAGCTGCTTCGGGGCCGACTTCGTGGTCACGTCCACGATGGTGAGCGTGTCCTCGTTGTAGTTGAAGCAGATCTCCTTGTTCTGGTACGCCACGTCCGGCCCGTGGTAGACCACGCACTGGTTCTCGTGGGTGTACCCGTCGTTGCTGACGCAGCCCGCGTTCGTCGGCGACTTCGGGTTCTGCACGTTGACCATGTGCACCCCGCCGCTGCACGTGTTCGTGCCCACGGCGTAGATGAAGCCGGTCTCCTCGTTGACGGCGAGGGTGTGGGAGTTGCCGAAGCCCGTGTAGCGCGCGTCGGCGGTGAACGTCTGCGGCGTGGTCACGGTCCGCAGCCGGGTCAGGTCGAACACCTGCATGCCGTGGGTCGAGATCGAGTCGGCGCCGACGTACGCGTGGTTGGCGTACACCTTGATGTCGCGCCACGAGCTGCTGGTGCCGTTGTACGACGGCAGGTTCCCGAGGTACTTCGGGTTCACCGCGTCGGTCACGTCCACGAAGGACGTGCCGTTGGACCGGCCGACGAGGATGTACTCCTTGTTCGTCGAGGTGTCGGTCCAGCCCCACATGCTGTTGCCGTTGCCGCCGCCGATGCTCGACAGCGGCAGGACCGACAGCAGGTCGATGTTGGAGCAGGGGTAGCTGCCGGCCTTGCCGTTCACGCACGTCACGGCCGCCCCGGTGATGGGGGCGGTGCGCCAGGCGGGCTGGTGGTCGGCCTGGTGCCGGCGGATGTCCTCCTTGCCGGCGGGCGAGTCGGGATCATGGGCCGAGGCGGCGGGGGTGACGGTCAGCAACAGGGCCAGGGCCCCGACCGCCAGACCCGCCACGCGGATACTAGTGCGCACGGCGGCGCTCCATTCCGGGGCGCGCGGGCGGTCCGTCGCTCGCGGCACGGCCGGACGAGCGCCCGGTTCCGCACGACCCTGTGAGTTGAGGGGTGGGTGTCGCGTCCACATATGTGGTGGTCCACATCGTACGCAGACAATCGCCGCACGGCACTCACAGGCGTCTATGTGAAATTTCCGTTTAGCCTGGCACACCGGTCACGGGTACAGCCGCAGCTCCGTCACCACGGCCGTGACCAGCTCGGCGGGCGTCACGTCGAACGCCGGGTTGTACACCCGGGTGCCCGGCACCGTGGCCAGCTCCCCCATCCAGTCGGTCACCTCGGCCGCGTCCCGCTGCTCGATCACGATCCCCGCGCCCGTCGGGGTGTCCGCGTCGATCGTCGACTCCGGCGCGACCACCAGGAACGGCACCCCGCTGCGGGCGGCGGCGCACGCCAGCGCGTACGTGCCGACCTTGTTCGCGACGTCGCCGTTGGCGGCCACCCGGTCCGCGCCCACGATCACCGCGTCGATCAGGCCCGCCCCGATCGCGGCCGGCCCGGCGGAGTCCACGCACAACCGGTACGGGATGCCCTCGGCGGCCAGTTCCCACACCGTCAGGCGGGCGCCCTGCCGCAGCGGCCGGGTCTCGGTGGCCAGGACCGACTCGACCCGGCCGGCGGCGGCCAGTTCGCGGACCGCGCCCAGGGCCGTGCCCCAGGCGACCGTGGCCAGCGCCCCGGCGTTGCAGTGCGTGAGCAGGCGCAGCGGCCGGTCGCCGTACCGCTCCGCCAGCAGGTCGGCGGCGCGCTTCCCCGCGGCCCGGTTGACCCGCTCGTCCTCGTCGACCATGGCCACCGCCTCGGCGAGCACCGCGTCGGGCCCCTCGGGCAGCCTCGCCAGGGCCCGGCGCACGCCCCAGGCCAGGTTCACGGCCGTCGGGCGGGCGTCGGCGAGCCGGGCGGCGTCGGCGCGCACGGCCGCCTCGTCGCCCGGGTGCGCGAACGCGGCCAGGGCCACGCCGAGGCCGCCGGCCACGCCGATCGCGGGCGCGCCCCGGATCGCCAGGCGCTGGAGGGCGGCGATCAGGGCGTCGACCGTGTCGAGGCGGATCAGCCGGTACTCGGCGGGCAGCGCGCACTGGTCGATCGCGAGGATCGCTCCGTCGTTCCAGTCCAGGGTCCGGTCCATGAGGGCAGCCTAGGGGAACGGGGGCCCGGCGCGGGGCCCCCGGGCCGCACGGGGCCGTGGGGGGAACCGGCACCCCGTAGCATCAGCGGCGAAGATCCACCGAGACGAAGAGGGCCCGATGCGCGACCGCTGGAACGACGCCGACGCACCCGCCGACCCCCTCGGGAGCTGCGTGTACGGCTCGCGGCTGCTCGGGGCCGAACCCGACCTCGTCCTGCACGGCGGCGGCAACACGTCCGTCAAGACCACCGTCGCCGACCTGGACGGCTCCGACATCGAGGTCCTGCACGTCAAGGGCAGCGGCTGGGACCTGGCGACCATCGAGCCGGCCGGGTTCGCCCCGCTCCGGATGGACCGGCTCCGCCAGCTGCTCACCCTGCCGGCGCTCAGCGACCCGGCCATGATGAACGCGCTGCGCTGCTCCTCGCTCGACGCCGGCGCGCCCGATCCGAGTGTCGAGTCGCTGCTGCACGCGCTGCTGCCGTACCCGGCGGTGCTGCACAGCCACGCCGACGCGCTGATCGCGCTGACGAACCAGCCCGACGGGGCGGAACGGGTGCGCAAGCTCCTCGGGTCGGCCGTCGTGGTCGTGCCGTACGTGATGCCCGGGTTCGACCTGGCCCGGCGGTGCGCGGACACCGTGCTCGACCAGCTCACCGACGAGACCGTGGGGCTGGTGCTGCTCAACCACGGGCTGTTCACCTTCGGGGCGGACACCCGGGAGGCGTACCGGCGGCACGTCGACCTGATCAATCGGATCGAGGGGGCGCTGCCGGAGCCGGGGAACCGGTCCCGCCCGTCGGCGCAGACGGCACAGGTCGGCGGCCCTCCGGCCGGGGACGCTGCCGTCGCCGGGCTCCCGGGCCCCGCGAGTGCCGATGCCGTGCTGCCGGATCCTGCGCGCGCCGATGCCGTGCTGCCGGACCCCGCGCGCGCCGGTGCCGTTCCGGTGTTCCCGCCGGTGGAACACGCCCGGCTGCGGGCCGAGGTGTCCGCGCTGGTCGGCGCGCCCGTCATCCTCAGCCGGCACGAAGACCCGGAGCTGCGGGCCTTCGTCGAGCGCCCCGACCTGGCCGACCTCGCCGGGCGCGGCCCCCTCACCCCCGACCACGTGATCCGGACCAAACGCGTACCCCTCGTCGGTCGTGATCTGGAGGGTTACGCCGCCGACTACCGGGCCTACTTCGCCGAGCACGCCCACCGGCGCGGCACCGCCCTCACGATGCTCGACCCCGCGCCCCGGGTGCTCCTCGACCGCGCGTTCGGGCTGCTCACGGTCGGTCGGCGCGCCGTGGACGCCGAGATCGCGGCCGACATCTACCGGCACACGGTGACCGTGATCGGCCAGGCCGAGGAGCTCGGCGGGTACCGGGCGCTGCCGGCGGCGGACCTGTTCGACATGGAGTACTGGGACCTGGAGCAGGCCAAGCTGCGCCGGGCGGGTGCCGCGGCCGAGTTCACCGGGGAGGTCGCCCTGGTCACGGGTGCCGCGTCCGGCATCGGGCTGGCCTGCGCCGACGCGCTGCGGGCCCGGGGCGCGGCCGTCGTCGGCGTGGACGTCGACCCGGGCGTGACCGGCCTGTTCACCGGCCCGGACCGGCTCGGGCTGGTCGCCGACGTCACGGACCCCGACGCCCTGCGCGCGGCCGTGGCCGCCGGGGTGGCCCGGTTCGGCGGGCTCGACATGCTGGTGGCCTCCGCCGGGGTGTTCCCCGCCAGCCGGCCGCTCGCCGACCTCGACCCGGTCGAGTGGCGGCGCACCATGGCCGTCAACGCCGACGCGACCGCCACCCTGCTCGCCCTCGCCCACCCGTACCTGGCGCTCGCGCCCCGGGGTGGCCGGGTCGCGGTGATCGCGTCGAAGAACGTGCCCGCGCCGGGGCCGGGCGCCGCGGCGTACTCCGCCTCGAAGGCCGCCGCCACCCAGCTCGCCCGGGTCGCCGCCCTGGAGTGGGCCGCCGACGGCATCCGGGTCAACCTGGTGCACCCCGACGCGATCTTCGACACCGGCCTGTGGACGCCGGAGCTGCTCGCCCAGCGCGCCGGGCACTACGGCGTGAGCGTGGCCGCCTACAAGAAGCGGAACCTGCTGGGTACGGAGCTGACCAGCGCCCGGGTCGGGGAACTGGTCGCCACGGTGTGCTCGGCGGTGTTCTCGGGGACGACCGGGGCGCAGATCCCGATCGACGGCGGCAACGAGCGGGTGATCTGACCAGGCCCGGTGGGGGCGGCGCGCGCCGCCCCCCCCGGACCCCTAGGGGCGGGTCGCCGCC
>NZ_JAQZSH010000045.1:0-81524 GCF_053902585.1 Longispora urticae
GTGGGGGGGGGGGTGGGCGGGGGGGGGGTGMGGACCTCGCCGGCGAGGTCGGCGATCTTGATCAGGATCTTGTGCGGGCCGACGTCGACGCCGGCCACGTGGCCGAGTTCGGCCCGGAACCGGGCGCGTTGGGCGGGGCGGCCGATCCGGCTCGTCTCGTCGGCGACGAGTTCGACCAGGTCGGCGTCGCGCAGATCGGCCAGGGCCCGGGTCACGGCGGGCCGGGACAGGCCGGTGGTCGTCATCAGGTCGGCGACCCGCGCGGTGGCGCGTTCGGCCTGGCGGAGCGCGGTGAGCACGGCGGTGACGTTGATCTGCCGGAGCACGTGCGGCCCGGTGGCGGCGGTCGCGGATGGCACCCGTGTGCCCCTTTCCCGGTGGGGGATTGACAGTGCACTATCTCACGCGCATAGTAACGCACGTTGCGTTACAAAAACGAGGTGGTCACATGAAACCCCGCCGCACCTGGGCCGTCGGCATGGCCCTGGCAACGCTCGCAGCCGTCCTGACGGGCACCGTCGCCCCCGCTTCCGCTGCCCCCGCGTTCGATCCCGCCCCCGCCACGGCCAGCCTGGGCCGACTGCTCCCGGCGCACGCCGCCCAGATCGCGTTCGACCCGGTCGCGCGCCCCGCCAGCGGGGACTACTTCGCCATCTCCGGTTCGGCGGGGGCCGTCCGGGTGGAGGGCACCAGTCCGGCCGTACTGCTGACCGGCGTCAACTGGTACCTGAAGTATGTCGCCAAGGTCGACCTGGGCTGGCCGGGGGACAGCCTGTCCCGGCTGCCGGGAACTCTGCCCGCCCCCGCCGGCACGGTCCGGCAGGACGCCGTCGTGCCGCACCGCTTCGCCCTCAACGACACCGACGACGGGTACTCCGGCGCCTACCGCGACTGGGCGGCGTTCGAGCGCCAGATCGACCTGCTCGCGTTGCACGGCGCCAACGAGGTGTTCGTGCAGATGGGCGCCGACGCCGTCTACTACGCCACCCTCCAGGAGTTCGGCTACACCAGGGCCGAGCTGCTCAACTGGATCCCCGGCCCCGCCCACCAGCCCTGGTGGCTGATGCAGAACATGTCCGGCTTCGGCGGCCCGGTCACCGAGGCCCAGCTCACCGCCCGGGCCGCCCTCGGCAGGAAGATCGTCAACCGGCTGAAGGAACTGGGCATGACCCCGGTCCTGCCCGGCTACTTCGGCACCGTGCCCACCGACTTCTCCGCCCGCAACGGCGGCGTCAACGTCGTCGCGCAGGGTGGGTGGCAGGGCTTCACCCGGCCGTCGTGGCTCGACCCGCGCAGCACGAGGTACGCGCAGGTCGCGGCGAGCTTCTACGGCCACCAGCGCACCCTGCTGGGCGACTCCACGATGTACAAGATGGACCTGCTGCACGAGGGCGGCAACCCCGGCAACGTGCCCGT
Organism: Longispora urticae; assembly: GCF_053902585.1. Classification (NCBI taxonomy): domain Bacteria; kingdom Bacillati; phylum Actinomycetota; class Actinomycetes; order Micromonosporales; family Micromonosporaceae; genus Longispora; species Longispora urticae. The sequence continues at coordinate 1,417 of NZ_JAQZSH010000045.1, forward strand.
CGGCGACGCGGCGCGCGGCGTGTTCACCGCGCTGGACACCGCCCGGCCCGGCGCGACCTGGGTGCTGCTCGGCTGGCAGTCCAACCCGCCGGCCGCGATCATCGACAACGTGGCCCACGACCGGCTGTTCATCGTGGACGGACTGTCCGACCGGTACGACGGGCTCAACCGCGAGTCCACGTGGAAGGGCGTGCCGTACGCGTTCGGGACGATCCCCAACTTCGGCGGTCACACCACGATCGGCGCGAACACCGGCGTGTGGGCCACCCGGTTCGACCAGTGGCGCACGAAGTCCGGCAGCGCGGTGAAGGGCATCGCGTACCTGCCCGAGGGCACCGGCACCGACCCGGCCACCTTCGAACTGTTCATGGAGCTGGCCTGGCGCACCGGCCCCCTGGACCAGGCCGCCTGGTTCGCCGCGTACGCCGGCCGCCGCTACGGCAGCACCGACCCGCACGCGACGGCGGCGTGGGACCTGCTCCGCCGCGGCCCGTACAGCATGCCGTCGGGGTCGTCGAGCGAGCCGCAGGACGGCCTGTTCGCGGCCCGGCCGAGCCTGACCGCCTCCCACGCGGCGGAGTGGAGTCCGGGCTCGATGCGCTACGACGCGGCCACCGTCCAGCGGGCGCTCACCGAACTCCTCGCGGTGCCCGCGGCCCAGCGGAACTCCGACGCGTACCGCTACGACGTGGTCGACCTGGCCCGCCAGTCCCTCGCCAACCGCAGCCGCACCCTGCTCCCGCAGGTCAGGGCCGCCTACGACGCGAAGGACCTGGCCCGGTTCCGCCAGCTGCGCACCGAGTGGTCGGGCGACCTGACGCTCCTCGACCAGGTGCTCGGCTCCGACAAGCGGTTCCTGCTCGGCACCTGGCTGACCGGCTCGACGGGGTCGGCCGCGACCGAGTACGACGCCCGGTCGATCATCACCACCTGGGGCCCCCGCGAGGGCAGCGAGGGCGGCCAGCTGCACGACTACGCGAACCGGGAACTGTCCGGGCTGGTGCGCGACTTCTACGGCATGCGGTGGAACAGGTACCTCGACGGGCTCGACGCGGCCCTGGTCGCCAACACCTCGCCGGTCCCGATCGACTGGTTCGCTGTCGAGGACACCTGGAACAGGGAGCGCAAGACCTACACCACCACCCCGACCGGTGACCCCTACACCCTGGCGGCCCAGGTCCGCGACGCCCTGCCCGCCGTCGCCCCGGCCGGTCCGGTCACCGGCACGTCCGGGAAGTGCGTGGACGTCACCGGCGGCAGTTCCGCCAACGGCACGGCGCTCCAGCTCTACACGTGCAACGGCACCGCGGCCCAGACGTGGTCCGCCACGGGCGACGGGACGCTCCGGGCGCTGGGCAAGTGCATGGACGCCCGCAACGGCGCCACCGCCCCGGGCACGGTCGTGCAGCTGCACGACTGCAACGGGACACCCGCGCAGGGCTGGACCTGGCAGCCGGACCGGACGCTGAGGAACACCAAGTCGGGGCTGTGCCTCGACGCCGAGGGTGCCGGCACCGCCAACGGCACCCGCCTGCTCCTGTGGACCTGCCACGCGGGGCCGAACCAGCGCTGGACCCTTCCGGCGTGACCTACCGTGGGCCGGCCGACGGGCGGCCGGCCCACAGCTCCGGCCCCGACGGACCTCGTCGGGGCCGGTTCCGTGCGCGCCCGACGACCGACCGGTACCCGATGAATCTGCCCTGAAAGTCCTGATATTCCCCCCGAATACGCCGCGCACTCCGTCACCTGTCGCAGGGGATCGCGACCCGTTCCGACAAGTGTCGGAAGCTCCCACGCGGCCCTTCAAGAGTGGGGTGTGAGGTGTCACACTCCCGGAACGGGTCACGCCAGCGGCGCCGCCGGGGACAGGCGCACCAGCCGCCGTGGCCCTCCCCCTCATCGAAGGAAGCGAGGCGCAGCGGATGAAGCTGTGGAAGATCGCGGTGGTCCTGCTGGCGCTCGCGCCCACCACCGCCTGCTCGGGCGTGTTCGGCGGCGACGACGCGGCGGGTCCGATCGTGCTCGGGATGCCGGTGCCGTTGTCGGGGGACAGCGCGGCGATCGGGCCGTACATGCGCAACGCCGCGCAGATGGCCGTCGACGAGGTCAACGCCAAGGGCGGGGTGCTCAAGCGCACCCTCAAGCTCCAGGCCGAGGACGACGCGTGCGACCCGGGGACCGCCGCGGCCGCCGCGAGCAAACTGGTGTCCGCCAAGGTCGTCGCCTCCGTCGGCGGCTACTGCTCCGGGGCCACGCTGCCCACCCTGCCCATCTTCGACCGGGCCAAGGTGCCGGTCGTGATCCCGGCGGCGAACTCCGACCAGCTGTACGAGAAGAAGCTGCCCTTCGTCTTCCTGATCAACAGCACCGGCAGCCAGCAGTCCACCACCGCCGTCGACTGGGCCACGAAGGCCGGCGCCCAGCGGGTCGTCACCGTGCACGACAACACGAGCTACTCCAAGAACATCGCGGACCTGACCGGCCAGCTCCTGCGCGAACGGGCCGTCGGCAGCATCGCGATCACCAAGGGCGAGAGCGACTACGCCGCCGCGGTGACCGCCGTGCGGGCCAAGAACCCCGAGATCGTCTACTTCACCGGGTACTACGCGGAGGCCGGCCTCTTCGTCCGCCAGCTCCGCCAGGCCGGGTACACCGGGAGGATCCTCGTCGCGGACGGCTCGGTCGACAAGCAGCTGATCAGCATCGCCGGCCAGGACCGCGCCCAGGGCGTGTACGCCACCATGACCGGGCTGCCCGAGTTCACGCCCGGCGCGGAGGGCTGGATCGCGACGTACAAGAAGAAGTTCGGCTCCGATCCCGGCCCCTACTCGACCCAGTCCTACGACGCGGTGCGCCTGGTGGCCGACGCGATCACCCGGGCCGGCAGCACCGACGGGGACAGGATCCGCCAGGCCCTGGAGGGCACCCACGGGTTCGCGCTGTTCTCCGGCCCGCTGACCTTCACCCCGCAGCACACCCTGTCCACCTCGGGCTTCGTGATCCTGGTCGTCAAGGGCGACAAGTTCGAACTGGTGCCGCCGCGGTGACCCAGCTGATCTGGAACGGCGTGTTCGTCGGCGCCTTCTACGCGCTCGTCGCCCTCGGCTACAGCATGGTGTACGGCATCATCCGGCTGCTGAACTTCGCGCACGGCGACGTGTACATGCTCGGCGCGTTCCTCGGCTACGCCGGCCTCGGCCTGCTCGGCGGCTTCGCGGTCGGCAACCCGGTCGTGGGCCTGCTCCTGGTCCTCGCCGTGGTGATGGCGGCCACCGGCATGGTCGGGGTCGGCATCGAGCGCCTCGCCTACCGTCCACTCCGGAGGGCGCCCCGGCTGGCCGCGCTGATCACGGCCGTCGGGGTGTCCTTCAGCCTGGAGTACGGGGTCCGGCTCGTCGTCGGCGCGGACCCGAGGGTGTACCCGGTCCGGCTCGACGGCGAACCGGTCACCCTGCTCGGGATCCGGCTCACCGTCGCCCAGCTCGTCCTCGTGGCGGTGGCCGTCGCGCTGATGGCCGGGCTGAACGCGTTCGTGATGCGCAGCCGGTCCGGCCGGGCCATGCGGGCCATCGCGCTGGACCCCACGGCCGCGCACCTCGTCGGCATCGACGTCAACCGGGTCATCTCGCAGACGTTCTTCGTCGGCTCCGCGCTGGCCGGGGCGGCGGGCGTGATGGCCGGCGCGTACTACGGCCGGATCGACTTCCTGATGGGCTTCACCATCGGGCTCAAGGCCTTCGCGGCGGCCGTGATCGGCGGGATCGGCAACCTGCGGGGCGCGATGCTCGGCGGGCTCGCCCTGGGCCTGCTGGAGTCGTTCGGTACCCAACTGACGGGTGGCCAGTGGCGGGACGTGTTCGCGTTCGCCTTCCTGATCCTGCTGCTCACCGTGCGGCCCACCGGGATCCTCGGCGAGAAGCTCGGGGAGCGGATGTGACGCCCCCGGCCTGGTACACCCGGCTGCCGGTGCGGAGCCGGATCGCCCTCGGCGCGGGGCTGGCCGCCGCCCTGCTCCCGGTGCTGGTGGCGACCCCGTACGCGATGAACGTCGCCGCCACCGTCGGCGTGTTCGTCGTCCTCGCCGCCGGCCTGCACATCGTCGTCGGCTACTGCGGACTGCTCGACCTCGGGTTCGCCGCGTTCTTCGCGATCGGCGCGTACACCAGCGGGATCCTGGCCACCGGCCTCGACATCCCGCTGCTGGCGACCCTCCCGGCGGTACTCGTCGTGACGGTCGTCGCCGGGGTGCTGATCGGCGCGCCCACCCTGCGGCTGCGCAGCGACTACCTGGCGATCGTCACCCTCGGGTTCGGCGAGATCGTCCGGCTGACCGCCACGAACCTGAAGATCACGGGCGGACCCTCCGGCGTGTACGGCATCCCGCCCGTCGTCACCGACCCCGTGGCCCTCTACTACCTGGTCCTCGCCGTCGTGGCGCTCGCCCTGGTCGGGGTGGGCCGGCTGGGGCGCTCGAAGCTGGGCCGGGCGTGGCAGTACATCCGGGAGGACGAGGAGGCCGCCGAGGCCACCGGCATCCGCACCTACCGCACGAAGCTCGCCGCCTACGTGCTGGGCTCGGTGTGGGGCGGCGTGGCCGGGGTGCTGTTCGCCGCGCAGCTGTCCGCGATCTCCCCGGCCAGCTTCACCTTTCTCCAGTCGGCGCTGATCCTGGTCGCGGTGGTGCTCGGCGGCATGCACCGGGTGTCGGGGGTCGTGCTGGCCGCCGCGTTCGTCGCCGCCGCCCCGGAACTGCTCCGGTCCTTCGCCGACGCCCGCTACCTGGTCTTCGGGGTGCTGCTGGTCGTGGTGATGCTCGCCCGGCAGGGCGGCTGGTGGCGCTCGCTGGCCGGGCCGGGCGGCGGTTGGCGGGGGCTCGCGGCCCCGGACGCCCGGTGGCGCGCGCTGGTCGCGGGGCGGCGGTCGCGGTGACCAACCGGATGCTGCTCGTGGAGAACCTGACCCTGTCCTTCGGCGCGATGCGGGTCGTCGACCGGTTGTCCTTCGGGGTGACCGAGGGCGAGATCGTGTCCCTGATCGGCCCGAACGGCGCCGGCAAGACGTCCGCCTTCAACTGCCTGTCGGGCGTGTACCGGCCGCAACAGGGCCTCGTCGCCCTCGACGGCCGCACCATCTCCGGCCTGCCGCCGTCGGGCGTCGCCGCCCGGGGGATCGCCCGCACGTTCCAGAACCTGCGCCTGTTCCCCCGGCTGTCCGTGCTCGACAACGTCCGGGCCGGCCTGCACCGGGTCACCGGCCAGAACCTGCTGGACGTGCTGCTGCACACCGCGCGCTATCACCGCTCCGAGGCGGAGTCGACGGCCGTGGCGGCCGACTGGCTGCGCTACGTCGGGTACTCCGGCGCGACCGACCGCCCCGTGGGCGACCTGTCCTACGGCGACCAGCGCCGGGTCGAACTGGCCCGCGCCCTGGCCGCCCGGCCGCGCCTGCTGCTGCTCGACGAACCCGCCGCCGGCCTCAACCACGGCGAGAAGGCCGTGCTCGCCGACCTGATCACCGACATCCGCCGGTCCGGGGTCACCGTGCTGCTGATCGAACACGACATGGGCCTGGTCATGCGGATCTCGGACCGGATCGTGGTCCTCGACCGGGGCGCGCGGATCGCCGAGGGGCCGCCGGCCCGGATCCGGGAGGACCCGAGGGTCATCGAGGCGTACCTGGGCACGGAGGAGGACGACGATGTTGACGCTTGACCTGGAGGCGGTGGACATCGGCTACGGCGGCATCCGGGCCGTGCGGGGCCTGTCCCTGACCGTGTGGCCGGGGGAGGTCGTCGCGCTGCTCGGGGCCAACGGGGCCGGGAAGTCCACGACCCTGGGCGCGGTGTCCGGCCTGGTCCGCCCGACCGCCGGCCACATCCGGTACGGGGGCCACGACCTCGCGCGCCGCACCCCCGCCGAGATCGTGGCCCTGGGCGTCGTGCACGTACCCGAGGGCCGGCGGATCTTCGGCTCGCTCACGGTGCACGAGAACCTCCAGCTCGGCGGGTACACGGTCCGCGACCGGCGCGAGCTCGACCGCCGCCTCGGCCGGGTCTACGACCTGCTGCCGATCCTCGCGGAGCGCCGCGGCCAGGCCGGCGGCACCCTGTCCGGCGGCGAACGCCAGCTCCTCGCGATCGGCCGGGCCCTGGTCGCCGGCCCGAAGCTCCTGATGCTCGACGAGCCGTCGATGGGGCTGGCCCCGAAGATGGTCCGGGTGGTCCTCGACGTCGTCGCGGAGATCAACCGGCAGGGCACGTCCGTGCTGATCGTGGAACAGAACGCCCAGGCGGCGCTGCGGCTGGCGCACCGGGGGTACGTGCTGGAGGTCGGGGTGCTCGGTCCGCACGGCCCGGCGGAGGAGCTGCGCGCGGATCCGCGGGTGATCGCCGCCTACCTGGGCGGCTGACGGCCCGCCCGCCACGCCGTGTACGTCGCGCTCCGGTCCGCCGAGTCCTCGTACGCCGCGCGCGCCAGCTCGGTCAGCCGGTCGGTGTGCGCGGCGAGCGGTCCGAGCGGGTTCAGGGCGAGCAGGTGCCGGTACCACAGCGGGTCGCCGGCGAGGGGCCGCGAGACCACCCCCTCCGGCGGCACGCACGTCGCCTGGCACAGCGACACGATGCCGAGGGCGCGGATCAGGTCGAACACCAGGTTGCCCTCGACCTGGTGGGCGACCCGGGGTTCCACGCCGGCCCGGTCGAGGACCTCCGAGAAGTACTCGCGGATCCGGTCGTCGTCGTGCTCCGGCAGGGTCCACTCGCAGGCGGCGAGGTCCGCGAGGTCCACCACCGGCCGGGCCGCCAGCGGGTGCCGCCCGGGCAGCAGGGCGAACAGGGGTTCGGTGTGCACGGCCAGCAGGGTCACGCCGGGCCGGGCCCCGATCCCGTACCCGGGGGAGTCGCCGACCACGGCGAGTTCCAACCGGCCGGCGGCGACCAGGTCCAACAGCGGCGTGGAGGAGGACTCGGTCCGGGTCGTGCAGGCCGCGTCGGGGAACTCGTCGCGCAGCCGGGCCACCAGGCCGGCCGTGAACCGGGCGTTCACGGAGCCCAACCGGAGGGTGGTGAGGGAGTCGGCGGGGCTGAGCGCGGAGACGATCCGCAGGTCGTCGAGTGCCGGCAGCACCGCGCGGGCCCGCGACAGCACCAGCTCGCCGAGGGCCGTGGGCACGGCCCCGTGGGTGTCCCGGGTGAACAGCGGCCCGCCCAACGACCGCTCGATCCGTTGCAGCTGCGCGGTCAGCCCGGGCTGTGCCATGCTCAGCGCCGCCGCGGCCCGGGTCAGGCTGCCGGTCTCCGCGATCGCGCAGATCAGCCGCAGGTGACGGACCTCAAGCTCCATGACAGGAAACGGTAGGGGTTGATGGGTCCGTTGGCGAGGGTGGGCCCCATAACGGCGCGTTAGTACTTTTCGCTAGTACCCGGAAGGGGCCCGGAGCGTGCAGGCTCTCCGCACTCCACCAGTGGGGAAGGGAGGAAACTCGATGACTTTGCAGGAGGAAGTGGACGGGCTGGCGGCCAGGGTCGGCAGGCCGGCGGTGATCGAGGACTGCGACCACCGGGTGGTGGTCTACAGCGAGCACGACGAGCCGGTCGACGAGGTCCGGCGGCTGTCGATCCTGCGCCGGCACACCACCCCCGAGGTGGTCGCCTGGCTGCGCGGACAGGGCATCACCAGGGCCACCAGCCCGGTACGGGTGCCGGGCTGCCCGGAACTGCGGATGCAGCCCCGGGTGTGCGTACCGGTGCGCCACCAGGGCACCCTGCTGGGCTACGTCTGGTTCGTCGACGCCGACCGGCCGCTGTCCCCGGCCCAGGTGACCGCCGCCGCCGACGGGGCCGGTGAGCTGGCCGCGCCCATGTTCCGCGAGGTGCACGCCACCGACGAGGCGTACCGGCGGCGGTCCGACGCGGTCCGCGCGCTGCTCCGCGACGACGGGCCGGCCCGGGCCGGGGCGCTGCGGGAACTGGCCGAGGACGGGTACGCCCTCGACCCCGTGGTCGCCCTCGTCGTCCAGCCGGCCCGCACCCCGCCGCGCGGCGCCCTGGAGACGGTTCTGGCGGCGGCGGCCGGCGCGCGCGGCTACCGCAACGGCCTGCACCTCGCGCACCCCGACCACGGCGTCCTGCTCACCGCCGAGCGCCCGGGCCACCCGTCGGTCGCGGACTGCGCGGCCCGGCTGCACGCGGCGACGGCGAAGGCCACGGACGGGGCGGTCCTGGTCGGGGTGGGCTCGCCGCAGGCGCACGCGGCCGACTCGTACCGGCAGGCCCTGCTCGGGGTCCGGGTGGGCGGCGTGCAGCCCGATCTGGGGCCGGTGGTCACCTGGGACCGGCTCGGCGTGTACCGGCTCCTCGCGGCCGTCCAGGGCGCCGGGCACGTCATCCACCCCGGGCTGGACACCCTGCTCGCCGACCCGGCCGGCCGGGCGTTCCTGGGCACCCTGGAGACGTACCTGGACCTGGCCGGCAACGCCGACGCCACCGCCCGCCGCCTGCACCTGCACCGCACCTCCCTCTACTACCGGCTCCAGCGCCTCGAACAGCTGCTGGACACGAACCTCAAGGACGGCGGGGAGCGGCTGTGCCTGCACCTCGCCCTGAAACTGGCCCGCCTGGAGGGCCGCTTCGGCCAGTGACCCCGGCCGGGCACCGGGGCAACCCGGACCCTGGGCCGGTGGCGTGGCCCCGGGCCGCCCCCACCCGGGAAGCGGCCCGGAGCACCGGTCAGGACCGGGTCACCGCCACATCGTCCACAGCGGCCTCGACCATGCTCCCCCCGTCCCCGTCGACGGCCTCCACGACGATCCGCACCGTCTGCCCGGCGTACGGGGCCAGGTTGACCGTCGACTGCTGCCAGGCCGCGGCCAGGACCGAGGCGGAGCCGGCCCGCTCGTACACGACGGCTCCGTTGATCCTGATCCGGAGCCGGTCGGCGGCGGTCGCGTTGTCCAGGTGCGCCAGGTAGCCCCGGAACGTGAGCACGCACGCCACGCCCGCCGGCAGCGCGATCGGCGGCGACGTGACCGTGGTGGCCCCGCCGTCGACGTCGGCGACCCCGCAGTCCACCCCGCCGGCCGGGTCGGTGACCAGGGCGTTGCTCCCCGACGGGGTGTCGTCGCGCTGGCAGACCGTGCCGTTGTACGAGGTCCCGCCCGGGTTGCCCCGCGCCCACCGGCCCGACGTGGCGGTGTCCGTGCCGGCGGCGTCGACCGTCCAGCCCTTGTTCGTCTCGAAGTCGTCGGCGAACACGGCCGGCTGCGGGTTCGCGGTGCCGTAGGTGCCCCGCACGACGTAGTTGTCCCCGGACTGGGACACGACCGTGAACCTCACCCCGGTCGCGCTGTCCGTCCAGGTCTGGCCCGCCTGGTACGTGCCGTCGTTGAGCTCGTGCCGGATGCCGCCGCAGCCGCCCGAGTTGGGCCTGGAGTCGAACACCCGCACCGGCCCGTTCGAGCTCTCCACGGCCGAGTCGACCCGGTAGACCAGCACGCCCGGCGCGCACGTGTTGGGATCCGCGCCGGCCCGGGCCCGGACCTCGGCGACGTACGCCCGGGTGTTGGAGTACCGGATGGTGATCGCCTTCGTGCCCCCGGCCGTCTCCACCGGCGACAGCGTCTTCTCGATGCCGCTGTTGAACTGGGACACGCACGCCAGCTGCGCGTCGTCGAGCCAGCCGACCTTGCGCTTCTCCCAGGCGAACAGGTCGGGGGAGGGGCCGCCCAGGTTGCCCATCACGCCCCAGCCCCCGGTGTACTCGAAGCCGCCCGCGCCGCCGTACTCGTCGGGCAGGCTCAGGGTGTGCCCGTGCTCGTGGGCGAGCAGCATCGCCCGGTAGCCGGCCCAGTCGGAGCCCGCGGCCACGCCCCAGTGCAGCCGGTGCCCGTCGAGGGTCACCTCCTCGCCCTCGGCGAAGGACCGGCCCTGCCGGGCGTCCACCACGAAGACGAAGTCGATGTTCGAGAAGTCCACGACCGGGTCGACGAACCGGGCGGCGGTCCCCCAGACGGAGGCCGCCCGCTGGCCCGGCCGGGCCACGTCGCCGAGCAGGTCGGGCGGCGCGATGCCCTCCGGCGCGGCCCCGGCGTTGCCGTAGTAGGGCACGAGGGTGAGCTGGTACCGGCCGAAGGAGGCCTTCGCGTAGAAGTCCTCGATGGACCTCATCTGGTTGTACTGGTCCTGCGCCGCGGCCTGGCTGTAGCCCCGGAACAGCATCAGCGCCCGGTGCGCGCCGACCGGTTTCGTGAAGGTGTTCCAGTTGGTCGGGCCCTCGTGCAGGAAGCGCCCGACGTCGGGGAGCTGGCAGTTGGCGGCGGGCTCATCCGCCAGCGGGGCCGTCGAAGGGGTGACGACGGGAACGGGAGCCGCGGAGGCGGGGACGGGGGCGGCCAGAGCCAGCCCGGCGGCCAGGAGGAGGGGCAGCCACCGTCGGCGGCCTGCGGGGGGTGTGCGCATGGTGAACTCCGTGAAATGAGGGGGTTTAGGTGCGGACGATCCGCACGTCGTCGATCCCGGCCTCGACCATCGAGCCGGTGTCGTTGTCGGCGGCCTCGACGGTCACCCGGACGGTCTGCCCGGCGAAACCGCTGAGGTCCACGGTGGAGGGCTGCCACACGGCGGACACGTTGGCCGGGCCGAAGTCGTCGGCGAACACCGTCGTCCCCGGCACCCCGGTCCCGGAGGTGACCCGGACCGTGTAGTCGCCGCCCGACGTGCCCAACAGCTCGATCCGGGTACCGGAGGCGGCGTCGTGGAACGTGGACACCTCCCCGGGGCCGAGGTCGTACGGCGCGTCGTTCAGCGCCTCGCCGCACACGCCGGTGGCCGGGTGCGCGTCCTGGACCCGGAGCGTGCCGGCCCCGTTGGGTCGGGTGGCGTCGACCCGGTAGACGAGGACGCCCCGGTCGCAGGCCGCCGCGTCCAGCCCGGCGCGCTGCCGCACCTCGGCGACCCACGCCGTGTACGTGCCCGTGCGCACCACCACGGCCTTCGTCCCGCCGGGCGTGCCGATCGGACTCAGCGTCCGGGTGACCGTGTCGTCGCCCCGCACGCACGCGACCTGCCCGTCGTCGAGCCAGCCGAGTTTCCACTTCTCCCAGGCGAGCAGGTCCGGGGCCTCGCCGGCGATGTTGCCCATCACCCCCCAGTCGCCGGTGAACGCGAACTGGCCGCCCTGCCCGGTGGCGTTGTAGCCCTCCGGGAGGCCCATGTCGTGCCCGGTCTCGTGGTTGAGCACGTGCCAGCCCCAGTGCCAGGCGTCCTGCCCGAACGTGACCCCGTTCTCGAAGTACCTCCCGTCGGCGTTGACCACGCCCCGGTAGTCGTTCCACTCGGGGGAGAAGGCCATCGCGGCGGCGTTGCGGACCGGGACGACGTACACCGCCTGGTAGCGGCTGAAGTCCACGTCGCGGTCGGCGAGCCGGATCGCCTCCTGGATGTAGACGGCCTGCACCTCGGGCGGGGTGAAGTAGGCGAACCCGTCCGGGCAGCCCGCCGCCCGGCCAGGTCGACGGATGCCCGACGGCGCACTCGGACGCCGGGGCGGAGAGGGCGGGAGCTGACGGGTACGGGAGGAGCAGCCCGGCCGCCGCGGCGACGAGGAGGGCGAGGAGTCTTCGCATGGCGATCTCCCGGAGGGGCGACAGATTGACATCCGTCATTGCATCGCGCCGCCCGGGGTGCGCGCATCCGGCGTGGACAGGGGAAACGCCGGCCCGGTTCCGACAGCCGTAGCAGGCCCGGGGAACCGTGTGAACGCCGTAAATACCTTAAGTCACTCTTGGTGTGGTGTTCAGGTCCCGTTAGGCCGGATTACGTGACGCTACGTGCAGTCAGCCCCGGCGACACCCCTCCGTTCCACCGTCGCCGGGGCACACCCCTCCGGAAGGACCTCCATGAGACAACCAGGCACCTGGTCGCGCCGGGCCGGCATCGTCGGCGCGGTCGCCCTCGCCGGCGGCCTGCTCGCCACCGCGGGCTTCGCCGAGGCCACCGACACCCCGGCGGGCTCCACCCGGGACGCCGCCGTCCGGGACGCGCTCGCGGCGTTCGGCGGAGCCCCCGGGCTGGCGGCTTCCAGCGGTGACGGTCCCGCCGACGCCTACACGGCCCGGGACGTCACCCTCGACCCGAACGGCACCCGGCACGTCCGGTTCGACCGCACCTACCGGGGCCTGCCGGTCCTCGGCGGCGACCTCGTCGTGCACAGCGCGCGCGGCGGCCAGTTCGCCCGCACCCAGGCGCCGTCCGTCGCCGTGGACACCACCCCGCGCCTCGACGCCGCCCGGGCCGCCGCCATCGCGGGGGACAGCCTCGCCGGCTACTCCCTGCGCGCCACGCCCGCCCTCGCCGTCGACGCGCTCGACGGGGCCCCCGCGCTGGTCTGGCAGGTCGCTGTCAACGGCCAGACCGCCGACGGTGGCCCCAGCCAGGTGAACGTCCGGGTCGACGCGACCTCCGGCGCGATCCTGGGCAGCACCGAGGGCTTCCAGACGTTCGCCCGCCCCGGCGCCGGCCGGGCCGGAACGCCGAACACCGCCGTCGCCGCCGGGCCCGCCACGGGCAACGGCAAGGGTTTCCTGGTCGGCAACGTGTCGATCGGCGTGAACCAGAAGTCCGACGGCACGTACGAGCTCAAGGACCCCGACCGGGGCAACGGCGAGACCCGCGACGCCAACAACAAGGGCACCAGCACCTCCCCACCGCCCACCACCTCGAACTCGACGGCGTTCTCCAGCACCACGACCACGTTCGGTGACAACACGCTCGCCAACCGGGCGTCCGTGGGCGTGGACGCGCACTACGGCGTCCAGACGACCTGGGACTACTACAAAAACACGCACGCGCGCAACGGCATCAACAACGACGGCAAGGGCGCGACGTCCTACGTGCACTTCGGCACCAAGTACGTCAACGCCGGCTGGTACGACTCCTGCTTCTGCATGGTCTACGGCGACGGCGCGGGCGGCGTCAAGCCCCTCACCCAGCTCGACGTGGCCGGCCACGAGATGAGCCACGGCGTGACGGCCGCGACGGCCAAGCTCGACTACGGCAACCCGAACGCCGGGATCTACAAGGAGTCCGGCGGGCTCAACGAGTCCACCAGCGACATCTTCGGCACCCTGGTCGAGTTCTACGCGAACGCCCCCGGGGACACCCCCGACTACCTGCTCGGCGAGCAGATCGACCTCAACGGCGACGGCACCCCGCTGCGCTACATGGACGACCCGACCAAGGACGGCTCGTCGAAGGGCTGCTGGACCTCCTCGATGGGTACGTCCTACGACCCGCACCTGACCTCCGGGGTCGGCAACCACTTCTTCTTCCTCGCGGCCGTCGGCTCCGGCGCCCGCACCGTCAACGGCGTCGACTACAACGGCGTGGTGTGCAACAACGCCCCGGCGGTGAACGGGATCGGCAACGACAAGTTCGGCAAGATCTGGTACCGGGCGCTGACCACCTACATGGTGTCCACCGAGACGTACCCGAAGGCGCGGATCTCGACCCTGAAGGCCACCAACGACCTGTACGGCGGCGCCGAGTGCACCGCGATCAAGGCCGCGTGGACCGCCGTGGGCGTCGTCGCCCAGACCGGTGAGCCGGCGTGCGGCACGGCCAGCCCGTCGCCGACCGCCACCGCCTCACCGACCGCGTCCCCGACCCCGGGCGGCACCTGCGTCGCGAAGCAGCTCGTCGCCAACGGCGGCTTCGAGTCCGGGGCCACCTCGTGGACCGCCAGCACCGGCGTCGTCGTCTCCGCGACCACGGCCCAGCCGGCGCACGGCGGCACGAAGATCGCGTGGCTGGGCAACGACGGCAGGGCGGGCACCGAGGCCGTGTCCCAGCAGGTCGCGATCCCGGCCGGCTGCAAGGCGAGCCTCACGTTCTACCTGCACATCGACACCCAGGAGTCCGGCAGCACGGTGTACGACAAGCTCACCGTCAAGGCCGGCACCACCACCCTGGGCAGCTACTCCAACGTCAACAAGGCCGCCGGGTACGCCCTGCGCACCTTCGACCTGTCGGCGTACGCCGGCCAGACCGTGACCCTCACCTTCACCGAGACCGAGGACAGCTCGCTCAGGACGAGCTTCGTGGTCGACGACGTGAGCGTCACGACCTCCTAGAGCCCCCTCCGGGGAAACCGGGCCGGCCACCTCACAAGGTGGCCGGCCCGTTCCGTGCGCACGCCGGATCCGCCGGCCCCGGGCTGCCCGCCGGATGGCCGCACGCGGCACCGCCCCCGCTCGGTAGGCTGCCACCATGGGGGACGAGGTGGGGCTGAACGAGCTCCTCACGCTGGGCCTGACCCGGTACGAGGCGCGGGTCTACCTGGCGCTGATCCGCCGGGACCGCTTCACCCCGACGGAGGCCGCCCGCGAGGCCGGCATCCCCCGGCAGCGGATCTACGACGTGCTGGAGAGCCTCGCCGACCGGGGCCTGGTCCGGCTGCGCCCGGGGCAGACCGTGCACTACTCGGCGGTCGACCCGGTGGTGGCCCTGGAGCACCTGGTGTCCGCGCACCGCGCCTCCCTGTCCCGGCTCGAACACGAGGCGCACCAGCTGGGCCAGGTGCTCGGCAGGGTGTGGTCCACCGGCGCGGACCAGACCGACCCGCTCGACTACGTGGAGGTCGTCCGCGACCCGACGGCCGTGGTGGAGCGGTTCGCCGGGTTGCAGGCGGGCGCGCGCCGCCAGATCCTCACCCTGGCCAAGCTCCCGTACGTGACGGGGACGAACCCGCCCGGGGTCGGCGACATCCGCCGGCTCGTCGGGGGCGGCGGCGAGGCCCGGTGCGTGTACGAGCGCGCCTCCCTCGCGGACCCGGCGAACGTGGCCAACGCGCGCCGGTTCATCGCGGCCGGCGAGCGGGCCCGGGTGCTCGACGACGTACCCATGAAGCTGTGTGTCGTGGACGGTTCCCAGGTGCTGATGTCCCTGCTCGACCCCGTCGCGGGGTACGCGTCGAGCACCTCCATCATGATCGAGCACCCGGCCCTCGGGTACTGCCTGGTGGAGGCGTTCGAGGCGCTGTGGTCCCGCGCGGAGGACTACGAGTCCTGCCTCTGACGGGCCGTCGGACCCGAGCGCGACCCGCTCGGCGGCACCCGGGCCACCCGGCGCCACGGTGCCGGGCGCACGGAAGCGGCGCCGCAGCCCCTCCCCGGGCCGCGACGCCGTGACCGTCCGTGCTATCCGAGCCGTTTGTCGTCGATCCGGCTCGCGTAGCGGTCGTTCACCATCTTCTGGTACTCGGCCAGGGACAGCCCCTCACCCACCGCCTCGCGGGCGCTGTCGTTGAGGGGCAGCACCCGCCCGTCGGTGACCTTGTAGTACGCGTGCCGCTGCGGTTCGAGGAACACCGGGGAGCCCTCGCCCGCCCGGATGTAGGTCAGCTCCTCGATGCCGTCGCCGACCCCGCGCACGTCGTAGGTGTCGCCGTTCTTCACCAGCTGCAGGGTCGCCTGCTGCCCGGTCGCGGAACGCGTCTCCACGGCCAGGTACACCAGCTTGCCGACCGGGGCGCTGACGCCCTGGGTGACGAAGTCGGGGTTCAGCGAGTACACCGGCACGGGCTGGCCCACGACCTTCGGGGCCTTGGCCGCCGCCTCCGCCGTGATGTCGTCCTGCGCGGCGGTGACCGGCTTGCCCTCGGCGCGCTGGTCGACGTGCACGAAGAACCGCGACGCCACCTCGGCGGCCTTGTCGCTGGCCGCCGCCTGTTCGGCCGCCGCGAGCTCCACGGAGGCGGACCTCGGGGCGGGCGCCGGGGACTCGTGCCCCCCGCCGACGACCATGAACACCCCCGCGGCGGTACCGGCCGCGAGCAGTCCGGCTCCGATCAGGAGCTTGCGGGTACCCATCACGCGCCGATCTGGTAGACGGAGCCGCCCCACTTGAACTGCGAGTTGGAGACGTAGGAGTTGTAGGTCATCTCCTGGTAGCGCTGGCTGGAGCCCCACGGGTCGCTGAAGAAGATCGAGCTGTTCGCGGTGTCGTAGCCGTAGATGACGCGGGCGTGGCCGCCGCCGGAGGTCCAGTACACCCCGGTCTCGATCGGGCGGTTGCCGTTGATCTCGGTCTTGACCTGCGCGAAGCTGATCGCCCCGTCGACCTCGCGGCCGGGGGAGACGCCGACCCGGCTCAGGCCCTGCTGCACGACCGACAGCTCGGCCGGCTGGTTGGGGCAGGTGCCGCCGGACAGGCCGCGCCCGTACAGGCAGAACTGGTTCTGGCTGACGTTCGCGCCCTTGCCCAGGTACTGCGCGATCGACAGACCGGTGGCCGCCCAGCACCACTGGTCCTTCTCCTGCACCAGTTCCTTGAGGTTCAACTTCGTGTTGCCGCCAGGGGCCGTGGTCGGCGACGTGGTCGGCCTCGGCGAGGACGTCTGGCTCGGCCGGGGGGTGGCCGACGGGCTGGGGGCCGCGGTGGTGGGGTTCGCGGTGGGCCAGGGCCAGTTCGGCCAGGGCCACGGGTCGGCGCCGGTGGGCTCGGAGCCCACGGTGGAGCCGGGGGCCGGGGTGGGCTCGGCCGACGCGCAGGTCGGGAACGAGGCGACCATGGCCATGGCCACGAGGCCACTCGCCAGCAGGCCCGCCGCACGTCGTCGGGCGGAGGAGTCTCGCATGGAGATGTCCTTTCGGAATGCGCCCACGGCACAGCGAGGCCAGGGGGCGCGGAGGGGTGATTGCCATGGGACGGGGCCTTGGAACTGTGACACCCCGTCCAGTGGTGGCGTGTGTCGAACAGTAGGCAGCACTCCACGAACTGGTCAATACGTGTTAATCAATAAAGAAGCTTGTCATTCCATACGTAGGGTGACCATTACCCTGGGTGAGGGAAAAGCGCGCTCCGTTAGGGAAAACCCTTTGACTACCCTTGCGGCCGTGTGCAGAATCGGCAGGCCAACGCCGGGACGAGCGCTGCCGGCACCGGTCCGTCGTCGGCCACGGGCGACCCCGCCCAGTAACGAAGACGGAGAAGAGTAGTGGCCACCCCCCTGCGGTACCCGAAGTTCCGACTGCTCCTCGCCGGCCGGTTCACCAGCACCCTCGGCGGCGCCGTCGCGCCCGTCGCGCTCGCCTTCGCGGTCCTCGACCTCACCGGCTCCGTCACCGACCTGGGCCTCGTCGTCGGCGCCCGGTCCGTGGCCAATGTCGTGTTCCTACTGTTCGGCGGGGTGCTCGCCGACCGGCTGCCCCGCTCGCTGATCCTGATCGGCTCCAGCACCCTGAGCGCGGTCAGTCAGGGCGCCATCGCCGCGCTGTTCCTCACCGGACACGCCACGATCCCGATCCTGGTGGTGCTCGCCGCGGTCAACGGCACGGTCAGCGCGTTCACGTACCCGGCGTCGGCGGCGATCCTGCCCCAGACCGTGCCGACGGGGGAGCGCCAGGCCGCCAACGCGTTCAGCCGGCTCGTCACCAACGGGGCGATGATCGTCGGCGCGCCGGTCGGCGGCCTGCTGATCGCGGCCACCAGCCCGGGGTGGGGCCTTGCCGTCGACGCGGCGTCGTTCCTGCTGTCCGGCGTGCTGTTCGCGCTGCTCCGGGTGCCGTCGGTGGCCCGGTCCGGGATGGGGGACAGCGTGCTGCGCGAGCTGCGGGCCGGCTGGCGGGAGTTCTCGTCCCGGACCTGGCTGTGGGCCGTGGTGCTCGGCTTCATGTTCCTCAACGGCGCCGAGGTCGCCGCCCAGAGCGTCCTCGGGCCCGGGATCGCCAAGGCGACCATCGGGGCCGGGGGCTGGGGCACCGTGCTCGGGATCCAGACGGCCGGCATGGTGCTCGGCGCGCTCGTCTCGATGCGGCTGCGGGTCCGCCGGCTGCTGCGGCTCGGGGTGGTCGCGGTCGGCGCGCTGTGCCTGCTGCCGCTGGCCCTGGCCTTCGCGCCGACCCTGCCCGCGCTGGCGGTCTCCGGCTTCGTCGCCGGGGTGTGCGTCGAACAGTTCTCGGTGGCGTGGGAGACCTCGATGCAGCAGGAGGTGCCGCCGGAGATGCTCGCCCGGGTCTACTCCTACGACATGCTCGGTTCCTTCGTCGCCATCCCGATCGGCCAGATGGCGGCCGGTCCGATCAGCCAGGCGATCGGCGTCAGGCCGACCCTGGTCGGGTGCGCGGCGGTCATCCTGCTCGCGACCGGGGGCATGCTCGCGGTCCGGAGGGTGCGGACCCTGGAGGTGGCCCCGGCGAAGGCGGCCGAGCCGGTGGCCGTCTGACGTCCGTCCGACGTGGAGAGGCCCCCCGGCCGCTGGTCGCCGGGGGGCCTCCGCACTGTGGGGCCACGGGCCGGGTGCGTCCGGCCCGGTCGGACTAGAAGGTCAGGTTCCAGGCGTCGATGTACCCCGTGTCGGCGGCGTACACGTCCTGCACCTTGAGCTTCCAGGTCCCGTTCGCGACCTCGGAGGACGCGTTGACCGTGTAGGTGGCCACCACGTTGTCCGCCGAGTCGCTCCCGGAGGAGTCCTTCAGCCGGTACGTCGAGCCGTCCGGCGCGACCAGGTCGATCACCAGGTCACCCCGGTACGTGTGCTTGATGTCCACGCCCACCTTGAGCGCGGACGGCGCGTTGCCGGCGACCCCGGTCACCGCGAGGTTCGAGAACACCGCCGCGCCCTTGTCGGGGACGTTCACGTTGGTCAGGTTCTCGAAGTACTTGCCGGGCGGGGTCGCGCCCTGCACGTTCACGGCCGTCCAGGCCCGGGCCACCGCGGCGTACTCGGGGCTGGTCGCGCCGTACAGGGTCGACGTCGCGGCCAGGGTGCCCACCCGGGCGGCGGCGTAGTCGGTCGTGGAGGTGAACTTGGTGGTCAGCGCGGCGAACCAGATCTTCTCGGCCTTGGCGCGGCCGATCCCGGTGACCGGCTGGTTGTCGAACGTGGGGCTGTCGTAGGACACCCCGTTGATGACCTTCGGGCCGGAGCCCTCGGCCAGCAGGTAGAAGAAGTGGTTGGCCACGCCCGAGGAGTAGTGCACGTCGAGGTTCTTCAGGTTGGCGTCCCAGTAGTCGGGGGACTGGCCGTCCTTGGAGGGCTTGTCCTGGTAGCGCAGCGGCTTGCCGTTGCCGAAGATGTCGATCTTCTCGCCGATCAGGTAGTCGCCGACGTCGCTGGCGTTGGCCGAGTTGAACTCCACCGCCGTGCCGAAGATGTCGCTGGTGGCCTCGTTGAGCCCGCCGGACTCCTGCGCGTAGTTCAGGTTGGCCGTCGCGCTGGTCACGCCGTGCGAGAACTCGTGTCCGGCCACGTCCAGGGAGGTCAGCGGGTGGGTGTTGCCCGACCCGTCGCCGTAGGTGATCTGGAACGCCGCGTTGTCCCAGAAGGCGTTGACGTAGTTGTTGCCGTAGTGCACCCGCGACAGCGCGCCCACCCCGTTGTTCTTGATGCCGTTGCGGCCGTGCACGTTCTTGTAGTAGTCCCAGGTCTGCGCCGCGCCGTACGCCGCGTCCACGCCGGCGGTCCCCGGGTCGGCGTTGGTGCCGTCGCCCCACGCGTTGTCCGCGTCGGTGAGCAGGGTGCCCGCGCCGGAGGTGGCCCGGTTGAGGTTGTTGACCTGCTGGTTGCCCCGGGTCGGGTCCTTCAGCTGGTACGTGGCCCCCGACTGGGTCGTCTCCAGCGCCACGGTGCCGCTGTAGAAGCTCTTCCCGGTACCGGCGACCGCGGCCCCGGACCTCCCGCCGGCCTGGCCGCGCGCCGGCACGACGCCGTCGGCGGTCAGCGTGCGGATGTCGTCCCAGCTGGTCAGGGCCGCGCCGGTGGTGGCGTCGGTGACCCGGTGCACCCGGCTGGGCGTACCGTCGGCGCGTACGCCGGTGGTCACAGCCTCCCAGGCCAGCACGGGTGCACCGGTACCGGCCCACACGACCTGGCGCGCGCCGGCGGGGGCGGCGACGGCCGAACGGGTGCCCGACAGCCGGACCCGTGCGGTGTTGCCGTCCACGCCCCGGAGCGCGCCGTCGGCGCCCCGGTGGACGACGAGGTCGCCGCCGAGGACCGGCAGGCCGGCCCAGGTGCGGTCGTACCGGTCGTACCGGCTGCCGTCGGCGGCCGTGAACGCGTCCCGGACGACCAGCTTCTCCTGGGCGTCCAGGCCGAGCGCGGCGGCCAGGGCGGCCTCCGGCCCGGAGGGGGCGGCGGCGGCCGGGTGGGCCCCGCCGAACGCGAGGGCGAACGCGGCGACCGCGACTCCCACGGTGAGGGTGCGTTTCATCGTGCTCCTTCGAGAGGGGTGCTGTCCCAGGACAGCGGGGGATGGCCGGGCGTCAGGGGGACGCACGGCTACACCGGCCGGGAACGGCCGGAACTCAGGGGTGTGTTGCGGAGGGCCGCCCTAACAGGAGGGGCTACCGGCGCACAGCAGCTCGGCGTGACAACAGGTCACCGGCGCGAACTTCACGTGTGCGGACATGTCTCCTACCTTCTAGGTAGGGAATTCGAAAGTCAATACTTCTGCGGAATTCTTCAGATAATCCCTTGTGGATGGTGTGGATCCATCGCGCCCGGGCGATCGGTGGGCCGGATGTGCCAAGATCATGATCTGGCTGGCCGGGGTCGGCTCCGTGTGTTACATAGTTACAGGGTTACTTGAATGCCGCTGTGTACAGACGGAGCGCCATGATCATCGAATATATCCGGTACCGGATCGCCGAGCCCGACCGCGAGTCCTTCGAGGCCGCCTACTCCCGCGCCGCCGTCCCGCTCGCCGCCGCCCCCGAGTGCCTCGACTTCGAACTCGCCGAATGCGCGGAGGACCCGGGCGCCTACCTCCTGCGGATCACCTGGACCTCGGAGAAGGCCCACCTGGAGGGCTTCCGGGGCGGCCCGCACTTCCCGCCGTTCCTCGCCGAGATCCGCCCCTACGTCGCCTCCATCGAGGAGATGCGGCACTACCGGCGGACCCCGGTCGCCGGCGCGGGCGCGGCCGTCCCCAGCCTCTACGACTGGGCCGGCGGCGCCGAGGCCTTCGACAGACTCACCTCCGTGTTCTACGCGAAGGTGCTCGCCGACGACGTGGTCGGACCGCTGTTCGCCGGGATGGACCCGGGACACCCCGCGCACGTCGCGCTGTGGCTCGCGGAGGTGTTCGGCGGCCCGAAGCGGTACTCGACCGAGCGCGGCGGCTACCACCACATGGTCAGCCAGCACCTCGGCAAGGGCATCGCCGAGCCGCAGCGCCGCCGGTGGGTCAACCTGCTCCTCGACGCCGCCGACGAGGTCGGGCTGCCGGCCGACCCGGAGTTCCGCGCGGCGTTCGTCAGCTACCTCGAGTGGGGCACCCGGCTGGCGCTCGCCAACTCCCAGCCGGGCGCGCGCCCACCGCTGCACGCGCCGATGCCGCACTGGGGCTGGGGAGTGGCCCCGCCCTACCGCCCCAACCTCTAGATCAAGCCCTCCCAGACGGGTACGGGGTCCGCCGCCCGGGGCCCGTGCGCCGCGTCCCCGGGCGGCGACTCCGTCCGGGGACGCCGCCAGGCGACGCGCGCCGGGCTCCGGGGCCGCGGGCCCCCGTACCCGTCGAAGGGTTCTAGGGGGTGAACAGCTCCGTCAGGTGGTGGTGCAGGATCGCCAGGGCCGCGTCGCCCGTGCGCTGCCCGCCGAGCACGCTCGACCCGAGCCCGTTGGTCATCGCCAGCAGCCCCGCGGCCGTCACCGCCGGATCCCGCCCGGCGGCCACGTCCCCCGCCTCCCGCGCGGTCGCGATCTGCTTCGCCAGGAACGACTCCAGCAGGTCCGCGTGCGCCGTGCCGTGCCGCTCCGCGAGGGCCGGCTCGCTGAGCACCAGCGTGTAGTACGCCGACCAGGTGCGGGTGATCCGCCGGCTCTCCGGGTCGGTCGGCAGGATGCTGCCCAGGACCGCCGTGACCGTGGCGCGCGGGGTCGGCGGGGAGCCGGCCGCCGCGATCCATGCCAGCATCCGGGCCTGCAACTGGGCTCCGAGCCGGGCCAGGCCGTCCATGAGCAGCTCTTCCTTGGTGTGGAAGTAGTACTGCACCAGGCGCAGGGAGACCCCCGCCTCGGCCGCGACGACCCGCATGCTCGCCGCCTGCAGACCCTGGCTGTCGGCGATCCTCAGCAGCGCGTCGGCGATCTGGGTCCGCCGTTCCTCGTGGTCCACCCGGGGCATCGCGCCCACCTTCCCATTCGTGGTACAACTGTATCATGAGAATCGGACAGTTCAGGAACGACGCCGCCCGAACCAGGTTCCTCACCGCCTACGACCGGGTCTTCGGGACCCTGTGGCCGCTGCCGAGGCACGCGGTCGACGTGCCCACCGCGTTCGGCACCACCCGGGTCTACCGGGGCGGCCCGGCCGAGGGCACCCCGATCGTGCTGCTCCCCGGCGCGGCCGGCAACGCCCTGTCCTGGTACGGCTACGTGGCCGCCCTCGCCGCCCACCACCCCGTGCTCGCCGTCGACCCGGTCGGCGAACCCGGCGCGAGCGTCCAGACCGCCCCGTTCGCTGACGGCCGCGACCTCGCCCGGTGGCTCGACGAGACCCTCGCCGGCCTGGACGTCCCCGCCGCGCACCTCGTCGGCTGCTCCTACGGCGGCTGGACGGCGGCCCAGCTCGCCCTGCACGCCCCGGCCCGGGTCGCCGGCCTGACCCTCGTCGAACCGGGCGGCCTCGGCCCGATCGGCCCGCGCTTCTACGGCTGGATCATCGCGGGCGGCCTCGCCGGGCTCGCCCCCCGCCCGCTGCGGCCGGCCCTCGCCCGGCTGGTGAACAACAGCACCGTCCTGGAGTCGGGGCTGATGAGCCTGGCCCTGCCGTCCGCCGGGTTCCGCCGCGCCATGCCGCTGCCGCCGGTGTTCACCGACGAGGAACTGCGCGGGCTGCGGGCCCCGACGACGGTGCTGCTGGGGGAGCGCAGCGCCCTGCACCGGTCCGCCGCGGTCGCCGCCCGGCTGGCCGAGGTCGCGCCCGGGGTACGGGTCGAGGTGGTCGCCGGGGCGGGACACGCGTTGCAGCTGGACCGGAAGGAACTGGTCATCGACCGGATCCTGGAGCATGTGGCGGCGGGGCGCTGAATCCCGGCAGCGCGCCGGGCACGGTGGTGGGTCGTCAGTTCGCGTGCCGGGCGCCCTGCTCGAGCCCGATCAGCTCGTCACGGATCTCGTCGCCCAGCTCGCGCGCCGCGCCGGTCGCCGTCTCGCGCACCCGCACCACGCAGGTCGCGTTCAGCGGCGTCTCCACGTCCCCGCCCCACGGCCGGAGCCGCACGGACAACGTGAACGAGCTCGGCCGGAACTCCTTGACGCTCGCCGACACGGCCACGCCCTCCGGCCGGCCGAGCATCGCGCCGGGCGGCACCGGCCCGGGCCGGAACTCCCACTCCAGGCCGGGCCCGGCGGCCAACCGGCCGAGGACCGCGCACTGGGCCAGGTAGGCGTCGCGGACCTCGGCGATCCACCGCTCCACCGTCGCGTCGTCGATCCCCGTGCCGGCCGCGTCCCCGTCGGTGAAGGTGTGCTCGTGGAGCACCACCCACCGCGTCATGATCCCGCTCATAGCCGACCACACTAACCGTCAGGGCTTGTACGTGTCGCCGACATTCAGCCGGTCGTACTCCTCCTTGGTGACGCACGCCTCGCCCTCGGAGCCGTCCTTGCGCTGGAAGTCGATCTCGTAGCACGCGGACTTGCGCTTCGTGGTGGACGTGCACTTCTTCTTGCCGTTGACCCGGGAGCACTTGGTGCCGTGCGAGACGCCCGCCGCCTCGTACTCCTTCTCCACGATCGTGCCGCCCGACTCCGAGGAGCAGGCCGACAGGACGCCGCCACCGGCGAGCAGCAGGGTCAACAGGGCGAGACGAGCCTTCACGGGTACTCCTCGGACAGTCGGTCCGCTGATTGTCCACCCTGCCGTCAAGCGGCCACATCTCGGAGCCACACCATCCGGCCCGGCCCGGCACCCCGCCCGGCGCGGTCCGCCCGGCCCCGGCTTCCGGCGGCCCGGCGCGGTCCGTGGTCGACCGGCGCACCAAGCGTAGGGGAACATTGGGCGTCAACCCTGGCAATGGCCCCACCGCGGCCGGTAGAACACTCCCATGCCCCCACTGCATAGACGAACGTTCATCCTCGGTGGACTCGCCGGTGCCGGCGCCACCCTCCTGACCTCGACCGCCGCCGGCGCGGCCCTCGGCTACCCGTTCACGCTCGGCGTCGCGTCGGGCGACCCGCTCCCCGACGGCGTGGTGCTGTGGACCCGGCTCGCCCCGTCGCCCCTGAACGCCGACGGCCAGGGCGGCATGTCCACCGCCGCCGTGTCCGTCGAGTGGCAGGTGGCCACCGACCAGTACTTCACCCAGCTCGTCCGGACCGGCACCGCCACCGCCGCGTACGCGTCCGCGCACACCGTGCACGTGGAGGTGTCCGGTCTGCAGCCCGGCGCGGAGTACTACTACCGGTTCCGCGCCGCCGGCTACCTGTCCCCGGTCGGCCGGACCCGCACCGCCCCGGCCCCGGGCGCGCTCACCCCGTTCACGATGCTGTTCGCGTCCTGCTCGCACTACGAGTCGGGCTACTTCACCGCGTACCGGCGGATGGCCGAGGAGCGCCCGGACGTCGTCCTGCACCTGGGCGACTACCTGTACGAGGGCACCGCCTCCACCACGGCCGTCCGCAGGCACGCCCCGACGAGTGAGATCACGTCGCTGGCGCACTACCGGGTGCGGCACGCGCAGTACAAGACGGACCCGGACCTGCAGGCCGCGCACGCCGCCGCGCCGTGGCTGGTGATCTGGGACGACCACGAGGTGGAGAACAACTACGCCAACCTGGTGCGGGCCGACAACTCCCCGGCCGGGGACGTCGCGTGGTTCCGGGCGCGCCGCGCGGCGGCCTACAAGGCGTACTACGAGCACATGCCGCTGCGCGCCTCCTCGGTACCCGTGAACGAGAACATGCAGCTCTACCGGCGGCTGCGCTGGGGGAGCCTGGCGACGTTCCACCTGCTGGACACCCGGCAGTACCGCGACGACCAGGCCTGCGGCGACGGCACGAAGGTGTGCGCGGACGCGAAGCTGCCCAACCGGAGCCTGACCGGGAACGCGCAGGAGAGCTGGCTGCTCGACGGCCTCGGCCAGCGGCTCGGCACCTGGGACATCCTCGGCCAGCAGGTGTTCTTCGCCCAGAAGCTCGCCGACGCCGCCGGGGCGACCTCGATGGACGCCTGGGACGGCTACGTGGCCAACCGCGACCGGATCCAGCAGGGCTGGGACGCGCGCGGCGTGCGGAGCGCGGTGGTGCTGACCGGCGACGTGCACCGCTCCTGGGCCAGCAACCTGATGGCCGACTACGCCTCGCAGAACCGGATCGTCGGCACCGAACTCGTCACCACCTCGGTCACCTCCTCCGGCGACGGCAACGCCGCCGACACCGGCCTGTCGAGCCTCAACCCGCACGTCAAGTTCTTCAAGAACCTCCGGGGGTACTGCCGCGTGCACGTCGACTCCACCCGGATGCTCGCCGACTTCCGGGTCGTGGACAAGGTGACCGTCCGCGACTACCCGGTGCGCACCATCCAGAGCTACGCCATCGAGGCCGGCAACCCGGGACTGGTGAACCCGTGACCGCCCTTCCGCCGGCCCGTGCGCGCCGCCGGGCCCTGCGCGCCGTCGTCGTCCCGCTGGCGGTGACGGCCGCCCTGCTCCTGGTCGGCGCCCCGGCCTCCGCCACGGGCACCACGCCCGCCGACATCACCTGGTCCACGGCCAACAGCGTGGCGACGGGTGACCAGGACAACGCGGCGGTGTCGGCGACCCGCAACGGGTACACGGCCGTCGTCTGGGAGGACGACCGCGACACGGCGAACCCGACCGACCCGGTGCACTCGGACGTCTTCCTCCGGCTGTACAAGGACGAGGTCTCCCTGTACGAGAAGAAGATCTCCACCGGCGGCACCGGGAACTGGCGGCACTGGCAGCCCGACGTCGCCCTGCACGAGGACGGCACCGCGGTCGTCGTGTGGTCGGAGGACCCGGACGGCAACGGCTTCTACAACATCGCGGTCCGCTCCGTGTCCACCGCCGGCACGGTCAGCGGCACCGGCAGGGCCAACGCCAGCTCGGCCGGCCAGCAGTTCGAACCGGCCGTGGCCGCCGACCCCGACGGCACCGGCTTCGCCGTGGTCTGGGAGGACGTGCAGACCGGGGCGCAGGCCACGGTCCGCGCGGCGGGCTTCTCCGCCCTCGCCGCCAAGACCTACGAGGCGCAGGTCAACACGACCGGCGGCCAGCACCACAGGCCCGACGTGGCCCTCGGCGCGGCCGGCAACGCGATCGTGGTCTGGGACGAGGACACCGACGGCAACGGCTTCTACCAGGTCGGCCTGAAGATCCTGACCCCGGCGGGCGGCGTCAAACTCGCCCAGACGGCGGCCAACGCGAACGGCGGCGGCCAGCAACGCGCCGCCACCGTGGCCGCGAACTTCAACGGCGACTTCGCGGTCGCCTGGGAGACCGACCACACGGGTACGGCCCGCGCCGCCACCCGCTCCTTCACCGCCGCCGGCGCGGCCCGCACCACCACCGACCGCACGGTCACCGACGACGGCACAGTGGTCGGCCCGCAGTCCACGCCCCGGGTCGGGATCGACGACCAGCTCGCCCTCGTGGTGTCCTGGGTGGACGGCTCGGACGTGTGGGCGCGCGGCTTCAACCCCGACGGCACGGTCACCGGCCGGCTCCCGACCCTGCGGGTCAACGCGGTGACCACGGGCCGCCAGGACGAACCGGCGCTCGGCGTGTCCCCGTGGGGCGAGGTCACGGTGGCGTTCACCGACGACCAGGACGGCAACGCCTTCGACCAGGTCTACCTGGGCACCGGCCTGGTCAACAGCACCTGGTGACGGGTCGGCGCGGGCCCACCTCCGGGGCCCGCGCCGACCACCGGGTCGGCCCGGGTCGGC
Source organism: Longispora urticae (assembly GCF_053902585.1). Taxonomy (NCBI): domain Bacteria; kingdom Bacillati; phylum Actinomycetota; class Actinomycetes; order Micromonosporales; family Micromonosporaceae; genus Longispora; species Longispora urticae. Next base: position 28,321 of record NZ_JAQZSH010000045.1, read on the forward strand.
TCAGCCGGGGGCGGACTGGCGGACGCCCGCGCGCTTCACCGCCCGGCCCACCACCGTGGTCTCCGCGGCCGGCACCCCGAGCGGCCCGAGCACCCGGGTCACGAACGCGTACAGCGCCGGCAGGTCCGGGGTGAACACCGTCGCGAGCAGGTTCGTCACCCCGGTCGTCGCCAGCACCCCGTGCACGTGCGGATGCCCCGCCAGCGCCGTACCGACCTCGTCCAACCGGTCCGGCGGCACGGTCATCCACAGCGTCGCGTCCACGGTCATCCCCAGCAGCCGGGCGTCGATCGTCGCGTGCGTCCGGATCCGGCCGGCCGCCCCCAACCGGTGCAGGTGCCGCCGGACCGTCGACTCGGGCGCGCCGACCGCCGCCGCCAACTCGGCCGCCCCGACCCGGGCGTTCACCGAGAGCCGCTCCAGCAGTGCCCGGTCGAGCGCGCCGGGTGGCCCGGGCGGCTCCGCCTCGAAAGCCCCGCCCTGACCGGATCCGACGGCTCCGGGCGGCGGCGGTGGGGCTGAGCCCGCCGGTGGCCCGCTCGACGGCCGGGGTTCCAACGCGCGGATCTCGGCGGCCGTCAGCCAGCCGGCCCGCCAGTGCGACGCGTCGGCGAACACGTGCAGTACGGCCTGGGCGGTGGTGGCCGTGACGGCGGAGGTGGCGGGGAGCTGCTCGTACAGCAGGCGGTCGCGGGCGTCCGGGCCGGTCACCGCGAGCGCGACGATCTCCTCCCCGCCCAGGGCGACGTCCACGAACGGCACGTCGTCGCGCCGGGCCAGCGCGTCGGCGAGCACGTCGGTCCGCCCCCGCAGCACCCGGACCCGCAGCACGAGCGCCCCGTCCGGATAGGCGCTGACCTCCGGCACCCGGACCACCCGCAGCACGCCGGCCCCCTCCAGCCGGGCCAGCCGGCGCACGACGGTCCGCGCGGACACCCCCAGCACCTCGCCGATCAGGGCGGTCGACGCCCGCCCGTCGACCTGCAACGCGCACACGATCCGCCGGTCCAGCTCGTCCAACTCCATGTCGCCATCCAGCCAATCCATCGCGATTCTTGGCCGACTCCGCTCAATTCGACCCTCACCAGGACTCTAGCCGCGCACCTGGCTGCTACACCTGTCCCAGCATCACCGCCGACAGGGGAGACACCGAATGCACACGAGAACAAACGCCGACCTGGTGGCACTGCTGCCGCACGTCGCCGACGCCGTCACCACCGCCGCCGCCCACCTGACCGGCAACTTCAGCCCCGACCTGCGCTCCCCGGCCACCCGCGACGGGATCATCGCCGGATTCGCCGCCCTCGACGCCCCGGTCGAGGAGCACCTGCGCCGCGTACTGACCCGGCTGCGCCCGGAGGCCGGGTGGGCGGAGGACGAGTTCGGCACCGCCCCGCTGCCGGCGGGGGAGTTCTGGGTGGTCGACCCGGTCGACGGCGTGGTGCACTACACCCACGGCCTGCCGTACTGGAGCATCAGCGTCGCCCTGGTCCGCGACGGCGTCCCGGTACTCGCCGTGGTGCACGCGCCCCCACTCGGCCGGACCTACACCGCCGTGGCAGGTCACGGCGCGACCGTCGACGGCGCCCCCTCGGCCAAGACGGACCCCGGCGCGGCACTGTCGGCCACCTCCCTGGGCAACGACCTGGCCGGGGACCCGGAGTCCACCCGGCGCGCGGGGCTGTCCTTGGCCGCCGTCGCCCCGCACGTGCTCGTGGTCCGCAACCTCGGCCCCACGTCCGTGCAGGTCGCCGATGTCGCGGCCGGCCGCATCGACGCCTTCTGGCTCTACGGCCGGACCCGCGACCTGCTCACCGGCGCCCTGTTGGTCCGCGAGGCCGGCGGCACCGTCACCGACACCGTGGGCCGCCCCTGGACCGACCGCTCGGACAGCTTCCTGGCCACCGCCCCCGGCCTGCACGAGAGCTTCATCTCGCTCCTGTCGACCGTGCCCACCGCCGCGGACCGGTCGCTGTCCATGTCGGCCTAGCGAGCCTCCTCCGACCCGCTACGGCCGCAACCACCTCGCGAACCGCCACGGGCCGCTCCTCACCCCGCACGACCAGACACCCACCAAGGAGTACTCCATGACCAGCATCGCCATCCTCGGTTCCGGCCGGGTCGGCCGCGTCCTCGCCACCGGACTCGCCGCCGCCGGCCACACCGTCACGATCGGCACCCTCGACCCGACCCGCGAGGCGGCCGTCTGGGCGGACACGGCCGTCGCGGCGACCACCCACGCCGGGGCCACCGAAGCCGCCGAGGTCATCGTGAACGCCCTACCCGGACAGGTATCGGTGGACGTGCTGCGCGGCCTCACCCAGTACCTGGATGGAAAGGTCTTGATCGATGTCGCCAACGCCACCGAACGCGGCCCCGACGGCATGCCCGCGACCCTGTGCTACCCCGACGGCAGCCTCGCCGAGGAACTCCAGCACGCCCTCCCCACGACACACGTCGTGAAGACCCTCAACACGATGGTGTACTCCGTCATGGCGGCCCCCGACACCCTCGCCACCCCCGGCACGGTGTTCCTATCCGGCGACGACCCGACCGCCAAGTCCACCACCACCACCCTGCTCGCCGACCTGGGCTGGCACCCCGACCGCATCATCGACCTCGGCGACATCACCACGGCCCGCGCCCCCGAGGCCTTCGCCCTCCTGATCGGCCCACTCTTCCGAGCCCTGGACGCCCGAGGCTTCGCACTGGGCGTAGACCACATCGCGTGACCCGAGAAGCCGTGGTGGGCGGGCCCGACCCACCCACCACGGATTCCGTCAGACGGTCAACGTCCAGGTGTCGATGTACCCGGTGTCGTAGCCGAACGCGTCCTGCGCCCGGAGCTTCCACCCCCCACCGGCCGCCTCCGCCGAAGCGTCCACGGTGTACGTGGTGTCCACATTCGCCGCCGAGTCGGTGAGCTCGGCCTTCTTCAGCGAGTAGACGGTGCCGTCCGGGGCGACCAGATCGATGTTCAGATCCCCCCGCCAGGTGTGCTTCACGTGCACCTCCACCTTCGTGCTGGCGGAGGCGTTGCGCACACAGCCCGTGACGGTCACGGTGCTGTCGACGGCCGCCCCCGCGTCGGGGATCTGCACATCGGTCGCGTTGGTCACCGGCAGGCACGACGGCGTGCTGGTCGGCGTCGCGGTCGGGCTGCTCGTCGGCCCCACGGTGGGGCTGCTCGTCGGGCCCGGCGTGTTGGTGCACGTCGTGTCCTCGCCGGCCACGTTCACCGCCTTCCACGCCTTCTGCACGGCCTGGTACTCCGCCGAGCAGTTCCCGTACAGGTCCTTCGCCGCGGTCAGGGTGTAGTTGCGCGCGTCGTTGGTCCCGGAGGCGACGTACTTGGTGGTGGACGTGAAGTACACGTCGAGCGCCCGGAACCAGATCTTCTCCGCCTTCGCGTTGCCGATCCCCGTCAGCGTCGAACTGTCGCACGTCGGGCTGTTGCCCCACTGCGAGGAGCCCGAACCGACCGCGAGCAGGTAGAAGAAGTGGTTCGCGACGCCGGACGAGTAGTGCACGTCCTTGCCGCCCGTACCCGTCGACCAGCACTTGTCGGAGTTGCCGTCCTTCGACGGGTCGTCCATGTACCGCAGCGGCCGCCCGTTGCCGAAGTAGTCGATCTTCTCCCCGATCAGGTAGTCCGGGGTGTCGGAGGAGTTGGCGGCGTAGAACTCGACCATGGTGCCGAAGATGTCGGAGGTGGCCTCGTTCAGGCCGCCGGACTCCCCGGAGTAGGTCAGGCCGCCGGACACCACGTTCTCGGTGACGCCGTGCGCCATCTCGTGCCCGGAGATGTCCAGCTCGGTGAAGGGGTGGGTGTTGCCGGCCCCGTCGCCGTACGTCATCTGCGAGCCGTCCCAGAACGCGTTCTTGTACGCGTTGCCGTAGTGCACCCGGCTCGGCACGCCCCGCCCGTCGCCGAAGATCCCGTTGCGGCCGTGCACGCTCTTGAAGTAGTCGTAGGTGACCGCCGCGCCGTAGTGCGCGTCCACGGCCGCGGACTGGCTGGTGGCCGGGTTGCCGTCGCCCCACGCGTTGTCCGCGTCGGTGTACGTCGAACAGCTGCCCGTGCCCCGCGCCATGTCGCACGTGTACCCGTTGCCCCGCACCGGATCCTTCAACTGGTACGAGCTGCCGGACCCGGTGGTGTCCACGCTGACCGTGCCCACGTAGACGCCCTTGCCGGTGCCCGCGGCGTGCTCGATCTCGTCGAACGCCCCGATCCGCGCGCCGGTCGCGGCGTCGGTGAGCACGTGCGACACGCTCGGGGTCTGGCCGTCGGGCGCCCAGCCCCGGACCACGGTCTCCCAGGCCAACCGGGCCCGTTCCCCGCTGGCGTCCACGATCAGTTCCGACGCCCCGACCGTGGTGACCCGGCCCCGGAAGCCGGCCGCCGCCGCCCGCTCGGCGCTCGCCGCCGGCACCGCCGGGGTGGTGGACAGGGTCAGGGGCGCGGCGAGGGCGTTGGACACCCCGGCGAAGCCGCCGCCGGGGCCGTTGTGCACGACGAGGTCGCCGCCGTACACCCGCAGGCCCTGGTGGGTGCGGGTGTAGCGGACGTGCGACGCGCCGGTGGGGTCCACGATGGTGCGGTACACGCTGAACGCGTCCGCCGTCGACGCCAGCGCCGCCGACCGGTGTCCGGCGAGCGCCGAGTCGGCCCGGGCGACGGCGTCGGCGCGGCTGGGGATGTCGGGCGCGGCCTGCGCCATCGCGGCCGTGCCGACGGCCAGACCGGCCAGCAGGAGGGCCGCTCCGCCAGCGGCCAGGGATCTGTTCACCAGGTGCCTCCAAGGGGTGGTGAGGGGAGCCGCGTACCGGACGCGGTGATTCGCACCGTAGGCCCGGTCCGCCGTCCCCGCGTCTTCCGATCCCGGACAACGTCGGAAACCGGCCGCTCGATGGAGTAGCGTCGATGGGTCATGGAGCCCCTACTCGGACCGGTCGGCCTCGGCGAGGTCGACAGCGCCGTCTACCTGCGACTTCTCTCCGCCCCGCGCGGCAGCGTGCCCGAACTCGCGGCCGCGCTGGACCTCTCCGAGTCCCGGGTCGCCCGCACCCTGGAGACCCTCACCGAGCACGGCCTCGTCACCCGGCTGGCCGGCGACCTCGCCCGGTACGTGCCCGCGCCGCCCGACCTGGCCATCGACGCCCTCGCGTTCCGCCGCCAGGAGGGCCTCGAACGGCTCCGGGCCGCCGCCCGCGACCTCACCCGGCAGATGGCGCTGGCCCCCGCCGGCGACCCGGGCGGGCTCGTCGAGGTGATCGAGGGCGACCAGGCGGTGCTGCACCAGATCGCCCGGCTCCAGCTCGGCGCCGAACGGGAGGTGGCGATCGTGGACTGCCCGCCGTACCTGCTCGGCCAGCCCCAGGACAACGAGGAGCAGCGCCAGGTGATGCGCCGCGGGGTGTCCTACCGCGCGATCTACCACGCGCCGGTCCTGCACGAGCCCGAGAAGATGCGCGACGTCCTCGACTGCATCGCGGCGGGGGAGGACGCCCGCGCCCTGCCCGACGTCGAGCTGAAGATGACCATCGTGGACCGCCGGGTCGCCCTGATCCCGCTCACCCTGGGCGCGACCGACACCCACACCCGGATCCTGGTGCACCCGTCCCCGCTGCTCAGTACCCTGATCATGTGTTTTGACCTGCTCTGGGAACGGGCCACCCCGCTCGCCGGCCGGGAGCGCGACGAGGGCCCCGGGCCCCGCGACCGGGCGATGCTCGCCATGCTCGCCGCCGGCATGAAGGACCGGGCGGTGGCCCGCGCGCTCGGGGTCACCGAACGCACCGTGACCCGCCGGATCACCCTCCTGATGGCGCACCTGGGCGTGGAGACCCGGTTCCAGGCCGCGCTCCAGGCGTCCCGGCGCGGCTGGTTGTAGGTTTCGACGGTTTCACAGCGGGTTTCGACCCCCCGCCCCGTGGTGCTTGTAACCGTCTTCCGCACGACTCGCGGCCGGTGGTGTGATTCGGACACTTCACCCCTCAGTCGGCCGCTTCGCGCTGCCGGCGCGCACTCCGCCGGAGGGCACCTTGACACCACGACAGACCACCCGCCGGGCGCTGTTCGCAGCGCTCGGCCTGACCGTCGCCACCCTCGCGGTCGGCGCACAGGCGTCCTCGGCCGCCCCCGCCGAGGGCGTGGTCCGGCACGGCGCGTCCCAACCGATCCCGGGCAGTTACGTCATCGTCCTCAAGGAGAGCGCCCTGCGGTCGGCCGCGCCGAGGGCCATCGAGGCCACGGCCGGGGCGCTCGCCACCAAGTACCAGGGCACGCTCGGGTTCACCTACACCGCCGCGCTGCACGGGTTCTCCGTGAAGAACATGACCGAGCGGCAGGCGCGCCGGCTCGCCGCGGACCCGCAGGTCGCCCAGGTCGCCCAGGACGGCACCGCCCGGCTGCTCGACACCCAGACCAACCCGCCCAGCTACGGCCTGGACCGGATCGACCAGAAGGACCTGCCGCTCGACAAGAGCTTCACCTACGCGGGTACCGGCGAGGGCGTCACCGCCTACGTCATCGACTCCGGGATCAGGATCGGTCACCAGGAGTTCGAGGGCCGGGCCAGCGTCGGGGCCGACTTCATCGAGGACGGCCAGAACGGCAACGACTGTTTCGGGCACGGTACGCACGTCTCCGGCACCATCGGCGGCAAGACCGTCGGCGTGGCCAAGAAGGTCAAGCTGGTCGCGGTCCGCGCGCTCGGCACCAACTGCGGCAACACCGGACCGGACTCCGCCGCGATCAAGGGCTTCGACTGGATCACCCAGAACGGGGTCAAGCCCGCCGTCGTCAACATGAGCTTCGGCTTCGACGACGCGCACATCGGCGACCAGGCGTTGCAGAACTCCATCGCGGCCGGCTTCACGTACGTCGCGGCGGCCGGCAACAACGGCTCCGACGGCTGCTCGTTCGGCCCTGGCGGCACGGTCAAGGAGACCCTGGACGTCGGCAACAGCAACGCCACCGACAACCGCAGCGGCACCTCGAACTACGGGAAGTGCCTGGACCTGTTCGCGCCCGGGGAGAACATCTACTCGGCCGGGATCAGCTCCAACACCGCCTACGCGAACATGACGGGTACGTCGATGGCGTCCCCGCACGTGGCCGGCGGCGCGGCGCTGTACCTGCAGAACCACAAGACGGCGGCCCCGGCCGAGGTGCACGCGGCCGTCGTGAACGCGGCCACCCCCGGCAAGATCAAGAACCCGGGCACCGGCTCGCCGAACCTGCTGCTGTACACGAAGGACTTCGGCGGCGGGAACCCGCAGCCCACCAACGACTTCTCGATCGCGGTGAACCCGACCTCGGGCTCCGTCGACGCGGGGTCGGCCCTGACCACCACGGTGTCCACGGCCGTCGTGACCGGCTCCGCCGAGACGGTCGCGCTGACCGCCTCGGGCCTGCCGACCGGCGCCACCGGCGCGTTCGACCCGGCGTCGGTGACGGCGGGCGGCACGTCCAAGCTCACGCTGTCCACCACGGCCGACACGAAGTCGGGCACCTACACCGTGACCGTGCAGGGGAAGTCGGCGTCGGCGACGCACACCGCGGCCTACACCCTGACGGTGCGCGGCACCGGTGGCGGCAACGACTTCTCGATCTCCCTGTCGCCGGCCACGGCCACGGTCCGCAACGGCGAGTCCGCGACCAGCACGGTCTCCACGGCCGTCACCGGGGGCTCGGCGGAGACCGTCGCCCTGTCCGCGGCCGGACTGCCCTCGGGCGTGACCGCGACGTTCGCGCCGGACTCCGTCACCGCCGGCAACACCGCCAAGCTGACGCTGGCCACCACGACGGCGACGGCGACCGGTTCCTACTCGATCACCGTCACCGGGCGGGCCGCCTCCGCGACCCACGACACCACGTTCGTGCTCAACGTCAAGGCCACGGTCCCGGGCGGTGAGGGCGTCACCAACGGCGGCTTCGAGACCGGCACGCTGAGCGGCTGGACCGGGACCGGCACCACCTCGGCGGTCGGCGGCGGGCGCACCGGCGCCTACGCGGCCTCCGTCGGCGGCGGCACCGGGGCCTCCTCGATCAGCCAGACGTTCACGGTGCCCGCCGGCAAGAGCCAGCTCAACGTGTACGTGCTGACGTCCAACTGCGACCCGTTCGCCTTCGAGATGGCCACCGCCACCCTCGTCGACACCGCCACCGGTTCCAGCCGGAGCCTCATCCAGCTGGCCTGCATGAACGGGGGCTTCTGGTTCCCCGGTAACGCCGGGGTCACCGCCGGGAAGAGCTACACCCTGACGCTGACCATGACCAACACCAGCGCGCACGGGGTCGCCAAGTTCGACGACGCGACCCTGTCCTGAACGGGCGGGGGCCCGGCCACCTCCACGGGCCGGGCCCCCGTCACTCCCACTCCCAGCGCATCCCGACCTGACCCGGAGGGGCGTCGATGACCACCAGCTGCGCGGTACCGGAGGCGCCCAGCCACAGCTCCTCCCCGTCCGAGGTGGGCCCGTCGGCCGTCCGCCGCTCCAGCCGCACGCACCGGGCGGGCAGCGCCGCCGGGTCGAACCACACCGACAGCGCGTACTCCCGGATCGGCACCGCGCTGCGCCGGGTGAACTCGTCGATGATCTCGGCGGTCGGCCCGGGCAGCACCTCGTACTCCAGGGCCGCGTACTCGCCGCGCTGCAACATCCGGTCCAGTACCAGCTCGGTGACGCTGAACCCGCTGTCCAGGTCGGTGCGGATCCGGCCCGGCCGGCAGAACCGGGTCGCGCCGATCGAGGGCGGCTCGGTGCCGGGGACCTCCGCCCAGTACACGACGCGGCAGTGCGAGAGCCGGTCGGCGAGCGCCAGCAGCACCAGTCGGGTCCGCATCACCCGCAGGTGCCGGTCCGGGCCGACCTCCAGCTCCTCGTGCACGCTGACCCGGAGCAGGTGGTCCTGCGGCGGCGCCGTGAGCTGCCCGAACGTCCGGGCCAGGCCGGCCGGCGCGGACCACAGCCGCTCCGGGTCCAGGCTCGGCTGTGGCGACCGGCCCGGCCGCAGGGGGCGGGACCGCCCGTCCAGCAGGCCCGTCAGGGAGCCCTCGGGCAGGTCCAGCAGGCGTTCGATCAGGTGCACGGCGCGCAGCGACTCGGGACGTTCGGGCCGGCTGCGGCCGCGCCGCCAGTAGCTCAGGGTGCTCAGGCTCAGGCCGACGCCGTGGCCGAGCAGGCCGCGTTGGACGCGTTCGAGGGTCCAGCCGCGCGACTCGATGGCCAGGTGCAGGGCCACCGAGAACGGGCCGGTGCGCATGACCTGCGCCAGTTCCCGGTCGAGGGTGCGGTTCGGTGGGGTCACGGTGGGGCCTCCCGTCGGGTACCCCTCGGAGTATCGACCTTGATCTAAGGGTGCGATCCTTCTGGAACCGGACAACGTCCCCGACCGGACACCGCCGCCGCCCGTCGGCTCCGGGCCCGGGGACGCCCGGGCCCGGAGCGGTCCGGTCAGGCCTTCCAGTGCGGGTCGCGGCCCAGGTAGCGCAGCAGGGTGGCGGCCCCGTCGTCCCCGGGCTCGTCGGCGACGACCGGCCCGAACGCGCCCCACTGCCGCAGCGGCTCGCACAGCGCCCGCGCGACCGGCAGCAGCCCCTCGGCCAGCTCGGCGGTGAGCGGCGACGGCTGGCCGGTGGCGACCGCGATGTCCCACGCGTGCACGGCCGCGTCGAGGGCGCACGCCCCGGACGCGAGCACGGCCGACATCGGGCCCTGCGGCAGGGGGTTCGGCACGTCCTGCGCGTCGACGGGCACCGTGGCCCAGGCGCCGGCCGTGGCGTCCAGGGCCAGGTCCAGCACGATCAGCGGCGCGTCCCGGAGTCGGCCCGACGGCGCGAACGGGTCCTCGGTCGGGCCGGGCCCGCCGGTGATCGCCGCCGCGTAGGCCCACTGGTCCCCGGCCGCGTGCTGGAGCACCTGGGTGACGTTCCACTCGGAGCACGGGGTGCGCAGGGCCCAGTCGGCGGGGTCCACGGCGGAGATGGTCGTGCGCAGGGCCTGGTGCGCGTCGACGATCAGGGCGTGCTGGGTCATGCGGGCTCCTCCGTGAGTTTCAAGATCAACGAAGTTGAGCCTCGCTGGCGCGCGCACCCCTGTCAATGGGCTGTCCGGGCGCGGATGGGGTGGTTTGGCGTCCACAGTGGGCGGTGGGGGGAGTTCTTCGCCGGACGGTCGCCGGTCCGTGACGGGCGGTGTCGGAGAGGCCTCCGTTCCAGCCCGCGGCGGCCCGGGAACCGCCACGCGGGCAGTGCCCGTGACCCGCCACGTGGGCAGTGCCCGTGACCCGCCACGCGGGCATCGCCCGCGACCCGTCCCGGCCCGGCCGGGTGATCCGCGTCGGCCCGGACCGGTGACGCCGGTGGGGCGGACCACCGCCCGCCCCACCGGCTCCCGACTACGGCTTCGGCAGCGTGCAGCCCGCCCGGTTCAGGTCGATCTGGTTACCGGCCCCGAGACACGCCACGATGGTGTACGTCTCCTGGCCGTACCCGATCCCGCGGCGCACCGTCACGTTGCCGGCCTGGTCCACCTCGCACGGGTTGTTCAGCGTGCACCGGCCGCCGCTCTCGTTGATGGTGTTGTTGACCCCGACGACCCTGCCGGTGGCCACGTCCACGATCGGCGAACCGGAGGTGCCGCCGATGACGTTGCACGGCGACGTGTACCGGATCGAGTCCTTGAACGTCCAGCTGCCCTCCTTCAGCCGGTACGCGAAGCCGTCGATGTTGCAGTTGTACTTCTTCTTCCAGTACCCGGAGACGACGGAGATCGCCGTGCCCTGCACCGGGTGGGTGGCCACCAGGTCGAGCGCCCGGATCCCGTACGTGCTCTGGATCTGCGCGTAGGTCTGGCTGACCTGGTAGAGGGAGATGTCGGTGTCCGTCATCGTGCCGTACGCGATCTTCGTCGCCCGGATCGTGCCCACCGTGCCGGTACCGGCGGCGTTGAGCAGCTGGAACGTGCGGGTGGAGGACCGGTTCAGCACGACCTGGCCGGGCCCGGGCATGCCGGTCTCCAGGCAGTGCCCGTTGGACAGCACCAGGGCCGGGTCGGTCGACAACGCGTTCGGCGGGCGCACGACGGAGCCCGAGCAGTTGCTCAGCGCGACCGTGCCGGCGAAGGTGACCGCCTGGACCCGGGGTGTGGCGGCGGCGGGCGTGGCCATGGTGGCGACCATCGCGGCACCGGTGACAGTGGACAGCAGGGCGCCGATCAGACGTCTGTTCACAGTGGTTCCTAACATCGAGGGGTACGACGATAACGCACCATACTCGGGTAGAAACCCCAATGGTAGAAAGTGTCCTGTGTGTCCTCAGTTCCGGCTCTGCAGCGCCAACCGGATCGCGAACCCGACCAGGAGCACCCCGGTGACCCGCTCGATCTGGGCCCGCACCCGCGGCCGGCGCAGCAGGGCGCCGGCCCGGTCGACGAGCAGCACGTACATGCTGAACCACAGCAGGTAGATGCACGCGAAGACCAGGGACAGCAGCAGCGCGTACCCGAGGCCGCCGCCGTCGGTGGGGAAGAACTGCGGCAGCAGCGTGATGAAGAACAGCGCGACCTTCGGGTTCAGCGAGTTCGACAGGAAACCGTGCCGCAGGTACCGCCACGGGGACCCGGCCGGCTGGGTGGCCTCCTCGGCCGCCGCCGCGACCCGTTTGCGGGCCGACAGCAGGGTCTGGATGCCCATCCACAGCAGGTACACCGTGCCGATCAGCTTCAGCACGGTGAACGCCTCGGCGGAGGCCATCAGCAGCCCGGAGACGCCGAAGGCCGCCGCCGTGGCGTGCACGGAGATGCCGGTGACCCCGCCGACCATGGTCAACAGGCCCGCGGCCCGGCCGCCGGTGAGGGCGTTGCGGGTGATCAGGGCCTGGTCCGGACCGGGGATGGCGATCAGGACCAGGGCGGCGAACGCGAAGACGAGCACTCAGACCCCCTGCTGTCGGAACGTGGCGTTGATGGTGCGCAGCAGCGGCCGGCGGTGCTCGCGGTGGTAGAAGTGCCCGCCCGCGAACCGCCGGGACGCCAGCGGCCGGGTGCTGTGCTCCGCCCAGGCGGTCAGCTCCTCCTCGGTCACGTGGTCCTCGCGGCCGCCGAGCACGGTCAACGGGACCGGCAGGGCCGGGGCGGGGCGGTGCTCGTAGGAGTCGATCAGCTCGTAGTCGGCCCGCAGGCAGCCGGCGATCATCGCCTTCAGGGCCGGGTCGGCCAGGGCCTCGGCCGGCACCCCGCCGTGCCGGCGTTCGACCTCGGCGAGGAGCTCGTCGTCGGCCAGGTGGTGCACCGCCGGCTCGCGACGGGGCAGGTGCGGGGCCGGGTACGCCGAGACGAACAGCCGCTCGGGCAGTGGCCGGCCCACGTCCCGCAGCGCCCGGGTCACCTCGTACGCGACCAGGCTGCCCATGCTGTGCCCGAAGAAGGCGAACGGCGCCGCGAACGTGTTCTCCGCCAGCAGTGCTCGCACGAGGGGCTCCATCCGGGTGAACGGCCGTTCCCGCAGCCTACTGCCGCGACCGGGCAGCTGTACGCCCCACAGCTCCACGCCGGGCAGGTCCGCGGCCCACCGGACGTACTCGGCGATCGAGCCGCCGCCGTGCGGGAAGCAGTACAACCGGACGGCCGGGGTCGGCCGGGCGATCGCGCGGACCAGCCAGCGCGGAGTGTGGAGCGTTTCCACCCGCCGGCCCCCTACACCGTGCTCGGCTGGCGGGCCAGGTGCCCGGCCAGCGCCGCGAGGGTCGGGTGGTCGAGCAGCTCCGTGGGCGGGATCGTCCGCCCGAGCAGCTCGCCCAGGTCGCTGGCGAGGACCAGGGTGGTCGCCGAGTCCACCCCCAGCGCCTCCATGGTCGCGGCCGGGTCCACCTCGGCCGGGTCGATGGCCAGCAGTTCGGCGACGAAGCCGACCAGCCAGTCCCGGATCGCCTGCTCGGTCATGACGTCTCCCCGGTCTCGGACGGGCCGATCAGGTCGGTGAGGTAGCCGTCGAGGGCCTCGACGGTCGGGTACTCCAGGATCACCGCGACGGGCACGGCCACCCCGAACCGGGTCTGGATCGCCGCCACCAGCCGGGCCGCCTGCAACGAGTCGCCGCCGGCCTCCAGGAAGTCGTCCGCCAGGTCCAGGTCCGCCAGGCCCAGGGTCTCCCGCCAGATGTCGACCAGCGCGTGCTGGCGTTCCGTCTGCGGCGGCTTCGCGGGCCGGCCCCGGGCCGCCGTGCGGGCCCCCGCCTGGGCGAGTGCCTTGCGGTCGACCTTGCCGGTGTCGCTGAGCGGCACCGCGTCGAGTGTGTGGATCCGCGCGGGCACCATGTGCTTCGGGAGCCGCTCGCCGACGAACGCCCGCAACGCCTCCGGCTCGAACCGGCGCCGTTCGGCCGGCCCCCGGGCCACGATCACGTCGAAGCCCACGGCCGCCGGGCCACCGGTGGACAGCACCGTGGGGGCCGTGTATCCGGCCGTGGTCAGGGCGGTGCCCCACTGCCGGCGGTCCAGGAGCGGGTGCGCGCCGCGCAGCGCGGTGTCCTCGTACCCGTCGAAGCCCTGTTGCAGGCCCATGGTCAGGTCGAACCAGGGGTGGAACGTGGTCTGCTCGACCAGGAGCAGCACCGCGTCGGGGGCGAGCACGCCCGACAGCTTCCGCAGGGTGCGGTCGATGTCCTTCGCGTCGTGCAGCACGCTCGCGGCGACGACCAGGTCGAACTCCCGGCCGTCGAAGCCCTGCGCGCCCGGGGTGCGGTCCAGGTCGTACAGCTCGTAGCGGACGAACGGGTGCGCCGCGAACGCCGTGCGGGCCGCGCCGAGGAAGTACGTCGAGATGTCGGTGAAGACGTACTCGGTGTTCTCCGGGGGCAGCAGCGGCAGCAGGTGGCCGGTCAGCGAGCCGTAGCCCGCGCCGACCTCCAGGATCCGCAGCGGCCGGTCGGCGGGCCAGTGCGCGACCAGCTCGGCGACCGCCGCCGCCGCGATCCGGTACGTCGGGTCGAACAGCCGGGCGTACACCTCGGTGGTGCGGTCGTTGGTGTACAGCTGCGCGGAGTGCAGGTCCTCGGTGAGCACCCCGGCCACGTTCCCGGCGAGGGACAGCAGCCAGTCGGTCAGGTCGTCGGGCACGCCCAGCGTCCCGCCCAGGCCGGCCCGCACGGCGCGCGCGACGGAATCGGGGATGGCCTCCGGCAGCTCGCGGGCCACCACCACCCCGTCCGGGGCGGGCTCCAGGAAGCCCCGGGCCGTGAGGACGGACGTGGCCCGGCCCAGCCAGCGGTCGTACCGGCCCGCGACGCCCGCGCCCCGCGCGATGTGCCGGGGGTCGAACACCCTGCCGGGCAGGTGCGGCATGCCCAGGGCGCGGAACGCCGTGCCGACGGCCGCCGCGTGCACGTCGTCGAGCCGGCGCCACGCGTCGAGCAGCACGGACGTGTCCTCCTCCGGGGCGCTGGCCGCGACCCCGGTGAGCCGCCGCCACAGCGCGTCGTTGTGCGCCCGGTCGGCGGTCTCGGTGCCGAACAGGGTCGGGTCCGGCGGGTCGGCCGGCACGACGTAGCCGACGAGGCGGGCCGGGCCGTCGCCGGTGACGGCCACCGCCACGGACTGTTCGACGCCGGGGTGCTGGCGGAGCACCGCCTCGACCTCGCCGAGCTCCACCCGGTACCCGTTGATCTTGATCTGGCCGTCGCGGCGGCCGAGGAACTGGAGCGTGCCGTCGGGCAGGTACCGGCCGTAGTCGCCCGTCCGGTACAGCCGCGCGCCGGTCACCGGATGGGTCGGGAAGCTCGCCGCCGTCTTGTCCGGGTCGGCCCAGTAGCCCCGGGCCAGCCCGTCGCCCTCGATGTACAGCTCGCCGGTCACCCACACCGGGCTCGGCCGCAGCCGCGCGTCGAGGACGTGGAACCGCTGGTTGCGCAGCGGCGTGCCGTACGGGACGCTCGGCGCGTCCGGGTCCACCTCGGCGGCCGGGTGCGCGATCGACCAGATCGACGCCTCCGTCGCCCCGCCCAGGCTGTACACCGTCGCGTCCGGCCACAGGTCGGCGATCCGGTCGGGCAGGTCGACCGGGATCCAGTCGCCGCTGAGCATGACCACCCGCAGGGCCGGCGGCACCTCCGCGCCGGCCTCCAGGTGCTCGACGAGCATCAGCATCTGGGCCGGTACCGAGTTCCACACGCTGACCCGGTGCTCCGTCATCAGCTTCGCCCAGTGCGCCGGGTCGTTGGTCTTGTCCCCGTCGGGCAGCACCAGGGTCGCGCCGGCCGCCAGGGTGCCGAACAGGTCGTACACGGACAGGTCGAAGCCCAGCTCGGCCAGCCCGAAGACCCGGTCGTCGGGGGTGACCCGGTAGCGGTCGTTGATGTCCACGATGGTGTTCAACGCCGAGCGGTGCTCGATCATCACACCTTTGGGGGTACCGGTGGAGCCGGACGTGTAGATCACGTAGGCCAGGTCCCCGGGGTGCGCGGGTCCGGCGTCCGAGACCGGCGCGGTGGCCGGCAGGTCGGCCAGGTCGAGCCGGCGCAACCCTTCGGGCCAGTGCTGCGGCCGGGTGGTCGCCCCCGACACGATCGCCGCGGCCCGCCCGTCGGTGAGGATCTGCCCCTGGCGCAGGGTCGGCAGGCTCGCGGCCACCGGCAGGTACGCGCCGCCGGCCCGCAGGATGCCGTACGCGGCCACCACCTGGTCCGCGCCCTTGTCCGCGACCACGCCCACGAGCGCGTCGGCCCCCGTGGCCCCCAGTGCGCCGGCGAGGGCGCCGGAGCGCTCGGCCAGCTCGGCGTACGTCACCGTGCCCGCCGAACTGATCACGGCCGGCTGGTCGGGCCGCTCGGGCACCCGGGCCAGGAACGGCTCGTGCAGCAGGCCGGCCGGCAGCGGGCCCGCCGTGTCGTTGGCGCGCCGGCGCGCGGTCTCCTGCTCCGCCGGCAGCGGCAGCACGACGTCGGTGTCCCAGGCGTCGGCGTCGGTGGCCAGCCGCTCGACCAGCGCCGTGTACGCGCCGAACATGTCGTCGAGCATCCCGGCCGGGAACAGCTCCTCGATCGCGTCCCAGGACAGCTCCAGGGTGCCGGTCACGTCCACGACCTGGTGGTCGAGCCACACCTGGGGGGTCTGGCTGACCCGGTACCCGATGTCGCCGAAGTACTCCCGGGGCCCGCTCAGGTCCGCGACCGTGCCCAGCCCGCTGGTGAACACGACGGGGATGGTCTCGAAGCCGGTCTGCAACCCGCGGCGGCGGCGCTCGCGCAGCGTGTGCAGCGCGCTGGCGTACCGGTGCCGCAGGTCCTGCTGCAACTGCCGCTGGGTCCGGCCGACCTTGTCCGCGAACCCGACCCCGCCGCCGGTGTCGAGCTCCAGCAGACAGATGGAGGTGAAGTCGCCGACGACGCTCCGCAGGTGCGGGTGCGCCATCCGGTGTCCGTTCCCGTCGTCGGTGAGCACCAGCGGCAGCCGGTTGAACAGGGTCAGGTTCAGGGTGAAGCGCTCCGTGCCGCTCCACGTCGACAGCACCTCGCCGAACGCGGTGGCCAGCACGGCCGTCGGGGTCAGCCCCCGGTCCCGGGCCCGGTCACCGAACCGCTGCCACAGGTCGGGCCGCAGCCGGTACTCCCGGTGGGTGAACACGGGTTTGCGCACGCTCGCGGGGGAGCGGGCCAGCGGCAGGTCGGGCGGCGGGGCCAGGGTGTCGGCGCGGCTCTGCCAGTACTCCAGGGCCTTCAGGTAGCGCGGGCCGGTGTGCGCCTCCTCGAGCGCCTCCACGTACTCCCGGAACGACGTGTCGATCGGGGGCAGCACGGTCTCCGGGTGCTGGCAGAGCAGCGCCCACTCGTGGAACAGCACCGCGACGCTCGCCAGGTCCACCATCAGCAGGTCGAGGCTGATGTGCAGCCGGTCGTGGTCGGGCAGCCGGGTCAGCCGGAGCCCGAACAGCGGCCAGGTCGTCGCCGGGTACACGTGGTGCGACATCTCCGCGCGGATCCCGGCCAACGCGTCGTCCACATCGGACGGCTCGGCGTCGCGCAGGTCCACGCACGCGATCTCGTACGGCGCCACGTCGGTGAGCACCCGCTGCCGGCCGTCGTCGCCGACCACCGCGCGGAGCATGTCGTGCCGCTGGACGAGCCGCCGCCACGCGTCGGTCAGCAGGTCGGGGTCGAGGCGTTTGCCGTCGAGTTCGAAGTAGGCGTGCGGGGCGACGTTGCCGAGGACGAAGTTCGGGCCCCGGCCGACCCAGTAGGCGTACTGGATCTCTGTCAGCGGAAAGGAGTCGTCAGCCGTGTTCGCCACGTGCGCACCCCCCGGTCGTGCCACTGCCACCGTCGGTGTACATATATGTGATTACCAGCCTTATCCAGTCAAGCCACCTCAATGGGCGGAGAGGTGGCAGAGCTAAGGAATATCAGCGGCAACCCCGGGAGGCTTCTCCCAACGTGCTCAAACGCCCGGACGGTCCGCGATGGACCGCCCGGGCGCCTGTGACCTCGTCCGTTGTGTGGTGAATGTCGATGGATCGCGCAATCTCGAGGAAGGCCGGTCAGCGCACCGGGGTGCCCAGCGCGGCCCGGTACCCGCGGACCGCGTCCGCCAGCACCTCCCGGCCCGGTCGGTCCCAGACGGCCTCGTGGAAGACCTCCACCTCCACGGGCCCGGTGTAGCCGGCCGCGTCGACGGCCGCCGCGAACCGGCCCAGCTCGACGCAGCCCTCGCCGGGCAGTCCCCGGCCCAGCAGGACGCCCGCCGGCAGCGGGGTGATCCAGTCCGCGAGCTGGAAGCAGGCGATCCGTTCCCCGGCCCGCGCGATCTGCCGCCACACGTCCGGATCCCACCACACGTGGTACGTGTCCACGACCACCCCGACCGCCGCCACCGGGTACCGCTCGGCGAGGTCCAGGGCCTGGCCCAGGGTGGACACGGCACACCGGTCGGACGCGAACATGGGGTGCAGCGGCTCGACCGCGAGCCGGACCCCGGCCGCGAGCGCGTGCGGGACCAGTTCGCCGATCGCGTCGGCGATCTGCTCCCGGGCCCCGTCGAGGTCCCGGGAACCCGGCGGCAGACCGCCGCTGACCAGGACGAGTTCGGGCGCGCCCAGGGTGGCGGCCTCGTCGATCGCGCGCCGGTTGTCGTCGAACCAGTCCGGGGACGTGAAGAAGCCGCCCCGGCACAGGCTCGTCACCCGCAGGCTGGCGTCGCGGACCAGCGCGGCGGACCGGGCCGGGCCCAGGGCGTCGAGGTTCTCGCGCCACAGCCCGACCAGGCCCACGCCGGCCTCGACGCAGCCGGCGACCAGCTCCGGCAGGGGCCAGTGCCTGGTGGTGGCGGAGTTGAGCGAGAACCGTTCGAGGCCGGTCACGGGGTCCACCCGTGCACCTCGAAGAACGCCCGGGCCCGCCGTTCGGCCAGCTCCGGGTCCGGCAGCAGCCCCGCCGCGTCGGCCAGCCCGACCAGCGCCGCCAGGTGCGCCGCCGACCGGCCCGACTGCAGGCCGCCGACCATCGTGAAGTGCGACTGGTGCCCGGCGAGCCAGGCGAGGAACACGATGCCGGTCTTGTAGAAGTACGTGGGCGGGCCGAACAGGTGCCGGGCCAGGGGCACGGTCGGCGCGAGGATCCGGTGGTACTCCGCCGTGTCCCCGCCGTCGAGCGCCGCGAGGGCCGACGCCGCCGCCGGGGCGATCGTCGCGAACACGCCGAGCAGAGCGTCGGAGTGGCCGTGCCCGTCGCCCTCGATCAGCTCCGGGTAGTGGAAGTCGTCGCCGGTGTACAGCCGGACGCCGGCGGGGAGCGCCCGGCGCAGGGCGACCTCCCGGTCCGCGTCGAGCAGGGACACCTTGATGCCGTCGACCTTGTCCGGGTACCCGCGGATCAGGGCGAGCACCGTCTCCGTGGCCGCGTCGAGGTCGGCGGAGCCCCAGTACCCGGCGAGGGCGGGGTCGAACATGTCGCCGAGCCAGTGCAGCACCACCGGGCCCGAGGCCTGGCGGAGCAGGTCGGAGTAGACGGCCAGGTAGTCCTCCGGGCCGCGCGCGACGGCCGCCAGGTGCCGGCTGCACATCAGGACCGGCGTGGCCCCGGCGTCCTGCACGTCCGCGAGCTGCTCGGCGTAGGCCCGGCCGATCAGGTCGAGGTGCGCGACCCCGAGGACCCGGGCGTCCGGGCCGGTCCGGCGGTCGGCCCCCACCCGGCGGCCGGGGCCCGTCCCGCCGAGCCGGTCGTTGGCCTCCCGCAGCGCCTCCGGGGACACCTCCAGCTGGTCGGTCGCCACTCCGGCGACGATCCGGCCGCCGGCCGCGCGGGCCTCGGCGGCGCTGCGCCGGACGAGTTCCCTGGTCGCGGGGTAGTCCAGGCCCATGCCGCGCTGGGCGGTGTCCATGGCTTCCGCGACCCCGAATCCGTAGGACCACAGGTGGTGGCGGAACGCCAGGGTCGCGTCCCAGTCGAGGACGGCGGGCGTGCCGGGGACGTTCTCGGCGGCGGGGTCGGCGACGACGTGCGCGGCGGCGTACACCTCACGTGTCGTGGAGGGTTTGTGGTGTGGCCACTCGACGGAACCGGTGAGCGGGAAGAGACCGCCCGTCGACGGGGCCCGCAGGCCGGTGCCCCCGGCGGTGGTGCGGGGCGTCACGACAGCTCCGGGATCTCGACCCGGCGGCCCTCGCGCGCCGAGAGCAGCCCCAGCTCGGCGAGCTGCACCCCGCGCACCCCGGCCATGAAGTCCCACGGGAACGGGCTGTCGTCGACGACGTGCCGGAGGAAGTGCTCCCACTGCACCTTGAACCCGTTGTCGAACTCCTCGTTGTCGGGCACGGTCTGCCACTGGTCCCGGAAGCTCTCCGTGACGGGCAGGTCCGGGTTCCACACCGGCTTCGGCGTGCCCGCGCGGGACTGGATCCGGCAGGTGCGCAGGCCGGCGACGGCGCTGCCGTGCGTGCCGTCCACCTGGAACTCCACCAGTTCGTCGCGGAACACCCGGGTCGTCCAGGAGGAGTTGATCTGGGCGACGATGCCGCCGTCGAGCTCGAAGATGCCGTAGGCCGCGTCGTCGGCGGTGGCCTCGTACGGGCCGTTCTCGTCGACCCGCGCCGGGATGTGCGTGCTGATGTGGGCGGTGACGGCGCGGACCGGGGCGAACAGCTGCTCCAGCACGTAGTGCCAGTGCGGGAACATGTCCACGACGATCCCGCCGCCGTCCTCGGCCCGGTAGTTCCAGCTGGGCCGCTGGGCGGGCTGCCAGTCGCCCTCGAACACCCAGTAGCCGAACTCGCCGCGCACGCTGAGGATCCGGCCGAAGAAGTCCCCGTCGATCAGCCGCTGGAGCTTGCGCAGTCCCGGCAGGAACAGCTTGTCCTGCACGACCCCCGTCTTGACGTGCGCGGCGGCCCGGGCCAGGTCGAGGCTCGCGGCCACGGTCTCGGCGAGCGGCTTCTCGGTGTACACGTGCCTGCCGGCGGCGAGGGCGCGCCGGATGGCGTCCTCGCGCAGCGGGGTGACCTGGGCGTCGAAGTAGATCTCCACGTCGTCGCGGGCGAGCGCCGCGTCGAGGTCGGTGGTGTACTCCGTCAGCCCGTGCCGCGCGGCCAGCTCCGCGAGTTTGGCCCCGTTGCGGCCGACGAGGATCGGCTCGGGCCAGATCCGGCTGCCGTCGGCGGCGGGGAGTCCGCCCTGCTCCCGGATGGCGAGGATCGACCGGACGAGGTGCTGGCGGTACCCCATCCGGCCGGTCACGCCGTTCATCACGATGCCGATCGACCTGCGTTCCATGTCCATCCCTTCGGTAAGCGCTTTCCACAGCGACGGTAAACGCTTTCCGAAAGAACGGCAAGAGGGGGTCAGCCGGCCGCGCGGACCAGCTCCGCGAACCCCGCCACGGCCGCCTCGAACGGCTCCGCGTCCGGGTACCACGGCGTCTCGTGCTCCAGGACGACCACGCCCGAGTACCCGACCGCCCGCGCCGCCGCGAGGGTCTCCACCAGCGGCACCGCCCCGGTCCCGGGCACCAACGGCCGCCGCTCGGTCGGCGACGCCGCGTCCTTGAGCTGCACCTCCGCCAGCCACGGCGCCAGCGCGGCGGCGGCCTCGGCGGGGGACTCCCCGGCCCGCCACGTGTGCAGCGCGTCCCAGATCGCACCCACCCCGGGCACGGCCGCGAGCACCGGCGCGAGCGACGCCCCGGTCAGGAACTCGTCGTGCGTCTCCACCAGCAGCCGCACCCCGGACCCGGCGGCCCGCTCGACGGCGGCCCCGAGCCGCTCCACGATCGGCCCGGCCGGCCCCGTCCCCGGGAACAGCCGCAACGTGGGCGCACCGAGGTCCCGGGCCAGCTGCACATGCTCTTCCAGCCCGTCGATGCCGTCGGACAACCGGATGTACGTCGCCAGCCCCGTCACCGCCAGCCCGTCGAGGTCGGCGACGACGGCCGCGCGGTCCGCCGCCGAGATCCCGGTGTGCACGGGCTCCGACGGCGCGCACCGCAGCTCGACGGCCCCGATCCCGTACCGGCGGGCCAGCGCCGCGACGTCGGCCAGCGGGAGCCCCGGACAACCGAGAGTGGACAAGCCCAGAAGGTTGATCATCGGCACAGGCTAACGTAGCCCCCGTGACCCGCCAGCCCACTCTGCACGACGTCGCGAGCGCCGCGGGCGTCTCGTTGGCCACGGCGTCCCGGGTGCTCAACGGCTCCGACCGCAAGGTCTCGCCCGCGCTGCACGCCCGGGTGCTCAGCGCCGCCCGCTCGCTGCACTACTCGGCGAACGCGCAGGCCCAGGCGCTGGCCCGGCGCAGTACCGCGCTGGTGGGGTTGCTCCTGCACGACATCGCCGACCCGTACTTCTCGGGCATCGCCTCCGGGGTGCTGTCCGCCGCCGGTCCGCACAACCTGCGGGTCGTGATCGGCAGCACCGGGGCGGACCCGGACGCGGCCGTCACCCACCTGGCGGCACTGCGCGGCGAGCGGGCCCGCGCCGCGATCCTGGTCGGCAGCCGCACCACCGACCGGGCCGCCGAGAAGCGGCTCGCCGACGCGATCGGCCAGTTCGTCGCGGCCGGTGGCCGGATGGTGTGCGTCGGCCAGCCGGGCCTGCCCGGCGACACCGTGGTGCCCGACAATCGGGGCGGCGCGCACGCCCTCGGCGCCTACCTGCGCGGCCACCACCGGGTGGCGATCGTCGCCGGCCCGGACCGGCTGCGCACCGTCCGGGACCGGATCGACGGCTTCCGCGACGGGCTCGGGCACCCGGAGAGCACCCTGGTGCGGGCCGAGTTCAGCCGCGACGGCGGGTACCGCGCCGCGTTGGAGATCCCGGCCGGCACCACGGCCGTGTTCGTCACCTCCGACGTGATGGCGACCGGGTTCTGCGCCGGACTGCGCGAGCGCGGGCTGCGGATCCCCGAGGACGTGGCGGTCGCGGGCTTCGACGACGTGCCCGTGGTGCGGGACCTGTTCCCGGCGCTCACCACGGTCCGGCTGCCCCTGGCGGAGATGGGCGCCCGGGCGCTGGAACTGGCGCTCGCGGAGGACGGCCCGGCCAGCACGGTGACCGTCCCGACGGAGCTGATCGTCCGCGCCAGCACCCACCAACCCTGAACCCCAGATCAACCCCGTCATCTGATTACGCCGGGCGCCCGCCCCGGCATCTGGAGGCACTGCGACCCCGGCGCACCTCCGGCCCGGTACCGACGGCCCGGCACCCGGTCGCCTCGCGGATCCCGGGCGTTCCCGAACCCCGGGCTGGGCCCGAGGGCTGGCGCCGCGTCCCGCCCCTCAGGCGATCCGCGCCAGATCCCCGAGCCGCACCGCCCCCCGCAACGGCACTCCCGCCGCGAACCGCTCGATCTCCGCCACCGCGTACCCGCCGAGCAGCCGCAACTCCCGCCCGCGTACCCCCGCGATGTGGGGGGTGACCAGCACGTTCGGCAACCTCAGCAGCGGATGGTCCACCGGCAGCGGCTCCGGGTCGGTCACGTCGAGGACCGCGTCCAACCGCCCGGCCACGCACTCCCGGGTCAGCGCGGCGGTATCGACGAGCGCCCCGCGCGCGGTGTTGATCACGACGGCCCCGTCCCGGAGCAGGCCGAGCCGGCGCGCGTCGAGCAGGTGCCGGGTCTCGGGCAGGTCGGGCGCGTGCACGGTGACGATGTCGGCCCGCCGGCACAGCGTGTCCAGGTCGACGAGCGTCGCCCGCCGCCGCCCGGCGGCCCGGGTCCCGCCCGGTCCGCCGCAGTCGCACCCTGAGGTGTCCCGGGACGCCCCGATGCCGGCCACGCTCCCGAACTCCGCCGGATCCGCGTAGGGATCAGCGACCAGCACCTCCACGTCGTAGTCGGCGAGCATGTCGATCACCAGCCGCCCGATCCGGGACGCCCCCACCACGCCCACGACCCCGCCGGTCAGCCCGCTGGCCTCGCCGGGCGCGTGCCGGTGCCCGTCGTGGCTGGTCCGCAGGGCGTGCGACGCCCCGAAGGCCCGCTTCGCGGACAGGACCAGGGCGGCGAGGGTGTACTCGGCGACCGGGCGCGCGTTCGCGTCGGCGGCGGAGGAGACGGCGATCCCGGCGGCGTACACGGAGGGGGTGACGTGCGCCTTCACCGAGCCGGCGGCGTGCACCACGGCGCGCAGGGCCGGCGCGCGGGCCAGGAACTCGGTGTCGAGCACCGGGCTGCCCCAGCCGGTGAGCAGCACCTCGGCCCGGGCGAGCGCGGCGGGGGCGGGGTGCGTCTGGAGGTTGACGGCGGGGTCGCAGTCGGCCACCGCGTGCAGTCGGGCCCAGAGGTCGGCCGGCAGCAGGTCGTCGGTGAGCCCCGGCGGTAGGGCGAGGACGACGGTGGGTCGGTCGGACATGGTGCCCCCGGGTTCGGCAGTAGAAAACGATTACTGAATCAGCACCGTAAGCCGCCCGAAGGCGCGGGCGCAAGTGGTCCACATCACGAGCAGGAAAGCGCATTCCAATGGCTAATCGACCTACAAATCCGGCAAAAGTAGCGCCAGGTCATCCGCTGGACACCCTCTTGACCTGAGGTAGTAACCGTTTTAGTGTCACGCCACACACACCGGATCGAGAACCCGCGACCGAGAGGACAGAGCGTGACCGTGACCAGCCCGCCACCGACGCACCGCCCGCCGAACAGGCGCCGTCGGTTGCGGCGGGACGCGCTGCTCCTGGCCCTGATGGTGCCGGGCGTGGCGTACTTCCTCGTGTTCCACTACGGCGCGCTGTTCGGCAACGTGATCGCCTTCCAGGACTACGTGCCCTACCTGGGGATCGGGGACAGCGCCTGGGTGGGCGCCGCGAACTTCGCGGCGATGTTCGGCGACCCGGCCTTCTGGAACGCCACCCTGAACACCGTGCTGATCGCGGGGCTCCAGCTGCTCTTCTACTTCCCGGTACCCCTCGCACTGGCTCTGCTCCTGCACAGCCTGACGGGTGCGTTCCTGCGGAAGTTCGTGCAGAGCGTGGTCTACCTGCCGCACTTCATCTCGTGGGTGATCGTGATCGCGCTGTTCCAGCAGATCCTGGGCGGCACGGGGGTGCTCAACGGTTTCCTGGGTGACCACGGCCTGACCACGGTGGACGTCATCGGCAACCCGGACATGTACAAGCCGCTGGTCGTGGCGCAGGTGATCTGGAAGGAGTCGGGCTTCGGCACGATCATCTTCCTGGCCGCGTTGTCGCAGGTCGACGAGCAGCAGTACGAGGCCGCCGCGCTCGACGGGGCCGGCTACGGCCGCCGCCTCTGGCACGTCACGCTGCCCGCGATCCGTCCGGTGATCGTGCTGCTGCTGATCCTGCGCCTGGGGGAGTTCCTCTCGATCGGGTTCGAGCAGTTCTTCCTGCAGCGCGACGCCGTGGGCCCCGAGGTCGGCGAGGTGCTCGACACCTTCGTCTACTACTCGGGCTTCGCCAACGGCAACTGGGGCCTGGCCGCCGCGGCCGGGCTGTTCAAGGGCGTGGTCGGACTCGCGTTGATCTTCACCGCGAACCGGATCGCGCACCGACTCGGAGAGCAGGGGGTGTACGCCCGATGAGACCCGCCTGGCAGGGACAACCCACGATCGCGGTCCGGGTGGCCAAGGGCGTCGCCCTGACCGTCGTCACACTGCTCGTCGTCTTTCCCCTGTGGACGGTCGTCGCGACCAGTATCAGCTCCCCGGAACTGGTCACGGCCAACGGCGGCTACGTGATCTGGCCGTCGGACCTGTCCCTGGACGCCTACACCGAGATCCTCGGCGGCGGCATCGTCACCAAGGCCCTTCTGGTCAGCGCCGGGGTCACGGTCCTCGGTACCGCCCTGAGCCTGGTCGCCACGATCGGCCTCGCGTACGGGCTGGCCCGCCCGCAGCTGTTCGGCGGCAAGCCGATCCTGCTGCTCGTCATGTTCACGTTCCTGTTCCCGCCGAGCATGATCCCGCTGTTCCTGATCGTGCGCGGCACGGGCCTGTTCGACACGTACGCGGCGCTCGTGCTGCCTTTCCTCGTCAACGTGTTCAACCTGGTCGTGATGCGCGGCTTCTTCCAGTCGGTGCCCACCGAACTCCTGGAGGCGGCCCGGATCGACGGCGCGGGGGAGTTCCGGATCCTGGTCCGGGTCGTCCTGCCGCTGTCCAAGGCGGTGGTGGCCGTGATCGGCCTGTTCTACGCCGTCGCGTACTGGAACCGGTTCTTCGAGGCGATCATCTACTTCAACGACCAGTCGAAGTGGCCGATCGGCACCGTCCTGCGCCAGTACGTCACCCAGGGCGCGCAGCTCGCCGACTCCAGTGTCAGCGAGTCCGCCAGCGCCAACGCCCCGCAGTCGATCCAGATGGCCGTCGTCGTCCTGGCCACGCTGCCGATCGTGTGCCTCTACCCGTTCGTCCAGCGCTACTTCGTCAAGGGCGTCCTGACCGGCGCCGTCAAGGCGTGACGCAGTACCCCCCTCACAGGCTTGGAAAGGAACTTCCATGGACCGCAGGTCCCTCCTCAAGATGATCGGCGCCGGGGCGCTGGCGGTGACCGCGGGCCCGGCGCTGGCCGGCTGCGGCGGCGGCTCCGCCAAGGGCGAGGTCGGCAACTCGGGCAAGAACCTCACCCCGTGGCCGACGTACGTGCCGTTCGCCGGGCCGAAGCCCGACCTGGCCGGCGACGCGAAGACCGGCGTGCAGCCCGGCTACCTGAACTACCCGGCCAACCTCGCCCAGGCCGTCAAGGACAAGCCGGGCGACGGCTCCGACGTGACCGCCATGGTGATCACGTACGGCACGCCGCCGAAGCCCGTCGAGCAGAACCAGCTCTGGGCCGCGCTGAACAAGGCGCTCGGGGTGAACCTGAAGCTCGTCATGGTGCCCGACGCGGAGTTCCAGAAGAAGATGGCCACCGTGATGGCGTCCGGGGACCTGCCCGACATCATCATGTTCGGCGCGGGCTACTACCTGTCCCGCGAGCAGGACTTCATCCTCAGCCAGTGCGCGGACCTGTCCGACCTGATCGGCGGGGACAACGTGAAGGCGTACCCGAACCTGGCCAACATCCCCGGGTACTCGTGGAAGGGCATGGGCCGGATCGGCGGCAAGCTGTACGGCGTCCCGACGGAGCGCCCGATGCCCGGCAACAGCCTGATCCTGAACCGGTCCGCGCTGGAGAAGGCCGGCGTGCCCCGCGACTGGGACGCCGACGGCTTCCTCGCCGCCATGAAGGGCTACACCGGCAACAAGAAGTGGGGGATCGGGGCGTCGGCCAGCAACTTCACCGGCCCGAACACGGCCGCCTACCACGCCGGTTCGTTCGGCGCGCCCAACCTGTGGAAGGTGGAGAACGGCCAGTTCGTCTCCACGTACGAGACCGAGCAGTTCCGCAAGGCGCTCGAGTTCATGACCAGGCTGCCGTACTACCCGGACTCGCTCACCACCAGCGCCGTGGACATGAAGTCGCTGTTCTACAACCAGACGGTCGCCTCGATGACCGACGGGTTCGGCGCGTACCAGGCGACCACCACCAAGGTGAAGGACTTCACCTTCGACTTCGCGCTGCCGTACGCGAAGAACGCCACCCCGTGGCAGGGCAACGGCCGGTTCGGGTACACCGTGTTCAAGAAGGCGTCCGCCGACCGGCTGAAGCTGCTGCTGCGGGTGTGCGACTACCTGGCCTCGCCGTTCGGCTCGAAGGAGTACGAGCTGGCGAACTTCGGCGTCGAGGGCGCGCACTTCACCCGGGCCGCCGACGGCGGGATCACGCTCACGGACCTGGCGAAGGTGGAGAACAACACGACGCTGCCGTTCAAGTACATCGCCGCCGCCCCGCAGGTCATCTACTTCCCCGGCATGCCCGACGCGACCCGCCGGCTGCACCAGTGGGAGAGCGACACCCTGCCGCGCAGCGTCTCGGACCCGTCCAACGGTCTGCGGTCCGGGACGTGGTCGGCCAGCGGCGCGCAGCTCGACAAGGTGATCGGCGACGGACTCGCGGCGGTGCTGTTCGGCCGCAAGTCCCTGTCGGAGTGGGACACGATCCTGAAGGACTGGAAGAGCAAGGGCGGAGCGAAGGCCGCCGAGGAGTACTCGAAGGAGCACGCCGCCGGCTGACCGGCCCCCGACGGCCGGTACCCGGGATCCCGGGGCCGGTCGCGGGCCGGTCCCGCCCGGCCGCGGTGGTCGTCGTCGGTCGCCGCGGCCGGTTCCGCCGTCCGGGTGGCCGCCCGGTCGCCGCGGCCGGTCCGGTCCCGTCGCCGCGTGGCGCGCACCGGCCCGTGTCCCCGGGCCGGCCCGTCGTCGGTCAGGCGCGGCGGCGGGACCGGACCGACTCGCGGATCACCACGTGCGTCCCGAGCATCACGTTCGGGGCGAGTTCCTTGGAGTGCAGCGCGAGCCGGACGGCGGTGCGGCCCAGCTCCTCGCTGGGGATGTGCACCGTGGTCAGCTGGAGGTCCAGTGCCGGGGAGACGTCGTTGTAGCCGACCACCGACATGTCCCGGGGCACCGACAGCCCCGCCTCGCGCAGGGCCTGCATCGCGCCGGCCGCCACCAGGTCGTCGGAGCCGAAGATGGCGGTGAAGTCGGGCGGGCCGGCGGCGAGGCGGCGGCGGGTCGCGTCGTACCCGAACGGCCGGCCGAACCTGCCGTGTACCTGCAACGCCGGGTCGGCGGGGATCCCGTGCTCGGCGAGGGCGCGGCGGTGGCCGGCGATCCGTTCCTCGGCGGTGCTGTGGCCGGGCGCGCCGCCCAGGTAGAGGATCCGTTCGTGGCCCTGGGACAGGAGGTGGCTGGTCAGCGCGTACGCCCCGGCCGTGTTGTCGTACTCCACGGTCACGGCCGGCACGTCGGGGCCCAGGGACGGCCGGCCGACGAGGACCAGGCGGGAGCCGGACGTGTGCAGGGACTGCGCGATCTGCGCCATCCGCTGCCGGTACTCCTCGTTCTCGACGACCGCGCCGACCAGGATCACCGCGTCGGCGTGCTGTTCGCGGAGCAGCGCCAGGACGGCCATCTCCCGGTCCGGGTCGGCGCCCGTCGAGCACACCAGGCACAGCCGGCCCTCGGCGGCGGCCTGGTCCTCCACGCCCTGGGCGATCTTCGCGTAGAAGGCCGCGTCCACGGTGCTGATCAGGATCGCGACGGTCTTGGCGCTCTGGCCGGACAGGGCGCGGGCGTGCGCGTTGACCACGTAGTCCAGCGCGGCGACGGCCCTGGTGACCTTGGCCCGGGTGGCGGGCGCGACCGGGTAGGTGCCGGCGAGGACCCGGGAGACGGTGGCGACGGAGACCCCGGCCCGCTCGGCGACGTCGCGGATCGTGGCCCGGCCGCCCGGGGCGTTGCGCTTGCGGGTCATCGGCCCTCTGTTTCTGTAAACGTTTTCCTTGCAGAGTAGTACATCCCCGGTCACGGTCGAGAACACCCTCTTGACAGGTACCCGTCGATTGGTAAACGCTTTCCGCATGTACTCGCCACTGTCGCCGGGGCGCCAGTCCCCAGCCCCCGGTCCGGCCGCCCCCGGGCTCCGGTTGCCCGCCCGGGACCTCCGGCTGTCCCCGCACACCGGGTGGGGGCGCGGGCACTGGGAGGCGGTCGCCGACCACTGGCTGCTGCACCTGCGCCGGTACGCGAGCCCCGACCGGGCCTTCTTCGACATCCCCGGCCGGACCAGCGGCTCCGGGGCGCGCAGCGACGGCCTGGAGGGGTTCGCCCGCAGCATGCTGCTCGCCGCGCACCGGACCGCCCACGGCGACGACCCGCACGACCTCGCCGGGTGGTACGCCGCAGGCATCACCGCCGGGGTCGCCGGCGCCTGGCCGCTCGCGGACCCGTGCCGGACCCCGATGGTCGGCTCCGGCCAGCCCACCGTGGAGGCCGCGAACCTGGCGCTGGCGCTCCGGGCCGGCCGGGGCCGGATCTGGGACCTCCTCGACGCCGTGACCCGCGAACGCCTGGTCGACTGGCTCGGGCACCACGCCCGGCTGCCGGTGTGGCCCAACAACTGGCAGTTGTTCCCCGCCGCGTGCGAGGCGTTCCTCAGCTCGGTCGGCGCGGACGTCACCGGCTGCCGGGGCGCCGAGGGGGTCGCCGTGATCGAGGGCTACCACCTGGGCGACGGCTGGTACCGCGACGGCCCCGGCCGCAACTTCGACCACTACATCGGCTGGGCGATCCACCCGTTCCTCGGCATGTGGTACGCCGAACGCGGCACCCCGGACGAGCTCCGGGCGTGGCGGGGGCGGCTGGGATCCTTCGTCGCCGACCTCGCCCGCACCTTCGCCCCCGACGGCCGCATGCTGCACCAGGGCCGCTCGCTCACCTACCGCACGGCGTCCCTGGCCGCCCTGTGGCTCGCGGAGTCCGAGGGCGTGTCCCCGCTCGCGCCGGGGGAGACCCGCCGGATCGCCAGCGGCCTGCTGAAGTACTTCGTCGCCCGGGGCGTCGGCGTCGACCGGCCGGTGTCGCTCGGCTGGTGCGCGGCCGACCACCTGCCCCTGACCCAGACGTACAGCGGCCCCGGTTCGCCGTACTTCGCCGGGATGGGCTTCGCGGGCCTCGGGCTCCCGAAGGACCATCCCGTGTGGACGGCGGAGGAGCCGGCCCCGGACGACGCGCCGTTCACCCGCCCGCTGCCGGCGGCCGGCTGGCTGCTGCACGGGGCCGGCGACGGGGTGGTCCGCCTCGTCAACCACGGCAGCGACCACGCCTCCGACGCCTGGAACCCCGGCGGCGGCGACCCGGACGACCCGCACTACGCCAAGTTCGGCTACTCCACCCACACCGCCCCCGGCACCGGTGCCGCCTTCGACGACGCGGTCGACGGGCACCTCGCGCTGCTCCGGGACGGCCGGGCGAGCCGGCGCGGCCCGATCCGGGGCCACCTGGTCGACGGCGACCTCGCCGCCTCCTGGCACGTACCCATGCGCGACGGCATTGCGTGGGACGCCCGGGTCGTGACCGCCTCCGTGGTCGACGCCGGCCACGAGGTGCGCTGCCACTGGGTGACGGCCCCGGGGCCCCACGGTCTCCGCGAGGGCGGGCACGCCGTCTCCGGGGCCGAGGTCACCGCCGCCGACGGCACGGTCCGGTCCGCCGACGGGCTGGTCAGCGCCGTCGTCGGCCTGCACGGCTGGACCGGCGCGGGCAGCGTCCGACAGGACGGGGACAACGCGCTCGGCCCGGCCGCCGCCGCGCCGTACCTGACCGGCGAGGTGGTCGGCGGGGGCGTGTTCGTCGCGGACCACCAGCTCGGGTTCGCGCCCACCGCGCCGGCGGAGGCGACCGTGACCGGCACGGTCGTGACCGTGGCGTTCCCCTCGGGCCGCACCCGGACCCTCGACCTGGCGGCCCTGTTCGACCTGCCGGAGTAACCCGGGCCCGATGGCGTGCCCACCCCCGTCCCCCCGACCCCGAAGGAGCGCACATGAGACCCCTCCTCGCCGTGCTGGCCCTCACCACCACCCTCCTCACCCCGACGGCCGCCCAGGCGGCGGCCCCGGCGACCTACCACCTCGACTGCTCGGCCACCACCGCCGGCGACGGCAGTGCCGCGAGCCCCTGGCGCGACCTCGGCACGGTCAACGCCCGCACCTTCGCCCCCGGCGACACCCTCGTCCTCAGGCGGGGCGTGACGTGTACCGGGCAGCTGCACCCGCTCGGCTCCGGCACGGCCGCCGCGCCGATCACCGTGGCCGCGTACGGCACCGGCACCGCCCGGCCTGTCGTCGCGGCGGCCGGCACCGCGTACTCGGCGTTCTACCTGCGCAACCAGCAGTACTGGGAGATCAGGGATCTGGAACTCACCAACGACGCCCCCACCGCCGCCGAGCGCAACGGCCTCCTCGTCGAGCTCACCGACTACGGCACCGGGCACCACTACGTCGTCGACGACGTGTACGTGCACCACGTGCGCGGCAACGACGACAAGGCGAGCAACGGGATCCAGTTCCGGGTCACGGGCACGACCACCCCGACGAACTTCGACGACGTGCTCGTCCAGAACTCCGAGATCTTCCACGTCGACCGCGAGGGCCTGACGACCCGGTCGACCTGGATGTGCCGGCCGACGTACGGCACCGGGGACGGCTGCGGCACGAAGCAGAACTGGGTGGCCAACACCCGGGTCGTGTTCCAGGACAACGTGCTGCACGACATCGGCGGCGACGGCGTCGTGCTCCGGGTCTCCGACCACGGACTGGTGCAGCGCAACCTGGCCTACGACATCGCGATGCGCTCGCCCGGCAACAACGCCGGCCTGTGGACCATCAACAGCGACCACCCGACGTTCCAGTTCAACGAGGTGCACCACGTGCGCCGCCAGCCGGGCACGAACGACGGCACGGCCTTCGACTCGGACTACGGCAACCTGAACGCGCTGTTCCAGTACAACTACAGCCACGACAACGAGGGCGGCTTCATGCTGTTCTGCGGGGCGTGCGGGGCCGGGTCGAGCTCGACGGGCACCGTGGTCCGGTACAACCTGAGCGTGGCCGACAAGTCCCGGATCCTGTACGCGGTGGGGGAGAAGGACGCGCGGATCCACAACAACACGTTCCACCTGCCGGCCGGGTCCACCACGGCGATCGTGCAGGACTCGGGGAACACGAAGGTCGCGTTCACGAACAACATCGTGTCCAACCTCGGCTCGGGCGGCTACGGGAGTTCGGCGTCGTCGGCGTACACGTGGAAGAGCACTGCGTTCTTCGGCAACCACCCGGCGAGCGAGCCGGCCGACGCCACGAAGATCACGGCCGACCCGTTGCTGGTCGCACCCGGCACCGGGCCGGACGGCCTGAAGCTCGGCGCGGGCTCACCGGCCCGGGGCACGGGCACGGTCGTCGCGGGCAACGGCGGCCGGGACTACTTCGGCGCCGCGGTCCCGACCAGTTGCCGGCCGGACATCGGCGCGCACCAGGCCTCGCCGGCGACCTGCGCGAACCTGCTGGCCAACGGCGGCTTCGAGGCCGGCACCCTGGCCCCGTGGACGGTCTACAACCGGGGCCAGCTCGACCCGACCGCGCACTCGGGCACCTCCGGCGTGCGGGTCGGCGCCTACCCCGGCTCCGTCGAGCAGGTGGTCACGGTGCAGCCCAACCGGACCTACACCCTCGCCGGGTGGGGCAGGGTGTCGGCGACCGGCACCCAGGTCGTGATCGGCGTGAAATCCTACGGGGGTACGGAGACCCGCGCGCCCGCCTTCACCACCACGTCCTGGGCGTCCGGCAGCGTCGCGTTCACCACCGGCGCGACGAACACCACGGCGGTCGTCTACTGCTACGCCCGGGTCGGCACCGGCTACGGCTACTGCGACGACCTCACCCTCGTGGCGACCTGACCGCGCGCGGCTGCTCGCCGACCGACTCCGCCTCGGCGGGGCCCCAGCTGGCGAGCAGCCGCAACGCCTCCGCCGACGCCGAACCCGGCTCCGCGTGGAACGTGATCAGGTACTGCTCGCCGGGCACCGGGAAGATCTCGTACGCCAGGGTCATCGGCCCCACGACCGGGTGCTGGAACTCCTTGGTCCCGAACGTCTTGTCCTGCACCCCGTACGCGGCCCACAGCTGCCGGAAGTCCTCGCTGCGCACGGACAGCTCGCCGACCAGCGTGCACAGCCGCTCGTCGCACGGGTACCGTCCCGCGTCGAACCGCAGGTAGTTGACCGTGTCGCGCGCCTTGCCCGCCCAGTCCACGAACAGCTCCCGGGCGGTCGGGTCCAGGAACACGAACCGGGCCATGTTCCGCTCGGCCGGCGGCAGGGCCGGGAAGTCGACGAGCAGCGCGCGGGCGAGGCGGTTCCAGCCGAGCACGTCGGTCCGCCGGCCCGTGATGTACGCCGGCACCCCGTCCATCGCGTCGATGAGCTGCTGCAACTGCGGCCGGACCCGCTGCGGCCGGACCGGGCGCGCCGCCGCCCGCCGGTCGGGCCGGGCCAGGTGCATCAGGTGCGCCCGCTCCGCCTCGTCGAGTCGCAACGCCCGGGCCACGGCGTCGAGGATCTCCACGGACACGTTCTGGCCGTTGCCCTGCTCCAGCCGGGTGTAGTACGCGACGCTGACGCCGGCGAGCTGGGCCAGCTCCTCCCGGCGCAGCCCCGGAACCCGACGCCGGCCACCATACTGGTGCAGGCCTGCCTCTTCCGGGCTCAACCGGGCCCGGCGGGAGCGGAGGAAGTCGCTGAGTTCGGTGTGCAGGCCCATCGTCCCAGTATGCAAGGTGTGCGGGCCCCGGATCCTGTCCCTGCCAGTGGTACCAAAACGGGTGGTCTGGGTAGCGGCCGCGGACCCGGCGACACTGGTCAGGACAAACACGTGACAAGGAGAGCCTCACATGGCGAACGTCTCTGCCTACGCCGCGCCCTCGGCCAAGGCCCCGCTGGAGCTCACCACCATCCCGCGCCGCGCGGTGCGGGAGCACGACGTGCTGATCGAGATCGCCTACGCCGGCATCTGCCACTCCGACATCCACCAGGTCAACGAGGACTGGGGCACCGCGAACTTCCCGATGGTGCCCGGTCACGAGATCGCCGGCGTCGTCACCGAGGTCGGCCCCGGGGTCACGCGGTACGCGGTCGGCGACCGGGTCGGCGTCGGCTGCTTCGTCGACTCGTGCCGGGAGTGCGACAACTGCAGGGCGGGCCTGGAGCAGTACTGCTCGGCCGGCATGACCGGCACGTACAACGGCCACGACCGCCAGGGCGAGATCACCTACGGCGGGTACAGCACGCACATCGTCGTCGACGAGAACTACGTGCTCGGCATCCCCGAGGGCGTCGGGCTCGACGAGGCGGCCCCGCTGCTGTGCGCCGGCATCACCCTGTACTCCCCGCTGAAGCACTGGAACGCCGGCCCCGGCAAGCGGGTCGCCATCTTCGGCCTCGGCGGGCTCGGGCACATGGGCGTCAAGATCGCGCACGCCCTCGGCGCGGAGGTCACCGTGCTCAGCCAGTCGCTCGCCAAGCAGGCCGACGGGCTCAAGCTCGGCGCGGACCACTTCCACGCCACCGGGGACCCGTCGACGTTCGTGGAGCTGGCCGGCACGTTCGACCTGATCGTGAACACGGTCTCGGCGAACATCGACCTCAACGCGTACCTCGGCCTGCTCGCCACCGACGGCACCCTCGTCAACGTGGGCGCGCCGGAGGACCCGAGCCCGGTGCAGATGTTCGCGCTGATCGGTGGGCGCAAGACCCTGGCCGGTTCGATGATCGGGGGCATCGGCGAGACCCAGGAGATGCTCGACTTCTGCGCCGCGCACGGGCTCGGGGCCGAGATCGAGGTCATCGCGGCCGACCAGATCAACGAGGCGTACGCCCGGGTGCAGGCCAGCGACGTGCGCTACCGGTTCGTGATCGACATCTCCACGCTCGCCCGCTAGGTTCGCCGGGGGCCGGGCCGCTGACGCGCCCCGGCCCCCGGTCCGTCCAGGCTCCGGCGCTCCCCGGATGCCCCGCCCCAGGACGGTTCCCCCGCCGCGCGGCACCCCGACGTTGTACCCTCCCGTGCATGCGGGTGCTCGTCGTCGAGGACGACTCGGACGTTCGGGGCGTGGTCGTCGCCGCCCTGAGATCGGCCGGTTTCGCCGTCGACCAGGCGGCGGACTGGAGCCAGGCCGACCTCAGCCTGTCCGTGAACGACTACGACTGCCTGGTTCTCGACCGGATGCTCCCCGAGGGCGACTCGGCCGACCAGCTCTACCGCCGCCGCCAGGCCGGCCTGACGGTGCCCGCCCTGATGCTCACCGCCCTGGACGACGTGCACGACCGGGTGGCCGGCTTCGAGTCCGGGGCCGACGACTACGTGGCCAAGCCGTTCTCCTCGGCCGAACTGGTGCTGCGGGTCCGCGCGCTGTGCCGCCGGCAGGGCAGCATGCTCCCGCCCGTGATGCGGGTCGGGGACATCGAGGTCGACGCCGCCCGGCGCGAGGTCCGCCGGGCCGGCATCCTGCTCACCCTCACGCCGAAGGAGTTCGCGGTCCTGGAGACCCTGCTCGCCCGGCACCCGTCCGTGGTCAGCAGGGCCGAGCTCATCGAGCACTGCTGGGACGAGGTGGCCGACCCGGCCTCCAACGTCGTCGACGTGATCATCGCCCAGCTGCGCCGCAAGCTCGGCGAACCGCTGGCGATCGCCACCGTCCGGGGCGCGGGCTACGGTCTGCGGCACCCGTCGATGTGAAGCGCCGTCCGCGCGCCGCCCGGCCGCAGGTGCACCTGCAGACCGCGGCCCGGCTCGTCTCGCTCCGGGTCCGGCTGACCGTCCTGCTGCTCGTCCTCAACGTCGCCGGGCTCGCCGGCATGGGCGCGGTCGCCCTGGTCGTGGACTCCGAACAGCGCAGCGAGGTCGCCACCGCCGAACTGCGCCGGGTCGCCGGCACCGCCGTGGCCCTGCTGTCCTACGACTCCGGCGCGCTCCGCCTGGACAGCCTGTTCACCGACCCCACGGCCCAGGGCCCCACGGCGGTGTACGTGTTCGAGGCCAGCCGTACCGACGTCAACCTGGTCTTCGCGCACCCGTCGGGCCGGCTGACCATGCCCACCCCGGCGCTGCTGCAACCGGCCCGGGACGTGTGGCGGACCGGTAACCAGCTCGCCGCGACGGCCACCGACGCCACGGGCCACCGCGTGCAGCTCCTCGCCGTGCCGTTCGCGCACGGGGTGACGGGCGCCGTCGCCGGGACCGTGGTCGCGATCGCCGACCCCCGGCCCGGCCAGCTCGCCCACCAGCGGCTCGCCCTGGCCCTGGTCGCCGGGGGCGCGATCTTCATGACCCTGGCCGGCGGCGGGGGCTACCTGCTGGCCCGGCGCGGCACCCGGCCGGCCGCCGAGGCGGTCGGTCAGCAGGAGCACTTCCTGGCCGACGCGGCGCACGAGCTGCGCACCCCGCTGACCGTGATGCGGGCACTGTCCGAGGCCGCGCTGAAGAACCCGGAGCAGCAGTCCGACGCGCTCCGACAGGTACTGCGGTCCACCGAACGGCTCACCGACTCCGTGGAGGCGCTGCTCACCCGGGCCCGGGTGGTCGCCGGCCTGCGCGCCCTGGAACGCCAGCCGTTCCGGCTCGACCAGCTCGCGGAGGAGGCGGTCGCCGAGGCGGTGCCGGCCCCGCACGTCCTGACCGTGGAGGTCGAGCCCACGGTGCTCTACGGCGACCCGACCCTGGTCCGGATCGCCATCCAGAACCTGGCCCGCAACGCGGTACGGCACGGCCGGCGCGGCGCCGAACCGGCCCGGATCCGGCTGGTCGTCACCGAGGCGACCGTGACCGTCGAGGACAGCGGCACCGGGGTCCCCGACTGGGCGCTGGACGCGCGGACCCGGCGGTTCCGGACCGGCTCGACCGACGGCATCGGGCTGGGTCTGGCCATCGCGCAGTGGGTGGCCGAACTGCACGGCGGCACCCTGCGGCTCAAGGCGCGCCCCGGCGGCGGCACCAGCGCGGTGCTCAGCCTCCCTGACCGCCCGGCCGTGCGGCCCGCCCGCCGTTGGGGGCGATGACCCACCACCCGGCGGCGTGGTCCTGGCCGTTGGTGTCGCCGGGCATCCGGTCGCCGCTGTAGCCGTACAGCGGCCAGCCGCCGAGGGTCAGCTGTACGGAGCCGTCCTCGCGGGCCACGTTGCCGACCAGTTGGCGGTCGATCCCGACCACCCGCAGCTCGCCGTGCACGAGGACGGGCGTGAACCGGGCCGCGCACTCGTTGACGCAGGTCGAGCGGGGCGGGGCCGAGCTGTCGCGCTCGTACCGGTACAGCACGTACCCCTGGCCGTCGATCACCATCGGCCCGAGGATCCGCGAGTCCACCGCGAACAGGCCGGCGTCGGGCAGCCGGCCGTGGGTGGGCCCCGACGACGGGGTCACCGGGGGCTCGGCCGTCCCGGTGCAGCCGGACAGCGCCACGGCGACCGCGACGGCGGCCGGCGCGAGGAGCCTGGACCAGGGAGTCACCCTCCCAGTATCCGGCCTCATGAAATCCTCACCATCGCCGGACCACACTGTGAGTCACAACACTGACGACGGGTGGGAGGGGTGGGTATGCGCTGGTACGGCGTCACCGCCCTCCTGCTCCCGGCCCTGGTCGCGGCGGGCTGCGTGAACGCCGCCGACCCCCAGCCGGACGGGTGCGGCAAGCAGATCGCCGTGTTCGGCCCGCTGAGCGGGGTGTCGGAGAACCTGGGCCGCAACGTCCGCGAGGGCGTCGAACTGGCCATCGAACAGCACAACGCGGCACACCGCACCTGCACGGTCCAGGTGGCGACGTTCGACTCCCAGGGCGACCCGAAGCAGGCGCCGGCCCTGGCCCAGCGGGTGGTCGCCAACCAGGAGATCATCGGCGTCGTCGGCCCGGTGTTCTCCGGCGAGTCCCAGGCGGCGGTGCCGCTGCTCGACCAGGGCCAGGTCGTCACCATCTCCACCTCGGCGACCGAGACGAGCCTGACGGGCCACGGCTGGCGGACGTTCCACCGGCTGCTGGGCAGCGACGCGCAGCAGGGGCCGGCGATCGGCCGGTACATCGAGAAGGTGCTCGACGCCGAGAAGGTGTTCGTCATCGACGACACCGGCGCGTACGGTCACGGCCTCGCCGCCCAGGTGATGGAGGTCCTCGGCCACCACGTGGTGCGCAGCGCGACCGTGCGCTCCAAGCAGCTCGACTTCTCCGAGGTGGTCGCCCAGATCGTCGCGGCCAAACCCGACACGATCTTCTACGGCGGGTACTACGACGAGGCCGGCAAACTCCTCCGCCAGGCGCGCGAGGCGGGCGTCACCGCGACGTTCGTGGCCGGCGACGGCGTGAAGGACGAGGGTTTCCTGCAGCGGGCCGGCCCGGCCGCCGCCGAGGGCGCGGTCATCACGTGCCCGTGCCACCCGCCGGAGACGGCCGGGGGCCGGTTCTTCACGGAGTACCGGGACCGGTTCGGCCGCGCACCGGTCACCTACAGCGCCGAGGCCTACGACGCGGCGACGATCTTCCTGCGCGGCCTCGTCGCGGGGCACACCACCCGGCCCGACATGGTCGCGTACGTCAACGCCTACTCGGGTACGGGTGTCACCGGCGACATCCGGTTCACCGAGACCGGTGAGCTGGTCGGCTCGGCCGGCAAGGTCTGGGCGTACCGGGTCCGCGCCGGGGCCATCGTGACCGACCGACTCATTCCCGAAGCCTGACCCCGAGACCTGACCCCGGAGGCAGACGATGACCGCATCCCTCACCCGGCACGCCCCGATGATCCGCCGCGCCGACCCGGCCACCGACGGTCTGCGCCGCGCGCTCGCCGAGGTGCCGACCGGCGAGTACGCGCTGCTGGAGGCCGCCATCGCGTGGCGCAACTTCCGGCCGGCCCAGACCCGGCCGTCGCGGCGCGGGGGAGCGACGGCCCAGACCCCGCCGACCGG
This sequence comes from Longispora urticae, assembly GCF_053902585.1. Taxonomy (NCBI): domain Bacteria; kingdom Bacillati; phylum Actinomycetota; class Actinomycetes; order Micromonosporales; family Micromonosporaceae; genus Longispora; species Longispora urticae. The sequence continues at coordinate 67,148 of NZ_JAQZSH010000045.1, forward strand.
GCTGCGGTACCTGCCGCTCGCCGAGGTCGACGACGAGCAGGTGGCCGCGCGGCTGTGCCGGCTGCTGTCCGAGCTGGCCTGGGCCGTGGTGACCCGGTCGGAGCCCGCGCCCGGTACCTCGCGGCCCCGGCTGCGGGTGGAGGTGCCCGCCCCCGTGTACCACCTGGTGGTCCGGGCCCTCAGCGGCGCGCTCCGGCACGCCCGCCGCGAGCTGGACGCGGACCTGGCCGGCTCGGGGGCCGGGGCGGCCGCCGCGACCTGGCGGATGGGGCTGCTGATCGGCGGGCTCGGCCCGAGCCGGGACGCGATCTGCCTGCGCACCGGCGCGTCGGGGACGGCCGACCTGCTGGTGACCGCCGCCGCCGTGCTCGGGGTGTCCGCCACGGTCGACGAGGTGCGCGGCGACCCGGCCGTCCTGGTCTGCCAGGCCGGCGACGTCCGCCGGCTGCTCAACGCCGCGGTGACCCCGGCGCTGGTCCGGTAGCCAATCTTGCCAGGATATCCTGGCAACCATTATATTGGCCGGCATGACCAAGGCCATGACCGAGCCCGCCTTCTTCATCCTCACCGCGCTCGTCGACACCCCCCGGCACGGCTACGGGATCGTCCGCGACGTGGCGGAGCTGTCCCAGGACCGGGTCGCCCTCAAGATCGGTTCGCTGTACGGCATCCTCGACCGCCTCACCGCCGACGAACTGGTCGAGCCCGACCGCGAGGAGGTCTGGCAGGGCCGGCTGCGCCGCTACTACCGGCTCACCGAACGCGGCCGGCACGCGCTGGCCCGGGAGGCCGAGCGCCAGGCCGTCAACGCCCAGGTGGCCGTCGCGCGCCTGCGGGCCCGGCCGGCCGGCGGTGCCGCGTGAGCCGGCTGGAGCGCCGGTACCGCAGGCTGCTCCGACTCCTGCCCGCGCCGTACCGCCGGGCGTGGGAGGGGGACATGGTCACCGCGTTCCTGGAGAGCATGGCCACCGACGACCCCGAACTGGACGAGGACATCGCCGACCTGGGTCGGCCGCCGGCCGCGGAGGTCCTCAGCGTGCTGGCCCTGGCCGCCAGGCTCTGGTTCGGCGGGCTGGGCGCGCCGCCCAAGCAGTTCGTCTGGGGCCAGGCGCTCCGGATCGCCGTGCTGGTCGGCCTGTTGTCGCACGCGGCCTCCGCGGTCAGCTCGTTCGTGGTCCGGCTCTGGATCGACGGGCGGCTGGCCGTGATCCCCTTCGGCCCGCCGGGCACCGCCGGGGAGGCCATCCCCGTGCCCGGCGTCGAGGCCGCGCTGCCGCCGGCCCTCTGGGACCAGGTCTGGGTCGTCGTCGACGTGCTCGTGCTGGTCGGATACCTGGCGCTGCTGCTGGGGCGCCGCCGGCTCAGCCAGGTCCTCGTGGTGCTGGCGATCCTGCCGGCCCCGCTGTACCAGGTGCTCTACGACGGCGAACTGCTGCTCCGCAATGCTCCCCGGCTCGTCCTCGACGTGCTGCTGGTCCTCGCGATGGGCGCCTTCCGGTCCGACGCGCCGAAGCCGCGCCTGTGGCCGTGGCTGCTCGCGGTCCCGGTCGGCGGCCTGGTGCTGGCCGCTCCGCTGATCCTGGTGCTCGGCCTGGCCCCGGACCCGTTCAGCTGGTCGTTCGACACCGCGACCGTGTACGGCGTCCTGCTGACCGTCGCCATCGCGGTGCACCTGGTGGCCGGCGCGCTCCGGCCGGACCGGGACTCGGCCCGGGGGCTGGCCCTGCTCGTTCTCGGCGGCGCGGTGCTCGGGCTGCGGCTCGGCACGTGGGGTGTCGTCGCCGGCTTCGGTTCGCGGCCGTGGGTCGAGCTCCTGCCGGTCGCCGCCCTGCTCGCCGTCGGCCTGCCGCTGGCCCTGCGCACCCGGCGCGCCCTGCGGGGCCTGCCGCAGGAGGCCTGACCCTTTACATGTGACCATTTGGTCACCTATTCTGGGTACGTGACCGACGACGACCGCGTGTTCAAGGCCCTGGCGGACCAGACCCGCCGCCGCCTGCTCGACCGGTTGTTCGCCCGGGACGGCCAGACGCTCACCGAGCTGGAATCCGAGCTCGAGATGACCCGGTTCGGGGTCATGAAGCACCTGAGGGTGCTCGAGGAGGCGGGCCTGGTGGTCACCCGGAGGTCGGGGCGGGAGAAGTTGCACTTCCTCAACCCGGTGCCGATCCGGCTGATCCACGACCGGTGGATCGACAAGTACACCGAGCGCCGGGTGTCCGCGCTCGTGGACCTCAAGAGCGAACTGGAGCAGGGACCATGACCACCACCGAACAGCACGTCCAGGTGTACCGGGTGTACATCAACGCCACCCCTCAGGCGATCTGGGACGCGATCACGACTCCGGAGTGGACCGAGAAGTTCGGCTACGGCGGCCGCTCGGTGTACGACCTGACCCCCGGCGGCGCCTACCGGGGCTACGCCAGCGCCGAGATGGTCTCGATGGGCGCCCCCGAGCTGGCCGTCGACGGCGAGGTGATCGAGTCCGATCCGCCGAAGAAGCTGGTCCAGACCTGGCGGATGCTGATGGACGAGGAGATGGCCGCCGAGGGCTTCAGCACCCTGACGTACGAGATCAAGCCGGGCGAGGGCGGCGTCACCTCGCTGACCGTCACCCACGACCTGACCGGCCAGTCCCGGCTGCGGCCCCTGATGTCGGGCAGGCTGGCGGACACGGGTGCCGGTGGCGGCTGGGCGTGGGTGCTGAGCAGCCTGAAGACGCTGCTGGAGACGGGCGCGCCGCTCAACTGGCCCGGCTGACCGCGCGGTTCGGGGTGCGACCTGGCCGACGCGATCAGCCTGCGCACCCCTGGGTCGACGCGACCACGCACCGCACCCGGGCAGCCGTCACGCGACCGCACGTCGCGCACCCGCTCCGCCCCCTGGGGCGGGTGGCCCGGCTCAGTCCCCGAGTGCCGCCGCCACCAGCCGCAACGCCTCGTCCCGCGCGACCCCGGCCCGGCGCACCGTCTCGGCGAACGCGGCGGCCGCCACCTGCACCCGGCGCTGCGCGGCGTCCCCGAACGCCGTCACGAACGTGCCGTTGCGCCCCCGGGTCTCGACGACCCCGTCCTGTTCGAGCTCGCGGTAGGCCCGGGCCACGGTGTTCGGGGCGAGGCCCAGTTCGCCGGCCAGGGCGCGCACGGTGGGCAGCCGGGTGCCGACGGCGAGTACCCCGGTGCGGACCTGGTCCGTGATCTGGGTTCTGAGCTGCTCGAACGGGGGCACGGGCCCGTCCGGGACGACAGTGACGTTCATGGCCTCATCGTGACACGCGGTGCGGACCCGCGCCCCGTCACACGGGGCGGACCCGTGCCGTCGGGCACGGGTCCGCGGAGAGCGGTCAGGCTCAGTGGTAGATCTTCAGGCTGACCCGCGAGGTCAGGCTCTTCAGGCGGTTGGTGCCCGCCAGACACTGCTGGAGCTCGACGGCCGAGCCGACCTGCTGTTCGACCACGGAGCTGCCGGTGAACAGCCCGGCGATCACCGTGCCCGTGTAGGTCGTCACCAGGGTGCTGCCCGAGATGTACGCGGTGTGCGTCGCCTGGACCTTGGTCGTCGCGCCGGTGTTCCACAGGATCGTGTACGTCACGACGAACGTCTGCAGGTTCATCTGGCACTGGTCGTTGAGGGTGGAGCTCACGTTGACCAGGCCGGACACCAGGTTCGGCACGGTCTGCGAGGTGCAGGGCTTGTATGTGGTCTTGTAGGTGAGCACGGTGGGCGCGAGCACCAACGAGATCGGCGGGTTGAACGTCGTGACGTTGCTGCTCGGCGGTACACAGCTCGCGTCGGTGACGGAGGCGTGTGCCGGGCCGGCGAACGCCACCAGGCTGCCGGCGAGGGCGAGCAGGGTGACGGCGGCGGCGCGGGCGAGTCGGACCATCGTGGTCCTCCGATCGGGGGAGTCGGAAGGAACATATTGATGTTGGACTATATTTGAAGGTTAAGATCAGGTGTAGCGTCTGTCCGAAAGAGACAGTGCCAAGCCTGTGGACACGAAAAAGGATCAACCCCACGACCATCACGGGGGTACGAGGGCCCCGCGTCCCGACCCGCATAGGCGCGAACTCCGGCCGGTTCCCCCGGGGCGAACGGGCACGTGTCATCCCGGACCGAACGGGGGCGCCGGGAGGCGACGGGCCCCGAGGTCCGGAGGGCTGGGGGCGCGAGGCCGGGTGTCTGGGGGCCCGGGGCCCGGGGCCCAGCTGTCTGCGGCCCCCGAGGCCGGGGTGTCCGGGGCGTGGCCTCAGATCACGAATGGCGCCACGTCACGGGGTGGCGGCTGGTGCTCCCGGCTCGCGACCGCCCCGGCGCGACCGCCCCCGGCGCGCGCGGCGGGCGGGAGAGCTCGGGCGGCGGGCTGTCCGCCGCCCGGCACGGCGGCGAGCCCCGGCCCGGTGGGCGGAGCCTCAGGCGGCGTCGGCGGCCGGCTCCTCGTGCGGGTGGTGGTGATGGTGCTGCCCCCGCACCTCCAGCCGCCCGAGCAGCTCGGCGGTCGCCCGGGCCACGGCCTCCACGGCGGCGTCGAACGCCTCGGCGTTGTGCGCCGCGGGCTTGCGGAACCCCGACACCTTCCGCACGTACTGCAGCGCGGCCGCGTGGATGTCGTCCTCGGTGACCTCGGGCGCGACCGGGGGCCGCAGGATCTTGATGCTTCGGCACATGCCCCCCATTATGCCCCGCCCCACCCCGCCCGGACCCGGTCGGAACTGGGCCCCGACCCATCCCGTCACACCGGTCGACACCCCGCGCCCACGTCGATTTCTCCCAGAGTGCTCGACTGCGCGCACACCGGTCGTGACGGCCCGGATGCGGTACATACTGGGAATTCACCACACCATCGCGGGAGGTCAGCATGGTCGTCGGGCGGGTTATCTCCTCGGTCGCGCAGCGTCAGGTCCGGTACGTGGCGCCCGTGTCCCCCACCAACGCGACAGGGTTGGTGTCCACCGTGTACGGACAGGTCGCCGACGAGATGCGCCTCGTGGTGCCGCCGGCCCTCCTGCACTCGCCGTCCCCGGACCTGCTGGCCGCGTACTGGATGCTGATGCGGGAGCCGCTGCTGCCCACGGTCACGGTGAGCCGGGCCCTGAAGGAGGCGGTCGCGGCGGTGGTGTCGGTCGCCAACACGTGCCCGTACTGCGCCGAGATGCACAGCATCGGCCTGTACGACCTGTCCACCGAACAGGAGGCCGAGGCCGTCCTGGCCGACCGGCTCACCGAGGTCGGCGACCCGCACGTCCGCGCCGTCGCCGAGTGGGCCCGGTCCGCGCACCTGCCGGGCTCCCCGGGCGGCGAGCAGCCCTTCCCGGCGGCCGACCGGCCCGAGCTGGTCGGTGTCGTCGTCAGTTTCCACTACCTCACCCGGATGGTGAACGTCTTCCTGTCCAGTTTCCTGCTGCCGCCGGGGCTGCGGCCCGCGTCCCGCCGGCGGGCGAAGCGCGGCATCAGCCGGGTGCTGCGCCCGACCCTGCGCGGCGACCGCGAGGCCGGCCGTTCCGTACCGCTGCTGCCCGACGCGCCGCTGCCGACGGACGCGGGCTGGGCGGCCGGCAACCCGTTCGTCGAGGGGGCCGTGGCGCGGTCGTACGCGGCGTTCGAGGCGGCGGGGGAGCGGTCGGTGCCGCCGGCCGTGCGCGAGGTGGTCCGGGCCCGGCTGGCGGACTGGCGCGGCGAGGACACCGGCCTGAGCAAGTGGTGGGTCGACAAGCTCGTCGCCGGCCTGCCCGAGTCCCAGCGGGCCGCCGGCCGGGTCGCGCTGCTCGCCGCGCTGGCCTCGTACCAGGTGGACGAGAACGAGATCGCGGGGTTCCGGCGCTGGCAGGCCGACGACCGGGCGCTCGTGGACACCGTCGCGTGGGCGAGTTTCGCCGCGGCCCGACAGGTGGGCAGCTGGCAGGTGCCGGCCACATCCGGTTCCCTTCCGGGTACGCAGAGTTGAAGTGAGCACTTTGGAAGAAGAATCCGCGCGGAGTGCTCCGACAAGCTGGAAAAGCTGCGTCCTGACAGAACCTCGTCGTGTGCGCCGCTGACAGGCAATTTTCTTCCGCTGGAGGCACATATGACCACTATCCAGGCGCCGGGCGCCGGTTCCACCGGGTTGGTCAACCGGTTGAACGGCGTGCGGCACCGGTTCGCACTCAACCTGTTCATGGTGATCGTCGTCGCGCACTGGGCGGAACACCTCACCCAGGCCTTCCAGATCTGGGCACTGGGCATGCCCCTCAAGGAGTCCCGCGGAGTCCTCGGGTACTTCTACCCGTGGCTGGTCAAGTCGGAGTGGCTGCACTACGGGTACGCGCTGGTCATGCTCATCGGCCTGTTCCTGTTGCGCAGGGGTTTCGTGGGCCGGGCCAAGGGGTGGTGGACCGTCGCGCTGGCCATCCAGTTCTGGCACCACATCGAGCACCTGCTGCTGTTCGTCCAGGCCCAGAGCGGCACGATGTTCTTCGGCCAGGCCGTCCCGACCAGCATCGCCCAGCTCGTCTTCCCCCGGGTGGAGCTGCACCTGTTCTACAACACCATCGTCTTCATCCCGATGGTGGTCGCGATGTACCTGCACCTCCGGCCGAACCAGAGCGAGTTCGACCGCGCCGACTGCTCGTGCGCCAAGGAGCCGGCCGTGTCCGGCGCCTCGCGCGGATGACCACTGACACGGCCGAGCAGGGCGCTGCCGTCCGCTGGTGGCGACGGCCGTGGTCGCGTCGGTTGGGCGCCGGGATCGTGGTGGCGGTGGCACTCTCCATGGGAGTGATCGCCCTGCTCGAACCGGCGCCCACCGCGTTGTCGGCCCTCGCGCCCGCCGACGGCGAGGGCCTGGCCGCCGCGCCGACCGAGGTCGCGATGGAGTTCACCGCCCCGCCGCGGACCCGGGAGTACCACCTGACGGTCGCCACCGCGCGCGGGATACCCGTCACGGAGGGGACGGCCCGGGTGGACGGCTCGCGGATCACCGTGCCCGTGCGGATCGCCGACCGGGGCGTCTACCTGGTCGGATACCACGTCCTGCTGGAGGACGGCACCGAGGCGACCGGGATCAGCCGGTTCAGCGTCGGCGAGGCCAGCGCGCCCGCCCCGATCGGCGAGCCCCTGGCGGCCCCGGCCGGGCACGGCGGGCACGGCGCGAAGGACCCCCTGAGCCTCGTACTCGTCAGCATCGACGTCGTTCTGCTCGTCGCCCTGAGCACGTTGCTGTTCCGCCGCCCCAGGCCCCGGAGACCGGCCGCCGGCTAGCTCCCGGCGTGCGCACGGAAAGGTGCACCTGTTCCGCGGCGGATGCGATATGGAGGTTCGCATCGCGGCGGAACAGGTGCACCTCTTTCTGCGCGGCAGGTCGGTCCGCGCCGTGGAGTCCCGGGCCGGACTCCGTGCGCGCGGGGACCTGTCGCCCGGCTCAGTCCCTGGACGCGGCCAGGTCGGCGGCCGGAACGGGCGCGCGGTTCTCGTTCCGCTCGCGCAGCCCGAACCAGACGAGGACCACGCTGAGCATCGTCACCACCACGTCCACGCCGAGCGCGAGGCGGATGCCGTTCAGCTCCACGGCCTGCGTCGCGGCGATCGCGCCCAGGATCGGGATACCGACGGTGACGGCCACCAGCTGGGTCATCGAGGTCAGGCCCGTGGCCAGGCCCTGCTCCTCGTTCGGCAGACCCGAGGTCCCGGTCACGGTGTACGCCACGATGGCGGTCACGTGCCCGAAGAAGCTGACGAACAGCGCCGGGATCATGATGGCGAGCCCGATCCGGTCGGCACCCAGGAACACCAGGGGCAGGGTCGACATGCCCTGGACGATCATCCCGACGGCCAGGATCGTGCGGGCGCCGTGCCTCCCGATGAACCGCCCGGCGATCACACCGGCGGCGACGGCCGCGAGGCCGGGGACGCCGAAGATCAGGCCGGTGACCAGCGGGGAGAGGTGCAGGACGTTCTGCATGTAGAGCGTCATCAGGAAGATCATCCCGGTCTCCATCGCGAAGATGATCAGACCGGCGTAGTTGCCCCACTTCACCGTGGGCCGCTTGAGGATCCGCACCGGGGTGAGCGGAGCCGGCGCGCGCAGCTCGATCAACCAGAACGCCGCCAACAGCACCACGCCGACGACCGCCGCGATGATGTTCTTCTCGACGACGGCGTAGGTGACCGCCAGCAGACCACCGGTCACGGTCACCGCGCCCGGCAGGTCCAGCTTCACCCGGGCAGGCACGTTGCTCTCGCTGATCAGCAGCGGCGTGACGATCAGGATGATCACGGCGACCGGGATGTTGATGAAGAACGCGGCCCGCCAGCTCAACAGGCTGACGAGCGTGCCGCCGACCAGCGCGCCGACGGTGAAGCCGCCGGAGAGCAGGGCGCCGTTGAGGCCGAGGACCCGGTTGCGCAGGGCGCCCTCCGGGAACGTGCTGGTGAGCAGGGACAGCCCGGCGGGCGCCGTCATCGCCGTGGCGAAGCCCTGCAGGACCCGGGCGATCAGCAGCATCTCCGGGTTCGTGGCGAAGCCGCCCAGCAGGGAGGCCGCGGCCAGCAGGACCATGCCGGCCAGGAACAGCCTGCGCCGGCCGAACAGGTCGGCCAGCCGGCCGAACAGCAGGGTGAAGCCGGCGGCGGGCAGCGCGTACGCGGAGATGATCCACGGGAGCCCGGTCAGCTCCAGTCCGACGCCCGCGGCCACCCCGGGCAGCGCGACGTTCAGGATGGAGAAGTCGACGGACAGCATGAACCCGGCACCCAGCAGGACGAGCAGGATCATCTTCTGCTTGCCGGTGAACCGTGGAGGCGAGATTGCGTCGGTAGTCATGAGACGGTGCCCTTCTTCGAGAACCCGGAAATGTCAACGGTCGGTCGGCAGGCGCGGCGAACTGTCAGCCGTTCCGCCTGCCGACCGAGTCGAACCGCCCGCGCACGCTGTGTGTTACGCCGCATCCCGCTCCGCGGCCTCGGCCAGGCGTTTGATGGTCGCCAGCCGCCGGTCCCAGTCGGCCGCGAGCGTGGACATCCACCGTGCCGTGGCGTTGAGTGCCGCGGGTCGGACCGCGTACCGGACCTCGCGACCGACCCGCTGGCCGGAGACGAGCCCGGCGGCGTCCAGGACGGCGAGGTGCTTGACCACCGCCTGGCGCGTCACGGGCAGCCCCTCGGCGAGGGTCGTCGCGGTGACCTCGCCGTGGGTGGCGAGCAGGTCGAGCAGTTGACGTCGCGTGGGGTCGGCCAGTGCGATGAGGACGCTGTCGACCCCGGCACCGGCGGCACGACGTTCGTGCGTCACATTACGACTTCTCGGCGCGCGTCTTGACCGCGTCGAGGACCTGGGGCCAGCCGCTGGCGTTGTCGGACAACGACTTGCTGCGCTGCTCCTCGGACACGTCGAGCGCCGCGAACCCGCTCTCGACGACCCGGAGCCGCGTCGTGGTGTCGCCCTCCGCGGTCAGCGTGAACTCCACGAGGGTGCTGTTGTCCTCGCGCAGCTCCTGCCCGGGGAACGCGGTGACCCAGCGGTACGCCACGTAGGTCGGGGCCTGGACCTTCTCCACGCGGACCGGGAACTCGCCCCACTCGGCGTTCTTGGCCAGCATCGAGTCGCCCTCCTTGGCGACGGCACCGGTCAGGCTCGCCTCGTCGGCCACCCAGAAGCCCGGCTCGGCCACCAGGGACCAGACCCGCTCCAGGGGCGCCTCGATCACGGTCTCGCGCTCGATCAGTTCGTTGCTCATGGTGGGGCTCCTTCGCCGTGGCCATTATGTGCAACTTGATAGTTGCACATCGTCCGGGCGGGCGCAACCAGAGAGTTGCGCGCCGATCGCTCGCCGTGCGGTCTCCGGCCCCGCGTCGGGGGAGTCGAAGAACAGGACAATTCCGACGGGTACGGGGTGCGGTCGGGCCCGCGCGGGCCCAGCAAGCTCGGAGAAGCCAGACGGACGCCGGCCCTGTGATGCTCGTACCCGTGGGTCGCTCCACCAACGCGGGCGCGTCGCGGACTCCCCGGTTGAGCGGTCTTCGGCTGCGCGTGGATGTGTCGTCCAGAGGAGAGAAGGCCGAACATGATCGAGCTAGAGACGGTGAACCTCGAGATCGAGGGGCCGAAGGCCACGGTCTACTTCAACCGACCGGCCAAGAAGAACGCCATGAACCCCCAGATGCACAACGACATGCACGAGATCCTGGACGCCATCGAGGCGGACGAGCGGGTCAAGGCGGTCGTGATCACCGGTAACGGCAACAGTTTCAGCGCCGGCATGGACCTCGAGGAGTGCTTCCTCAAGCCCTACGACGACCCGATGCTGTTCTACAAGACGAACCTGGTGGCGCTGAAGTGGTTCCAGCGCCTGAAGGCGTTCCCGGCCGTGACGATCGCCAAGGTGAACGGGTACGCCTTCGGCGGTGGGTTCGAGGTGACGGGGCTGTGTGACCTGGCCGTCGCGAACGAGTCCGCGAAGTTCGGCCTCTCCGAGATCAACTTCGGCATCTTCCCGGCCGGCGGCGCCTCCTGGGCGGCGACCCACAACCTGCCCCGCAAGCAGGCGCTCTACTACATCCTCACCGGGGACACGATGACCGGTCGGGAGGCGGAGACCCACGGGCTGGTGAACAGGGCCGTGCCGCTGGAGGAGCTCGACGCGGAGACCGACCGGATCGTGGCCAAGATCGTGAACAAGAACCCGGTCACCCTGCGGCTGGCCAAGGAGGTCTACGAGCGCACCACCACCCTGGACCTGCCGGCCGCGATCGACTACGACCAGGCCAAGCTGTGGGAGCTCGCCCGGCTCACCAGCAACGAGTGGATCAACGTCGCGCTCAAGCAGTTCGAGAAGCGCGCGTACCAGCCGGGCCTGAGCACGTACAAGCGGGAGGAGGTGGCTTCGTGATCTTCACCGGCACCCGGCCGAGCGTGCCCATCCCCGAGACCTCGGTGACGACGTTCGTGCTCCAGAAGGCGGACGAGTACGCCGACCGGGTCGCGATCGTCGACGTCACCGGCGGCAACGCGTACACCTACGGGCAGCTCGCCTCCGCCGTGCGGCACGCGGCGAGCGGACTGCGGGCCCGCGGCTTCGGGAAGGGCGACGTGCTGGCCATCCTCGCGCCGAACGTGCCCGAGTACCCGATCGCGTTCCACGCCGCGGCCACGGCGGGCGGCACGGTGGTGGTGCTCAACCCCCTCGACACGGCGGACGAGCACGCGGCCCTCCTCAACGACGCCGGCGCGCGCCTCCTGGTGACCGTGCCGTCCGAAGTGGACAAGGCGCGGACGCTGACCCCCCGGACGAAGCTCGAGGAGATCATCGTGTTCGGGGCGGCCGACGGCGCGACCCCGTTCGCCGCGCTGCTGGCCGACGACCGCACCCCGCCCGACCCGCCCATCGACCCCGCCCGCGACGTGGTCGCCCTCGTGCACTCCAGCGGCAGCACCGGCCACCCCAAGGGCGTGATGCTGACCCACCGCAACATGGTCGCCAAGGCGCTCCTGACCAGCCTCGTCGCGCCCAACGGCGAGGGCGAGCGGGTCCTGGCCGTGCCGCCGTTCCACCACGCCTTCGGGCTCACCATGATGATGAACGCCAGCCTGCTGGACGGCGCGACCCTCGTGACCATGCCCCGCTTCGAACCCGAGGCCTTCCTGCGCGCCGTCCAGGACCACCGGATCACCCGGCTGTACATCGTGCCGACCATCGCCGTCCTGCTCGCCCGGAGCCCGCTGGTGGACAGGTACGACCTGTCGTCGCTGCGCTCGATCGTCTCCGGCGGCGCGAGCCTGGACCCGCAGATCGCGCGCCTGGTCCGCGAGCGGCTCGGCTGCCACATCAGCCAGGGGTACGGCCTCACCGAGGCGATGGTGTCGTTCATGCAGCTGGAGAACCCGGTGACGCCCGGGTCGGTCGGCCGCAACGCCCCGAACGTCGAGTGCAAGATCGTCGACGTGACCACGGGGGAGGAGCTCGGGCGCAACCTCGACGGCGAGATCCTGATCCGGGGCCCGCACGTGATGAAGGGCTACCTCAACGCCGAGGAGGCCACCCGCGACGTCCTCGAACCGGACGGCTTCCTGCACACCGGCGACCTCGGGCACGTCGACGACGACGGGGAGCTGTTCATCGTCGACCGGATCAAGGAGCTGATCAAGTACAACGGGCAGCAGGTGTCGCCGGTCGAACTGGAGGCCGTGCTGATGGCGCACCCGAAGGTCGCCGACGCCGCCGTGGTCGGGGTGCCCGACGAGGCCACCGGCGAGCTGCCGAAGGCCTTCGTGGTCGCCAACGGGCCGGCCACCCCCGAGGAGATCATGGCCTTCGTCGCCGAGCGGGTCGCGCCGTACAAGAAGGTCCGGCGGGTCGAGTTCGTCGACCAGATCCCGCGTACGCCGGTCGGCAAGATTGAGCGCCGGACGTTGAAGGAACGCGGGCGCGCGGCCCGTTAGTCCCGCGGTGTCAGTACCCGGATGGTGGTCTTCCGGTGTTTCCCCCGCATGGGGAATTACGGCCGGAAGACGCCAATCTGGAAGAAGAACAATCGCGTGTTCTTCGGCATCCTGGTAGAGGGTGTTCTCCCATTCGGGACTCAGGTGACACCATTCTTCATCCCTTGTGTCGGGTCCCGGTGGAACCATTCCGCCGACAGCACTGAGGAGAACTGATGAACCTTCCGACAATTGTCTCCAGGGCAGAGTGGCTGGAGGCCCGCAAGGCTCTGCTGGAGAAGGAGAAAGAGGTCACCGCCGCGCGGGACATGATTAACGAGGCGCGCCAGAACCTGCCGATGGTCAAGGTGGACAAGGACTACCGCTTCGAGGGGCCGAACGGCACGGTCACGCTGCTCGACCTGTTCGAGGGGCGCCGCCAGCTCATCGTGCGGCACTTCATGTTCGCCCCCGGCGACAAGGTCGGCTGCATCGGCTGTTCCATGCAGACCGACAGCATCGGGGACCTCTCGCACATCTGGGCGCGGGACACCAGTATCGTGCTGGTCTCCCGCGCGCCGCTGGCCGAGCTCGACGCCTACAAGGCCCGGATGGGCTGGACCATTCCGTGGTTCTCGTCCGGGGACAGCGAGTTCAACCGCGACTACGAGGTCACCACGGACCTGGGCGAATCGCCCGGGGTGAGTTCGTTCATCCGCGACGGGGACGACGTCTTCCACACCTATTCGATCTACGACCGGGGTGGGGAGATCTTCAAGAGTTTCTACAACTATCTGGACATCACCCACCTGGGCCGCCAGGAGGCCCAGCTCGAACACCCGTGGGACTGGTGGCGGCGCAAGGACGAGTACGACGACGCGACCGCCGCGGCGCCCGGTACGAACCACTGGAACGGCACGCGGTTCAAGTCGTGACCGGGGCCGGGTCGCGGAAGGTGCCCTGACCCGGGCATGTCAGGGGTGCAGGGGCAGGGCCAGGTGATGGTCCTGCCCCTTCCCGTGCGCCGTGCGCCGGACGGTGCGGCGTGTTCGGTCCGGAGGTGGCGCGGTGCGCGCGTGCGGAGCAGGCGGAGGGCGCGGTGCGCGGGGTGGCGCGGTTCCTCAGTCGACGATGGCCCCGCAGCTCAGGTTGACGACCGCCGCGGACATCGCCGCGGCGTCGTCGGAGGCCAGGAAGGCCGCCGTGCCGGCCACGTCGGCCAGGCTCGGCAGCCGGTCGAGCAGCGTCATGCCGTTGAGGTAGGCCCGGAACTCGGGCAGCGGCATCGGCAGGTCGGGCGCCTCGAGGGTGTCCTCGATCCGGTGCGGGCGGAGGCAGACCACCCGGATGCCGTACGGTCCCAGCTCCGCGGCGAGGGTGCGGCTCAGCGCCTCCACCGCGGCGGCGGCGACCCCGAAACCACCGGTCCCGGCGATGGCGAACCGGGCGGTCGACGCGGACAGGGTCAGGACGACCCCGGAGCGGCGCGGGCGCATGTGCCGGGCGACCGCCAGGGAGGTGAGGAGCTGCGAGGACGTCCAGGTCACCACCGGGGCGAGGAAGTCGGCGAGTCCGAGGTCCGCCAGGGACACGCCCTGCACGGCGTAGACCCCGACCGCGTTGAGCGCCACGTCGACGGCGCCGGCCTCCCGGGCGACCTCGGCGACGTACCGGGTCACCTCCGGCTCGTCCGACGCGTCGACCCGCGCCGCGTGCGCCGTCCCGCCGGCCGCGACGATCTCCTTCACCACGCCCTCGACCGACGACAGGGTCCGGCCGCTGGCGTAGACCGTCGCGCCCTCGTCGGCGAACCGCCGGGCGACCGCTCCACCCACCGCCCCGCCGGCGCCGAAGACCACTGCCACCTTGCCGCTCAACCGACTCTGCATCATGCCGACATCATATGATATGTACCATTTGGGCGGGTGGGGTTGAGGGTTTGCGGGGCGACCGGCCCCATGCCGGAGGGGGGGACGGGCATCGCGCCCG